>NZ_MAGP01000140.1 GCF_002926165.1 Micromonospora chalcea | reverse complement strand
CCTCACCCCCACCCCCACGATCCACAACCCCTGACACATCTATCGGGACTTCCCGTTGACACATGTCCCGGGACATGACAGCTGTCATGGAGACCGTTTTCTTCCAAGATCTCTCGTGGTCCTGCCAACTGGAACGGCGCTCTCGGCTGATGGAGCAGTCCGGCGTGAGCCGGTGGTGCGCACCGGAGGCGGAACGGGAGAGCGCCAGAGCGCCGGGCCGGCCGCACGGGCGGTGATCATGAGGTTGGCGGGGACAAAAAGGACCGCCGGTGCCGTCAACTTCATGATCAACGGGGACGGCGGAGGGGAACGCGGAACGCGGCAGGCCCGCTCCCCCGGAGGGGGTGCGGGCCTGCCGTGGCGCTCTGGGTCAGTGCTCGGCGGTGCGGCGGGTGCCGGAGTAGTACTCGAAGAGCAGCCCGCAGGTGGCGAAGACGACCGTCACCAGGCCCAGCCCCAGCAGCCAGAACTGCCAGAACACCAGGCCCAGGCCGGCGATCGCGGCGGCCAGCGCCAACGCGAACGGCCAGTAGCTGCCCGGGCTGAAGAAGCCGACCTCACCGGCGCCGTCGGCGATCTCGCCGTCCGGCCGGTCCTCGGGGCGCAGGTCGATACGGCGGGAGACGAACCAGAAGAAGCCGCCGCACATGGCGCAGAGCAGGAAGGAGAGCAGCAGCGCCACGGTGCCGATCCACTCGATGCGGCCGTCGCTGTCCGCGTACGTCCAGGCGCCGTAGAGGATGGTCGCGCCGAGGAGGAACGTGGCGATGGTGAGGAAGATCTTCCACTCGGTCTTCATGCCGGACCTCTCAGCTTCCCGCGCCGGCCTGGGCGTCGGACGGGTTGAAGTTGTTCACGTCGCGCCGGGTGTCGAACGGCTTCGTCTCGGTGGCGTACTCGGGCTCACCGATCGCGCCGAGCGCCTCCTGGGTCGACTTGCCGGCCTTCTTGGCCGCGAGGAACTGGTCGTACTTCTCCGGCGAGACGACCCGCAGTTCGAAGTTCATGAAGGCGTGGTAGCTGCCGCACAGCTCGGCGCAGCGGCCGACGAACGCGCCCTCCTGGTCGATGCGGGAGACCTCGAACGTGTTGCGCACGTTGCCCGGCATGACGTCGCGCTTGAACAGCAGCTCCGGCACCCAGAACGAGTGGATGACGTCGCGGCTGGTCTCCTCGAACCGGATCGAGCGGCCGCTGGGCAGCACCAGCACCGGGATGACCTCGCTGGTGCCCAGCACCGAGGCGACGGTGTTGGCGTCGCGGCCCTGGCCGTCGCGGTAGTTGAACTGCCAGTTCCACTTGAACGCCACGACCTCGACGGTGACGTCCGGGTTCTTCGACTCCTTGATCACGTCGGTCTGCACGACCGCGGTGTAGTAGAAGAGCACGGAGACCACGAGGATCGGCGCGATGGTGTAGAGGAACTCCATCGGCAGGTTGTAGCGGGTCTGCACCGGCAGCTCGTTGCCGCGCTTGCGGTAGCGGACCACGCACCAGAAGATCAGGCCCCAGACGAACACACCGACGGCCAGCGCCGCGATGCAGGACGCGATCCACAGGTCGTACATGCGCTGCGACTCGGGCGTGATGCCGCCCTGCGGCCAGCCGAACCCGCCGAACGCCTTGCCGACGTCACAGCCGGTGAGCGAGACCAGCAGCGCCGCCGCGCCGAGACCGAGCCCGGCGATTCGACCAGCACCACGCCGCCGGCGTCCACCGGCCCCCGGGGAAGCGCTGTCCCGTACGGCCGAGCGCCGTACCTCCGAACTCCTTGCGACCACCTGGTCCTGCCTCCCTAGCGCGCCGCGGCGGTTGTTCTCCTTGACACCGACGGCAAAGGCGTCACCGACGGTCGCAGATTACTCGACCATGACCGGCCAGGCCGTCTTGGGGTCGCTGTCCACCCCCATCGGGGGGATCTTGGGCGTAACCGGGCGATAGCGTGGAACGTCATGAGCGCCTCCCCGGTCTACCTGGACGCCGCCACCGCGGCCCCGCTGCATCCGGTCGCGCGGCAGGCGATGCTGGCCGCCCTGGACGACGGCTGGGCCGACCCGGCCCGGCTCTACTCGGCGGCCCGCCGGGCCCGCCAGCTCCTCGACGCCGCGCGCGAGGCCGCCGCGCAGACGCTCGGCGTCCGCGCCGACGAGCTGTCCTTCACCCCCAGCGGTACGGCGGCAGCGCACGCCGCCGTACTCGGTGGCCTGGCCGGGCGCCGGCGGGCCGGGGCGACGCTTGTGCACTCGGCGGTCGAGCACTCGGCGGTGCTGCACGCCGCGCAGCGGCACACGGCCGCCGGCGGCGCGGCGGTGTCCGTACCGGTGAACCGGCTGGGCCGGGTGGACCTGGACGCCTGGGCGTCGGCGGTGGCCGCGCCCGGCGTGGCCCTCGCGGCGTTGATCGCTGCCAGTCACGAGGTGGGCACGGTGCAGCCGGTGCCCGCCGCGGCGGAGCTGTGCGCCGAGGCGGGCGTGCCGCTGTACGTGGACGCGGCGCCGCTCGCCGGCCGGGCGCCACTGCCGGCGGGCTGGTCGGTGCTGAGCGCCAGCGCGCACAAGTGGGGCGGGCCGCCCGGCGTCGGGCTGCTCGTGGTGCGCAAGGGCGCCCGGTGGGAGTCGCCGTACCCGGCCGACGAGCGGGAGTCGGGGCGTACCCCGGGGGTGGTGAACCTGCCGGCGGTGGTCGCGGCGGCGGCGAGCCTGCGCGCGGCGGCGGCCGACGCGGCGGCCGAGGCGGCGCGGCTGGGCCCGCTGGTGGACCGGATCCGGGCGCGGGTGGCGGCCGAGGTGCCGGACGTGGAGGTGGTCGGCGACCCGGTCGACCGGGTGCCGCACCTGGTGACGTTCTCCTGCCTGTACGTGGACGGCGAGGCGCTGCTGCACGCGCTGGACCGGCGCGGGTTCGCGGTGTCCTCCGGCTCGTCGTGCACGTCGTCAACGGTGCGCCCGTCGCACGTGCTGGAGGCGATGGGGGTGCTGTCGCACGGCAACGTGCGGGTGTCGCTGCACCGGGAGACCACCGAGGCGGACGTGGAGCGGTTCCTGGCCGAGCTGCCCGGAATCGTGGCGGACCTGCGGGCGCAGGCGGGGGTGACCGACCTGTGAGCGAGCCGGATCAGGTGCTGGACTGCCGGGGGCAGCGCTGCCCCCTGCCGGTGATCAATCTCGCCCGGCTGGTGCCCGGGCTGCCGGCCGGCGCGGTGGTGCGGGTGCTGGCCGACGACCCGGCGGCGGCGGTGGACATCCCGGCGTGGTGCCGGATGCGCGGCCACGAGTTCCTCGCCGCGCACGACGGGCCCGCCTACGACGTCCGGGTGTAAGGAAGGGCCCCTTGTTAACGCCTCGGGTAGAGGAAGGGACCCTTCTTAACGCCCGACGCTCAGCTCAGGTACGCGAGGATGCCGGGCAGCGGGTCGGCCGCCACGGCGGTGTCGACCACCAGGCGGGGGCCGATCAGCGGCTCGTACTCGGCCCGGCGGCGCAGCGTCAGCTCCCAGGTGCCGTCCTCGGGCGGGCGGGCCTCGACCCGGCGCCGGTGCTCCTCCTCGTCGCCGCAGTGCACCTCGATCACCCGAAGCGGCACGCCGGCCCGTTCGGCCACGTCGTGCCAGAGGCCCCGGGCGCTGGCGACCGGGTTCACCGCGTCGACCACCACGCTGAGCCCCAGACCGAGCTGCACCTCGGCCAGCCCGGCGACCGCGCCGTACGCGGCCATGCCCGGCACGTCGCCGGTGAGGCCGTAGCGGTGCAGGGCCCGCTCGACCGGGTCGACCGGCAGGACCGGGGCGCGCAGCGCGACGCCGACCCGGGCGGCGAGGGTGGTCTTGCCCACGCCGGGCAGCCCGGCGAAGGCGACCAGAACCGGGCCGCCGGAGCCGGGGCGGACCGCCTCCGGGTCCACCCCGCCCGACGGGACGGCCGCGCCGGTCACAGCAGGTGCGGCCGGACGTCCTCGGCGGCCGCGTCACCGTACGACTCGGCGAGTCGCTTCACGAACAGGTCGCGGCGGACCTCGTACTCCTGGCCGCCGAAGTTCTCCAGCACCAGCGTGGCCAGCAGGCAGCCGACCTGGGCCGCCCGCTCCAGGCCGACGCCCCAGTCGAGCGCGGCGAAGAACCCGGCCCGGAAGCCGTCGCCGACGCCGGTCGGGTCGACCGCCTGGATCTCCCGCGCGATCGGCACCCGGATCGTGCCGACCTCCCGGCCGGCGATCTCCACGCCCTGCTTGCCCAGCGTGGTGACCCGCACCTTGACCCGGTCGAGCAGCTGCTCGTCGGTCAGCCCGGCCTTGCTCTGCAGCAGCGACTTCTCGTACTCGTTGGTCATCAGGTAGTCGGCGCCCTCGACCAGGCCGAGCACGTCCGCGCCGTCCATCCGGGCGAGCTGCTGGGACGGGTCGGCGACGAAGGCGTAGCCCCGGTCCCGGCACTCGCCGGAGTGGCGGATCATCGCGGCCGGGTCGTTGGCGCTGACCAGCACCAGGTCGAGGCCGCCGAGGCGCTGCGCGACCGGGTGCAGCTCGATGTTGCGGGCCTCGCTCATCGCCCCGGCGTAGAAGGAGGCGATCTGGCACATGTCGGTGTCGGTGGTGCAGACGAAGCGGGCGGTGTGCGCCACCTCGCTGACGTGCACCGAGTCGCAGTCGACGCCGTGGCGCTCCAGCCAGGAGCGGTAGTCGGCGAAGTCGGCGCCGACCGCGCCGAGCAGCACCGGGCGCAGCCCGAGCTGGGCCATGCCGAACGCGATGTTGGCGGCGGTGCCGCCGCGCCGCAGGACCAGCTCGTCGACGAGGAAGGAGAGCGAGACCTTGTCGAGCTGGTCGGCGATGAGCTGGTCGGCGAAGCGGCCGGGGAAGCTCATCAGGTGGTCGGTCGCGATCGAGCCGGTCACGGCGATCTTCATGTCAACCCTCGGGGTCGGGAGCACGGCGCGGTCAGCCTACCGGCCCCCGGACCGGACGGACGGCGGTCGGTCACCAACCGGTCGATCAGCGCACATCCGGACGTCACCCCCAGGGGGTACGACGAAGCGGCGGGCCGCCCCACCGGGACGGCCCGCCGCTTGCGGTCGGTGCGTCGACTCAGCTGAAGGAGTCGCCGCAGGCGCAGGAGTTGCCCGCGTTGGGGTTGTCGATGGTGAAGCCCTGGGCGTCGATCCGGTCGGCGAAGTCGATGGTGGCGCCGGTCAGGTAGGGGGCGCTCATCCGGTCGACGACGACCTCGACACCGTCGAAGTCGGTGACGATGTCACCGTCGAGCGAGCGCTCGTCGAAGAACAGCTGGTACCGCAGGCCGGAGCAGCCACCCGGCTGCACGGCGACCCGGAGCCGCAGGTCGTCGCGGCCCTCCTGCTCGATCAGGGCCTTGACCTTCTGCGCCGCGACGTCGGTGAGGACGACGGTGCTGGGGGCCTTGGCCTCGGTCGACTCGGTCTGCGCTGGCGTGGTCACGTGGAAGTCTCCCTGCGCGGTATAGGTCCGGACGTCCTGGCCAACGCCGCACGTCCGCCAGTGATTCCCGGTGTGGTCCGTTTCGATCGTACGCCGCCGTCGGCGTCACCACCCGGCGGCGTGACCAGCGGAACCGGTCAGCGGCTCCACTGCCCGGCCAGCCGCGCGCCGAGCGCGCGCAGCCCCTCGGCCGGGCGGGTCATCGCCGCGTCCACTCCCCCGCGCTCCTCGCCGCCGAAGTGGTCGACCAGGCTGTACGCGTCGGTCACGCCGGCCGCCGCGGCCTCCCGCCGCCCGGTGCTCACCCGTCCCGCCAGCACCACGCAGGGCACGCCCCGGTCCCGGGCGGCGCCGGCCACGCCGGCGACCACCTTGCCGCGCAGCGACTGGTGGTCGAACGAGCCCTCGCCGGTGATCACCAGGTCGGCGGCGTCGAGCGCGGCGTCCAGCTTCACCGCGCGGGTGACCAGCCCGATGCCCGATTCGCACCGGCCGCCCAGCGCCAGCACGGCCGCGCCGAGGCCGCCCGCGGCGCCGCCGCCGGGCAGCGCGCCCAGACCGGGCGGGCAGCCCGGCAGGCGCTGCGTCAGCACGTCCGCCCAGCGGGTCAGCGCGGCGTCGAGCAGCAGCACGTCGGCCCGGTCGGCGCCCTTCTGCGGGCCGAAGACGCTGCTCGCGCCGTGCAGCCCGAGCAGCGGGTTGTCCACGTCGGTGGCGGCGACGAGCGTCGCGCCGCGCAGCCGCGGCTCGCCGTCGAGCGCGGCCACCGCGGTGAGCGCCGCGCCGCCGTACGGCAGCGCCCGGCCGGCGTCGTCGAGCGGCGTGACACCCAGCGGTACGAGCATCCCGGCGCCGCCGTCGTTGGTGGCCGAGCCGCCCAGCCCCACCACCACTGTGCGCGCGCCCGCCTCGACCGCGGCGGTGACCAGCAGCCCCAGCCCGTACGAGGTGGTGGCCTTCGGGTCCCGTTCGGCGTCGGAGAGCAGGTGCAGGCCGCACGCCTGGGCGCTCTCCAGGTACGCCGTGCCGTCGTCGGTGAGCAGGATCTCACCGGTGGCCGGGCGGCCCAGCGGGTCGACCGTGGGCACCGGCAGCCGACGTCCGCCGAGCGCGTCGGCGAGCACCTCGACGAACCCCGGTCCGCCATCGGCCAGCGGCCGGACCAGCAGTTCGTCGCCGGGGGCGACGTCCCGCCAGCCCTCGGCCACCGCGGCGGCCACCTCGGGGGCGGACAACGTGCCGGCGAACTTGTCCGGGCAGAGCAGCACGCGCATGCGCAGCAGTGTGGCAGGCCACATCGAGGACGGCTGCGCGGTGGTCGCGCTGTGGGACCATGGGGGCGTGACTTCGACCTGGGTTGAGCCGTCCAACACCGCCACGGCGCTGCTGCTCCTCGGCCGCGGCAGCGACCCCGCCACCGAACGTGGCGTGGAGTGTCCGGGTGATCTCCCCGCGCCGAGCGACCCCGACCTGGTGGCCCGCGCCGCCGCCGCGAAGGCCGCGCTCGGCACGAAGGTGTTCGTCCTGGGCCACCACTACCAGCGCGACGAGGTGATCCAGTTCGCCGACGTGACGGGCGACTCGTTCAAGCTGGCCCGGGAGGCGGCGGCGCGCCCGGACGCGGAGTACATCGTCTTCTGCGGCGTGCACTTCATGGCCGAGAGCGCGGACATCCTCACCTCGGACGCGCAGAAGGTGATCCTGCCCGACCTCGCGGCCGGCTGCTCGATGGCCGACATGGCGGTGCTGTCGCAGGTCGAGGCCGCCTGGGACACGCTCACCGACCTGGGCATCGCGGCGGAGACCGTCCCGGTGACGTACATGAACTCCTCGGCCGACATCAAGGGCTTCGTCGGCCGCAACGGCGGTGTGGTCTGCACGTCGTCGAACGCCAAGCGGGCCCTGGACTGGGCGTTCGAGCAGGGCCGCAAGGTGCTGTTCCTGCCCGACCAGCACCTGGGCCGCAACACCGCGGTGCTGGAGATGGGCTTCTCGCTCGACGACTGCGTGCTCTACGACCCGCACAAGCCGGGCGGCGGGCTGACCGCCGAGCAGCTGCGGGACGCGAAGATGATCCTGTGGCGCGGCCACTGCTCGGTGCACGGCCGGTTCACGCTCGACAGCGTCAACGACGTACGCGAGCGGGTGCCGGGCGTGAACGTGCTGGTGCACCCGGAGTGCCGGCACGAGGTGGTGAACGCCGCCGACCTGGTCGGCTCGACCGAGTTCATCATCAGGACGATCGAGGCGGCCCCGGCCGGCTCGGCGTGGGCGGTGGGCACCGAGCTGAACCTGGTACGCCGGCTCGCGCTGGCCCACCCGGACAAGCAGATCATGTTCCTCGACCGGGCGGTCTGCTACTGCTCGACGATGAACCGGATCGACCTGCCGCACCTGGTGTGGGCGCTGGAGGAGCTGGTCGCCGGCCGCGTGGTGAACCAGATCACCGTCGATCCGGAGACCGCCCGACACGCCCGGTCGGCGCTGGACCAGATGCTCGCGCTTCCGGGAGCGTGATCACCCTCGGTCACCCCACTGGCACGTAAACGCACCGGACACCCCGGTTCGTGCCCTCGCTGGTGATGTGACCGATTCCATTTTCGTCACGGAGGGCTATGCTGCCGGGGCGACGACACACGCGGCCCGTTTTCCCATGACCGCGTTCCGGGTAGCGATGAACTTCGTGCACCCATCACTAGACACGGCAGCACCCAACGCGCTGGAGGTTGCGTTGACCGACGACGTCCTGGTCGTACACGGAGGCACTCCGCTGGAAGGGCGGATCCGCGTCCGCGGCGCGAAGAACCTGGTGTCCAAGGCGATGGTCGCCGCCCTGCTCGGCGACACACCCAGCCGGCTGTTCGACGTGCCGCGTATCCGTGACGTCGAGGTGGTCCGCGGTCTGCTCGGCCTGCACGGCGTCAAGGTCAGCGACGGCGACGAGGAGGGCGAGCTGGTCTTCGACCCCTCGAACGTCGAGAGCGCCAGCACCGACCAGATCAACGTGCACGCCGGTTCCAGCCGGATCCCGATCCTGTTCTGCGGCCCGCTGCTGCACCGGCTCGGCCACGCCTTCATCCCCGACCTGGGCGGCTGCCACATCGGTCCGCGCCCGATCGACTTCCACCTCCAGGCGCTGCGCGAGTTCGGCGCCACCGTCGACAAGACGCCGGAGGGCCTGCACCTGTCCGCGCCCAACGGGCTGCACGGCACGAAGTTCGCGCTGCCGTACCCGAGCGTGGGCGCCACCGAGCAGGTGCTGCTCACCGCGGTGATGGCCGAGGGCGTCACCGAGCTGCGCAACGCGGCGGTCGAGCCGGAGATCATCGACCTCATCTGCGTGCTGCAGAAGATGGGCGCGATCATCAAGGTGCACACCGACCGGGTGATCGAGATCCAGGGCGTCAAGAAGCTGCACGGCTACACCCACCGGCCGATCCCGGACCGGATCGAGGCGGCCAGCTGGGCGGCGGCGGCGCTGGCGACCCGCGGTCACGTCGAGGTGCTGGGCGCCCAGCAGGCCGACATGATGACCTTCCTGAACATCTTCCGCTCGGTCGGCGGCGAGTACGAGGTCACCGACCTGCGCCCGCCGCGCGGCGGCAGCCCCGGCCAGGAGGGCGGCATCCGCTTCTGGCACCCGGGCGGCGAGCTGAACGCGGTGGCGCTGGAGACCGACGTACACCCGGGTTTCATGACCGACTGGCAGCAGCCGCTGGTGGTCGCGCTCACCCAGGCCCGCGGCCTGTCGATCGTCCACGAGACGGTCTACGAGCAGCGGCTCGGCTACACCGAGGCGCTGAACACGATGGGCGCCAACATCCAGGTCTACCGGGACTGCCTCGGCGGCACCCCGTGCCGCTTCGGCCGGCGCAACTTCAAGCACTCCGCGGTGATCGCCGGGCCGAGCAAGCTGCACGCCGCCGACCTGGTCATCCCGGACCTGCGGGCCGGGTTCAGCCACCTCATCGCGGCGCTCGCCGCCGAGGGCACCTCCCGGGTGTACGGCGTGGACCTGATCAACCGCGGCTACGAGGACTTCGAGGCCAAGCTGGCCGACCTCGGCGCGCACGTCGAGCGTCCCTGAGGCGTCCCGTTCACTCGACCGTCCGCGCCCGGTGCACCCGTGATGTGCACCGGGCGCGGCCGGTTGGCTACCCTTGCCGCGTGCCGTCGCTGTTTCGCCGCAAGTCCGCCGACCTCGTCGAGGAGTCCGTCACCACTGTGACGACCGACGAGGAGTCCTCCGCCGCCCGCCCCCGGGGCTACACGCCCAGCAAGAAGGAACTCGGGCAGGTCACGCCGAAGCGCCCGGTCGCCGGCCGCCGGCCGACCGCGCCGGCCAAGCCGCTGACCAAGGAGGAGGCCCGCGCGCAGCGCCGCGCCGCGCGCGCCGAGGCCGCCGCGGAGTTCCGCCGCGAGGGCGGTCCGCGTGACCGGGGGCCCGAGCGGCTGCTGGCCCGCAACGTGGTCGACTCCCGGCGTACGGTCGGCACCTGGTTCTTCGGCGGCGCGCTGATCGTGCTGGTCGGCTCCAACCAGGCCATGCCGCCGATCGTGCGGCTGCTGTCCAACCTGCTGTGGGGCGCGCTGGCGCTCGGCGTGCTGATCGACTCGGTGCTGATCTCCCGGAAGATCAAGCGGCTGGTGCGCGAGCGCTTCCCGAAGAGCACCGAGAAGCTCGGCTCGCTCTACTTCTACGCGATCATGCGGTCGATCACGTTCCGCCGGATGCGCGCTCCCGCGCCCCGGGTGAACATCGGCGACAAGGTCTGACCGGCCCCGCTCCGAAATCGGCCCCTTCCCGCTCCGGCGGTGCGGGGCCGTTCTCGTGCGAGGGCCGGCGTCAGTCCACGCCGAGCAGGCGCAGCACCGCTGTGGTGGCCGCCGCCGCGACCACGACCAGCACGAACGGCGCCCGGCGCCAGGCGAGCACCAGGCCGATCAGCACCCCGGCGGGCCGGGCGTACCCGGCGAAGCCACCGGCCTCGGTGAGCGCCGCGGTGGCGGCGAGCGCGGCCAGCAGCGTGGCGGCGCCGACCGGCAGCAGGTGGCGGGCCCATTCGGGCAGGTCCAGCCGGTCCCGCAGCAGCACCCCGGCGACGCGGAAGCCGTAGGTGCCGGCGGCCAGCGCGAGGATCACGGCGATCAGCACGAGACCTCCCCGGCCCGCACGCTCCGATCATCAGCCGCCTCGTCAGCGGTCCGGGGTGGCGCGGCGGGCGGGCGGCGGCGGGCCAGCAGCGGCAGGGCCAGCGCGGCGAGCGCGAGCAGCACCGGCAACCCGGCCGGCAGCAGCGGCGTGGCCAGCACGGCCAGGCCGGCGCCGGTCAGCGCCACCCGGCGGGTCTCCCGGTCGCGCAGGCTGGGCAGCAGCAGCGCGGCCAGCCCGGCCGGGAACGCGGCGTCGAGTCCCAGCGCGGCCGGGTCGCCGGCCGCGCCGCCGGCGAGCACGCCGAGCGCGGTGCCGGTGTTCCAGGCCAGGAAGAGCAGCACCCCGGCGAGCCAGAACGCCCGGCGCCGCCCCGGACCGGCCGGGCGGGCCAGCGCGAACGCGGTCGCCTCGTCGGTCATCAGGTGGCTGCCCAGCAGCCGCTGCCAGCGCCGGGAGCCGAGCGCGCCGCCGAGGGCCAGGCCGAACGGCAGGTGGCGGGCGTTGAGGAGCAGGCCGGCGAGGACCGCCGCGAGCGGACTGCCGGCCACGACGAGCCCCACCGCCATGAACTGGGCGCCACCGGCGTAGACGACCGCGGACATGGCGAGCGTGGCCCAGGCGGGCAGGCCGGCGGCTACCGCCACGGCGCCGAACGACGCGCCCACGGCGAGCATCGCCGCGCCGATGGCGGCGACGTCGCGGAGCACCCGGGCGTCGCCCGTTCGGTATGCCGTACGCATGTCCATTATCCTGAACGCGAGAACGCTTGTTCGTCAAACCGAACAAACCGACCGTTGGAGCGAACACATGGCGATCGACCCCGCTCCCCCACTCGCGACCATCGCCGCCGCGCTACGCCGCGAGCGCGAACGGGCCGGCCTGTCGCTCACCGAGCTGGCCCGCCGCGCCGGCATCGCCAAGTCCACCCTGTCCCAGCTGGAGTCCGGTTCCGGCAACCCCAGCGTGGAGACGCTCTGGGCGCTCGGCGTGGCGCTGGACGTACCGTTCAGCCGCCTGGTCGAACCACCCGCCGCCGCCGTGCGGGTGGTCCGGGCCGGCGAAGGTCCGCGGATCCGGTCCGAGCACGCCGACTTCTCCGCCACCCTGCTCGCCGCCGGAGCGCCGCACGCCCGGCGGGACGTCTACGTGATGGAGCTGGAACCCGGCGCGGTACGGATCGCCGAGGCGCACACCCCGCGCAGCGTCGAGCACGTCGTGGTCGCCGCCGGACGGATGCGCGTCGGCCCGGAGACCGACCCGGTCGAGCTGGGACCCGGCGACTACGTCACCTTCCCCGGCGACACCCCGCACCGGTACGAGGCGCTGGCCCCCGGCACGTTCGCCGTACTCGTCATGGAGCACCCGTGACCGCGGCCGGCGCCCGGTAGAGCCGCGCCACGACCTCCTCGATGTCCGGCTCCACGATCGAGATGTCCCGCAGCGTGGCCAGGCCGGCCAGCCCGGCCACCACCTCGGCGACGCTCGCCCGTTCCAGCGCGAAGACCAGCCGACGCCCGTCCGCCTCCACCCGCTGCACCGGCGCGCCGGGCAGCACCGGCGGCTCGGGCAGCGCCGCGTCCAGCTCGGCGACCACCATCCGGCGCGAGCCGTACCGGCGGTGCAGCTCGGCGATCGACCCGTCGTGCACCACCCGCCCGTGGTCGATCACCACGAGCCGCCGGCACAGCCGCTCGATGTCGGCCAGGTCGTGCGTGGTGAGCACCAGCGTGGTGTCGCCGGCCCGGCCCAGCTCGGCCAGGAAACCGCGCACCGCCTGCTTGCTCACCACGTCCAGGCCGATCGTCGGCTCGTCCAGGAACAGCACCTCCGGGCCGTGCAGCAGCGCCGCGGTCAGCTCACCGCGCATCCGCTGACCCAGCGAGAGCTGCCGGACCGGGGTGTCCAGGAACCCGTCCAGGTCGAGCAGGTCCCGGCAGCGGGCCAGCCGGGCCGCGTGCTCGCCGGCCGGCACCCGGTAGACGTGCCGCAGCAGGTCGAACGAGTCCCGCAGCGGCAGGTCCCACCACAGCTGCGAGCGCTGCCCGAACACCACGCCGATGCGCAGCGCCAGCCGGGTCCGGTCGGCCACCGGGCGCAGCCCGCACACCCGGGCCCGCCCGGACGACGGCGTCAGCACGCCGGTGAGCATCTTCAACGTGGTCGACTTCCCGGCGCCGTTCGGGCCGATGTAGCCGAGCATCTCGCCGCGCTCCACCCGCAGGTCGACCCCGTCGACGGCGGTCACCGTCCGCTTCTCGCGCCGCAACCGCCCGGCCCGGACCCGGACCGTGAACTCCTTGCGCAGCCCGTCCATCTCGATGACGCTCATGACCCCGTACTCCGGTAGTGACGGACCCCGACGCGCCAGGCCAGGGCGGCCAGCGCCGCCGCGACCACCGCGACGCCCGGCGCGGCCCAGCCCGCCCAGGGCGGCAGGCCGAGCGGGTCGGCGCGGCCCAGCAACGCCAGCGCCGGGTGGTAGCTGACAAAGGCGAACCCCATCCCGTACGCGAACAACGCGCGGAACCAGCCGCCGTACACGGTGACCGGGTACGAGGTGAAGTCACGCCCGCCGTAGGTGACCGAGTTGGCCAGCTCGCCCGAGTCGACCCAGTAGAACGACACCGTCGCGGTCAGCACGAAGACCGAGGCGAAGAAGACCACGGCGGCCAGCGGCGCGACGACCGCCAGCGCCACCCGGCCCGGTGTCCAGTCGATCCCCGCCGAGACCAGCGCGAACAGCAGCACGGCGAGCCCGAACACGGCCCGGGACAGCTTACGCAGCGGCAGGTCCATCAGCAGCAGCTGCGGCAGCGCGCCGAGCGGACGGACCAGCACCGCGTCGAACAGGCCGGTGCGCACGTACCGGGGAAGCCGTTCGATGTTGCCGACCAGCAGGTCGGCGGTGGCGAAGCCGCACGCCGACAGCCCGACCACGACGAGCGTCTCGCGCAGCGTGAAGCCGCCCAGCTCCCGCGTCACGCCGAAGATCACCAGGACCGTGACCACGTCGAACACCGTCGCGCCCACGTTGCCGACCAGGTCCACCACGAACGACGTGCGGTACGCCGCCTGCGAACGCGCCTGCGCGCCGAGCAGCGCCCGGTACGCCCGCAGTTCAGCCGCCCCGGGCGCGCTGTCGCGCTCAGCCACCCTGGGCGCGCTGTCGCGCTCAGCCACCCTGGACCACCAGGCGGCGCTCGGCGCGGCGCTGCACCAGCCGGCACAGCGCCAGCAGCGCCACCACCCAGGCGGCCTGCACCCCGACCAGGGCGAGACCGGTGGACATCGGCTCCCGCTCCACCAGCACGTCCAGCGGCACCTGAAGGATGCTGGGGAACGGGGTGGCGTACCGCAGGACCGTCTCCAGCGGGCCGGGCAGGAACCCGAGCGGGAAGTAGAGCCCGGCCAGCACGCCCGAGCCGAGCGTCCACAGGATCATCGGCCCTCGGACGTCCTGCAGCCAGTACGCGGTGGCGTTCACCAGGTAGCGGCAGCCGAAGCAGACCACCACCGCGAGCAGCACGGAGAGCAGGAACAGCGGCACCGTTGCCCAGTGCCGGGGCACGTACACCGCGAAGAAGAACGGGCCGATCACCAGCGGCGGCACCAGCCGGGCCAGCGCCGCGAACCCGGCCCGGCCCAGGTCGGTGGCGAGGTAGCTGGTCACCGGGTGCACCGGTCGCAGCAGGTCGGCAGCCACCTCACCGGTACGGATCCGGTCGGCCAGGTCGGTCCAGCCCCAGATGGCGATCACCGCCAGCAGCCCCTGGCCGGCCCAGACGAACGTGGCGAGCTGCGCCCTGTCGTAGCCGGCCACGGTGCCGGCCGCGCCGGTCGCGGCGAGGAAGATGTAGCAGCGCAGGAAGCCGAACACGGTGTTGGTGAACAGCCCCGCCACGGCGGCCTGACGGTAGGTCGCGTGCCGCCGGAACCCGGCCGCCGCGATCGCGCCGAATGTCCGAAACCATGGGGTAACGTGTGCGCCGGTGGGTGGTGCCACAGTGGCGGTGACCGAGCCCACGCCGTTACCCTCCTTCCGCAGCCACGACGTGCTGGACCGGGCGACTGTACCGGCACGTCCGGCGCCCCAGCGCGCGAATTTCCAATGAGGTGACACCGCCGTGAGCGAGCGACGCGAGCCGGCCCCGGGGCCGTCCCGCGCGAGCGGCCGGAGGGGTTGCCGATGAGTGGCTGGGGGAGCTGGCGCGAGCCGGCCGAACCGGCCTGGGCCGCCGAGCCCACCCACGAGTGGCAGCCGCAGTTCCCGGGGCAGCGCTACCCGGGTGACATCGGCATCGAGAACCTGACGCCGCGCCGCCGTACCGCACTCGGCCGCGCCGAGGTACGCCCGGTCAGCCCCGCGCCCGACACCGACCCGTACCCGGTCAGCCCAGCAGGCGCGCACCCGGTCAGCCCGGCGGGGTTCCACCCCGTCAGTCCCGCGCCCGACACCGATCCGTATCCGGTCAGCCCGGCCGGCGCGAACCCGGTCAGTCCCGCCGGATTCCACCCGGTCAGCCCGGCCGGTCCGCACGGCCCGCACCCCGCCGGCCCGGTGGGTCCCGCGGGTCCGCGCGACGCGTACCCCGTCAGTCCGGCCGGCCCACGCGGCACGTACCCGACCAGTCCAGCCGGCCCACGCGGCACGTACCCGACCAGTCCAGCCGGCCCACATGGCACGTACCCGACCGGTCCCGCCGGTCCGCGCGGGGCCGAGCAGCCGGGGTCCGGCGGTCCACGCGGTGGCGGCCCGGCCGGTCCGGCCACGTCCCGCGGGGCGTACCCGGCCGGGCCCACGGATCACGGCGGCCAGCGCCCCGCCGGCAGCCCTCCGGACGACCGCCGCGGGCACCCCGCGGACGGGCGGCGGCCCTGGCCGGAGGATCGGCGCCGCACCGGCCCGCCCACGCCGCCCGAGCAGCGGCTCGACCAACGCTGGGTACGCCCCGAGGCCGCACCGCGCCGGCCGTCCCAGCCCGGCTGGATGCCGGAGCCGAACGAGTTCCCGCACCATGGCGAGCGCCGGGCCGACCGCCCGCACCAGGCCGACGGACGCCGCGCCCCGGTCGAGGGCCCGCCTGCCGTGTCGGAACAGCGGTGGGGCTCGGCGTCCGACGCGCGGCGGGACCACTCCCCCGCCGGGCGCCGCGAGTCCATGCCCGACGGACGCCGCGACCGCTTCCCGGACGAGCGCCGGGAGCCGCCGTCCGACGGGCGGCGTGACCACGGCGCCGGGCGCCCGGCCGATCGGCGCGACGACGCCGTGCCGCCGCTGGAGCGGGGCGCGGCCGGGTGGGGCCAGCCGGGCCGGGACGGTTGGCGCGGCACCGACGGTGACGGCTGGCGTGACCCGAGCCGGCGTCCCCCGGCGGAGCGGCGTGAGCCGGTGGACGGCCGGCCCTTGGCAGACGGACGTGCGCCGGGCCGGGAGGCCGCCGCGTACCCGGAGACCCAGCGCCGGGCGCCCGAGAACGGGCCTCCGCAGACCGAGCCCGACCGGTACGGCGCACCGCGTCCCGGCGCCGACCAGCGGTGGCAGGGTCAGCGCCCGCCGGTCGACCGGTCCCGCCCGCACCAGGGCGAGTGGCCCATCATCGAGCCGCGGCCCCGTTCCGAGACGGACACGCGCCGGCCGGACGAACGGCAGCGCCCGCCCGTGGAGCGGCCGGCGCCGCAGCGGTACCCGATGCCGCCGTCCGACGCCACCCGCCCCGAGACCCGTGCCCCGCAGTGGCCGGTGCGGCCGGACGAGCGCAGGTCGGCACCGCCCGACGAGCGCAGGTCGGCGCCGCCGGTGCAGTGGCCGGTGCGGCCGGCCGGTCACCCGCCGCCCCGGGTCGCCGACGGCCGGGAGACGGCACCTGTCGAGCCCGCCGCACACATGCGTCCCGACGACCGTCCCCGGGTCGCCCCGGTACGGCCCGATCCGGTG
Organism: Micromonospora chalcea; assembly: GCF_002926165.1. GTDB lineage: Bacteria > Actinomycetota > Actinomycetes > Mycobacteriales > Micromonosporaceae > Micromonospora > Micromonospora chalcea. Next base: position 23,959 of record NZ_MAGP01000140.1, on the reverse strand, counting down.
CCGCCGCCGGCCACGCCCGGGCGTTCCGGGGAGGGCTCGGCCGCGCCTCGGACCGGCGACACCCCGCGTCCGGCACCTCCTGCGCCGCAGGCCGGCGTGCCCGTCGCGGACGCTCCCGTTTCCGGAGCGTCCGCCCCCGCCGCGCCGCAGGCCGACATGCCTGGCGCGGGCAGCCCCGCTTCCGGCGCGGTCACCCCCGTTCCGCCTCCTTCCGACGCGCACGTCTCCCGTGCGCCCACGTCCGGAGCGCCCACTTCTGGAGCGCAGCGTCCGGGTGGCGCGGCACCGACGGACCGGAGCGAGGGCGCGGCCCGGCCCACGCCGTCGCAGGACGGGACCGCCGAGCGTCACGGCCCGCCTTCTTCCGACCCGGTGAACACGGCGCAACCCGCGAGGGCTCGCCCGGCACCGCCTGCCTACTCCGGTTCCGTGCCCGCACAGCAGACCGCGGGCAGGCCGCCCGTACCCACACCGGCCGAGCAGCAATCCGACGTCAGGCCCGCCGACTCGGTGGAGCACCCGGCCCCGATCGCGCCCCGGCCAGTCGTGGAGAGCGGCGCCATCGGCGAGCCCGAGGCCGGACCGGACGCCGAGGCCAAGCCGTCGGATGTGGATGCCGGTCGTCGGCGCGAGTCCGAGGTGGAGGCTCCGTCCACGTCGGCCCCTGACGCCGACCGGCCCTACGCCGACGTCAGTGCCCGTCCCGCGCCCGGCACAGGACGGACGGAAACCGGCCCGGCTGTCGGCCGGACCGGCGAGCCATCGGAGCGAGCCGAGCACCCCCGCCCGGGGGCGACAACCGCTCCGCCCTCCCCGGCCACGGACTCCGGCGCCGAGGCATGGTTCCGTCCCAGCCAGCCCGCCGCCCCCGCCCAGACACCGGAACCGCCGGAGATCTTGGAAGATTCCGGCCCCCGTGGGGGCCATTTCGTACCAAGATCTGTGGCAGACCGGGCCGAGCCGGCGACGATTCGTACCCCCGAGGTGGCCGAGGCCGGGTCCGGTACCGGCTCGACGCCGCCCGCTACCGGCGTCACCACGCCATCCGACGCCGCAACCAGCGACGCTACACCGAGCGCCCCTGCCGACACCGACGAATCCACGAGCACCGCGGACCCGGCGGCCGGACACCTGGACACACCGGACGGGACCGCTTCCGGCGGGGAGAACGCGGGCAACCGCATGCCCGCCACCGGCACGTCCGCCGACACCGGAAGCGGCCGGCCGGTCACCGACGCCGAGCCGCCGGTCACTGTGGATGCCGGGCAGGACGCCACGGATTCAGAGGCTGGCGGCGGGAGCCAGACAGCCGGCGAGCCGGGCGGGGCCGGTCACGTCGAGGAACCGGCCACCACACCGGAGCCGACCGGCAGCCCCCGGGCCGACGCCGACCGCGCCGACATCACCGCCTCGCCACTGGAGTCTCCGGGCAGCCGAGCCGAAGCCGACCTCACGAGCATCGCGACCCCGCAATCGGCACCCGTCGGCATCGAGCCCGCCGGCATCACGATCCCGCAGCCGCAGGCCGCCGACACCCCGGCCACCGCGCCCGGCGAGGACTCCGACGGCGAGACCGCACCGACCGGTGACCCGGACCGCGCCCCCGCCGAGCCCGCGGCCGACGGCCAGCCCGCACCCCACACCGACACCACAACCGTCGACCCGGAGCACGACCGCGAGCCCGCACCACCCGAGCCCGCCGACGAGCCGACCGCTCAGACCGACGACGCGCCGACTCCCCGTACCCAAGAACCGGACACCGAAGCGGACGCCGAACCGGCCGGACCGCCGCCGCCCCCGGCGGACCCGGAGCAGGCCCTCGCCGCGGTCGGCTGGCGGCTGGATCCGCGTACGCTGCGCGAGGAGGCACCCGATCCGGCGCAGTTGCGGCTGATCCGGGACGGCCTGACCGGCAAGCTCGACACCACACTGGACAACCGTGGCCGGGCCCGGCTGCTGAGCCTGCGTGCGGTGGCGTCGCGGATCCTCGGCGACCTGGACGACGCGCTCGGGGACGCGCGGCTGGCAGTCACGTACGCGGAGACGACGGGTGAGCTGCGGCGTACCGCGTTGGCCCGGGCCCGTCTCGCGGAGGCGCTGCGGTGGCGGGGTGACCACGCGGAGGCCGACCGGCTCTTCGCCGAGACGAACTCGCCGGAGCTGCCGGACCCGCTGCGCGCGTTGCTGCACGAGCACGCCGGGCGGAGCTGCTACGACCAGGGACGGCTGACCGAGGCGTGCCTGCACTTCGAGCGGGCGCTGGACCTGCGCCACGGCGAGGACGCGGCGATGAACGCGCGCGTCGAGGTGGCGCTGGACGCGGTCGCGGAGCGGGCCGCCGCCGACGGTTTCGGTCCGGCCCCGCGCCGGCCCGAGGAGGTGCTCGGCGCGCCGCGTCCCCCGGTGGCGACGTTCGACGAGGAGCAGCAGCTCTGGGGATACGCGAACGCCGACGGCGAGATGGTGATCGCGCACCGGTACGCCGAGGTGCAGCCGTTCCACGAAGGGCTGGCCTGGGTACGCCGTCCGGAGGCGTCCCGCTGGGCGCTGATCGACACGTCCGGCGCGGCGCTGATCGAGGCGAACAACGGCTACCGGGCGGTGGGCGCCTTCTCCGAGGGGCTGTCCTGGGTGTCGATGGACGGCAAGGGCCGCTGGATGGCCGTGGACCGGATGAACATCGTGCGGATCCCGCCCGGGTACGAGGAGGTCAGGTCGTTCCGCAACGGACTGGCGGCGGTACGGCAGAACGGCGGCTGGGGCGCGGTGGACCTCACCGGCGAGGTGGTGGTGCCGACCCGGTACCACGGTCTCGGCACGCCGCTGGCCGACGGACGGAAGGTGGACGGGTTCACCGCCGACGGCCTGGCCGTGGTCGAGCTGGCCGGCCGCCGGGGCGTGGTGGACCGCGCCGGGCGGGTGGTGGTCACGCCGGCGTACCCGACTGTGGTGGTGCATCCGGTGGCGTTCATGGTCGCCACGGAGTCGGGCCGGTGGGGCGCGCTGGACCGGCGCGGCGACCCGCTCATCGACCCGGTGCATCCCGGCCGCGCGGCGGTGGTCGCGGAGATCGACCGTCTGCTCGCCGACGCCAGCCCGGTGCTCTGACCCCCGCCTCACGCCGACGGCGGGGGGCCCAGCAGTTCGATGCCGTTGCGGGCGGCGGCGTGCCCGAGCGCGGCCGGGTCGATCGGGGCGGGGTCGGGCAGCCGGCGTTCGGGCGCCGGTACGCCGGCCTCGGCGGCGAACTGCTCGAATCCGGCCGGGGTGGTGATCTGGAGCGCGCGCAACGGCTCGTCCGGGCCGACCACGAAGGTGTGCGCGAGCCCGACCGGCAGCAGGACGAAGTCACCGGGCCCGGCGGTGAGCGTATCGCCGTCGCAGAGGAACCGGGCGGTGCCGGAGAGCAGGTAGAACATCTCGTCCTCGACCTGGTGGCGGTGCAGCGGCGGGGCGAAGCCGGGCGGGTTCACGAACTCGGCGACGGTGAGCCGGTCCCGGGTGTGCCGGCCGCCGGCCTTCAGGGTGCACAGGTTGCCGAGGAACCAGTACGCCTCGCCGTCGTGGGGCCCGAGCAGGTAGGGGCGGATGGACATGACGGCCTCCCAATTTCGGTGAACGGAGCAATATTCGATAGTCAGCAGTATGCTGAATACGTTGTTAGTATCGCGAGGTCATGGCTGGAGTCAAGGACGGCAAGGCGACCCGCCCCTACCGATCGACGGTGCGCGAGGAGAACGCGCGGCGTACCCGTCAGGCGGTCGTGCGGGCGGCGACCCAACTTTTCGTCACCCGCGGCTACGCGGCCACGTCGCTGGCCGACGTGGCCGCTGCGGCCGGCGTCGCCCGGCCCACCGTGTTCGCCGCGTTCGGCTCCAAGGCCGCCCTGCTGCACCAGGTGCTCGACGAGGCGCTCGCCGGCGACGACGAGCCGGTGCCGGTGGCGCGTCGCCCGTGGTTCCAGCCGGTCTGGGAGGCGACCGACCAGGGTGCGGTGCTCGACGCGTACGCCGGGGTCTGCTCGTTGATCGGGCACCGCGCAGCCGGCGCGTTCGAGGCGGTGCGTCGCGCGGCGGACGAGGCGCCCGAGGTGGCCGAACTGTGGGAGACGCTGCTGCGCAACCGGCGCGCGGGCGCCACCATGGTGGTCGACCACCTGCTCACCCTGGACGGTCCGCTACGGGCCGGCGCGGGCGCCGGACGCGCGGTCGACACGCTGTGGTTCTACAACGACCCGGCGCACTACGCGGCGTTGGTGCAGCGGTGCGGGTGGACGGAGGAGAGCTTCCGGGAGTGGCTCGGCGCCCGGATGCGGGACGCGCTGCTGCCGGGGTGAGCCGCACGGCGGGGATGACCGGCCAGGGCTAGGGTCGGGGCCATGGAATTCCGTCACCTGGGCCGCTCCGGCCTGATGGTCAGCGAGATCTCGTACGGCAACTGGATCACCCACGGCTCACAGGTCGAGGAGGACGCCGCGCTCGCGTGCGTCCGCGCCGCTCTCGACAGCGGCATCACCACGTTCGACACCGCCGACGTGTACGCCGGCACCCGGGCCGAGTCGGTGCTCGGCCGCGCGCTCAAGGGTGAGCGCCGCGAAGGGCTGGAGATCTTCACCAAGGTCTACTGGCCGACCGGGCCGGGCCGCAACGACAGGGGCCTGTCCCGCAAGCACATCATGGAGTCGATCGACGGCTCGCTGCGCCGCCTGCAGACCGACCACGTCGACCTCTACCAGGCCCACCGGTACGACTACAGCACGCCGCTGGAGGAGACGATGGAGGCCTTCGCCGACGTCGTACGCTCCGGCAAGGCGCACTACATCGGCGTCTCCGAGTGGAAGGCGTCGCAACTGCGCGAGGCGCACGCGCTCGCCCGTGAGCTGCGCATCCCGCTGATCTCCAACCAGCCGCAGTACTCGATGCTGTGGCGGGTCATCGAGACCGAGGTGATCCCGGCCAGCGAGGAGCTGGGCATCGGTCAGATCGTCTGGTCGCCGATGGCGCAGGGTGTGCTGTCCGGCAAGTACCTGCCGGGCCAGCCGCCGCCGGCCGGCTCCCGCGCCACCGACGAGAAGTCCGGCGCGAACTTCATCGCGCGGTTCCTCAACGACGACGTGCTCACCCGGGTGCAGCGGCTCAAGCCGCTGGCCGAGCAGGCCGGGCTGACGATGGCGCAGCTCGCCGTCGCGTGGGTGCTGCAGAACCCGAACGTCGCCTCGGCGATCGTCGGCGCGTCCCGGCCCGAGCAGGTGCACGACAACGTGAAGGCGGCGGGCGTGAAGCTCGACGCCGACCTGCTGAAGGCGATCGACGAGATCGTCGAGCCGGTCACCGAGCGGGACCCGGCGAAGACCGAGAGCCCGGCGCAGCGTCCGTGACGTCGCGTCGTTCCCGGGCCGGCTCGCTCCGGCCCGGGAACGGCCGGTCGGCTACTGCCAGAAGCGGATCAGGGCGTAGCCGATCTGGTACAGCTCCCGCGGCAGCCCGAGCGCGTCGCCGACGGCGAACACCGCGCCGAAGAACGCCCGGTTGATCTGCGGGCTCCACAGCAGCGCGAACAGCAGGATGAAGCCGTACGGGGCGAACAGGTCGTACATCCGCCGGTAGGCGGGGCTGAGCCAGGGCTGGAGCATGTTGCCGCCGTCCAGGCCCGGTACCGGCAGCAGGTTGAGCACGCTGGCGGTGAGCTGGAGGAACGCGAGCAGCCCGACACCGGCCCAGAACTCCAGCGGCCCGCCCAGCTCGGGGCCCCACGCCACCGCGGCCACCAGCACCAGCGTGAACAGCACGTTTGTGGCCGGCCCGGCCAGGCTGACCAGCGTGTGCCGCAGCCGCCCCGGGATGGCGTGCCGGTCCACCCAGACCGCGCCGCCGGGCAGGCCGATGCCGCCGAGCAACACCACGACCACCGGCAGCACGATCGACAGCAGCGGGCTGGTGTACTTCAGCGGGTTGAGCGTCAGGTAGCCCCGGTGGGCGATGTCCCGGTCACCGGCCCGGTACGCGACCACGGCGTGGGCGTACTCGTGCAGGCACAGTGAGACCAGCCAGCCGGAGACCACGAAGAGGAACACGTCGAACCGGACGTTGCCGTACCGGTTCCAGGCCATCACCCCGCTGGCCACGAAGAGCGCGACCAGGGCCAGGAAGATCGGGCTCGGCCGGAACGCCGCCCGGGGCACGCCGAGGACCAGCGGCTCGCCGGGGCGGTCGTAGCCGGTCATTCGGCCGGGGGTTGCAGGCTCATCCGGTAGTCCACCCGGTCGTCCTCGACCAGCACGACGGTGGTGACGCCGGATGCCGCGAGCTCCCGCCAGGTCTGGCCGATCCACGACTCGGCGTCCGCCTGGCTCGTGAACGACTCGTCCGGCCCGTCGACCGCGTCGCCGTTCGTGCCCTCGTACCGCCAGCTCCACGCCATGCCGCGTCTCCCCTCGCCGCCGTCGTCCCGCAGGACGCCAAACCTCCGCAAGCCTAGTCGCCCGCCCACGACGCTTCACCCCTCGACCGGCGCGGGCCGACGCGCGGGTGCCCGCAAGGTTCGGCCGTCACCAGCGGGGTATCCACGCCGGACGTCGTCAGCGAGGGAGGACACCATGCGGCCGTTGCGGGAGATGGACACCGAGGAGATACGGGCGATGGCGGTACGCGGCGGCATCGAGGCGGCCCACGAGATGGACCGGGAGGAACTGCTCGACGCGCTTCTCGCCCGCCCCGGCGAGGGAGCCTGGCAGGAGGATCCGAAGCCGGGTGACGTGAATCCCAACGACTATCGCTTCGAGGCCCCCGAGCGCCGACCGCGATGAGCCACCTCTCACTGCCCCGCCGGGGCGGCGGCATCTAAGGTACGGAGCATGTCCGTTGACGGGTGGCACACCCTCCTGGTGCTCGGCGGTATCCGCTCCGGCAAGTCCGAGATCGCCGAGTCGCTGGTCGCCGACGCGCCCACGGTCCGGTACGTGGCGACCGCCCCGGCCGGGGATCCCGAGGACATCGAGTGGGCGGCCCGCCTCGCGACGCACCGCGCCCGCCGGCCGGGGAGCTGGACCACCGAGGAGACGGCCGCGAACCCGGGCCGACTGGTCGAGGTGATCGCCGCCGCCGGGCCGAACGAGACGCTGCTCGTGGACGACCTGGGCGGCTGGGTGACGGTGCTGCTCGACCCGGCCCACCAGCCGGCCGACGACACCGCCACGATCGCCGAGCTGGCCGCGGCGGTGCGCTCCAGCACCGCCCGGCTGGTGCTGGTCAGCCCCGAGGTGGGCCTGTCCCTGGTGCCCACCACGCCGCTCGGCCGGGCGTTCACTGACGCGCTCGGCGCCGCCAACCGCGCGGTCGCCGACGCCTGCGACGCGGTCGCGCTGGTGGTCGCCGGTCAGACCACATGGCTCAAGCCGGCCGCTCCGGCCCCCGCCCACGCCGTGCCGCCCGCCGGCACGTCGCCCGAGGCCGGGCCGAGCCGCGACGCGGCGCCCCAGGTCGCGACATCCTGGGCCACGGCACCCCGGCCCGCGCCGGACCAGGCCGCGCCGACCGGAGCCGCCGCGAGCCGGACCGCGCCGGCTCAGGCCGTACCGGCCGACCTCGGCGCCGGGGACGTGACGCTGCCCGAGGTACTCACCCCCGCCGCCGCCCCGCTGCCCGCCCCGGCCACGTCCGACGAGCCCGGTACGGGTGACTGGGCCGCCCCCACCATGGCGCTGCCGATGATCGCCACCGGCCTGGTGATCCAGCCGGGCATGGAACTGCCGATGCCGGATGACTACACCGGTCCGCAGGCGGTGGACCGGCTCGCCACGCTCGACCTTCCCGGCGCCGGTCTGGGCGTGCTGGAGCAGGTGGTCGGCTTCGCGGCCGCCACCCAGGGCACCTCGATGCCGCGGCCGTGGGACTCGGTGCGCGTACTGCTGATCCAGGGCGACCACGAAGGCGGCGTGTCGGCCGGCGCGCCGGCCGGTGAGTCGGCCCGCCGGGCCCGGCAGGCCCGCGCCGGCCGGGGCGCGCTGGCCCGGCTGGCCGCCGAGAACCACGCCGACCTGCAGATCGTCGAGGCGCCCACGTCGGCGCCGATCGAGGACCGCCCAGCCCTGCCCGGCGACGAGGTGGAGGCGGCGCTGCGCTACGGCTGGCGGCTCGCCGAGCAGGCCGCCGACGCGGGGGTGCAGTTGCTGGTGCTCGCCGCGTGCGGTGCGGGCGCCGAGGCCGCCGCCGCGGCGGTGCTCGCGGCCACCGCGGGCGCGGAGCCGCCCACCGTGCTCGGCCGGGTGATCACCGAGCAGGGCGAGATCGACGACACCGCCTGGATGGTCCGCTGCGCGGCGGTACGGGACGCGCTGCACCGCACCCGGCGCTCGTCCCGCGAGGCCAAGGACATCCTGGCCGAGCTGGGTGGCGGCGACATCGCGCTGGCCACCGGCGTCCTGCTGGGCGCCACCGCCCGTAAGGTGCCGGTGCTGCTGGACGGCCCGGTCGGCACCGCCGCCGCGATGGTCAGCCGCGACCTGGCCGGGCAGGCGCGGCACTGGTGCCTGCTGCCCGACCACGGCGGCCGTCCGGGTGTGCGACTGGCCGCCGACGTGCTCGGCCTGACCCCGCTGGTGGACCTGCGGCTCGACCTGGGCGAGGGGGCGACCGCGCTGGCCGCGCTGCCGCTGCTGCGCTCCGCGCTGACGCTCGCCGCCACGCTGCCGGCGCACCCGTCGCTGGGCGGCGACGACAGCTACGACAGCGACGCCGGCCGGACCGGCGACGAACCGGACTTCGCCGAGCCGGAGCCGGCCGGGCCGGGACCGACCACGATCGGGTCCGACGAGCCGGTCTCCCCCGGCCGACGTGCCGACTGAGTCGCGGCTCGCCGACGGCATCCGGCTGGCGCTCACCACGTTCACCACCGCACCGGTACGCGCCGGCCGGGTCGACCGGGCCGCCGCCGGCACCGCGATGGCGCTCGCCCCGCTGGTCGGGGCGCTGCTCGGCGCCGTACTCGGCGGGGTGCTGCTGCTCACCGGCGCGCTCGCGCCACCGCTCGTCGCCGCCGTGGTCACGGTGGGGCTGGGCGCGCTGCTCACCCGGGGGCTGCACCTGGACGGGCTGGCCGACACCGTGGACGCGCTCGGCTCGTACCGGCGTGGTCCGGCCGCGCTGGAGATCATGAAGCAGCCGGACGTCGGCCCGTTCGGGGTGGTCGCGCTGGTGATCGTACTCCTGCTCCAGAGCGCGGTGCTCGCGGAGCTGGCCGGGCGGGACGCGCTCGCCGCGTTCGCCGCCGTGGTCGCCGCGGCCGCGGCCGGGCGGCTCGCCGTCGGCCTGGCCTGCCGGCGCGGCGTGCCGGCCGCGCGGCCGGAGGGCCTGGGCGCGCTCGTGGCCGGCACCGTCGGGTGGGGCGCGCTGGCGCTCGGCGCGGTCGCCGTCGCGCTGGCGGCCGTGCCCGCGGCGCCGGACCGTCCGTGGCAGGGGCCGATCGCCGTGCTCGGCGCGCTCGCCGTCGCGGCCGGGCTGCTCCGGCACCTGGTACGCCGCTTCGGCGGCATCACCGGCGACGTGCTCGGGGCGCTCGTGGAGATCGTCACCACGCTGTCCTACCTGGGACTGGTGCTGACCGGCTGAGCGTCACCGGTCCGGGCGGGTAGCGTTCGGGGCGAGTGCACCGGCGCGGTCGAGGGGGACGGCATGCTCATCACGGACGACTTCCTGCCGGTACCGGTGCCCGAGTCGCTCGACGCGACCTATCTGGTGCCGATCACCGGGCTGCCCAAGGTGAGCCCGAAGACCGCAGTGGAAGGGCTGGCCGGGCGGCTCGCCGAGCCGGTGCACGGGCTGGCCAAGCAGATGCTCGACAGCCCGCTGATGACCGTCGACACCCGTACCGTCGACGAGTTCCCCGAGCTGCCGCCGGACCTGCTCACCGCGTTCGGCGCCACCGAGGAGCAACTGGCCCGGCTGGCCGCCGCCACCCACCTGGTGGTGGTGCAGGCCGAGTACCGGCCGGGCTGGCCGCCCGCGCACGAGTGGGCCGCCCGCGCGGTGGCCGCCGCGGTCGCCGAGACGGTCGGCGGGGACGTGGTGGACGTCTTCGGCCTCCAGTTCCTCGACCCGGCGGCGGCGCTGCGCTCGCGGCTCGACGAGCAGGGCCGGATCCGGCTCGTCGACTGGGTGCTGGTGCCCTACTCCTCGGACTCCGACGGGCTGTGGTTCACCACGAAGGGGCTGCGCCGGTTCGGCCTGCTGGAGTTGCAGGCCCAGGGCGTGCCGGACCACCTGACCCGGGCGTGGGGCGCGGTGATGACCGGCGCGGCCCGGCGGCTGCTGCGGGACTGGACCGACGGGCTGGCCGGCGAGGAGGTGCCGGCGTTCGTGCAGCTTCCCGTGCTGGCCACGGTGACCGGGCACGACATCGCCGTGGCGTACGGCAATCCGGAGCAGCACGGCGCGACCGCGCCGGTGCTGCTGCGGCTGGAGCTGGACCCGGCCACCGACCCGGACGCCGACTCGTTCCTGAGCCTCAACCCGCCGCCCGGGCATCCGGGTCCGCCCGGCCGCTACTTCGCCGCCGCCTGCGCGACGCTGTTCAACGGCATCCAGCCGGACGTGCGCTACACCCGCACCGGTGACGCGATGAGCCGCGCGGTGGAGACCGCCCGGGAGGCGCTCGGCGACATCCGGGCCCGGTTCCTGGCCGGGCGGCTGCCCGAGGAGAGCCAGCTCGTGGTCAAGTACGGGCTGCCCGGCGACGACGGCCCCGAGTACGTCTGGGCCGGGGTGACCTCGTGGGAGAGCCCGGAACGGATCGTCGGCGCGAGCGCCAGCGACGCCAACACCGACCCGAGCGTACGGATCGGCTCACCCGTGGTGGTGGAGGCGTCGGACGTGGTCGACTGGGCGGTGCTGGACGGCACCGGCGTGCTGGAGGGCGGCTGGACGCAGGCAGTCCTCGACGCCGGGGAGCGCGGCGAGGACTGACCCGCGCGGCTCAGCGCGCCGAGGGCCGATCCGCCTCCGGCCTCAGCGCACCGAGGGCTTGACGAACGGCGGCCGGGTCAGGCGCATCCGGGCACGGCGGCCCCGGATGTCCACCTCCAGCTCCTCGCCGTCGGCCAGCTTCGGGTCGGTGTCGACGAGCGCCAGCGCGACGCCGTGCTTGAGCGTCGGGCTGAACGTGCCGCTGGTGACGGTGCCGACCTGCCGGTCGCCCGCGTACACGGCCATGCCGGGGCGCGGGATGGCCCGGTCGACAGCGGTCAGGCCGCGCAGCGTACGGGCGGGTCCGGCGGCCTTCTCGGCGCGCAGCGCGTCGCGGCCCCAGAACGCCGGCTTGTCCCAGCCCACCGCCCAGCCGGAGCGGCCCTGCACCGGGGTGATCTCCGGGGACAGGTCCTGCCCGTGCAGCGGGTAGCCCATCTCGGTGCGCAGCGTGTCCCGGGCGGCCAGGCCGCAGGCACGGACGTCGCCGGCTGCGGCGAAGAGCGCGTCCCAGACGGCGACCGCGTGCTCGGACGCCACGACCAGCTCGTAGCCCAGCTCGCCGGTGTAGCCGGTGCGGCACACGGTCAGCTCCACCCCGTCGAGCGTGGCGGTGGAGAAACTCATGTAGTCGTGCCCGGTGGGCAGGCCGAGCGCGCCCAGCAGGTCCGCCGAGCGCGGGCCCTGGACGGCGAGCACCGCGTACGCCTCGTGCTCGTCGGTGACGGTGACTTCGGCGGGCGCGGCGGCGCGCAGCCGGCGGGCCACCTCGGCGGTGTTCGCGGCGTTGGGGATCAGGAAGACGTGGTCGTCGGCGTGCAGGTAGGCGATGATGTCGTCCACCACGCCGCCGGTGGCGTCGTCGCAGCAGAGCGTGTACTGCGCCTGACCGGGGGCGATCCGGCCGAGGTCGTTGGTGAGGCAGGCGTTGACGAAGTCCGCCGCGCCCGGCCCGGTGACCCGGATCTTGCCCAGGTGCGAGACGTCGAACACGCCGACGCCCTCGCGGACGGCGGTGTGCTCCTTGAGCACGCCGCCACCGGCGTACTCCAGCGGCATCTGCCAGCCCCCGAAGGGGGCGAACTTCGCGCCGAGCGCGGTGTGCCGCTCGTGCAGCGGGGAGCGGCGCAGCCGGGTCTCGGCGGCGTCGGAGGTCACCTCGGTCATGGGTGGCAACTTACCGGCCGCGACGACTGTGGTTAGCATCGGCGGGATCCCGTCGGCGCGCATCGGCGGGACACCCACGCCTTCCGGCGGGTAGGTTGCCGCCGGAGACACCTTCACCGCCGGTACGCGACGACGCGGCCGGCCCGGCCCGCCCGGAGTAGCTTTCGTGACATCGCCCCGCACCACCCTCAGCCTGGTCGACACCGACCCCGCCGAACTCGCCGTCGACGCGATCGTGATCGGCGTGCACAGCCAGACCACCGAGCCGGGCAGCGGCGCACCCGCCCACGCCCTGCTGCTGGCCACCGGCGGGGAGAGCATCGCCGCCGCGTTCGACGGAAAGCTGACCGAGACGCTGGCCCTGCTCGGCGCGACAGGTGGCCCGGGCGAGGTGATCAAGCTGGCCACGCTGGGCACCGTGACCGCCCCGCTGGTCGTGGCCGTCGGCCTCGGCCCGGAGCCCTCGGGCGCCGCTCCGGCCCCGGAGTCGCTGCGCCGGGCCGCCGGCGCCGCCGTACGGGCGCTGGCCGGCGCGGCGCGCGTCGCCCTGGCCCTGCCGCTGCCCGACGACGCCGACGCCCCGGCCGCGCTGCGCGCGGTCGCCGAGGGCGCGCTGCTGGGCGGCTACCGGTTCGCCGGCTACAAGACCAAGCCGCAGCCGGCCCGCCGTGAGCCGGTGGCCGAGGTGCTGGTGGCGGTGCCGGACGCGGCCGACGCGACCGCCCAGGCCGAGGTCGCGCGGGCGCAGGCGGTAGCCGGCGCGGTGCGGACCAGCCGGGACTGGGTGAACACCGCGCCGAACGAGCTGCGTCCCCCGGCGTTCGCCGACGCCGTCTCCGCCGCCGCCCGCGAGGCGGGGCTGGAGGTCGAGGTGCTGGACGAGGCGGCGCTCAAGGCCGGTGGCTACGGCGGCATCCTCGCCGTCGGCCAGGGCTCCGAGGCCCCGCCGCGGCTGGTGAAGCTCACCTGGACGCCGGAGGGCGGCGGCAACGGCAAGCGGGTCGCGCTGGTCGGCAAGGGCATCACGTTCGACACCGGCGGCATCTCGATCAAGCCGGCGCAGGGCATGTGGGAGATGAAGTCGGACATGGCCGGCGCGGCGGCGGTCGGCGCGGCCATGCTGGCGATCGCGGCGCTCAAGCCGTCGGTCACCGTCACCGGCTACCTGCCGATGGCGGAGAACATGCCGTCGGGCGCCAGCTACCGGCCGGGCGACGTGATCAGCATGTTCAACGGCAAGAAGGTGGAGGTGCTGAACACCGACGCCGAGGGCCGGATGGTGCTGGCCGACGCGATGGCGCGGGCCTGCGCGGACGGCGCGGACTACCTGTTCGAGACCTCCACGCTGACCGGCGGGCAGGTGATCGCGCTGGGCAAGCGGATCGCCGGTGTGATGGGCACCCCGGAGCTGTGCGAGCGGGTGCGGGTGGCCGGTGACGCGACCGGTGAGCCGGCCTGGCCGATGCCGCTGCCGGACGACGTGCGCAAGGGCATGGAGTCGGACGTCGCGGACATCTCGCAGGTCAACGCCGGGATGGACCGGGCCGGGCACATGCTGCAGGGCGGCGTGTTCCTGCGCGAGTTCGTCACCGACGACGTGGCGTGGGCGCACATCGACATCGCCGGTCCGGGTTACCACTCGGGCGAGGCGACCGGCTACTGGACCAAGGGCGGCACCGGCGTGCCGGTGCGTACGCTCGTGCACCTGGTCGAGGACGTCGCCACCAACGGCTGACGTGTAAGGAAGGGCCCCTTCTTAACGCCTCGCGTTGTAGAAGGGGCCCTTTTTAACACCCGCGCCCGCGCCCGCTCAGAACAACTCGGGACGACGCTTGCGGCGTTCGTTGTAGTCGCGCATGCGCTGCGGATAGCCCATCAGCCGCACGTCGTAGATCGGGATGGCGATCCGGTGCGCCCAGCGGCGGGCCTCGTCCGGCCCGCCCACGCGCCGCCGGGTCCACTCGCCGTCGTCGGCGATCAGCATGATCGTGGTCTCGGTGACCGTCGTACGGGGTTCGATGTACGCCTCGACGCCCTTACGGGTCCGGACGAAGTTCTCCAAGTGGTCCAGATCGGCGCGGTCGGCGGCACGGTCGCGGCTCGCCGGGGCGGCCCGCTTTCGTCGTCGGAACAACCCCACCGAATCCACTCCTCCCCCAAGCCGTCATCGAGGACGGTGCCAAGGGTACGTGTCACCGACGTGTCGTTGGGCACCTCGGTACGCGCCCGGTCCGTGGTGGTGACAAGATGACCGAGGTGGGGTGTGCCTGTTACTCCGCCGTAACCCCCGATGCAGTGACGCGACCTGGGAGTTGGATGTGAGCGAGCCGAACGACACGACCTTCGACATCGTCATCCTCGGAGGTGGTAGCGGCGGCTACGCGGCGGCGCTGCGTGCCGCCCAGCTGGACCTCTCCGTCGCCCTCATCGAGAAGAGCAAGCTCGGCGGGACGTGCCTGCACAACGGGTGCATCCCGACCAAGGCGCTGCTGCACGCCGCCGAGATCGCCGACCAGACCCGCGAGTCCGAGCAGTTCGGCGTGAAGGCCGAGCTGGTGGGCATCGACATGAAGGCGGTCAACTCGTACAAGGACGGCGTGATCTCCCGCCTGTACAAGGGCCTGCAGGGCCTGGTGGGCAGCAGCAAGAAGATCACCTTCGTGGCGGGCGCCGGCAAGCTGGTCGGCAAGAACGTCGTCGAGGTGGACGGCAAGCGCTACACCGGCCGTAACGTCGTGCTGGCCTCCGGCTCGTACGCGAAGAGCCTGCCCGGCCTGGACGTCGACGGCGAGCGGATCATCACCAGCGACCACGCCCTGACCCTGGACCGCGTGCCGTCCTCGGCGATCGTGCTCGGCGGCGGCGTGATCGGCGTCGAGTTCGCCAGCGTCTGGAAGTCCTTCGGCGTGGACGTGACCATCGTCGAGGCGCTGCCCCGCCTGGTCGCCGCCGAGGACGAGGAGTCGTCGAAGGCGCTGGAGCGGGCGTTCCGCAAGCGGAAGATCAACTTCAAGGTCGGCAAGCCGTTCGAGAAGGTCGAGAAGACCGACAAGGGCGTGAAGCTGACGATTCAGGGCGGTGACACGGTCGAGGCCGAGCTGCTGCTGGTCGCCGTGGGCCGCGGCCCGAACACCGCCGGCCTCGGCTACGAGGAGCAGGGCGTCAAGATGGACCGCGGTTACGTGCTGACCGACGAGCGGCTGCGCACCAGCGTGCCGAACGTCTACGCGGTCGGCGACATCGTGCCCGGCCTGCAGCTCGCGCACCGCGGCTTCCAGCAGGGCATCTTCGTCGCCGAGGAGATCGCCGGGAAGAGCCCGGCCGTGATCGACGAGGCCGGCATCCCGCGCGTGACGTACTGCGACCCGGAGCTGGCGTCGGTCGGCCTGACCGAGGCGAAGGCCAAGGAGCAGTACGGCGCCGACAAGATCAAGACGTACAACTACAACCTGGGCGGCAACGGCAAGAGCCAGATCCTCAAGACCGCGGGCCACGTGAAGCTGGTCCGGGTGGACGACGGCCCGGTGGTCGGCGTGCACATGGTCGGCGCCCGGGTCGGTGAGCTGATCGGCGAGGCGCAGCTCATCTACAACTGGGAGGCGTACCCGGCCGAGGTGGCGCAGCTCGTGCACGCCCACCCGACGCAGAACGAGGCTCTGGGCGAGGCGCACCTGGCCCTGGCCGGCAAGCCGCTGCACGCGCACGCCTGACACGACAACCGCGGCGTCCGGCGACGGGCGAGAATCCCACCAGGGAATGAAGGAGTCTGGAGAACATGCCGGTATCGGTCACCATGCCCCGGCTCGGCGAGAGCGTCACCGAGGGCACCGTCACGCGCTGGCTCAAGCAGGAGGGTGACACCGTCGAGGTCGACGAGCCCCTGCTCGAGGTGTCGACCGACAAGGTCGACACCGAGATCCCGTCCCCCGCGGCGGGCGTGCTGAGCCGGATCGTGGTCGGCGACGACGAGACCGCCGAGGTCGGCAGCGAGCTGGCGGTCATCGCCGCTGAGGGCGAGGACGCGGGCGCGGCCCCGAAGCAGGAGGCCGAGCCGGCCACCGAGCCGACCGCCGCCGCCGAGGGCACCGGCCCCGAGCCGGAGCAGCAGGCCGAGGAGGCCGCCGCCGAGCCGGGCGCCGAGGCCGAGCAGCCGGCCGTCGAGGAGCCGGCCCAGCCGGCGGCGTCGTCGGGCGAGGGCACGCCGGTGACCATGCCGGCCCTGGGCGAGAGCGTCACCGAGGGCACCGTCACCCGCTGGCTCAAGCAGGTCGGTGAGACCGTCGAGGTGGACGAGCCGCTGCTGGAGGTCTCCACCGACAAGGTCGACACCGAGATCCCGTCGCCGGTCGCCGGCACGCTGCAGGAGATCAAGGTCGCCGAGGACGAGACCGCCGACGTCGGCGCCGTGCTGGCGATCGTCGGGGTGGCCGGTGCCGCGCCCGCGAAGGCGGAGCCGAAGCCCGAGCCCAAGCCGGAGCCCAAGGCCGAGGCGAAGCCCGAGCCCAAGCCGGAGCCCAAGCCGGAGCCGAAGGTCGAGGAGCCGACGCCGGGCGCGGCCTACAACGAGCCGGCCGCCGAGGCGGAGCAGGCCGCGCAGCCGGCCAAGGCCGAGGCGGCGGCCCAGCCGGCCGCGCCGGCCGCCACGCAGCGCCGGAGCGTTCCGGCCGAGCACGGCGAGGACTCCGCCGGGTACGTGACGCCGCTGGTGCGCAAGCTCGCCGCCGAGCACGGCGTGGACCTGGGCTCGGTCAAGGGCACCGGCGTGGGTGGCCGCATCCGCAAGCAGGACGTGCTGGAGGCGGCGGAGAAGGCGAAGGCCGCCAAGCCCGCGCCGACCGCCGCCGCTCCGGCCGCGAAGGCGGAGGCGCCGGCCCAGCCGGCCGCCAAGCCGCAGCCGAGCGCCAAGCGGGGTACGACGGAGAAGCTGCCGCGTATCCGGGCCACCATCGCCAAGCGGATGCAGCAGTCGCTGCACGAGACGGCCCAGCTGACCACCGTGGTCGAGGTGGACGTCACCCGGGTCGCGAAGCTGCGCGCGCGGGCGAAGGAGTCGTTCCAGGCCAAGCACGGCGTGAAGCTGTCGTTCCTGCCGTTCTTCGCGCTCGCCGCCGTCGAGGCGCTCCAGACGTACCCGATCGTCCAGGCCAGCATGGACCTGGAGGGCGGGACGATCACCTACCCGGCCGCGGAGCACCTGGGCATCGCCGTGGACACCGAGCGCGGCCTGCTCGTGCCGGTCATCCACAACGCCGGTGACCTGAACATGGGCGGCATCGCCAAGCGGATCGCCGACCTGGCCGAGCGCACCCGGGCCAACAAGATCACCCCGGACGAGATGGCCGGGGCGACGTTCACGCTCACCAACACCGGCAGCCGGGGCGCCCTGTTCGACACCCCGATCGTGCCGTCGCCGCAGTCGGCGATGCTCGGCACGGGCGCTGTGGTGAAGCGCCCGGTCGTGGTGAACGACCCGGAGCTGGGCGAGGTCGTGGCGATCCGGTCGATGGTCTACCTGGCCATGTCGTACGACCACCGGCTGATCGACGGCGCCGACGCGGCCCGTTTCCTCACCGCGGTGAAGGAGCGGCTGGAGGCCGGCAACTTCGAGGCCGAGCTGGGTCTGTAGATCCGAGACGGCGAGGGGGCGCGCGGCGACATGCCGCGCGCCCCCTTCGTCGTCAGCGGCCTCAGCCCTTCAGGTGCTCCTCGGATACCGTCCAGAGCTGCTCGGCGGCCTCCGGGTCCCGGGCGTACGGCGCCCAGCCGGTCCGCGTGCCCGGCTGGTTCGGCCCGGCCTCCTGGCAGTCCTCGAAGTACCGGCCGCCGACGCCGTCGAGCAGCGGTGAGGTGGCGACCAGCACCGAGGTCGCCGCGCCCTGCTCCGGGGTCTTGAACGAGGCCGCGCCGCCACCGCTCTGCGCGCGCATCCGGGCCAACTCCTCCTCGGTGATGTAGCGCTGCAGGTTGGTCCGGATCGCGCCGGGCATCAGCGCGTTGGCCCAGATGCCGTCGTCGGCCCAGCGGCGGGTCGCCTCCACCGCGAACAGCACGTTCGCGGTCTTGGACTGCCCGTACGCCAGCCACGGGTCGTACGGCCGCTGCCGGAAGTGGATGTCGGAGAACTCCACCGGCGACCGCAGGTGGGCGGCCGAGCTGACCGAGACGATCCGCGCGCCACCGGCCGCGGCGAGCGCCGGGCGCAGTCCGGTGGCGAGCGCGAAGTGCCCGAGGTGGTTCGTGGCGAACTGCATCTCCCAGCCCTGCTCGGTACGCATCTCCGGGGAGGCCATGATCCCGGCGTTGTTGACGAGCATGTGCAGCGGCCCGTCCCAGTTCCGGACGAACGCGGCCACCGACGCGAGATCGTCCAGGTCGAGCGGGGCGACCAGGATCCGGTCGTTGCCGGTGGCGCCGGTGAGCTCGGCGGCGGCGCGCTGACCGGCCTCGGTGTTGCGGACGGCGAGGGTGACGTCCGCTCCGGCGGAGGCGAGCGCGCGGGCGGTCTCCACGCCGATCCCGGAGGCGCCGCCGGTGACGACGGCCCGCCGGCCGGTCAGGTCCAGGTCGCGGACCACTTCCAGGGCGGTGGTCTCGGAGTCGAACGGGGTCGTGACTGGTGTCGGGGTTGTCATGGTCCATCCTTGTCGACGGCGACGCGGACCGATGTCCGCCCGCTACGATGAGAAGCGGAGGATCCTCCGTTACTTGCTCAGCATAACCGGAGGAGACTCCGGTTACCACCGACCGGGGCCCGCGACCCGGTCGAGCCGAGGAGGAACCGTGCCCGACCGACCGCTGCGCGCCGACGCGCTGCGCAACCGGCAGCGCCTGCTGGACGCCGCGGTGCAGGCGTTTTCCCAGGCGGGCGCGGAGGTAACGCTCGACCGCGTCGCCAAGGAGGCCGGGGTCGGGATCGGCACGCTCTACCGCCACTTCCCCAGCCGGGAAGCGCTCATCGAGGCGGCGTACCGCAACGAGCTGGAGAAGCTCTGCGACGCCGCGCCGGCGCTGCTCGCCAACCGGCCCGCCGACGTGGCGCTGCGCACGTGGATGGACCGGTTCGTCGACTACCTCGCCACCAAGCGGGGCATGGCCGACGCCCTGCGGCTGGTCATCGCCTCCGGCGCCAACCCGTACGCGCAGAGCCGCGACCTGCTGCTGGCCGCGCTCGGCGAACTCCTCGCCGCCGGCGCGGCGGCCGGTGCCGTACGCGCCGACGTGGCCGCCGCCGACGTGCTCGCCAGCCTCAGCGGGGTGTCCCTGGTGGCCGGCGAGCCGGACCAGCACGCCCAGGCCGGACGCCTGCTCGACCTGCTGATGGACGGCCTGCGCCACCGGACGGGCTGACCGAATCGGCCACCCGGCCCGACCTGCGCTGACAGACTCGGCCGGTGGGCTCGAACCGGTGGCGGGGACGCCTGGGGCCGGCGGTGCCGGTGGCCCCGGGCGCCCGCGTCGACCGGTTCGAGATCTTCTTCGACCTGGTCTTCGTCTTCTCGTTCTTCATCATCACCCGGGCCACCGCCCTGCAGGTGACCGGCGGGGCGCTGCTGCACGCGCTGCTGGTCCTCGCCGTGCTCTGGTGGTCGTGGGTGGTGCACAGCGTGGTCGCCACCCGGGTACGCCTCGGCGAAGGCTTCGTCCCGGTGCTCATGACAGTCGGCATGGCCGCGCTGTTCACGTTCGCGCTGTCGCTGCCACAGGCGTTCCGGGACCCGACCGGCAACGCGGCCGGGCCGATGGTCGCGGCGCTCAGCTACACCGTCCTGCGGTTGATCCACCTGCTGCTGTACCGGCACGCGGTCCGGGACAGCCCGAACGAGCGCCGGCAACTCCTCCGGTTCGCCCCGGAGTTGATCGGCAGCACCGCGCTGCTGCTGGTCGCCGCGCTGCTGCCGCCGAGGATCGACGACCTGTTCTCCGCGGCGGTGCTCCGCGACGTGCTGTGGGCGGTGGTCGTCCTGCTCCAGTACGGCACCGGCATCCTCGCCGGCACCTGGGGCTGGGGCGTCGCATCGGCCGAACACTGGACCGAGCGGTACGACCTGATCCTGATCATCGCGCTGGGCGAGTCCGTGATCTCGGTCGGCGTCGGCAGCAACCTGCTCGGCCAGCCGCCCACCTGGCCGGCCGTGACCGCGGCCGTGCTCGGCATCTTCTTCACCGCCGCGCTCTGGTGGGCGCACTACGACATGATCGGGCCGGCCGCCCGGATCGCGTTGCACGTCGCGCAGGACGGCCCCCGGGTGGCGATGGCCCGGGACGCGTACGCCTACCTGTTCCTGCCGATGATCGCGGGCATCATCCTGTTCGCGCTCGGCGCCGAGACGATAGTGCACGGCATCGCCGACCCGAACGTGCCGCCCAGCGAGCCGGGGCACGGGCCGAGCGTGCCGCTGCTGTTCGGCGGCGTGATCTGCTATCTCTGCGGCAACATGCTGTTCCAGCTCCGTACCCTGCGCACGCTGAGCTGGACGCGGGTCGCGACGGCGTTGCTGCTCGGCCTGAGCATCCCGGTCGCGGAACGGGTGCCGGGGCTGGCCGCGCTGGGCATGCTCACCGCCATCACCGTGGGTATGGTGGCCGTCGAAGTGATCGTCTTCGACGAGGGCCGGCGGGCCCTGCGGAAGCTGGTCTTCGAGGAACGCGCCAGCCACGAGGCGCACGAGGCGGCCTGGCGGGCCCGCTGGCACGAACGGCCCGACGACCGCGACGAAGGCGAGTGAACCACCGGCCCGCCGCCTCCGTGAAACCTGTCGGCCCCGCCGCGGGGCCACACCTGAGGGATACGGGGGCCACATGACCATCGACACCGTCCACGCCGGCGCGGCCGGCGCCTGGCAGCTCGGCGACCTGACCGTCAACCGGATGGGCCTGGGCGCGATGCGGCTGACCGCGAACGCCGACGGCAGCCCGAGCGACCGCGACCGGGCCGTCGCCGTGCTGCGCCGCGCCGTCGAGCTGGGCGTCAACCACATCGACACGGCCGCGTTCTACTTCTCGCCGCTGCGCTCGGCCAACGAGCTGATCAACCGGGCGCTGTGGCCGTACCCGGAGGATCTGGTCATCGTGACCAAGGTCGGGCCGGGCAAGGACCCGTCCGGGCAGTGGCTGCCGGCGGCCCGCCCGGACCAGCTGCGCGGCCAGGTGGAGGAGAACCTGCGCCAGCTCGGCCGCGACCACCTGGACGTGGTGAACCTGCGGGTGCACGGCCCGGAGCCGCTGTCCGAGCACTTCGGCGCGCTCGCCGAGCTGCGCGACGCCGGGCTGATCCGGCACCTCGGCGTCTCCGCCGTACGCCCCCACCAGGTCACCGAGGCGCGCGCCATCGCACCGGTGGTGTGTGTGCAGAACTCGTACGGCCTGGGCTACCGCCGTCAGCACGACGAGCTGATCCGTGACTGCGCCGCGCACGGCACCGCGTTCGTGCCGTTCTTCTCCCTCGTCACCAGCGGTCGGGAGGCCGGCGCGACCGGCGAGGAGCACCCGGAGGTGCTCGCGGTGGCCCGGGAGCACGGCGTGACGGCGGCCCAGGTCCGGCTGGCGTGGACGCTGGCCCGCGGCCCGAACGTGCTGGCCATCCCCGGCACCGGCGACCCGGCGCACCTGGAGCAGAACGTCGCCGCCGCCGCGCTGCGCCTCTCCCCCGCCGACCTGGCCCGCCTCGACGCCGTGTGACGTTCGGCCGTCGGCAGAATCGGCGCGCGCGGGGTGGCTCGCGGCCCGGCGCGCGCCGATGCTGAGGCGATGGCGACCTTCTCCGTACAGGCCCATCCCACCGACGCGGCGAGCTGGACCGAGCTGGCCCGCACCGTCGAGGCGGCCGGTTTCGACGCGCTGTTCGCCGCCGACCATCCGGGCGACTGCGCGTCGCCGTTCGTCGCGCTGGCCGCCGCCGGAGCCGTGACCAGCACGCTGGGCCTCGGCTCGTACGTCTCCAACGCCGCTGTCCGGGAACCGATCCTGCTCGCCGCCGACGTGGCCACGCTGGACGTGGTCTCCGGCGGGCGGGCCCGGCTCGGGCTCGGCGCCGGCCACACCCCGGCCGAGTGGCGGGCCGTCGGGCGCGAGCGCCCGGACGTCGCCGCCCGGGTCCGCCGCTGCGTCGCAGTGGCCGAGGCGGTACGGGCGCTGCTGGCCGGCGACGAGGTCACTGTGGACACCGAGGAGCTGACCGCGTACGCGGCACGCCTGCACCGGCCGCGCCCGGTGCAGGACCGGATCCCGCTGACCGTCGGCACGGCCAACTCGACGCTGCTGCGCTGGGCCGGGAAGCACGCCGACGTGGTCGGTCTGACCGGCTTCGGCCGCACCCTGGCCGACGGCCACCAGCACAGCGTCCGGTGGCGGGCCGACCAGATCGAGGCGCAGCTCGCCCACGTCGCGGCCGGAGCGGCCGGCCGGGAGACGCCGCCGCTGCTGGAGGCGCTGGTCCAGCACGTCGCGGTCACCGACGACGCCGAGGCGGCCGCCGCCACAACTGCCGCCGAGACCGGGCTCACCCCGGCGGAGGTGCTGGCCACCCCGTTCGTGCTGGCCGGCACGCCCGACGAGATCGTCGCGGCGGTGGCCGGGCACGAGCGCCGCTGGGGCGTCACCCACTTCGCGGTACGCGCCGACGCGGTGGCGCCGCTCCTGCCGCTGCTGCCCCGGCTGGCCGGAAAAGCGCTGGACTTCGAGCACACTCGAAAGTGAACACTGGGCGCATGACGACGACACGACGGCTGGGCCGCAGCGGCATCGAGGTCAGCGCGATCGGCATGGGCTGCTGGGCGATCGGCGGTCCGCTCTGGGACGGCACGCAGCCGCTGGGCTGGGGCGAGGTGGACGACGACGAGTCGGTGCGTACCGTCCACCGGGCTCTCGACCTGGGCGCGACGCTGTTCGACACCTCCAGCAACTACGGCGCCGGGCACAGCGAGCGGGTACTCGGGCGCGCGCTGGCGGGCCGCCGGGACCGCGCGGTCATCGCGACCAAGTTCGGCTATCCCACCGACGAGGAGACCCGCCAGGCGCTCGGCGAGGACGCCAGTCCCGAGTACGCGCGGCGCAGCCTGGAGGGTTCGCTGCGCCGGCTCGGCACCGACCACGTCGACCTCTACCAGCTCCACCTGGGCGGCCTGCCGGTGCCACGGGCGCTGGACCTCGTCGGCACGCTGGAGGACCTGGTCGCGGAGGGGAAGATTCGCGCGTACGGCTGGAGCACCGACGACCCCGCCTCGGCGCGCGCCTTCGCCGAGGCGGGACCGCACTGCGCGGCGATCCAGCACGACCAGTCGGTGCTGCGGGACAACGCCGCCATGCTCGCGGTGTGCGCGGAGTTCGACCTGGCGAGCCTCAATCGAGGGCCGCTGGCGATGGGCCTGCTCACCGCGAAGTACCAGGACGCGCCGACCGCCCGGGGCGGCGACGACGTCCGCGGTGTGGCACCGGAGTGGCTGGACTGGTTCACCGGCGGCGTACCGCGCGCCGAGTGGGCGCAGCGGGTGGCCCGGGTCCGTGCGGCGCTGACCGCCGACGGCCGCACGCTCGCCCAGGGCGCGCTGGGCTGGCTGCTCGCCCGCAGCCCGCACACGCTGCCGATCCCCGGCTGCCGGACCGTGGCGCAGGCCGAGGAGAACCTGGGAGCGCTGGCGTACGGGCCGCTGCCGCAGGCCGCGTTCGCCGAGGTGGAACGCCTGCTCGCCGACCTGCGCACCGCCCCGGCCGACGCCTGACAGTGAGGATGTAGGGGTGGGGTCACCCGGCCTGGTCTGACTCACCGCCTGACCGACGTTGCTGTCCTGGAGCGGATCCGTCGGCTTGGTCCGGGTGACCCCGTTCCTGCACGTCAC
>NZ_MAGP01000139.1 GCF_002926165.1 Micromonospora chalcea | reverse complement strand
ATGGCCTTCGGCTTCCACTCATCCGAAGCCCTCATTGCCATGGCCATGCTCAGCCTCGGCGGCCACCGACCCGAACTACCCCGCCCATGAACACCCGACCCACACATCCGTCACAAGACCCATATTTTTTCGCCTTCTATCGTGGCGATGGCTCGACTCGTCGCGAACGGGGAACCTCGCGTGTACGGTTGATCATCTTCTGCGCGCCAGTGGCGTTGGCGATGGACTGCACGGTCATGACGTGATCGTTTGTGGTGCGCGCGGACCCTGGTCGAGGTGCCGCCACCTTGATCGATGCCGAGGGCGTGCCGCAGGCGTGAGGTAGCCTGCCCGCGACCCCACGGTCTATCGGCGGCGACACAGTGAAGTGCGGAACCCCTCAAAGCGCCGCCAAGGGTCTAATAGCTGGTTGTTCGCCATCAAGCCCACCATTTAGGGCGTCGTGATAAGTGAATGACTATATATGCACTCGGAGATTCTGCTAGACGCCATCTGGCGCTGCAGCGGAAGGGACCCGTCGATGCTCACCACTCGATCACCGTGTGGAACAAGAGCAGTGCGCCGCCGGCTGCGCCACCGCCCAACAGCACAGCTGTCGGAACGGAGCGATCGTTCAAGAATGACAGTGCACCGGCAAGCAGGCCGACGAGGAGTGCCAGCAATAGCACTACAGCGGCGCGGACCGTCAGTAGCGGACGGGGCGGAGACGGGGTCACAGCAGCCTCCCAAAGGTGATGAACGGACACCGGCTCATAGGTGGCGATTAGTGCCCTGCCCCACGCAGAGCAGTGGATTACCGATCACGGTGAAGATCACGCAAGAAGTTCGAGAATTTCCGTGGGCTACATGGCAAGGACCCACCTACAAGCACTGACCGATGGGGACTGAACCTGCAACCGCAGGGCGAAACGAGACAACCGGAGGAAGCGGGCAGTGATGGGCGTCGGCAAGGCGGGGGGTGAGAAGCCATCAGCACGCGTGAGTCCTGCCATGGTGCAGCCCTCGAACCAACTCGGCCCCGCGGGCTACGAAGCGGTGCCCTTCGATGCGTATACCAACATGGCTCCGCAGCTCGTCAACGGGAGCAGTCTGGACGAGACGATGGCTCGCCGTAGAGCCGACCGGCAGGTGCTCCATGAGTTAACTGCCTGCAACTTTACCGGCCCGCGCTACCGAAGGTTCGAGGACGAACTGGCCGCCTACGGTTTGTCGGTGCTGCAGGGCTTGATGCACTCCGGCTACATCTTCCGCCTCACGGCCGCCCAGGGGTTCACACTGCACCCCAGCGACGCCGAGCTGGAGGAGCTGTTCAGGGACGCTGACGCACGGGATGAGTTGGCAATTATGACCGTAGCCCTCGCGTTGATCCGTTTCCGCGAGGACGCCCTGATCAGGGGTGGATGGCGCGTTGAGGCGGGTGCCAGTCTTTCCACCTACTTTATTGGCACTTGCTTGTACATATTCCCGAATGAGCTGCGCAAGTGGCGGTCCCAGCGTAAGAGGTGGTCGCTGCAAAATAATGAGCACTGGGCGCTGATCGAGCCGGATGAGGATGTCACCTCCGACCCGGCGGTGCTTGCGCTGGGCAAAATCCGTGTGTGTGCCGCCCTTAAGCGCCTTGACGAGCGCACTCGCGCAATCGTTGCGCTCACTATCGATGGCTACACCCAGCAAGAGATTGCCGATCTCCTCGGCGAGACGTCTGTTCGAGCCGTTGAGGGTGTGCTACGTCGATGGCGCATGAAGGAGAAACTGAACAAGCAGTGGGGAGGGGAACCGGATGAAAAAGAGTGACAGAGAGTTCGACGAGTTGCTAAAGCGCTCTTCGCTCGGCAAACGCGATGCCCAGCCTGGCCAGGACGGGCGGCGAGAGCACGTAGAGGTCGTGCGTAAGATCGTCGACCTCCGCCGCCGAATGAGTAATCCGGTGCAGCCCGGTGACCCGGAAACCGCGGCTATTGAGCTTTCGCGGCTCTTCTTTGATCTCGGCTACGTCGGGCAAGCTGAGCAGGTACTGCTCGAGAGACCCGCGAGACCGGCGCAGTCGCCCAGCGTGGCCACCTTCCCCGGGTCGAATCGACCCTTCGCGGTGGTGGTCGGTCCTAGGCGTAGCAGGCGTCGGGCCGTGGTTGGGGCGCTGCTCGGCATGCCGGAGCTGGACCTGCCGGTGGCGCCGGATAGCTCAATCGTTCTGAAATATGGAAATGAGACTGGCGTCTTGGCCTATGTTCCTGGCCATCGCGCCCCTCAGCCCTACGAAGACCCGACAGGTCAGACCCTGGCGCGGCCGCCGCGGCGGATTGAGCTAACCCTCCCACAGTCGTTACTACGGCACTTCGAGCTCGTGTATACGGCAGACAACGAGATGCTCGGCCTCGCTGGGCGCCGAGTGGCGCTCGATGCTGCAAGGCGCGGCGGTGCTCTTCTCTACGTCACCTCGGCCGATCAGCCGTTCGATCCGGCAGATCTGGACCTACTGGCGAAGGTGGCGAGCGGGCCCGTGGTTACGAGCTTTGTTGTGACGCCGAGAGCCGACGACGGCTGGTGCACGGCTGCGGGGCCGGCCAAGCCGGACGGGGTTAAGCAGACCTCAGCGGCTCTCGCCGCTCAGCGGGCAGCACTGCTGGCCGCCGTGCCAGCGCTAACCGACGCGCGGTGGTTCGTAGTGGACCCGGGAACCAATGACATCGCACAGTTGCGCCGCGCTCTGGTTGCTTGGGCTGCTGACGACGGTATTCGCCGGTCAAGCGACGTTCTGCCGCCTATCGTCTCCGGTCCTGAATGGACGAACCGGGTTGCCGCCGCCAACATCACGGCCACCGACATAGACAGAACGCACTGGATCGAGCGACTTAATCGCGCGGCTGGAATGGGTGCTCGATGGGTAGGGCAAGCTCTTGCCCTGGAGTTGGCCAACATCCACCTGCGCTGCACACATGAGTTGATGTTCGGTGGGGAGCGCTCTGGATTTCCGGGTCTGCTCGATCGCGAATTGCACGCCCTGTCCCTGTTTGCGACAGCGGCGTGCGACGGGCGGGTACAGGATATTTTGCAAGATCTTACCCATGTCTTTGGTGAAACCGCCTTGAGCGACATCGTGACGGAAGGGTTGACCACCGCCGTGCGTCAGCGCTTTGCGGACCACCGCGGCGAAAAACTAAACAGGCAGCTGCTCGTCACCAGTTCAGGAGCGATAGCTGGCCTCTCCGGACTCGGTGCGGTAGAAGCCCTTGGCGTTTTCCCCTCGGACTCCGATAGCGGCATCCTGCCGCCGGTCGGTCTAGCTCTCGCCGACGGTTGCTATCGGCAATGGAGCAACATCAATAGTGTAGACGCTAATCGTGCCAGAGCCTGGGTGCAAAGGGCTTTACGCGAGGTTGAGTCCGAGCTCAAGCGTGAGGTAACTCGCCGTTTCGATGTGCTTCGTCTCGTGCTGACCACCGTTCTGGCCGATCAGCCGCCGCTGCTTGGCCTTGGCGACCAAGGCGTTGCGGCGCGTTCGGCGAGCTCAACGGCCCAACGCCTTAATGACGAGTTTTGATGGGGCGAATTCAGGGGATGCCCGGCAGGTGAGGGTTAAGGCCCGAGGGCCTGGCTTTTTGTGGCGCAGGCTGCTCGGGCTCTGGCCACCTTTGCGGGGGATCGAAAGGGCTCGGCAAGTACTTCGGTCATGAGCGCCAAGACGAGATCGTCATCTTCCGGTGCCGCGGGATCGACGAAGTCTCCGTGCGTCATCTCGTTTCCGAGGCGGCGCACTTCATGGGCCGCCTGTCTGACGTTTTCTCATGAGTTCTTGGTTGCCCATTTCGTCAATCTTCGCCGCCAACCCGCTGTTTTCGATGCCCTTCTCCTTGGCGGTTTCCTCAATTATGGAACGTGCAGTTAGGCAGCTCCCCGCAGGTTCAGGCTTTCCGCGCAGCGGTGTTCCTCCGATGCCGCACCTCCTATTCGTTCAGGCACGTCGGGGAAGCTCCCTGCAGTGGTTCCGGCCGGGGGCCACCACAAGAATTCGCGAGGTCGCAGAAGAAGGATAGGGTGTCGCTAACCCTCTCGCTATCCGGATAGCTGTCGGCCTCAACGGAGGCAATCATCAGTCCCGAACAACCATCGCACCTGTAGTAGACCATTGTCGTTGCCGTGAACGTCTCGGGGTCCATGAACCAAGTCGCCGCTTGTGATCCGTCCACGTACGCCATCAGGGCCTCGGCAAAGTCGTGACGCTGTCCGACTTGAGGCTTCTGGAGTAGAAGCGCCAGCGTTGGTGGCAGCAAGACGGGCATGACCGGCTCAGAAGATCATCAAGGTTCCTACGCCACGGTGATCGATCCGAAGTGAGTCATGCCCGCTCTGCCATCATCGCTGATCTCGTCTTTGTCCGATGCACCGGCTCTGACTGTGTCCGAAACCGCTGGCGGGCTGCCCGCAGCACTGGCCGGAGTGCCTGATCCACGGGCTCGCCGCGGTGTGCGGCATCGGTTGTGGTGGTGACCGCGGTGGTGTGTGCCGTGGTAGCCGGCTACCGCTCGTACTCCGCGATCGCGGAGTGGGTGGCCGACGTCCCGGACGAGACGGCCGAGGCGCTGGGTATCGCCGCTGACCGGCGCCCGTCGGAGACGATGATCCGCCGGTTACTGCAGGCCCTGGACCCGGATGTGCTGACCACGGCGATCAGCGGCTGGCTCGTCGGCCGGGCCACGACCAGCGCCTCGGGCAGCCTGCGGGCGATCGCGGTCGACGGCAAGACGCTACGCGGATCCCGCACCGCCGTCACCGCCGCCGATCACGTGATGGCCGCCTGTGATCAGGGCACCGGTGTGGTCCTGGCCAGCACCGACGTCGACGGTAAGACCAACGAGATCACCCGCTTCCGGCCGCTGCTCGACCAGATCGGCGACCTGCGCGACACGGTGATCACCGCCGACGCGCTGCACTGCCAGCGCGAACACGTCGCCTACCTCGCCGAACGCGGCGCGCACTGGATCCTGACCGTCAAAGCCAACCAGCCCCACCTGCACGCCCAACTCGCCGGCCTGCCCTGGCGGGCCGTCCCCGACGCCACCCGCCACGACGACCGCGGGCACGGCCGCCGCGAGATCCGCACGTGCAAGATCCTGACGATCGCCACCGGCATCGACTTCCCACACGCCGCCCAGGCCATCCAGGTCCGCCGCCGACGGCGACGCCTCGATGAGCCGAAACGCTTCACCACCGAGACCGTCTACGCCATCACCGATCTGCACGTCCACCAGGCGAAACCGGATCAACTGGCCGTGTGGATCCGCGGCCACTGGTCCATCGAAAACAAAATCCACTGGGTCCGCGATGTCACCTACGACGAAGACCGCAGCCAGATCCGTACCGGCACCGGACCGTAGGTCATGGCCGCCCTACGCAACGCCGCCATCGGCGCCCTACGCCTCGCCGGGGTCACCAACATCGCCGCCGCCAACCGGCACCACGCCCGCGACAGCAGCCGGACACTGGCCCTCCTCGGCATCACCTAACAACTTTGCCGGGGCCCTGCGTACGCCATGTGGGCGTACCGCTGGCACCAAGCGCAGTAAGCTCTTGCCATCTGGGGAAGCCGACGTCCCAATCGAGGCACGACCCACCCATGCCTAGGCCCGGGCTACTCGACGTTGGGGGGCTGGGTGGGGAAGGTTGTCCTTGCCGGGTGTGGATGAAGCTGCCACCATCAACTGCCTCTTGAGTGGCGGAGGAGGACTCAACCGTGGAGCCCTTTTCATCCTGCATGACGGTTGGCTTCGACGTGGTGCAGAACGAGGATGGCCTGCACGATCGGGGTCGCTCGCCGTGGGCAGGAGCGCAGCTTGTTCAGGATTTTCCAGGTCTTGAGGGTGGCGATCGCGTGTTCGCCGCGAGCGTGGATTTTTGCGTGGGCGCGGTTCACGGCCTTCTGCCGGCGTGACAGCTTCGGGCGGAAGCGGCGCCGTTTGAACGGGGTGCGCACGCTGCCGAGGGCTTCTTGGTAGCCCTTATCGGCGAAGGTCATCACGTCTGCCGGGGTCAGCGCCGCGATGATGCCGTGGGTTCGGGCTGCGGTCAGGTCATGGACCGAACCGGGCAGCGCCGGTGAGGCCCAGGCGAGCCGGCCAGCGGCATCGGCGATGACCTGCACGTTCACGCCGTGGTGCTTGTGTTTTCCCGAGTAGTACGGCTTCTGGTCCGCGACCCGGTCGATCGGAATCAGGGTGCCGTCCAGGATTGCGTACGCCAGTCGGCGGATCCGTTCCATGGCGGTGGCCAGGTCATTGGCGGCCGTTGCGAGCAGGACTATCGCTTCTTGCACGTAGCGCCAGGTGGTGGCGAGGCCGACCTCGAAGCCGGCCGCGAGTCGGGTGTAGGTGTCGCCGTTACGCAGGTGGGCGAGAGCGAGCAGCGCCTGCCGGCCGGGTTCCAGGCGCCGCCATCGGGATCGGCGCTGTTTACGGTGGCCGCGGATCCGTTCGAGGTGGTTCCGGGTGCGGCTGGACAACGGAATCGTGGCGGGGTAGGACATCATGGCGAGGCTCCCGGTCGGGGCTTCGAGTCTTGGTCGACAGCTCTCCTACCTGGAGCCTCGCACCCATCGATCACCGGGCCTGCCGCACCCGTCCTGAGCTGCAAGATGATTTTGGAAAAGGCTCGTGGATGCGGAAGCCGTCTCGACGGTTCACCGTGACGTGAATTTCAGCAGGGGCCGTAGCCCTCGTCGAAGAGGCGGCGGGCCCAGTCCGCGTACCCGGCGATGATCTCGCGGACGGTGACGCCGTCGTGCAGGAACAGGTACGCGCGGTCGCCGTCGCGGGCGAGCAGCCCGGCGAAGCGGTGACTGCCGGGCGGCGCCGGCAGGTCGGTGGCGCCGGGGTACGCGGCGCGGACCTCGCCGATCGGCGTGCCGGCGCTGATGCCCTCGGGTGTGCTCATCGGGTCGTCCAGCCAGAGCAGGACGAGCCGGTCGTCGACGAAGATCGGGCTGACCGCCCCGTGTCCGACGAGTGCGGGCCCGCAGGCCTCCTCGTCGGCGCGCAGCACGCCGCGGCGGGTCAGGTCCGCCTCGGTGGCGCCGAACTCCGCGTCGCGCAGGCCCTCCAGGCTGACCACCTGGGCGGCGCCGACGGGCCGGGCCGGCCACTGTGGATGAACGCCGCTGCCCGCCACTGATGCGGCAGCAAGCAGTACGGCAATAAAGCCGAATTGTCGTAATTTCATGCAATCCCCCAGTCACCAACGGGACCGGGGCGATGAGGTTGCTGGTGCTGGCCGGATTGGCGAAGTTCCCACTCTTCGGCCAGCTCGTCCCAGTAGTCGGCGGACAGCCCGCGCCGGCCGTGCGTCAGCCAGCCGTCGGTGTCGCGCTCCAGGTGCAGGCCCAATTCCGCGAACGGGTCGATCCACGCGCCCGGCTCCGCGCCCAGCCTGGCCAGCGCCGTGTTGATCGGCCACTCGGTACGCGGCCGGTCCAGCGCGGCGTCGTACCGCGGCCCCCAGCTCACCTCGCCGCCCAGCCACACCACCGCCGACTGGTGGCCCAGCCCGCCCGCGAACTCCGCCTCCAGGTACGCGACCGGCCCGCTGGTGGACCAGCGGGCCATCACCTCCGCCAGCGGCGGCGAGAGCACCAGCCGGAACGGACGCTCGGCGCGCGGCTCGTCGGTGGCGAAGTCCGGCAGCCCGCCGGTCAGTTCCTGCACCAGTTGCGGGGTCACCGGCAGCAGCGCGAAGTCCTGACGGAGCGCGGCGAGTACCGCGTGGTCCAGGTCGGCGGTCTGCTCGCGTAGCAGCTCGACGTCGGCGACCACGGCGCTGAGCTGGTAACTCATCCGGTCCTCTCGGCGTCCACAGGCTGTGGATGGAACATGTGTACGACGGTCTCAGGCGGTTCCGTTGGTCAGATATCTCGGGCGTCCGTCGCTCAGCGCGGCCACCGCGTGACGCAGCCGATGCCAAACGTACGGGCGAAGCAGCGCCTGCGCATCATCGAGCGCGACGAATCGTGCGTCGGCCAGTTCGCCGTCAGCCGGTTTCAACGGCTCGGCGGGAGGCAGTGCACCGCCGTCGAAGATGAACATCAGGCTGTCGTCCCACGGGCCGTGCGGTGCGACCCAGTCCACCGCCAGCAACGGTCCGACGCGCAGTTCGAGACCCAACTCCTCGCGCACCTCCCGCTCGGCGGGCAGGTGCGGCGGCTCGTTCGCCTCCGCCATGCCGCCCGGCAGGTCCCAGTCCGGCTTGTAGCGCGGATCTACCAACAGGATGTCGCCGTCACCGTTGCGCAGCAGTACGTCGGCTCCCACCCGCTTCCGGGGCTGCCGCGCGTTGCCCTCGGCGAGGTGGGCCTGCCAGGCTGCCGGATCTCGCTCGTACAGGGGACGCTCGTCGGCCATACCGACGATTGTCGGCCGTCCTCACGCCGTCGGCAGCGGCCTCGGCGTTCGCGTACGAGAATCGCCTGGTCGATCTCGGCGGAGGTGGTCGGATCGGGGTGGAGGCGTTCGTAGCCGGGGTGACGGCGGCCGACGATAGTAAAAGAGGAACCGATGGCGCAGTACCTGATCTCCGTACTCGACGACACGACCGGCTCGGCCACCGAGGCGGAGATGGCCGCGATCGGTGAGTTCAACGAGCGGCTGCGCGCCGACGGCCACTGGGTCTTCGCCGGTGGGCTCGCGGCACCGGAGACGGCCACAGTCGTGGACGCGCGGGACGGGAACCCGGTGTTCACCGACGGCCCCTACGTGGAGACGAAGGAGTACGTCGGCGGATTCTGGATCGTCGAGGCGCCGGACTTCGACGTGGCGCTCCCGCTCGCCGCGCTGGCGTCGCAGCGGTGCAACAGGCGGGTCGAGCTGCGGCCGTTCCTGACCGCGTGACAGACATCGGCGAGGCGCTCACCCGGGTCCACCGCGAGGAGTGGGCCCGGGTGGTCGCCACGCTCGCCCGGCGCATCGGCGATCTCGACGTGGCCGAGGAGATGACCGCCGAGGCGTTCGCCGCCGCCGTCGAACGCTGGTCGGCCGACGGCGTACCGCCGAACCCCGGCGCGTGGCTCACCACAGTCGCGTACCGCAGGGCCGTCGACCGGATCCGGCGCGAGAGCCGGCGGGAGGACAAGCACCGGGAGGCGCTGATGCTGACCGACGTGCCGGAACCGCTCGGTGTCATCGACGACGACCGGCTCCGCCTGATCTTCACCTGCTGCCATCCGGCGCTGGCCATGGAAGCGCGGGTGGCGCTGACGCTGCGCCTGGTCGGCGGACTCACAGTGCCGGAGATCGCCCGGGCGTACCTGGTTCAGGAAGCCGCCATGAGCCGGCGGATCACCAGGGCCAAGACGAAGATCAAGGCGGCCGGGATCCCGTACCGGGTGCCGTCCCGCGAGGACCTGCCGGCCCGCGTCACCGGCGTGCTCGCCGTTCTCTATCTGGTTTTCAACGAGGGCTACCTCGCCTCCGACCCCGACAAGGAGGCGGTGCGCGCCGACCTGACCGGCGAGGCGATCCGGCTCACCCGGCTGGTCCGTACGCTGCTGCCCGACGACCACGAGGTCACCGGTCTCTTGGCGCTGATGCTGCTGACCGAGGCCCGCCGGCCCGCCCGGGTCTCCGCGACCGGCGAACTCGTCGTCCTCGCCGAGCAGGACCGCAGCGCCTGGGACCGCGACCTCATCGCCGAGGGCCACGCCCTGGTCCGCGCGTGCATCGCCGCCGGACGGCCGCCGGGCCGCTACCAGATCCTCGCCGCGATAAACGCCGTACACACCGACGCCCGCGACGCGCGGGACACCGACTGGTCGCAGGTCGCCGCGCTCTACGACCACTTGGTACGCGTCGACCCGTCGCCGATCGTGCGACTCAACCGGGCCGTGGCGGTCGCCGAACTGGATGGGCCGCAGGTCGCGCTCGCCGAGGTGGACGGGTTGCCGCTGGAGGGATATCACGCGTACCACGCGACGCGGGCCGAGCTGCTGCGGCGGATCGGGCGGGGTGGGGAGGCGCGGGAGGCGTACGAGCGGGCGATCGAGCTGGCGGGGAACAGCGCGGAGACGGCGTACTTGAAGCGGCGGCGGGACCAGCTGGGCACCGGGTGAGGAGTGCCTGCGAGAAGCGGACGGGGAATGCCGGCGCCTGCGCTGACCAGCACCGAACTCACTTCCTTTTCCCCTTTTTCCTCCCTTCATGTTTCCTGTAGGCTGCGCCGAGTCCTTCAAGAGTCTGGCTGGCGTTGTCGGCAAAGCCTTGTATGGCCGGCTCGGTCACGACGTGAACTATTGTATGGCCCTGATTGGCTGGCGTGACCGAGTTTCGCCACACCAGTGTTCCGCAATCGACACGCCAGAGCTTCAGTTCGCCTGAACTGCTATCAAGACTGCATTTAAACAGGGGTGCATCGATCACTACGACGGGGAAGGCGACTAGAGATACCCTCTCGTCAGGGTTCTCGCTAGCCTCCTTTGCCGTCCAATGCGCGGCTTTAACGGCGGAGAGAGTAGCTTTATATGCAACGTCTTCCCGTTGATTCGGGCCGAGAGAGGCTCGAATGAGGTTGTGACCCGGATGATCCTCTACTCTCAGAAGAGGAAGGTTTTGAACGCTGCGGCGCAGTGCAGCCGCTCCTAGCCAGTCTCGCGCCGCCGGTGAGGATATTCGCTGCAATGCCGCAGCGATCGGGTGCAAGGGCTGCTCCTCTCCGCTAAAGAGGACCCAGGGCTTATCGGGGGCGCTCTTCGCCTCTATGCAAAGAGCGACTTCAAGCCAGCTCAAAAGGTTTTCGGAGTCCGCCTGCAGTGTGACGCGCACGTCGATCTCTCGGTAGCACTGAGCGTCGGTATCGTAATAGTAGTCGGATTGTTGGACTCGACCCCTGCCCTGGAAGGCTCTAGCCGTTCGAAGTTCGAGCGGGTAGCCCTGGTCATTAAGCCAACTGTGCAGCTTTTCTCTGAGTGGATCTGGTGGAGATTCGTCGGGGTCCCGTTGCGGGGGCGCTCCTTGCAGTTCGTGCATGACGCCATTAAATCGATTCGAATGGCGGCGAGCAACCTGGCCGTTATCTCGTCCCGGGAAGCGGGGGCGGAGGACCGAAGCAGCGGGAGTGGCCGCTGGGCCTACCCGGCACCTGGCACGTGCTGCGGTCTCCGACGCTCGGGGTCAGTTCTGGGAGCCGTTCATCCTGACGGTGGTCCCTCGATCACGTAGCTGGCGGAGGAGGGGGCCGTCAGCGAGCCGCAGCAGGGTGCGAACGAAACGACAAGTGAGACGAGGTGGCCCCAGGCACGACGCCGGGCCAGCCCTAGCTGGGCTGGCCCGGTCGTTTTTCCTGCTCAAGCGAGCGGAGGATACGAGATTCGAACTCGTGAGGGTGTAAACCCAACACGCTTTCCAAGCGTGCGCCCTAGGCCTCTAGGCGAATCCTCCGCGAGCCAGGATACAGGTCTCCCGACGGCGGGCCACCCCACCCTCCCGGAAGATCCACAACCCTTCGGGTAGGCTTGGCGTCACCTCCCGTGCGGCGGTACCTCGTGAACCTCCCCAGGGCCGGAAGGCAGCAAGGATAAGCGAGCTCTGCCGGGTGCACGGGAGGCCTTTCTGTCTCCCGGGCCGGGTAACGTCGCTGCGGGTCGGGTCACGGGGTGGTGGGTGGTCACCCGGGGCCGACCGGCGCAGAATGGCTCGGTCGAGAGGAGGCGGGACGGGTGGCACTGGCCCTTTACCGCAAGTACCGGCCGCGGACGTTCGCCGAGATCATCGGCCAGGATCACGTCACCGAGCCGTTGTCGCAGGCGCTGCGCAGCGGCCGGTTGAACCACGCGTACCTCTTCTCCGGCCCCCGGGGTTGCGGCAAGACCTCCAGCGCCCGGATCCTGGCCCGCTCGCTCAACTGTGAGCAGGGCCCCACGCCCGAGCCGTGCGGGCAGTGCGAGTCCTGCCGTTCGCTCGCGACCGACGGCGCCGGCTCGATCGACGTGATCGAGATCGACGCGGCCAGCCACGGTGGTGTGGACGACGCCCGTGAGCTGCGGGAGAAGGCGTTCTTCGCGCCGGCCCGTAGCCGCTTCAAGATCTACGTCATCGACGAGGCGCACATGGTCTCGTCGGCCGGCTTCAACGCGTTGCTGAAGCTGGTCGAGGAGCCCCCGGAGTACGTCAAGTTCATCTTCGCCACCACCGAACCGGAGAAGGTCCTCGGCACGATCAAGTCGCGGACCCACCACTACCCGTTCCGGCTGATCCCGCCGAAGGTGCTCCGTCCCTACCTTGAGCAGCTCTGCGAGGCCGAGGGCGTAACTGTCGACCCGGCTGTCTTCCCGCTGGTGGTCCGCGCCGGTGGCGGCAGCGCCCGGGACAGCCTCTCCGTACTCGACCAGCTCATCGCCGGCGCCGGCCCGGAGGGTGTCGGCTACGCCCGGGCCGCCGCGCTGCTCGGCGTCACCGACTCGGCGCTGATCGACGAGATGTGCGACGCGCTCGCCGCCGGTGACGGCGCCGCCGCGTACGCCACTGTCGACCGGGTCGCCGAGGCCGGCCACGACCCGCGCCGCTTCGCCTCCGACCTGCTGGAACGCCTCCGCGACCTGATCGTGCTCCAGCAGGTGCCGGATGCCGCCGCCAAGGGCCTCATCGACGGCCCGGCCGACCAGATCGAGCGGATGGCCGCCCAGGCGCAGCGCCTTGGCCCGGCCACGCTGTCCCGCTGCGCGGACATCGTGCACAACGGCCTGGTCGAGATGCGCGGCACCACGGCGCCCCGGCTGCTGCTGGAGCTGATCTGCGCCCGGATGCTGCTGCCCGGCGCGGACGACTCGTCCGGCGGCCTGCTCCAGCGCCTGGAGCGGATGGAACGCCGGCTGACGCTGGGCGGCGTCGAGCCGTCGCCGTCCGCGCACCCCACCCAGACCCCTGAGGTACGCCCGGCGGCTCCCGCCCCGGGCGCGGCTGCCGCCGCGGTCCACCCGGACACCGCCGGCACGCCGGCGGCTCCCGGTGCCCCGACCGGTGCCGCCGCCGCACGTGCCGCCGTAGCCGCCGCTGCCGGTTCCCGCAGCGCCGCGCCCGGTTCCCGCCCGGGCTCTGCCGTCGGGGCTACCGGCTCCCGTCCCGCCCCGGCCGGTGCGGCTGCCGACGCCGGCCCGGCCGCTGCCGATTCCGGCTCGTCGACGACCGAGGCGACAGCGGCTGCCGGAACTCACCCCGGCACGGATGCCGGGTTCTCCGCGTCGGCCTCCGAGCGGTCAACTGCCGGCCCGACGACTTCCGGTCAGGCCCCCGCCCGACGCCCGGTGCCGCCGTCTGCGGTGATGCCCGACCCCGCCACGCCCGAGCCGCCCCGCCCCGGCGCGGCGAATCCGGGGGCGCTCGACGCGGTGGCGGTGCGCCGGGTCTGGCCCGAGGTGGTAGGCAAGGTGAACCGGAGCAACAAGCGGATCGCCGCGCTGATGCGGGACGCGGTGGTGCGCGACCTGGACGGCGACACGCTCGTGCTGACCGTGAAGTCGACGGTGCTGGCGAAGATGATGGCCGACCACGCGGCCGTGCTGACCGACGCGCTCTACGAGGAGTTCGGCGGTCGCTGGCAGATCCGCTGCGAGGTGGCGGGCGAGCGCGGCGCCGCATCGCTCGGCGGCCCGTCCCGCCCGTCCGGCGCGGCACGAGCGCAGACCGACAGCACGCCCGACCGCGCACCGTCCGACAGCGTCCCGGGCCGCCCGGCGTCCGCTCCGACGGCTCCGGCGTCCGACACCCCACCCGGTCGCCCGGCCCCCGGAGTGGCGGTCAACGCTCAGGCGCGCTCCGATTCCGGCAGCTCGGGCGACTTCTTCCACTCGACCACACCCGACGCGAGCCGTCCGGGCTCGACGGACGCCGGACCGGGCCGTCCTGACTCCGGTGCTGCCGGTCGTCCGGCATCCGCCGGTCTCGGCGACGCCCCGGGACAGTCGGTGTCCGGCTCGGCCGGTGCCACGGGCAACCGAACCCTCGGCAGTCAGGGCGCGGCCGGGCAGGCCGACGAGGACGACTGGCCGGAGCCGGTGCGGCCCGGTGGCGCGGCGACCGCTGCCGCCTCGGCCGCGAGCGCCGGCGACGCGGAGGACTGGCCGGCGGCGGCACGTCCGGGCGGGGGCACGGCGACCGCTACCGCCCCTGTCGCCGTACCCAAGCCTGCCGCACCCCCGACGGCGCCGGCCGGTGGCGCGAGGCCGGGGGGCGGCGGGCCGAAGAACAGCGCGATCGCGGCGGCGCGTGCCGCAGCGGCGGCGGCTGCTGCCGGCGGTGGTCCCGGCAAGGGGTCGCGCGCGGCGCAGCCGGCGCGGAAGACGGCCGACGCCGAATGGGCGGGCGAGCCGCCCTACGACCCGGACTTCGACGGCCCGGTGCGGGGTGGGCGGGCGCCCGCCGCGGCGCCGGCCTACGAGGGGTTCGACCCGGGCGACGAGCCGCTCGACGACGTGATCGACGAGCGGACGGCCCGGCAGTCGAGCGAGGAGCAGGCGGTTCAGCTGCTGCGTGAGACGTTCGGGGCCGAGAAGATCGACGAGGTGGACGCGCGCTGAGCGCGCGCCGACCGAGAAGGAGCTGCGCCGTGGCCCGACTAGGCTGGGCGCGGCCGAGCAGACGAGTGGAAGAAGGAGCGGTCCGTGCGCCCAGGTGGACAGCCGAACATGCAGCAGATGCTGAAGCAGGCGCAGAAGATGCAGCAGCAGATCGCCAAGGCCCAGGCCGAGCTGGCCGAGGCGGAGCTGACCGGCACCGCCGGCGGTGGCCTGGTCACCGCCACAGTCGCCGGCACCGGTGAGCTGAAGGCGATCAAGATCGACCCGAAGGCGGTCGACCCGGAGGACGTCGAGACGCTCGAGGACCTGGTGGTCGCGGCCGTGCACAACGCCGCCGAGGCGGCCCGCGAGCTGACCGAGAAGAAGATGGGCCCGGTCGCGGGCGGCATGGGCGGCCTCGGCCTGCCCGGGTTCTGAGCCGGCAGATGTACGAGGGTGCCATCCAGGACCTGATCGACGAGCTGGGCCGGCTGCCGGGCGTGGGGCCGAAGAGCGCCCAGCGGATCGCGTTCCATGTGCTGTCGGCGGATCCGGCCGACGTGAACCGGCTGGCCGGCGCGCTGCGCAAGGTCAAGGACCTGGTCCGGTTCTGCACGACCTGCTACAACGTGGCCGAGTCGGAGCAGTGCCGGATCTGCCGCGATCCCCGGCGTACCGACGAGGTGCTCTGCGTGGTCGAGGAGCCCAAGGACGTGGTGGCGATCGAGCGGACCGGGGAGTTCCGCGGGCGCTACCACGTGCTCGGTGGCGCGATCAATCCGCTGGAGGGCATCGGTCCGGACAACCTGCGGATCCGTGAGCTGATGACGCGCCTCGGCAGTGGTTCGGTACGTGAGCTGATCCTGGCCACCGACCCGAACACCGAGGGCGAGGCGACCGCCACCTATCTGGCGCTGATGGTCAAGCCGATGGGGATCGCGGTGACCCGGCTGGCGAGTGGGCTGCCGGTCGGCGGCGATCTGGAGTACGCCGACGAGATCACGCTGGGCCGCGCGTTCGAGGGGCGCCGAGCCGTCTGAGTTGTGCCGCGTCGCTTCCGGCGGGTGCCCTGCGGGGTGCCCGCCGGACGTGTTCGCGCGCTGGAACCCGGCGCGCGCCGATCTGACACGAACGTGCGTCCGGGACCGGATCGACGTAATAAATTCGGCCTTCAAACCGACGAAAATTCGGCGCTAGGCAGTGTTCTCCTTCGAATCGAATGCCTCGATCCAGAACAGACACGATTCGATACCAACCCGCCCCCCGCCCGTTTCCGCGCCGTCCACCCGAGGGCTAAGGTCTGCGCACATCGGTGACCCTGTCACCACGTTGTCCGTACCCCCAAGGACGAGGTGAAGCACCATGCGTGCATCCAGGCCGAAGGTCGCAATCGCGGCCGTCGCGGTCGCGGCCCTCGCGGTTGCAGGCTGCGCCGAGAGCGACCGTGAGAGCGGCTCCGGAGGAAATAGCAAGAAGGACACCCTCGTCTTCGGCGTCGCCGGAGACCCGAAGGTGCTCGACCCCAGCTTCGCCAGCGACGGTGAGTCGCTGCGCGTGGCGCGCCAGGTCTTCGAGACGCTGGTCCGTCCGGAGGAGGGCGGCACCAAGGTGACGCCGGGCCTCGCGGAGTCCTGGACGCCGGACGCGGCGGGCACCACCTGGACCTTCAAGCTCCGCTCGGGCGTGAAGTTCCACGACGGCACCGACTTCAACGCCGAGGCCGTCTGCGCCAACTTCGACCGCTGGTACAACGCCAAGGGCCTCATGCAGAGCCCGGACGTGACCGCGTACTGGCAGGACGTCATGGGCGGGTTCGCCAAGAACGAGGACCCGGAGCTGGGGCCGAGCCTCTTCAAGTCCTGCACCGCCAAGGACGCCACCACTGTGGACCTCACGTTCACCCGGGTCTCCAGCAAGATCCCGGCCGCGCTGATGCTGCCGTCGTTCTCGATCCAGAGCCCCAAGGCGATGGAGCAGTACGACGCCAGCAACGTGACCGGCACCGCCGAGGACATCAAGTACCCGGCGTACGCGATGGAGCACCCGACCGGCACCGGCCCGTTCAAGTTCAAGGCGTGGGACATCGCGAACAAGACGCTCACCATCGAGCGCAACGACGACTACCACGGCGAAAAGGCCAAGCTGAAGACCATCATCTTCAAGACGATCTCGGACGAGAACGCCCGCAAGCAGGCGCTCCGCTCGGGTGACATCCAGGGCTACGACCTCGTCGGCCCGGCGGACGTGGAGCCGCTGAAGAAGGAGGGCTTCAACGTCCTCACCCGGCCCGCCTTCAACATCCTCTACCTGGCGATCAACCAGAAGGGGAACCCGAAGCTGGCCGACCTCAAGGTCCGGCAGGCCATCGCGCACGCGCTGAACCGGCAGGCCCTGGTCGACTCGAAGCTCCCCCCGGGCGCCAAGGTCGCGATGAACTTCTTCCCCGACACCGTCGAGGGCTGGAACGGCGACGTCACCAAGTACGACTACGACCCGGCCAAGGCCAAGGCTCTGCTGGCCGAGGCGGGCGCGTCGAACCTGACGCTGCGGTTCCACTACCCGACCGAGGTCACCCGGCCGTACATGCCGAACCCGAAGGACATCTTCGAGCTGCTCTCGGCGGACCTCAAGGCGGTCGGCATCAACGTCCAGGCCATCCCGCTCAAGTGGAGCCCGGACTACCTGAACGCCACCACCTCCGGCAACAAGCACGACCTGCACTTCCTCGGCTGGACCGGTGACTACGGCGACGCGTACAACTTCATCGGCACCTTCTTCGACCGCCAGAAGGACGAGTGGGGCTTCAACAACCCCGCGCTCTTCGCGCAGTTCAAGGACGCCGACACCACCGCCGACGTGGCGGCCCGGACGGAGAAGTACAAGGCGCTGAACAAGACGATCATGGACTTCCTGCCGGGTGTGCCGATCTCGCACTCCCCGCCGGCGATCGTGTTCGGCAAGGACGTGACCGGGGTCAAGGCGAGCCCGCTCACCGACGAGCGGTACTCGAGCGCAGAGTTCAAGTGATCTGAACGCACCGTACGCGGGCGGGCGCTGTGACCACAGCGCCCGCCCGCACCCCTCCGCACACCCTCCGAGGCGCCCGTGTTCCGGTTCATCGTCAGACGCCTGCTACAGCTGATACCAACGCTGTTCGGGCTCTCCGTTTTGCTGTTCATCTGGCTCCGCCGACTTCCCGGCGGTCCCGAGACCGCGATCCTCGGTGAACGGGGCACGCCCGAGTCCCGCGCCGCGATCCGGCGCAACCTCGGTCTCGACGAGCCGATCCTGGTTCAGTACGCCCGTTTCCTGCGGCGGATGATCCGGCTCGACCTGGGCACGTCGACCGGCACGAAGCGGGCCGTCACCACGGAGTTCCTGGAGCGGTTCCCCGGCACCGTCGAGCTGACCGTCATGGCCATGATCCTCGCGGTCGGCATCGGGATCCCGCTCGGCTACCTCGCCGCCCGCCGCCGCGGCCGGTTCCTCGACCACGCCTCGGTCGGCGGATCGCTCATCGGCATCTGCATCCCGGTCTTCTTCCTGGCGTACGTGCTCAAGGCGATCTTCGCCGAGAACCTGGGCTGGTTCCCCTCCAGTGGCCGTCAGGACCCGACCATCGGGGCGACCCGGGTCACCAACTTCTTCGTCCTCGACGGGATCATGACCCGCGAGTGGGACGCCGCCGCCGACGCGCTCTGGCACCTCGTGCTGCCGGGCATCGCGCTGGCGAGCATCCCGCTCGCGATCATCGTCCGGATCACCCGGGCCAGCGTCCTCGAGGTGCTCAACGAGGACTTCGTCCGGACCGCCGAGGCCAAGGGCCTGACCGAGCGGACCGTCCGTCGCCGGCACGTGCTGCGTAACGCGATGCTGCCGGTGGCCACCTCGATCGGTCTGCAGACCGGTCTCCTGCTCTCCGGCGCGGTGCTCACCGAGACCGTGTTCGCCTTCAGCGGCATCGGCGCGTTCGTCGCCGAGTCGATCAGCCAGCGCGACTATCCGGTGCTGATGGGCTTCATCATGATCATTGCGGTGGTGTACGTGCTGGTGAATCTCCTGGTCGACCTCTCCTACAGCGTGATCGACCCGAGGGTGAGGGTGCGATGACCATCACCGGAGGCAAGAAGCGCGAGAAGATCGACCGGCTCGCCGAACTGTCCGCCCGCGAGGACGAGCAGGGGGTGAGCCTCTGGAAGGAGGCGTTCCGCCGCCTGCGGCGCAACCCGGCGGCCATCATCGGCGTCGTCATCCTGGCCGTCTTCGTCCTGGTCGCGGTGATCGGGCCGTTCTTCGTCCCGTACAGCCCGACGGACTCGATCGGCATCCGGGAAGGGCTGGTCAAATCCGGCCAGGGCATCATCCCGGGCGCCTCCGCCGACCACTGGCTGGGCTTCGACCACCAGGGCCGGGACGAGTTCAGCCGGCTGGTCGTCGGGGCCCGGCAGACGCTGCTCGTCGGCGTGGTCTCCACCCTGATCGGTCTCGCGGTCGGCGCGCTGATCGGCGGCGTCGCCGGCGCGGCGGCCGGGCTGGGCGGACGCTGGGGCCGCTGGATCGACACCACCTTGATGCGCTTCATCGACATGCTGCTGGCCATGCCGAGCCTGCTGCTCGCGGTGAGCATCGCGGCGCTGCTCGGCGCCAGCCTCACCACCGTGATGATCGCCGTCGGTGTGGTGTCCGTGCCGATCTTCGCCCGGTTGCTGCGCGGCTCGATGATCGCGCAGTCCAACAGCGACTACGTGCTGGCGGCGACGGCGCTCGGCGTGAAGCGGTCGAAGATCGCCCTCACCCACGTGGTGCCGAACTCGATCGCCCCGGTCATCGTCCAGGCCACGCTGACGCTGGCGACCGCGATCATCGAGGCCGCCGCGCTCTCCTTCCTCGGCCTCGGCAACCCCGACTCGGCCATCCCGGAGTGGGGCGTCATGCTCGCCGACGCGCAGCCGTACCTGGGCATCCGGCCGGGCCTGGCGATCTACCCGGCGCTCGGCATCATCATCACCGCGCTCGGTTTCACCCTGCTCGGCGAGGCGATGCGCGAGGCCCTCGACCCGAAGCTGCGGAAGTAGGTCTCTCTCATGGCACTGCTCGAAGTGGACGACCTCTCCGTCACGTTCGCCCGGCGTGGGCAGCGCACCGTGCGCGCGGTGGACGGGGTGTCCTTCTCGGTCGACGCCGGCGAGG
Source organism: Micromonospora chalcea (assembly GCF_002926165.1). Classification (GTDB taxonomy): domain Bacteria; phylum Actinomycetota; class Actinomycetes; order Mycobacteriales; family Micromonosporaceae; genus Micromonospora; species Micromonospora chalcea. The sequence continues at coordinate 22,123 of NZ_MAGP01000139.1, read as the reverse complement.
TGGTCGGCCTGGTCGGCGAGTCCGGCTGCGGCAAGAGCGTCACGTCGCTGGCGATCATGGGCCTGCTGCCGAAGCAGCCGGGCCTGCGGGTCGGCGGCAAGGCGGTCTTCGACGGCAGCGACCTGCTCCAGCTCGACGACCGGTCCCGCCGCGACATCCGCGGCCGGGACGTGGCGATGATCTTCCAGGATCCGCTCTCCTCGCTGAACCCGGTCATCCCGATCGGGCTGCAGGTGACCGAGGTGCTGACCCGCCACCGGGGGATGAAGGGCGAGGCGGCCGCCAAGGAGGCCGCCGAGCTGCTCGACCGGGTGGGCATCCCGGACCCGCGCCGCCGGCTCAAGGAGTACCCGCACCAGCTCTCCGGCGGCATGCGGCAGCGGGCGCTGATCGCCATGGCGGTCGCCTGCCAGCCCCGGCTGTTGATCGCCGACGAGCCGACCACCGCGCTCGACGTCACCATCCAGGCGCAGATCCTGGAGTTGCTGAAGGACCTGGTCCGCGACTCCGGCACCGCGCTGGTGATGATCACCCACGACCTCGGCGTGGTGGCCGGCATGTGCGACACCATCAACGTGCTCTACGCCGGCCGGGTGGTGGAGACGGCCACCCGCCGTCCGCTCTTCCGCCAGCCCCGGCACCCGTACACCGAGGGGTTGCTCGCTTCGGTGCCCCGCCTGGACGCCGGCCGTGGCGAACGGCTCAACCCCATCCCCGGCTCGGTGCGCGACGTGCTGCCCTGGCCGGACGGCTGCGCGTTCGCCCCGCGCTGCGCCCGCCGTGTCGACGAGTGCGTGGGCGAGCCGCCGGAGCTGGTGCTCACCCACGACGCGCGCAGCTACCGCTGCGTCAACCCGGTGCCGATCCCCGGCCTGACCCCGGAGGCGGAGGTCCGGGCCAGCGCGCCGACGACCGCCGAGCCGGGTACGGTGCCGGCCCAGGCCGAGCCGGCCGACCCGCCCGCGGCGCCCGGTTTCGGACCGGCGCCGCGCGAGGAGGAGACCCCATGAGCGACAACGACATCCTCGTCGAGGTCCGCGACCTGAAGGTGCACTTCCCGATCCGGCGGGGCGTGCTCTTCGACCGGACCGTCGGGCACGTCAAAGCCGTCGACGGGGTCGACCTGAGCATCCCGCGCGGCAAGACGTACGGGCTGGTGGGCGAGTCGGGCTGTGGCAAGTCCACGCTCGGCCGGGCGCTGCTGCAGCTCACCCCGCCGACCGCCGGCGAGGTGCAGTTCGACGGCGTCGAGCTGACCACGCTGCCGGCCGGCAAGCTGCGGACGATGCGCCGCCGGATGCAGATGATCTTCCAGGACCCGATGTCCAGCCTGGACCCCCGGCAGAACGTCGAGTCGATCCTCACCGAGGGCCTCCAGACCCACGGCATCGGCACCGACCGCAACGACCGGCGGCGGATCATCGGTGAGACGCTGGACGCGGTGGGACTGCCCAAGTGGGCGCTGTCCCGATACCCGCACGAGTTCTCCGGCGGCCAGCGCCAGCGCATCGGCATCGCCCGCGCGCTCGTCCTCGGCCCGGAGCTGATCGTCGCCGACGAGCCGGTCTCCGCGCTCGACGTGTCGATCCAGGCGCAGGTGGTGAACCTGCTGGACGAACTCCAGGACAGCCTCGGCCTGACCTACCTGGTCATCGCGCACGACCTGGCGGTGGTACGGCACATCTCCGACATCGTCGGCGTGATGTACCTGGGCGCGCTGGTCGAGGAGGCGCCGAGCGACCGGCTCTACACCGAGCCGCTGCACCCGTACACCCGGGCGCTGATGTCGGCGGTCCCGGTGCCGGACCCGGACGTGGAGGACCGGCGCGAGCGCATCCTGCTCGCCGGGGACCTGCCGTCGCCGGCCAACCCGCCGTCGGGTTGCCGGTTCCACACCCGCTGCCCGTGGGCGCAGCCGACCCGCTGCGCCGACGAGCGGCCGGAGCTGCGCCAGATCGGCGCCAGCCGGGTGGCCTGCCACTGGGCCGAGCAGATCGCCGCCGGTGAGCTGCGCCCGCACGAGGTGACCGCGAAGATCACCCGGCCGGAGGGCGAGGGTGAGGAGCCGGGCGTGGTCTCCGCGCCCAGCGAGCCCGGCTCGTACGTCTGATCAGACAAAGGCGCGTCCCCACCGGGCCGGGTGGGGACGCGCCTTTTGTCTGTCGGTCAGCCCTCGGGGCGGTTGAGCAGCCCCACCGCGATCGTGTGCACGGCGTCCAGCGCCGCCGGGTCGGCCAGCGGCGCGGAACCGCCGGTGACCGCGTACCACTCGTCGGCGTCCTTGTACTGCACCCGCAGCGTCACCCGGCCGTCGGCGTGCTCGGTGCGCAGCGTCAGCTCGCCGGTCACCACGCCCACCTCGTCGGTCATGACCCCGCCCGGACCGGGGACGATGTCGGTGGTCCGGTCCGCCGGTCCGGCCGGCGCGCCCCCGGCCGGCGCCCCCGGCACCGCGTCGGCGGTCATGCCCGCCCCGGCGACGTCCGCCGACTCCGGCTGCCGGCCGTCCGCCGTCATCCCGGCCGAGGCCGGACCGGCGGGTGCGGCGTCTGTCTCCGGCGTGCCCGCCGGGGCCGGTGTGGCGTCCGGCCCGGTCACGGTTTGCTCGCCCATGTGCAGCCCTCCAGCATGTCGGTGAGAGCGGCCTTCTCGGCACTTGTCACAGTCAGCCGCCAGTAGTGCTTGACCGTCACCCAGTCCGCCGCGTACTGACACCAGGACGACCGGTTCGGCGGCTTCCACTGGGACGGATCCTGGTCACCCTTTGCCCGGTTGGACCGCGCCGAAACCGCGATGAGCTGCGGCCGGGTCAGGTCGTTGGCGAAGTCGCCGCGCTTCGAGTCGTCCCACTCGTCCGCGCCCGACCGCCACGCGGCGGCCAGCGGCACCGTGTGGTCGATGTCCACGCCCGACGGATCGGTCAGCACCACCCCGTCGTAGACGCTCTCCCACCGGCCACCCACCACGTTGCAGCCGGACAGCTTGATGTCCTCGCCGTCGCGCTGCAGCACGCTGTCGCGTACGTCGCAGTTCTTGCCGGTGCCCCGCCAGTGCGGGAAGCGGGAACGGCTGTAGCCCTTCATCGACCCGGCGGTGGCCACTGTCAGCTCACCGAGCTGCTTGTTGACGTTCCCGGCGGCGCTCGGCGGCGCCTCCGGCTCGGTGACCGACACCTCGCAGCCGGCCACGCCGAGGGCGAGCACCGCGCTCAGCGCGGCCGCCAGCCCGGCTCGGGCTCCTGATCTCGTACGCACAGACGACACCTCTCCAGCTTGCGTGCTCCGGGCGAGTCCGCACAGTACCCGGCGGCGGTTTCTGCGATTCGTGGCGTCGAGGATGGGCGGCGGGCAGAGTGGTGAGACGTGACCGCACCCGCACCCGCTCCCGCGCTGCGTACCGGCTCCGCCGCCGGACGCGGCACGCTGCTCGCCGCGATCCTCGCCTCCGGCATGGTGTTCCTCGACAGCACTGTCGTCAACGTCGCGCTGCCGCGCCTCGGCGCGGAGCTGGACGCCACCGTCGCCGGTCTGCAGTGGACCGTGAACGGCTACCTGCTCATGCTTGCCGCGTTCGTGCTGCTCGGCGGCGCGCTCGGGGACCGGTTCGGGCGGCGGCGCATATTCCTGCTCGGCGTGGTCTGGTTCGCGGTGGCGTCGGTGCTCTGCGGGCTCGCCCAGGACACCGGCTGGCTCATCGCCGCCCGGTTCCTCCAGGGCGCCGGCGGGGCGCTGCTCACCCCCGGGTCGCTGTCGGTGCTCCAGGCCAGCTTCCACCCGGACGACAGGGGCCGGGCCATCGGCACCTGGTCCGGACTGTCCGGCGTGTCCACAGCGCTCGGCCCGCTGCTCGGCGGCTGGCTCATCGACACGCTCTCCTGGCGGTGGATCTTCTTCGTCAACCTGCCGTTGGCCGTGGGCGTGGTGTTCGCCGCGCTGCGCTGGGTGCCGGAGAGCCGCGACGAGGCGGCGTCTCGTACCGGAAAGGGGCGGCGGTTCGACGTGGCCGGTGCGCTGCTCGGCGCGCTCGCGCTCGGCGGAGTCACGTACGCGCTGATCGACGCCCCGGCGCGCGGCGCCTCCCCGGCGGTGCTGGTCGCGGCAGTGCTCGGGGTGGTCGCCGTGGTGGTGTTCGTGCTGGTCGAGCGGCGGCGTGGCGACACCGCGATGCTGCCCACCGGGCTGTTCTCCAGCCGGCTGTTCTCCGTGCTGAACGTCTTCACCGTCGTGGTGTACGCCGCGCTCGGCGGGTTCACCTTCTTCCTCGCCGTCTACCTGCAGAACGTGGTCGGCTGGTCGGCGCTGCTCACCGGCCTGGCCACAGTGCCGATGACGGTGCTGCTGCTGGTCGGCTCGCCGCGCGCGGGCGCGCTGTCGGCCCGCATCGGTCCCCGGCTGCCGCTCACCGTCGGCCCGGTGATCGCCGCCGTGGGTCTGCTGCTGCTGCGCCGGGTCGGGCCTGGTGCGTCGTACTGGGTGGACGTGCTGCCGGGCGTGGCGCTGTTCGGCGCCGGGCTCACGCTCGTGGTCGCGCCGCTGACCACGTCGGTGCTCGGCGCGGTCTCGGACCGGTTCGCCGGGGTGGCGAGCGGCTTCAACAACGCCGCGTCCCGGGCCGGCGGTCTGCTCGCGGTGGCCGCGCTGCCGCTGCTGGTCGGGCTGTCCGGCACCGGGTACGAGCAGAAGGGCGCGCTGGCAGGCGCGTACCGGGGGGCGTTGGCGTGGTGCGCGGGGCTGCTGCTCGCCGGCGCGGTGCTAGCCGCCGTGCTGATCCACCGCCCCGGGCGGAAGCGTTAAGAAGGGCCCCCTCCTATGCAGAATGCGTTAAGAAGGGGCCCTTCCTTACACCTCAGGCGCGGGTGCGGTTCACCGCGCTCGTGACCGCCTTGATCGAGGCGGTGACGATGTTCGCGTCCACCCCGACGCCCCACACCGTACGGCCGTCCACCTCGCACTCCACGTACGCGGCGGCCTGCGCGTCCCCACCGGAGGACAGCGCGTGCTCGTGGTAGTCGAGCACCCGTACCGCCACGCCCAGGGACTGCAGCGCGTTGACGTACGCGTCGATCGGGCCGTTACCGACGGAGGTCAGCGCGCGGGTCTCCCCGCCGAAGCCGACGCGGGCGTCGATCTCGACCTTGCCGTCGACGGTGCCGATGGTGTACTCGGCCAGCTTGACGGCCGGGTCGACCTGGTGGTCGACCAGGTAGTTGCGGGCGAAGATCCCCCACATGGCGCCCGGCTCGACCTCGCCGCCGTCGTGGTCGGTGACCTGCTGCACCACGCCGGAGAACTCGATCTGGAGGCGGCGCGGCAGGTCGAGCTGGTGCTCGGTCTTCATGATGTACGCGACGCCGCCCTTGCCGGACTGCGAGTTGACCCGGATGACCGCCTCGTAGGTGCGGCCCAGGTCCTTCGGGTCGATCGGCAGGTAGGGCACCGCCCAGGTGAAGTCGTCGACCGGCACCCCGGCCGCCGTGGCGTCGGCGTTCAGCGCGGCGAAGCCCTTGTTGATCGCGTCCTGGTGCGAGCCGGAGAACGCCGTGTAGACCAGGTCGCCCGCGTACGGGTGGCGCTCGTGCACCGGCAGCTGGTTGCAGTACTCGACGGCGCGCTTGATCTCGTCGATGTTCGAGAAGTCGATCATCGGGTCGATGCCCTGGGAGAACATGTTCAGGCCCAGCGTCACCAGGTCGACGTTGCCGGTGCGCTCGCCGTTGCCGAACAGGCAGCCCTCGATCCGGTCGGCGCCGGCCAGCAGGCCCAGCTCGGCGGCGGCCACGCCGGTGCCCCGGTCGTTGTGCGGGTGCAGGCTCAGCACCAGGCTGTCCCGCCGGGGCAGGCGCCGGTGCATCCACTCGATCGAGTCGGCGTAGACGTTCGGCATCGCCATCTCGACGGTGGCCGGCAGGTTGATGATCAGCTTCCGGTCCGGCGTCGGGTCGATCACGTCGATGACCGCCGAGCAGACCTCCAGCGCGTACTCCAGCTCGGTGCCCGTGTACGACTCCGGCGAGTACTCGTAGTGGATGTCGGTGTCCGGGGTGTGGATCTCCGCGTACTTCTGGCACAGCCGCGCGCCCTGCGTGGCGATGTCGGTGATGCCGTCGCGGTCCAGGCCGAAGACCACCCGGCGCTGCAGCGTCGAGGTGGAGTTGTAGAAGTGCACGATGGCCCGGCGGGCGCCGCGCAGCGACTCGAAGGTCCGCTCGATCAGGTGCTCCCGGCACTGGGTCAGCACCTGGATGGTGACGTCCTCGGGAATCAGGTCCTGCTCGATCAGCTGCCGTACGAAGTCGTAGTCGGTCTGGCTCGCCGACGGGAAGCCGACCTCGATCTCCTTGTAGCCCATCTGCACCAGGAGCTGGAACATCCGGCGCTTGCGCTCGGGCGACATCGGGTCGATCAGGGCCTGGTTGCCGTCGCGGAGGTCGACTGCGCACCAGCGGGGCGCGGCCTCGACGCGGCGGGTCGGCCAGGCGCGGTCCGGCAGGTCGACGCCGAACTCACGGTCGTACGGAACGTAGCGGTGGACCGGCATCCGGCTGGGGCGCTGGCTGGCGAACGGATCGGTCTCGGTGACAGGTTGAGCCATCTCGGAGTGCTCCCTGGAACATGTGGCGTCAGCAGATCGGAAAGGTGTCGGCGGGCTGCCGGGCGACGGTGCGCGGCGGTGCCGAGAAGAAGATCGGATGTGCTGGACGGCGCGTAGCGACTCCGCGACGAGGTGCCGGCCGGTCAGGCCTCGTCGCGGCAGCCAAGGAGAAGGTACGCGCGCCACATGACAAGGTCACCCTACGTGGTGGGACGTGCCGTGGGAAGGCTGGTCCGGACTATGGGACCAGAGTCACGGAGCCGGAGGGCTTCGCCACGTCCGGTAGCCGAGGTGTCCGTTCCGCCCGGGTCACCGCGGGCACGATCGCCAGTCCGACGAGGATGAAGATCGCCGCGGCCGGGTACCAGCCCCAGCCGCCGGTGCTCACGCCGAGCGCGGTCAGCCCGGCCGGAGCGATCAGGAACTGCAACTGGGAGCCGAGCCCGAACGCGCCGACGTACGCGCCGCGCTGGGCGGCGGGTGGCAGCGTGGCGGTGAGTCCCCAGGCGCCCGCCGACTCGATCAGCTCCGCCAGGATGAGCAGTGTCGCGGCGGCCACCAGCGCGACCACGGTGAGCGCTCCCCGGGTCGCGCCGGAAATCGGCAGGACCAGGCAGAACAGGGCGATCAAAACCGCGCCCCGACGGGACGCACGGGCCGCGCCCGGCGCGTCGTCCGCGCCCCGGCTGGCGCGTACCTGGAACAGCACGATCAGCACGGTGTTGAGCAGCACCAGCCCGGCGATGATCGTCTTCGGCGCGTCGGTGTGGGTGAGGATCCACAGCGGCATCACCGTCAGGTAGAGCGTCTGGTGCGCGGTGAGCAGCCCGGAGAGCAGCGCGACGGTCATGAACGGCCGGTCCCGCAGCACCGCCAGTCGGCTCATCGGCTCGGCCGTGCGGGTCACCTCCGGCAGTCGCGGCAGCCGGCGGACGAAACCGGCGGTCACCAGGAAGACCACGGCGATGAACCAGACCATCCCGCGGTACGCCCAGATCGTGTCGACGGCCAGCACCAGGCCGCTGATCAGCGCGCCGATCCCGAAGCCGACGTTCAGCGAGGAGCGCTGGTAGGCCATGGCGGTGACCCGTTCCTCCGGGCGCAGCACGTTGATCGAGTAGACCTGGCGGGCCACGCCGGTCGCCGCGCCCGTCACGGCCAGCGCGATCACCACCGCGAGGAACCCGGCGAAGCCGCCGACGAACGGGTACGCCGCGAACAGCGCCGCGTCCAGCAACAGGCAGACGATCCACACCCGCTGCGGCCCGTACCGGTCGGTGAGCCCGCCCAGCGGCACGGTGCCGAGCAGTGACGCGCCGGCGGCGAGGGAGAGGCCGAGACCCACCTGGGCCGGACTCAGCCCGAGCGCCCGGGTGAAGAACACGGCGCTGCCCGCCTGGAACAGTCCGGTGCCGACGGCGTAGACCATCGCCTGCACGGCCAGGGCGCGGGTCAGCCCGGCCGGTGGTACGACGTCGCGGACGGCGGTGCGGATGCTCTCTCTGGCCCCCATGACCGATGAGCAGATCGTGCCCCCCGCGTGCCGGTCGAGCCTTTTAGGCTGAGGCGAATCGGGGGGGTGCGCATGTCCGAGTTGCGGTTCACGCTGGCCGACGTCGCGGGTGTGCGGTTCGGTGTGTCGCCGGCCAACGAGACGGTCATGAGCATGTGGGCGCTCGCCGCTCCGGCCCGCTATCCGGTGCACCTGCAGTGGATCGACCGGGCCCGGGCGACGCTGCGCCGCCCGGAGGTGGCCGAGCGCGTCTCTCCGCTGGTGCACCTCACCCTGCCGCGCCGCTGGCTGCCCGACTTCCTCACCCCGGCGGCCCGCCCCGGGGTGGAGATGGACGGCCAGCTCGACCAGATCGCCGCGACGCCGCCCGACGTGGTGGTCCGGGACCTGCTGGCGACCCCGCCGAGCGGACCACTACGCCCGTTCGGGCGGGCGTTGCTCGCCGACCCGACCGAGCTGTTGCCGCCGCTCGTCGAGGCGATGCGGGTCTGGTACGACGAGGCGATCGCCCCGGACTGGCCGCGGATGCGAGCGGTGCTCGACGCCGACGTCGCGTACCGGGCGGCCCAGCTCGCCGAGGGCGGGACGGGGAATCTGTTCGAGCGGCTCCACCCCGGCCTGCGGTGGCTCGGCGACCGGGTGGTCAGCGACGACCCGTTCGAGCGGGACTTCGACCTGCGGGGGCGAGGGCTGGCGTTGAACCCGAGCGTGTTCAGCCGCCAGCGGGTGCTGTGGAACCTGCTGGAGGACTCGTTGCCGGCCGCGGCGTACCCGGTTCGGGCGGTCGGGACGCTGTGGGAACGCGGACCTGAACCGGCCGGCGACGCGCTCGCCCGGGTGGTCGGCGGCGGCCGGGCCGCCCTGCTGAACCTGCTCGACGCGGCGACGACCACCACGGACCTCGCCCGGCTCACCGGGCTGTCCGCCGGGAACGTGTCCCAGCACCTCTCCGCGCTGCACGCCGCCGGTCTCGTCACCCGGTCCCGCGCCGGGCGGCACGTGCTCTACCGCAACACCGAGGTCGGTGCCGCGTTGCTCCGGGCCGCGCGGGGCGGCTGAGCGGAACGCGTCACGGCGCTCCCGGGCTCGGGGCGTCCCGGCTCACCGGCTCGCCGTCGGTCACCGCGCCGGCCAGCTCGACGGTGCCCGGCGCGGCGCCGGGCTCGCCGGTCAGCGTCAGCGTGCCGAAGCCGGCCCGGACCGCCGCCGGTGTGCCGTCCTCCCGGAAGCAGTAGATGCCCACGTCCAACGGCGCGTTCAGCGAGGCGGAGGTCGTGTCGACCGAGTAGCACCGGCCGGTGACGCCGGGCAGCGGCGCGGCGGGGGAGACAGCGAGCGGCGCGCGCCTGTCGGTCAGCACCTCCAGCCAGTCGGTGAACGGGTGCTGCACCCTGGGGTCGAGCCGGCGGGGCACCGCGTCGTCGGCGTCGCCGAGCCGGACACAGCTGGCCGCCTGCGTCCAGCCGGCCGAGGGCAGCGCGCACTGGAACAGCCCGTCGGAGGTGGCGGCGAGCGAGACGTCCACCGTCCCGTCCCGCCCCCAGCCGGGCACGTCGACCCGCCAGCTGCCGTCGTTGGCGCTGGTCACCGCCACCGTGCGGGGAGCGCCTTCGGCCGGGGTGAAGGAGTACGCGGCGGTGTGGTGCCGGTCCTGCGCGGCGGCGGCCAGCCCGGCCAGCTCGTCGCGGGCGGCGTCCACCTGCACCGGCACCGGGTCGGCGGAGCCGGTGGGCGCCGTTTCGGGCCGGTCGTTCACACAGGCGGCCAGCAGCGTCGGCAGGATGAGCGCGAGCGCGCCGGTCGCCCGGCGGGCCGCGCGTCGATGAGCGTGCACCGGCTCATTCTGCGTCGTCCGGGCGGCCGCGGACAGCCCACCGTACGGCTGTACCGCTTGGCGTGTCGCGTACTCCCGGGCTGGTGAGCCGCCCCACGCCGGGGCCGGATGGTGGGATCACCCGACCCGGCGTCGCGGGCCGCCCGATAGGCTGAGGCGGTCTGACACGCGCCGCCGGACCGAGAGACCCGGCGGCGTCGGCACGCTCAGGGTCGTCGCTGGGAGGGAGTGCACCGTCGTGGCACTCGTGGTGCAGAAGTACGGCGGGTCCTCCGTCGCCAACGCCGAGCGGATCAAGCGGGTGGCCGAGCGCATCGTGGCCGCGCGCAAGGCCGGCGACGACGTGGTCGTGGTGGTGTCTGCCATGGGCGACACCACCGACGAGCTGCTCGACCTCGCCAACCAGGTCAGCCCGCTGCCGCCCGGCCGCGAGCTGGACATGCTGCTCACCGCCGGGGAGCGGATCTCCATGGCGCTGCTCGCCATGGCCATCCACAACCTGGGGTACGAGGCCCGCTCGTTCACCGGTTCCCAGGCGGGCGTGATCACCACCTCGGTGCACGGCCGGGCCCGGATCATCGACGTGACCCCGGGGCGGCTCAAGGGCGCGCTGGACGAGGGCGCGGTGGTCATCGTCGCCGGCTTCCAGGGCGTCTCGCAGGACACCAAGGACGTCACCACGCTCGGGCGGGGCGGCTCGGACACCACCGCCGTGGCGCTCGCCGCCGCGCTGGAGGCGGACGTCTGCGAGATCTACACCGACGTGGACGGCATCTTCACCGCCGACCCTCGGATCGTGCCGAACGCCCGGCACATCACCCGGATCACCTACGAGGAGATGCTGGAACTGGCCGCCTGCGGCGCGAAGGTGCTGCATCTGCGCAGCGTCGAGTACGCGCGGCGCGCGGGCTTGCCGATCCACGTCCGTTCGTCATACTCGACCAACACCGGCACGATGGTCACCGGATCGATGGAGGACCTTCCTGTGGAACAGGCACTGATCACCGGGGTCGCCCACGACCGCAGCGAAGCGAAGATCACGATCGTCGGTGTGCCCGACGAGCCGGGCGCCGCCGCGCGCATCTTCGACACGGTCGCCGGCGCGGAGATCAACATCGACATGATCGTGCAGAACGTGTCCACCGAGGGCACCGGCCGCACCGACATCTCGTTCACGCTGCCCAAGGCGGACGGCCCGACCGCGATGACCGCGCTCAGCAAGATCCAGGAGACGGTCAAGTTCAAGGGCCTGCTCTACGACGACCACGTCGGCAAGGTCAGCCTGATCGGCGCCGGCATGCGCTCGCACCCGGGAGTGGCCGCCGGCTTCTTCGCCGCCCTCGGCGCGGCCGGCGTCAACATCGAGATGATCTCCACCTCGGAGATCCGGGTCTCCGTGGTCTGCCGCGACACCGACCTGGACAAGGCGGTCCGCGCCATCCACGACGCCTTCGAGCTGGGTGGTGACACCGAAGCCGTCGTCTACGCCGGCACCGGGCGGTAACGCGCCGTGGCGTCGCTGCCCACCCTCGCCGTGGTCGGGGCGACAGGTGCCGTCGGTACGGTGATGTGCCAGATCCTCTCCTCCCGGCGCAACGTGTGGGGCGAGATCCGGCTGCTCGCCTCCGAGCGGTCGGCCGGCCGGCGCGTGCAGTGCCGGGGCGAGGAGCTGACCGTCCAGGCCCTCACCGCGGACGCTCTCGACGGCGTCGACGTGGCCATGTTCGACGTGCCGGACGACGTGTCGGCGCAGTGGGCCCCGGTCGCCGTCGCGCGCGGCGCGGTGGTGGTCGACAACTCCGGCGCGTTCCGGATGGACCGCGAGGTGCCGCTCGTCGTCCCCGAGATCAACCCCGACCAGGTACGCAACCGACCCCGGGGCATCATCGCCAACGCCAACTGCACCACGCTGGCCATGATCGTGGCGATCGCCCCGCTGCACCGCGCGTACGGCCTGCGCGAGCTGGTGCTCGCGTCGTACCAGGCGGTGTCCGGGGCCGGGCAGGCCGGCGTGGACGCGCTGCACCTGCAGCTCGGCAAGATCGCCGGGGACCGGGCGCTCGGCTCCCGCGCCGGTGACGTGCGCCAGGCCGTCGGCGACGAGCTGGGTCCGTTCCCGGCGCCGCTGGCGCTCAACGTCGTACCGTGGGCGGGCTCGCTCGCAGACGACGGCTGGTCGTCGGAGGAGTTGAAGCTCCGCAACGAGTCCCGCAAGATCCTCGGGCTGCCCGACCTCAAGGTCTCCGCCACCTGCGTACGGGTGCCGGTGGTGACCGGTCACTCGGTCGCCGTGCACGCGGTCTTCGCCACCGAGGTGGACGCCGAGGAAGCCCGCGAGGTGCTGCGCAACGCGCCGGGCGTGATCCTGGTCGACGACCCGGCGTCCGGGGAGTTCCCGATGCCGATCGACGCGGTCGGCACCGACCCGTCCTGGGTGGGCCGCATCCGCCGCGCGGTCGACGACCCGAGAGCCCTCGACCTCTTCGTGACCGGCGACAACCTCCGCAAGGGCGCCGCCCTGAACACGGCCCAGATCGCCGAACTCCTCGCCAGGGAACTCACCGCCTAGCCCCGTCGATCTTGCACTTCACGCCCTGGCATAAGGGGTAAATGCCCCGTGCTTCGGGCCGCAAGTGCAAGATCGCGGGATCGCGGGGGAGAAGGTGGTCAGGCGGCGGAGAGGTGGACTCCGTCTCGGCCGTGGCGCTTGACCGCGTAGAGGGCCTGGTCGGCTCGGTGCAGGGTGCGTTCGGGGGACTCGCCGGGCCGCGGCAGCGCGATGCCGACGCTGATCGTCCGGCCGGTACGGCGGGCCGCCTCGGTGAGCCGCTCGGCGATCCGGACCGCCTCCTCCGGGCGGCTCACCTCGATCACCGCCACGAACTCGTCCCCGCCGGTCCGGTACAGCTCGTCGCCCTGGCGCAGCGCGCCCTCCAGTGCCCGGGCCAGCCCCACCAGCAGCCGGTCGCCGGCCTGGTGGCCGTACGTGTCGTTGACGTCCTTGAACCCGTCCACGTCGATCGCCAGCAGGGCGGTACGCCCCGGCGTGGCGGTGGCGATCCGCTGCCCGAACGGGCCGGTGTGCCGTAGCCCGGTGAGCGGGTCGGAGCTGGCCTGCTCGCGCAGCCGGGCGAGCGTACGCAGCCGGTCCAGGCAGGTCCACGCCTGCCCGGCGAGCAGTTCGATCAGGTTGACAGTGGTCGGGTCGGGGCGCAGGCGCTGCTCGTCGGCGACCAGCAGCACGCCGCCGGCGGCCGGCGTGCCGACCGGCACCGCCACCAGTGTGCGCGCGCCCGCCCGGGTCAGCGGCAGGTACTCCTCGGTGGGCGGGTGCCCCGCCTCGCCCAGCGTGTACGCCGAGCCGTACCGGTGGGCCCGGTCGATCATGCGGTCCAGCGCGGCCGGGCCGGCCTCGGCCAGCTCGGCGCGGATGCGTGTCTCCAACTCGCCGGGGGTGTCGGTGGGCGCGCCGAGGCGTGGGCCGCTCCGCCCGGTGAGGACCAGCACGGCGGCGGAGAGCGCCGACACGTCCCGGGCCGCGGCGAGCGCGGCGGTCATCAGGTCCCAGTCGGTCGGGGCGGCGGTGAACGCGGCGGCGTGCCGGAGCAGCTTCTCGCTGCGGCTCTCGGCCGGTGACCCGCCGAGCGCGGCGATCCGCCCGCCGAGGCGGTCGGCCACCAGTTCGGCGGTCTCCCGCCACGCCGCGAGCGGGACGGGCTCGCACCACTGCAGGTCGAGCACGCCGATGGGCCGGCCGTCCGGGTCGCGTACCGGAACGCAGAGTTCGGCGGTGACGTCCGGCCGGACCGGCAGGTAGTCGGGGTCGGCGCTCACGTCGGGCACGACGGCGGTCACCCCCGAGGCGTACACCCGCCGCACCACCGAGGGTTCGGGTCGGTGGCGGGCGGGCGCGTCGGCGGTCGCCGGGACGTGCGAGAAGACCTGCCACGCGCCGGTGGCGGCGACGCAGCGCAGACGGTCGTGGACCCGGAGCAGGACGGCGGCGGTCGCCGGGGTGTGCCGGGCGAGCGCGGCGACCGTCCACTGGCACGCCTCCGGGACGGTGGACGCCGTGGGGAGGCGCACCGTGACGTCGCGGAGTACTCGCTCGTGATCCACGTCGTTCCTGCTCGGAGGGGGTAGGTCGCGATCAAGCGTACTCAGCGCGACCGTCACCGACCTTCGTACACATGTGCTATCCACAGGCTGTGGACGCAGCCTGTGGGCGGGATCGGGCCTGCGCGGGGAGGGCGCGCGGCGATAGCGTGAGGGCCCGGGCACCCCGAGGAGGCGGCCGATGCTCATCGCCCAGCTCAGCGACCCGCACGTGACCACCGGCCCGCTCGCGGCCGACCCGGCGTCCGGGCTGCACCGGGCGCTCGGCACGGTGCTCGCGCTGCGTCCCCGGCCCGACTGCGTGGTGATCACCGGCGCGCTGACCGCCAACGGCCGGCCGGACGAATACCTCGCCCTGCGCGAGATCGTCGGCGCGTTCCCGCTACCGGTGCACCTGGCCACCGGCAACCACGACGACCGCGAGTCGCTGCTCGACACGTTCGGCGGCACCCCCTACCTGGCCGGCGGCTTCTCGGCGCACTACCACGTCGACCTGCCGGACGCGACGCTCGTGGTGCTCGACTCGCTCACCCCGGGCAGCACCGGCGGCCGGCTCGGCGACGAGCAGCTCGCCTGGCTCGACGGGGTGCTCGGCGGGCGTACCGACGCGCCCGCCGTCGTGTGCCTGCACCATCCGCCGGTCGCGGTCGGCGTACCGGGCATGGACGCGATGGGCCTCGCGGACGCCGACGCGCTCGCCGCCGTGGTCGGCCGGCACCCCCATGTCGTACGCGTCGCCGCGGGGCACCTGCACCGCCAGGTGACAAGCGCGTTCGCCGGTACGGTGCTGACCGTCGCGCCGAGCACGTGGATCCAGGTGAGCCTCGCCATGACCGACGAGGAGGAGCCGGGGTTCGTCGCCGAGCCGACGGCCTTCCTGCTGCACCTGGTCGCCGACGGCGGCTGCGTGACACACACCGTCCAGGTCAGCCACGCCGCCGGGCGCACCTGCTGGTTCTGACGGCGACGCCGATGCTCTGGTACGTCGCGTACGGCTCGAACCTGCACGCCGCCCGGCTCGACTGGTACCTGCGTGGCGGACGCCCACCCGGCGGGCTGCGCACGTACCCCGGCTGCCGGGACTGCCGGCCACCGCGCCGGACCGTCCCGGCGCTGATCCCCGGCGGGGTCTATTTCGCGGGCGAGTCGCGGGCCTGGACCGGCGGCATGGCGTTCTACGACCCGCAGCTGCCCGGCCGGGCGGCTGCGCGCGGCTACCTGGTGACCGTCGAGCAGTTCGCCGACATCGCGGCGCAGGAGATGTACCGGCCGCCGGGCGCCGACCTGGCCGGTATCCGCGCGGCGGTCGAGACCGGGCGGGCGAGGCTCGGGCCGGGCCGCTACGAGACGCTGCTGCGGGTCGGCGTCCGCGAAGGGCTGCCGATGCTCACGTTCACCGCGCCGCACCGCGCGGTGGAGGTGCCGTGGACCCGGCCCGCTCCGCTCTATCTCGGGATGCTGGCGCGCGGTCTGCGGGAGGCGCACGGCTGGGACACCGCGCGGATCGTCGGCTACCTGGCGGGCCGTCCGGGAGTCGCCGGGCGGTGGAACCGGCGGGCGTTGCGCGGGCTCGTCGCCGCCACCCACAGCCGGCTTTCGAACCGGCTCTCCGGGGCTTCGGTCGAATTCGGACAGTCCGTTGCGGATGTCGATCCGTCAGACGTGAACGACCGTTCGGCTCGCGATGGGTGTCCGCCAGGCGCTGATTCCGGCGAGGACGGTTGCCAGCGCAAGGAATTGCGCGTGACATGAGCGTCGGCGCCGGCTCCCTGTCCCTGGGAGCCGGCGCCCTTCACGACGCGGGCATCGACAGCGAGCGCCGCGCGGAAATTCACCAGACCGTCATGTCCGACTCGTCCGGCGGACCGGTACGGGTCTCCCACCACGTCGACGATTCCGAATGCCACCCCGGTCGACCTGAGGCCCGGTGGATGAGAAGCTACCCCCGAGCGGGGGTGGCGTTCCCCGATTGCCGCCTTCCACGATCGACCCCTGTCATGGCACGGACCAGGGCCACCGGGCGAACCATCGTCCGGACACCAGCATCGGTATCTCACGAGGAGTTCCATGTCCGTCACCGGGATGCGACGCCGGGCCGTAGTCGGCCTGGCCGCACTCGCCGCGACCGCGTTCACCGCTGTCGCCGTCACCCCCGACCAGGCCGAGGCGCGCCCGAAGCCGGTCGACGTCCAGCTGCTCGCGATCAACGACTTCCACGGCAACCTGGAGCCGCCGAGCGGGTCCAGCGGCACCATCGACGGCCAGCCGGCCGGTGGCGCGGAATACCTGGCCAGCCACCTGAAGTCGATGCGCGCCGAGGCCAAGAAGCAGGGCAAGGGCACCGTCACTGTCGCCGCCGGTGACCTGATCGGCGCCTCGCCGCTGCTGTCCGCCGCGTTCCACGACGAGCCGACCATCGAGGAGATGAACCTCGCCGGGCTGGAGTTCGCGAGCGTCGGCAACCACGAGTTCGACGAGGGCGCGGCCGAGCTGCTGCGCATGCAGCGCGGCGGCTGCCACCCGGTGGACGGCTGCGCCGACGGCACCCCGTTCGGTGGCGCCAAGTTCAAGTACCTCTCGGCGAACGCGTTCAAGACCTCCACCGGCCTGCCCCTGATGCAGCCGTTCGGCATCAAGATCGTCAAGGGTGTGCCGATCGGCTTCATCGGGATGACCCTGGAGGGCACCCCGAACATCGTCAGCCAGCAGGGCGTCGCCGGCCTGCGGTTCAGCGACGAGGCCGACACCGCCAACAAGTACGCCAAGATCCTGCGCCTGCTCGGCGTCAAGAGCATCGTCGTGCTGCTGCACGAGGGCGGCGTGCAGAACGGCGGCGGCATCAACGACTGCACCGGGTTCAGCGGCCCGATCGTCGACATCGCCAACCGGATGGACCCGTCCATCGACGTGATCGTCAGCGGGCACACCCACGCCGCGTACAACTGCAACATCAACGGCAAGCTGGTCACCAGCGCCAGCTCGTTCGGCCGCCTGGTCACCCAGATCGACCTGAAGATCGACCCGCGTACCCGCGACGTGGTGAGCGCGTCCGCGAACAACGTGGTGGTCACCCGGGACGTGGCGCCGGACAAGCCCTCGACCGACCTGATCAACCGGTACAAGACCGCGCTCGGCCCGGTGGCCGACCGGGTCGTCGGCGAGACCACCGCGGCGATCACCAAGACGCAGGAGAACCTGTACCAGACCGGGGTCGACGCCAACGGCAAGCCGACGTACCAGACCGGTGAGTCGCCGCTGGGCAACCTGATCGCCGACGCGCAGCTCGCCGCGACCGACACCGAGCAGAACGCGGTCGCCGCGTTCATGAACCCCGGTGGCGTACGCGCCGACCTCGACGCCGGCCCGGTCACCTACGCCGAGGCGTTCACCGTGCAGCCGTTCGCCAACAACCTGGTGACGCTCGACCTGACCGGCGCGCAGCTCTACTGCATGCTGGAGCAGCAGTTCACAGTGGCGCGCGTGCTCTACGCGTCCTCGACCGTCAACTACGTCGTGGACGTCGACGGCACCACCGCGCCGGCCGGCACGCCGTGCGCCGGCACCCGGGTGGTCCGGGGCAGCCTCACCATCAACGGCACCCTGGTGACGGACGCCGCCACCTACCGGGTCACCGTGAACAACTTCCTCGCCGGTGGCGGCGACGGCTTCAGCGTCCTGACCGGCGGCACCAACGCGGTGACCGGCCAGATCGACCTGGACGCCTTCACCGCGTACCTGACCGAGAAGTCGCCGGTCTCCCCGCCGGCGCTGGACCGGATCCGCACCACCACCGAGGTCGCCGCCGGCTGACCGCCGACCGCACTGCCGACGGGCCCCGGAGCGAATGCTGCGGGGCCCGTTCGCGTGTCAGGCCGCCGGGGACGTGTCCCGGGTCAGGTCGCCCGCGCGGGCTCGGGCTCCGGCGTCTCGGCGGCCGTCAGGCGGCCGTCCTGCGCGGCGGTGAGCAGCGGACGCAGCGACAGCGCGAGCAGCGAGGCGGCCAGGCAGCCGCCCACCACGACCGCCACCCAGACCCGGCCGTTCGCCGCGCCGATCAGCGGCCCGGCGGTGACCGGGCCGACCACACCGCTGATCCCGAAGATCATCGAGCTCATCGCGTTGTACCGGCCACGCAGCTCGTCGGTGGCGAGCGCGTTCGTGAGCGCGGGCATGACCGGAGACAGCATCGTCTCGCCGAACCCGAAGATCGCCGAGCAGGCCACCACGCCGAGCGCCGCGAGCAGCGCGTTGCCGCTGCCCACCACGCCGGCCGCGCCGAGCACCAGCCACGCGCCGGCGAACACCGCGCCGACGGTGGCCAGGGCACGGGTACGGCTGCGCCCCTCCAGCCGCCGGATCACCAGCAGCTGGGAGAGCACGATCATGACGGTGTTCGCGGCGAGCGCCCACGCCACCACGCGCGGCGTCACCTCGACCACCCGCACCGAGTACGCCGCGAAGCCCACCTCGATCTGCGCGTACCCGCAGGTGGTGAGCACCAGGCCGAAGATGACGAGGCGGCGGAACGGCCGGTCCCGCAGCACCGTGAGGTAGCCGCCGGTCCTCCGGTCGGCGGCCTTCGCCCCCGTGGCCGCGACCGGCCGGCGCCCCACGTGCGGCAGCGTCAGCAGGATCAGCGCCGGCGTCAGGTAGCTCACCGCGTCCAGCAGGTAGATCACCTCGAACGTGACCGGACGGGCCACGTCGACCACCGCGCCGGAGATCAGGCCGCCCGTGCCGATACCGAGGTTGAGCAGCGCGAAGTTGAGCCCGAAGACGCGCTGCCGCTCGCCGTCGTCGGTGAGCGAGGCGAGGATCGTGTTCTGCCCGGCCCAGATCGCCGAGCTGCCGACGGCGATGAGCGTCATCACGCCGAACGCCGAGGCGGTCGAGTCGACGAGCGCCAGTGAGCCGACGCCGATCGCCTCGATCACCAGGCAGGGCAACACGACCCGGCGCGCGCCGAAGCGGTCGATGAACGTGCCGGCCAGCGGCGAGAGCGCCAGCGTGACAGCGCCGAACCAGCCGATCACCAGCCCGGCCCGGGTGTCGGTCAGGCCGCGTACGTCGGTGAGGTAGATGAACAGGAACGGCAGGGTGAGGCCGCGCCCGACCGCGGAGAACAGCGTGCCGAGCAGGATCCGGCGGGCTTCGGGACGGGCGGGCAGGGCGCGGCGCAGCATGGCAGGGATTCTGTGCTTCGGGTACGACTCTCGCGACCCGTTTACCCCTTACACACGCGGTCGCTGGGCCGGAAGGTGAGCGAACACACGTGCTCTGCCATGCTGACCCGGTGACGACGACCTGGCGGCACCTGCCCGCACCGGCCCGCGAGATCGCCGAGACGGCCACCGACGCGGTGGGCGCCGCGCAGGCCCGCGACGCCGAGGCGTACGCCCCGGCCGTCGAGCGGCTGGCCACCGCCGACCGGTCCGGGCTGGTGCTCGGCGGCGTGGTCCGGCTGCTGCTGGAGGAGGGGCATCCGGACGGGCTGGACGGCGACGACGTACGCCAGGTGCTGGAACAGTGCGTCCGGTCGGCGGCGGCCTGGTGGGCCGACGTCGACCCGCACGTGCTGCTGGTGCTGCTGGCCGGCGCGCTCGGCGTCTACGACCCCGGTGACGACGACAATCCGCCCGGCCCGGCAGCGGTCGCCCGGCACGCCCCGCTGCTCGTGGCCGACCTGCTGGCGGTCACCGGACGACCGGTCGCCGAGTACCTGACCGCCGCGTTCGCCGAGGTGGCGCGCACGGAGACGCACGACTGACGGACCCGTTGGGCCGGCGGCTCACCGGCCGGCGGCTGGCGCGTCGGTTTACGGGCCCGCGGCTGGCGCGTCGGCCTACGGGCTCGCGGCCAGGAAGACGAACGCGGCGAGCAGCACCAGGTGCACGCCGCCCTGGAGCACAGTGGCCCGGCCCGGCACGACGGTGAGCACCGCTGTCACAGCGGTCAGCGCCAGCAGCGTCATCTGGGTGCCGCCCAGGCCCAGCATCAGCGGCCCGTCCAGCCAGATCGAGGCGATCGCGATGGCCGGGATGGTCAGGCCGATGCTGGCCATGGCCGAGCCGAGCGCGAGGTTGAGGCTGATCTGCACGCGGTCCCGCCGGGCCGCCCGGGCGGCGGCGAGCGTCTCCGGCAGCAGCACCAGCAGCGCGATGACCACGCCGACGAACGCCTGCGGCAGGTTCGCCGCGCTGACCGCGGTCTCGATCGCCGGAGAGATCGTCTTCGCGTCGCCGACCACCGCGACCAACGCCACCACCAGCAGGGCCAGGCTGGCCAGGGCGGTACGTGTGGACGGCGGCTCGGCGTGGCCGTCGCCGGTCTTGTCCTCGGCGAGGATGCTGCCCTCCTGGGTGACCGGGAGGAAGTAGTCGCGGTGCCGGCCGGTCTGCACCATCACGAACAGCAGATAGAGGGCCAGCGAGGCGACCGCCGCGAAGGCGAGCTGGGCGGGGGAGAACTCCGGGCCCGGCCGGCTCGTGGTGAACGTCGGCACCACCATGCTGAGCGTGGCGAGCGTCGCCACCGTCGCCAGCGCCCCTCCGGTGCCCTCCGGATTGAACACCGCCACCTGCCGGCGCAGCGCGCCGAGCAGCAGCGACAGGCCGAGGATGCCGTTGCAGGTGATCATGACGGCGGCGAAGACGGTGTCCCGCGCCAGCGCCTGCGTCTTGTCCCCACCGCTGATCATCAGCGTGACGATCAGACCGACTTCGATCACGGTGACCGCCACCGCCAGCACGAGCGAGCCGTACGGCTCACCGACCTTGTGCGCCACCACCTCGGCGTGGTGTACGGCCGCCAGTACAGCCGCCGCGAGCAGGGCCGCCACCACGAAGATGAGCGGGCCGGGCAGCTCCCGTCCCCAGGTCATCACGAGCACGAGCACGGCGACCAGGGGCGCGACGGTGGTCCAATCGGTCAGGCGGGATCGGATCATCGGCGGCATGCGCATAACTTTGCCAGGCGGCAGGGTCGACGCCGCGTGGCGGGGTGGCTTCGGGCAGTCCTGTCGATCTATTCGGTCGAGGCCGGTTGCTCCACATGGGTGGGCAGGTCACGGAGGTTCGCGATCACCGGTCCGATCCAGCCGGGATCGGTGTCCTGGTGCTCGGTGGTCCGCAGCACCGTCATGCCGACCGCCGCCGCGCCGGCCAGTTCGCCGTCCGCGCCGTCGCCCACGTAGACGCATTCCGCCGGCGCGACGCCCAGGCGCTGCGCGGCGGTGCGGTAGATCGCCGGGTCCGGCTTGGCCAGCCCGACCGCGCTGGAGAAGACCGCGACGTCGAAGCGCCGGGCGAGTGGGCCGGCCGCCCACGCCTCGGCGGTCTCGGAAGTGGCATTGCTGATCAAGGCCAGCCGGTGGCCGCGCTCGCGCAGCGCATCGAGCACGTCCAGGGTGCCGACCGGGACGCGGTTCAGCACGCGGCGGGCCAGCGCACGCCGATGCGCGGCGGCGCGGCTTACCTGCTCGTCCGTCGGCGAGCCGCCGAGGCGTTCGGCGAGGATGCGGACGGTCTCCTCCGCGCTCCACCGGACGAGCCGGTCCCGCCATGTCGCGTGGTACGCGGCGACGAGCGCCGCCGGAGCCACCCCGACCAGGAGCGCCATCTCGCCGACCACTCGGTCCCGCTCGTCGTCGGCGCCGTGGACCAGGGTGTGGAAGAGGTCGAAGACGATCGGCCGTGGCATGCCGGGATCCTACTGCGAGGGTGATCACGGCTGGGGAAACGCAGAGGGCACATCCGATGGATCGGATGTGCCCTCTTACCTCTGGTCGGGGTGGCCGGATTCGAACCGACGACCTCTTCGTCCCGAACGAAGCGCGCTACCAAGCTGCGCCACACCCCGAGGCGTGCCGACAAATAGTAGCCCACCCGCCCGCACGGTCAAACTCGGTACCCCCCGCTCCGCGCGGGCGGCAGATCTTGGTACGAACCGGCCCTCGGAGGGGCGGGCGCGTACCAAGATCTGCCGGGAAGCGGGGACGCCGGGCGGCGGGGTCAGCGGGAGATCAGCGTGAGGATGCTCGCCTCGGGCGGGCAGGCGAAGCGGATGGGGGC
>NZ_MAGP01000138.1 GCF_002926165.1 Micromonospora chalcea | reverse complement strand
CCCGCCCACCACCGACCAGACACACCCGCCCCACCCGGCACCTCGCTCTGCACAGGTGATCAAGGAGTTTGCGGCTCTTTCCGGCACCCACGAGCACACAAACTCCTTGATCACCGCGATCTTGGAGTTGTGGCGCCTCACGAACGATGTCAAGCCGGGCATCCTGGGCACCACAACTCCAAGATCGAACAAGCCCTCCCCAGGCACCCCGCCATCGGTCGATCATGAGGTTGGCGGCGACAAACCGGACACCAAGTGCCGTCAACTTCATGATCGACGCCCTTGGGGCGGCTCGCGCGGGGCGGGGCGGGGCCGGATCGGACCGAAGGGCGGCGTAGTACCGCGTCGATCTTGCAGGTGCAGCCCTTCGGGTGTCCCCGTTTGCGCGTTATGCGGGGTACCGAAGTGCAAGATCGCGGAGGACTGGGGCGAGGGCTGTTTGAGAGGGCTGGGACAAAGACATGCGCCGCCGCCCCGTCCGGGCCGAGCTGCCCTCGGACCGGGTTCTGCCGCTGGCAGATCCGCTCACCGTGAACAAGGGGCGCCATGGCCGGCGGGCGGCGGCAGGCTGGGACGCATGCGACTGCTGATGCTGGGTGGTACGGGCTTTGTCGGTGGTGCCGTGGTGGCCGAGGCGGTACGCCGCGACTGGCAGGTGACAGTGTTCAACCGGGGCGTACACGGGCAGGCGCCGCCCGGCGTACACCGGTTGCGGGGTGACCGGACGGCGCCGGACGGGCTGGCCGCGCTGGCCGGCGGCGAGTGGGATCTGGTGGTGGACACCTGGGACGGCGCGCCCCGGGCGGTCCGGGACGCGGCGTCGGCGCTCGTCGGCGCGGTGCCGCACTACGTCTACGTGTCCAGCGGCTCGGTGTACGCGCCACCCGTCGAGCTCGGCACCGGCGAGGAGGCGCCTACGGTGGCGGCGGACCCGGAGGCCGACGACGGCGACTACCCGGAGAACAAGGCGGGCGGGGAACTCGCCGCCACGCGGGTGTTCGGTGACCGGGCGCTGCTCGTGCGCGCCGGGCTGATCCTCGGGCCGGGGGAGGACATCGGGCGGCTGCCGTGGTGGCTGAACCGGATCGCCCGGGGCGGGGACGTGCTGGCGCCCGGGCCGCGTGACCTGCCGATCCAGTACGTGGACGTCCGTGACCTGGCGACCTGGCTGCTGGACCGGGGTGCCGAGGGCGTCGGCGGGGCGTACAACGTGATCGGTCGCACCGGGCACGCCACGATGGGTGAGCTGCTCGACGCGGCGGTGGCGGCGACCGGGTCGGGCGCGACGCTGCGGTGGACGCCGCCGGAGCCGATCCTGGCGGCCGGGGTGGTGCCGTGGAACGACCTGCCGGTCTGGGTGCCGCGGGGGCACGAGTACCGGTGGTTGCAGGAGCGGAACGTCGAGCGGGCGTACGCGGCGGGGCTGGTGTGCCGGCCGGTGACCGAGACGGTCGCCGACACCTGGCGGTGGCTGCGCGAGGTGGGGCAGGTGCCGGCCCGGGCGGGGCGGCCCACACGTGCGCGGGTCGGCCTGGCGCCGGAGCGGGAGGCCACCCTGCTGGCCTCGCTTCCGGCCTGAACCGGCACAGAAGGGGCCGTGCGGCCGGCCTGACCCGCGGAGGGGTTCGGGTCAGGCCGGCACGACCGGCAGGTCGAGCACTTCCTCGACCGGGCGACGCGGGGTGGCGCGGCCCGGCTGGCCGTACCCGATCCGCATCACCATCTGCGGGGTGCCGAACCGGCCCAGCGACATCCGCAGCGCCTCCCGGGCGGCCGGCACCTCGATCGGCTGGGACAGCATCGACGCGCTGAGCCCGGCGTCGGTGGCGGTGAGCAGCACCCGCTGCAACGCCTGCCCGGCGAGGATCTGGTCGGCGGAGGTGTTGCCGGCCGAGCCGAGCACCGCGACGAGCGGCTCCGGCTCGAAGTCGCGGCCGGGGGCGCGGTTGCGGCCGCCGAAGCCGCGCTGGGGAAGCAGGTCCTGCGGCTCGCTCTGCGGTCCGCCGGCGCCGGAGGGCACGCCGTCCGGGGCCGGCTCGGAGCGGATCCACTCGGCCCGCTCGGCCACGTACGCGGGGTCGCGTTCCAGCACCCGGTGGGCGCTGCGGGCGACCTCGGCGACCGCGTTCACCGCGCTGGTGCCGATCACCAGTTCCAGCCAGCACTGCTCGGCCCGGGCCGCCTCGCCGAGCCGCCAGCGGGCCTCGGCCGGCACCGGGTCCGGCCAGAACGGCGCGCGGTTGCTGAACCGGCGGTTGATCGCCCCGTACAGGCTCTGCTCGGTCGGGGTGGGGCGGCGCGGCACGTCCGGCACGAGCCGGGCCACGACGTCCGGGTCGGAGGGGTACGGGCGCAGCCGCACCGTGGCCGGGGTGCCCGCCACGGCGAGCGCGAGCCGCAGGTTGAACAGCGCCGCGCCGGCCGCCATGCGCGCGCCCCAGCCGGTCGGGTCGGTGGCGGGCAGGCCGCGCAGCGGGTCGACGGACACCTCGATGCCGCCGTCGACCACCCGGAACCGCCACGGCTGGGTGTTGTGCAGCGACGGCGCCCGGACCGCGTCGGCGACCGCGGCCCGCAGGTCCGCGGTGGTGTATTCGGTCGTCATGGTGGTGCTTCCTCTCGTGCGGCGCCGGCTCCCCCGTCCGGTACACCACTACGGTGCGTCAGCGGACGGCGCGGTGAGCAGGGCCGGAGGTCCCCACCTGGGCCCGGCCGTCGGTCCCGGCCGGCGCGTGCAGGACGGGACTTTCGACCCGTGCTACTGACGCGGGAAAGCGGGTAGAAAGGACTGATGATCCGGGTGTTCCTGCTCGACGACCACGAGGTCGTCCGTCGTGGCCTTGCCGACCTGCTGCAGAGCAGCGGCGACATCGAGGTGGTCGGCGAGTCCGGCCTGGCCCAGGAGGCGGCGCGCCGCATCCCCGCGCTGCGCCCCGACGTGGCGATCCTCGACGCCCGGCTGCCCGACGGCAACGGCATCGACGTGTGCCGGGACGTCCGCGCCGTGGACTCCTCGATCAAGGGGTTGATCCTCACCTCGTACGAGGACGACGAGGCGCTGTTCGCGGCGATCATGGCGGGCGCCGCCGGGTACGTGCTCAAGCAGATCCGCGGCACCGACCTGGTGGACGCGGTCCGCCGGGTGGCGGCGGGGCAGTCCCTGCTCGACCCGGCGATCACCACCCGCGTGCTGGAGCGCATCCGCAGCGGCGTGGAGCAGCCCCGGGAGCTGAAGTCGCTCACCGAGCAGGAGCGGCGGATCCTGGAGTACGTGGCGGAGGGGCTCACCAACCGGGAGATCGCCGGGAAGATGTTCCTGGCCGAGAAGACGGTGAAGAACTACGTCTCCAGCGTGCTGGCGAAGCTCGGTCTGGAGCGGCGCACCCAGGCGGCGGTGCTGGCGACCCGGTTGCTCGGCAAGAACACCTGACGCCGCGTCAGCCGAGCGGGACGCTCCAGCGCACCTCGGTGCCGCGCGGCTCGGCCCGGCGCAGCGAGAACTCGCCGCCCAGCCGCTCGGCCCGCTCCCGCAGGTTGACCAGCCCGCTGCGGGCCGCCTCCGGGTCGCAGCCGATCCCGTCGTCGGTGACGGTGATCTCGACCCGGCCGGAGTCGACGCGTACGCGCACCGACACCCGGTCGGCCTGCGCGTGGCGTACCGCGTTGGACAGCGCCTCGCGCAGCACGGCGGTGAGTTCGCCGCGCAGCTCGTCCGGGACGGCGCTGTCGATCGGGCCGACCAGCTCCAGGTCGGGCCGGTAGCCGAGCGACTCGGCGGCCACTTCGATGGCCTCGCGGATCTCGGTGCGCAGCGCCGCGCTCATCGGGGTGCGCAGCTCGAAGATGGTGCGGCGGATGTCGCGGATGGTGGCGTCCAGGTCGTCGACCGCCTGGTTGATCCGCTTGGCGGCCTCGGGGCGGGCGTTCATCGCGCCGCTCTGCAGTTGCAGGCCGGTGGCGAACAGCCGCTGGATCACCACGTCGTGCAGGTCGCGGGCGATGCGTTCGCGGTCCTCCAGGACCACCAGCAGTTCCCGCTCCTCCTGCCCGCGGGCCCGTTCCATGGCCAGCGCGGCCTGCCCGGCGAAGCTGGCCAACGGCGCGAGGTCGTCGTCGGCGGCGGGGCCGTGGTCGGGCCGGTAGCCGATCACCAGGACGCCGTGCAGCGTGTCGGCGGCGGCGAGGGGGGAGACCACTGCCGGGCCGGCGACCACGGGCCGGGGCCAGGGCGCCGCGGCGGCGAGGTTCTCCACCTGGTCGTGCCGGCCCGACGTGGCGGACGCGGCGAAGCTGGTCTCGGCGGCCGGCAGCACCGCGCCGACCAGTTCCCGGGTGACCGGGTCGGCGCCGTCGACCACCTCGACGGTGAACTGCGCCTCGTCCTCGTCGTAGAGCAGCACCAGGGCCAGCTCGGCCTCGGCGACCTCGCGGGCGCGGCGGGCCACCAGCGTCAGCGCGTCGGTGCGGCGTACCTCGCCGAGCAGCACCGAGGTGATCTCGGCGGCGGCGGCGAGCCAGCGTTCGCGCCGGTGCGCCAGCGCGTAGAGGCGGGCGTTCTCGATCGCCACGCCGGCCGCGGCGGCCAGCGCCACCACGATCTCCTCGTCGTCCTCGGTGAACTCGGCGGCGCCCTGCTTCTCGGCCAGGTAGAGATTGCCCCAGACGTGGTCGCGGATGCGCACCGGCACGCCGAGGAAGCTGTGCATCGGCGGGTGGTGCGGCGGGAAGCCGTACGAGTTGGGGTGCTTGGTGATGTCCGGCATGCGTACCGGCTTCGGCTCGTCGATGAGCAGGCCCAGCACGCCGCGGCCGTGCGGCAGCTCGCCGATCTTCGCGTGCAGCTCGGGGCTGATGCCGTGGACGATGAAGTCGTGCAGCATCCGGTCGGGGCCGATCACGCCCAGCGCGCCGTAGCGGGCGCCGGCCAGCTCGCACGCCGACTGCACGATCCGCTGCAGCGTGCTGCGCAGGTCGAGGTCGGAACCGATGCCGACGACGGCGTCCAGCAGCGCCCGGAGCCGCTCGCGGCTGGTCACCACCTCGCCGACGCGGTCGAGCATCTCCTGGAGCAGTTCGTCCAGGCGGACGCGGGACAGCGGGGTCAGCCCGAGCGACGGCGCGACGTGCTCGTGCTGGGGCTGGGGTGCGGCGGCCACCGGGCGATGGTATCGCCCGGCGGCCGCCCTGATCGAGACCGGTCAGGTGAGCCGGTCGCGGACCGCCGAGGTGTCGACGGTCTGCGCGACGTCCAGCCGGGGGGTGTGCGGCGGGCCGGCGTGGTTCGGGTCGGCCACACCCAGCCGCATGCTGATGTACGGGAACCCCAGGCCGGCGAGCATCTGCCGTAGCACCTCACGGGTGCCCTCGACCTCCACCACGCCGGACAGCGGCACCAGCGACACCCCGTGCCGGGTGGCGGTGAGCCAGGCGGCGGAAAGCGCCTCACCGGCGCGCAGCCAGCTCATCAGCTCGTCGTCGGCGCCCCAGAGGATCCCGTACACGGCGGTCTTGTCGTGGCCGGGGCCGATCGGCAGCGATCCGGCGCGGCCGAAGTCGCGGGCCGGAACGGTCGTCTGGGGGGCCTGCTCGGGCAGCACCTCCGGCGGCAGCCCGGTGCCGGTGCCGGCCCGGCTGGTCCAGTACGCCAGTTCCTCGCGCAGTTCCGGGCTGTCCGCCTCGACGGCGGCGGCCTGCTGGGCGGCGCTGGCGAGCTGGATCTTCTGGGTGTCGTCGAGCAGTTGCAGGTTCACGCCTTCGCGGGTGGCGGCCCGGTCGATGTCATCGAGCGCGGCGGTCGGGATCGGCTCGTCGCTGACCGGACGCCGGTCGGTGTGCCGGACCTGCATGCACTGCACGACGCGCATGGCGTCGGGGTCGGCTCCGGTGTGCTTCAGACTGGTGATCCTGGCCAGCAGGTCGGGTTCGGCCGCGTCCGGCAGCCGCTCCACCACCGGGGTCCAGCCCTCGGCGGCCAGCGCCACCCGGGCGTGGTGCAGCGCGGCGCCGCAGCTCACCACCAGCAGGTGACCCTCCGGGTCCATGGCGCTGAGGTGCCGTTCGCGTACCACCCGCAGCTCCAGCGCGTCGGGCAGGACCGTCCAGTGCCACGGCTGCGTGTTGTGCACCGAGGGAGCGTGGCCGGCCATTCCGGCGGCCTCCGCGAGCGCGGTGGTCAACGGGCGATCGCCGGCCGGCGTCTCGTGGCTCATCGTCACGACCTTTCCTGTTTTCCCCATCGTGCCCCACGCCCGGGTGGGGACGCCGTTCCATCCCCCGGATTACCCGTGTCGGCCCGCCCGCCCCACGTCCGACTGAGACGATCCACACGTGGGAAGCGAACCACGCGAGTGCGTACCCGAGCAGCCGGCCCGTGCCCGGCGGTGGGCGTGGGCCGAGTGGGCGCCGCTGGTGCTGCTCACCGCGGCCGTGCTGGCCGGGGCGGCGCTGTGGTTCGCGGGCGCGCACGACGCCGCCCGGCTGGTCTGGGCGGCGGTCACGGTGGTCGCGCTCGTCCCGGCCGCCTGGACCACGCTGCGCCAGCTCTGGCTGCGGCAGTTCGGCGTGGACGTCATCGCGGTGCTGGCGCTGCTCGGCGCGCTGCTGGTGCGGGAGTTCCTGGCCGGCGCCGTGATCGCGGTGATGGTCGCGACCGGGCGGGCGCTGGAGGAGTACGCCCAGCGCCGCGCCACCCGTGACCTGCGGGCGCTGCTGGAACGCGCGCCCCGGCAGGCGCGGCGGCGGACCCCGGACGGCGGGATCGAGGTGGTGCCGCTGGACCGCGTCGAGGTGGGGGACCGCCTCGTGGTCGGGCCGGGCGACGTGGTGCCTGTCGACGGCGTGGTCGAGGAGGCGGCCACGCTCGACGAGTCGGTGGTCACCGGCGAGTCGCAGCTGGTCACCCGCGCGGCGGGCGACGAGGTCGCCAGCGGGGTGGTCAACGCGGGCGCCGGGTTCGGGCTGCGGGCCCGCCGCAACGCGGCGGAGAGCACCTACGCCGGCATCGTCCGCCTGGCCGGCGAGGCCACCGCCCGCAAGGCACCGATGGTACGGCTCGCCGACCGGTACGCCGCCGCGTTCGTGCCGTTCACGCTGGTGCTGGCGGGGCTGGCATGGCTGCTGTCCGGCGAGTTCACCAGGGCGGTGGCGGTGCTCGTGGTGGCCACCCCGTGCCCGCTGCTGCTGGCGACCCCGATCGCCGTGGTGTCCGGCCTGTCCCGGGTGGCCCGGCGCGGCGTGCTGGTGCGTGACGGTGGCTCGCTGGAGCAGCTCGGCCGCGCTCGTACGCTGCTGCTGGACAAGACCGGGACGCTCACCGCCGGGCGGCCCCGGGCGGCCGAGGTGGTGGTGGCGCCGGGCGGCGACCGGGACGAGGTGCTGCGGCTGGCCGCCTCGGTCGAGCAGCTCTCCCCGCACGTGCTGGCCGCCGCGCTGGTCCGGCAGGCCCGCGAGCGCGGGCTGGCGCTGGCCGAGCCGACCGATGTCACCGAGGAGCCGGGGCACGGCGTGAGCGGGCGCGTCGACGGGCGGATGGTGCACGTCGGGCAGTTCGCGGGTGAGCCGCCGGAGTGGGCGGGCCGGCTCGGTGAGCGCGCCGAACGGGCCGGGCGTTCCGCGGTCTGGGTCAGCGACGACCACGGGCCGCTGGGCGCGATCCTGCTGGAGGACCCGGTGCGCCCGGACGCCCGGCGGACCGTGCGGCGGCTGCGCGAGGCGGGCCTGACCCGGCTGGTGATGGTGACCGGCGACCGTCCGGGCACGGCCCGCCAGGTGGCGCAGATCGTGGGCGTGGACGACGTGATCGCGCGCTGCTCGCCGCAGGAGAAGGCCGAGCGGGTACGCGAGGAGTCGGCGCAGGCGGTGACGGTGATGGTCGGCGACGGCGTGAACGACGCGCCCGCGCTGGCCGAGGCGCACGTCGGGGTGGCGATGGGCGCGACCGGGGCGACCGCCTCGGCCGACGTGGCCGACGCGGTGCTCACCGTGGACCGCCTGGACCGGCTCGCGGACGCGGTCGAGATCGCCCGGTACGCCCGCCGCATCGCGGTGCAGAGCGCCACCGTCGGGATGGGCCTGGCGGTGCTGGCGATGCTGGTGGCGGCCGCCGGCCGGCTGCCCCCGGTGGCCGGCGCGTTCCTGCAGGAGGGCATCGACGTCCTGGTGATCCTCAATGCGCTGCGCGCGCTCGGCGGTGGCCTGCGGCGGCGGGACCTGCCCCCGCACACGGCGGAGCTGATCGACAGGTACGCGGGCGAGCACGGTGGCATCCGGGACGTGCTGGCCCGGCTGCGGGACACCGCCGACATGGTGGCGACCCGACCGGACGACCCGGCGTGCCTGCCGGCGCTGCGCGAGGTGCACCGGCGTCTGGTCGACGAGGTGCTGCCGCACGAGGCGGCCGAGGACCGGCAGCTGTACCCGGCGCTGGCCGGGCCGCTCGGCAGCGACGAGGCGACCTCCACGATGAGCCGGGCGCACGTGGAGATCGTGCGGCTGGTGGAGCGGATCGGCGGGCATCTCACGGCGCAGCCGGACGGGCGGCTGCGCCGTGACGAGGTGCCGGATCTGCTCGCCGCGCTCTACGGCCTGGACGCGGTGCTGCGCCTGCACCTGGCGCAGGAGGAGGAGGATTACTTCTCGCTCAACCCGGAGGAGGGCTCCACCGCGTCCGGCCGCTGACCACCGTCCTCGCGGCAGGTGCTCCACGAGCCAAGCGCGCCCGTCTGGTCAGCGCTCGCGTACCACGGCGACCGGGCAGTGCGAGTGCTGGATGAGCTGCTGGCTGACCGAGCCGAGCAGCATGCCGCGCAACCCGCCGCGGCCCCGGCTGCCGACCACCACGAGCTGCGCCGACCGGCTCGCCTCCACCAGCAGCGCCGACGGGCTGCCGGGAACGGCCTCGACCTCCATCGGCACGTCGGGGAAGCTCTCCCGCCAGGTGGCCAGCTCCGCCTCGGCAGCGGCCCGCTCGGCGGCGGCGGTCTCCTCCGGGTCGAAGCCCGGCGGCACCCACCTGTCGCCGGGCCGCTCCCAGGCCCGCAGCACCCGCAGCGGCACGTCCCGCTGGGCGGCCCGCTCGACGGCGAAGCCGAGCGCCCGCAGCGCCGTCTCCGAGCCGTCCGAGCCGACCACCACCGGCCCGGACGTGGCGGCCTGACCGTCGCGGACCACCACCACCGGGCAGTGGGCGTGCGCTGTCACCGAGACCGCGGTGGAGCCGGCGAGCAGCCCGCCGAAGCCGCCGTGGCCGCGGCTGCCGAGCACCAGCATCCCGGCCTCGGCGGACTGTTCCTGCAGCACCAGCGCGGGCGGGCCGTCGAACACCTCGCCGTGCACGGTGAGGCCGGGCCGGTCGGCGGCGGCGTCCGCCGCCGCCTTGCGGACCAGTTCCTCGACCTGCCGGCGGGCGGCCTCGTCCGGCCACACCCCCGGAGCCACCCCGGGACCGATCCAGCCGGTCACCGTCAACCACTCGAAGACGTACGCCAGCCGCACCGGCCAGCCCGAGCGGCCCGCCTCGTCCAGCGCCCAGTTCAGGGCGACAACCGCGTCAGGGGAGCCGTCGTAGCCGACGAGGATCTCCTCGTTCATTCGCCACTCCTTACCGCCGGATCGTTCTCGCGGACCCAGCGCCACTCGGCGACGCGGGGGTCGTCCTCGCCGTAGCGCCGGGTGTAGTCGCGGCAGGACTGGCGGGCGTCCACCATGTCCTGACGCAGGTGCGCGGCCCGCGACCGCAGCCCCGGTACCCGGTCGATCACGTCGATGACCAGGTGGAAGCGGTCCAGGTCGTTGAGCATCACCATGTCGAACGGCGTCGTGGTGGTGCCCTCCTCCTTGTAGCCGCGTACGTGCAGGTTCTCGTGGTTGGTCCGGCGGTAGGTGAGCCGGTGGATCAGCCACGGGTAGCCGTGGTAGGCGAAGATCACCGGCTTGTCGCGGGTGAAGATGGTGTCGAACTCGTTGTCCGGCAGGCCGTGCGGGTGCTCCGACGGCGGTTGCAGGCGCATCAGGTCGACCACGTTGACCACCCGCACCTTCAGGTCCGGCAGGTGCCGGCGCAGCAGGTCGACAGCGGCGAGCGTCTCCAGCGTCGGCACGTCGCCGGCGCAGGCGAGCACCACGTCCGGCTCGACGCCGTCGTCGGTGCTGGCCCAGTCCCAGATGCCCAGGCCGCGGCGGCAGTGCTGGATCGCCTCGTCCATGGTCAGCCAGTTCGGCGCGGGCTGCTTGCCGGCCACCACCACGTTGATGTACTGCCGGCTGCGCAGACAGTGGTCCATGGTGGACAGCAGCGTGTTGCCGTCCGGCGGCAGGTAGACGCGGACCACCTCGGCCTTCTTGTTCATCACGTGGTCGATGAAGCCCGGGTCCTGGTGCGAGAAGCCGTTGTGGTCCTGCCGCCACACGTGGCTGGACAGCAGGTAGTTCAGCGAGGCCACCGGCTCCCGCCACGGGATGCCCCGGGTCACCTTCAGCCACTTGGCGTGCTGGTTGACCATCGAGTCGACGATGTGGATGAACGCCTCGTAGCTGGTGAAGATGCCGTGCCGGCCGGTCAGCAGGTAGCCCTCCAGCCAGCCCTGGCACAGGTGCTCGGAGAGCACCTCCATCACCCGGCCGTCGGGGGAGAGATGGTCGTCACCGGGCACCTCCGCGCCGATGAACGCGCGGCCGGTCACCTCGAACGCCGCGCCGAGCCGGTTCGAGGCGACCTCGTCCGGGCCGAACAGGCGGAACGTCTCCGGGTTACGCGCGATCACGTCGCGGACCCAGGGGCCGAGCACACCGGTCGCGCCGGCCATCGGCTCGCCCGGCTTCGGCACGTCGACCGCGTAGTCGCGGAAGTCGGGCAACTCCAGGTCGCGCAGCAGCCGGCCGCCGTTGGCCACCGGGTTCGCGCTCATCCGGCGGTCACCGGTCGGCGGCAGGTCGGCCACCTCGGCGACCGGGCCGCCGGTGGCGTCGAACAGCTCCTCCGGACGGTAGCTGCGCAGCCAGCGCTCCAGCTCGGCCAGGTGCTCCGGGTTGTCCCGGACGCCGGAGATCGGCACCTGGTGGGCGCGGAACGTGCCCTCGACCTGCTTGCCGTCGACCCGGGACGGCCCGGTCCAGCCCTTCGGCGTACGCAGGACGATCATCGGCCAGCGCGGGCGTTCCACGCGCTCACCGGAGCGGGCGCGGCGCTGGATCTCGCCGATCTCGTCGACCGCCCGGTCCAGCGTGGCGGCGAGCGACTGGTGCACTGTCGCCGGGTCGTCGCCCTCCACCACGTACGGCTGGTAGCCGAAGCCGCGCATCATCTCGCGCAGATCCGCACGGGGGATCCGGTCCAGCACGGTCGGGTTGGCGATCTTGTAGCCGTTGAGGTGCAGGATCGGCAGCACCGCGCCGTCACGGGCCGGGTTGAGGAACACGTTCGACAGCCAGCTCCCGGCCAGCGGGCCGGTCTCCGCCTCGCCGTCGCCGATCACGCAGGCCACCAGCAGGTCCGGGTTGTCGAACGCGGCGCCGTACGCGTGGCTCAGCGCGTACCCCAGCTCGCCGCCCTCGTGGATCGAACCCGGCACCTCCGGCGCCACGTGGCTCGGGATCCCGCCCGGGAAGGAGAACTGGCGGAACAGCCGCTGCATGCCGGTCTCGTCGCGGGGGATGTGGTGGTACAGCTCGCTGTAGGTGCCCTCCAGCCAGGTGTTCGCGACCAGCGCCGGGCCGCCGTGGCCGGGACCGGTGACGAAGATGGCGGACAGGTCCCGGTCGACGATGACCCGGTTGAGGTGCGTGTAGAGCAGGTTGAGCCCGGGGCTGGTGCCCCAGTGGCCCAGCAGGCGCGGCTTGACGTGCTCGGGTCTGAGCGGTTCGCGCAGCAGCGGATTGTCGAGCAGGTAGATCTGGCCGACGGTCAGGTAGTTCGCCGCCCGCCAGTAGGCGTCCAGCCGGCGCAACTCGTCCTCGGTCAGGGGGCTGTGCAGGTTCACCGCGGTGTCCATGCTGCCTTAGCCTCTCGTGGCTCGGGATCTGCTGCCACTCGGGGACCACGTCTTCTTCCCCGGCGGGTTCAGCTTCGCCCCGGTCCGGGGCCGCCGGTCAGGGCCGTAGGTCCCGCCTCGGGTGGGCGTCACGATCCGTCCCCGGCGCCCGTGTCGAGTCCCCGTACGACGATCAGCGGGGCCGGCGAATGGTAGAGCAGGGACTGGCTGACCGCGCCCAGAGTCGACCGTACCGGCCCGTCGCCCCGGGCGGCGACGACTGCGAGCTGCGCCGCGCGGGACCGGTCGAGCAGGACGGATGTCGGCTCACCGTGGACGGTGAGGCAGTCGGTGGTGACCCGGGGGTGCCGGACGGCGTGCCGGTTCACCGCCTCCTCCAGCAGCCCGTCGTCGCCGTCGCCGCACCCGGGCTCGATCACCCGGACGGCGAGCAGGCGGGCGCCGCGGCTCTCCGCGCAGTCGAAGGCGTATCCGAGTGCGGCGCGGGAGCTGGCCGACCCGTCGAAGCCGACGACCAACGGTCCGGGCGGGGCCGGCTCGGCGCGGCCGACCAGCACCGGGCAGCCCGCCCGGGCGGCCACCTCCACGGCCGGCGTGTCGGTGGGTACCGAGTGCGGGCGGGTCGACATGCCGCCGTCACCGAGCGCGATCAGGAACGCGGTGTCGGCGGCCCGCAACAACGCCTCGACCGGTGAGCCCTCGACGATCTCGCCGCTGACCGGCACCTCCGGCGCGCACTCGGCGGCCACCTGGCCGGCGGCCTCCAGCAGGTTCTCCGCGTCCGTGCGGCTGCCGCCCGCCGGGGCGGGCCCGGGCGTCGCGGCCCAGTTGAACGCGTGCAGCAGATGCAGCGGCCGGTGGTGGGCGGCGGCCTCGGCGGCGGCGGTGCGGACCACCGCCAGATCCTCCGCCGACCGGCCCACGCCGACGACCACCGAACCGTGGCTGGGTGCGGCCACCCCGGCTCACCTCCCGACCCCGCTTTTCACTCACCGTAGTCGCGGGACCGGGTGCGCCGGACCGGGTCGGCGGAAACCGGCGGTCAGCGCGGGGCGGGCAGGGCGGGATGGACGCGCAGGACGACGGCTGTGGCGTTGTCCTCGCCGCCCTCGTCGAGGCTGGCGGCGAGCAGGGCCTCGGCGGTGCGCGCCGGGTCGCGCCGGGCGGCGAGCAGGTCGCGCAGCCGGTGGTAGCCGAGCTGGTCGCTGACCCCGTCGGTGCACAGCAGCCAGGTGTCGCCCCGGCGCAGCGGCACGGCGAGCAGGTCCGGCTCGGGCCGGTCCGGGTGTCCGACGTAGCGCAGCAGCTGGTAGCGGGCCCGGGCCGCCTCCGGCGAGTCCGGCGGCCACCAGCCGTGCAGCAGACCCAGCCAGGCCATGGTGTGGTCGACCGTCACCAGCTCCAGCAGCCCGTCGCGCAGCCGGTACGCCCGCGAGTCGCCGAGCTGGACCAGCCAGCCCTGGTCGCCGTCGGGCTGGACGACGAGCGCGGTGAGCGTGCATCCGGTCAGGCCGGGCTGCGCCGCTCCGGCCTGGCGTACCCGCCGTTGGGTTTCGGCGACGGCGGCGCGCAGCCCGGCGGGGCCGACGGCGGGCCAGTCGGCGCGGACCCGCGCCACGAACGTCTCGGCGGCGGTGGTGCCGGCGATCCGGCTGCCCTCGCCGTCGCCCATGGCGTCGCAGACCACCGCCAGCGGCAGCTCCGGGTCGACGTGCAGCACGTCGTAGTTCTCCGGGTAGCGGTGCCCGACGACGCTGCCCCCGGCGATCTCCAGGGTGAGGCGGCCGGCGGTGAGCCGGCGCGCGGGCTCGACCGGCCGGTCCAGCGGACGGCGGCGGAACACCAGCGGACCGTAGCACCGCCGCGGGCCGCGGGTGGCAGGCCACGACGGGTGTCAACCAGGGTTGACACCCGTCGTGCTGTCAACCTACATTGACACCATGAGTCAGGCGACGGAACTCGCGGCGGCGGCCGGCAGCACCGACCCCAAGGTCGGCCTGCGTGCCGTGCTCGCCCTGCGCCGGCTGCTGGAGCGGCTGGAGGTGATCCAGGTGGACAACGCCCGGCGACAGGGCTGGTCCTGGCAGGAGATCGCCGACGCCCTCGAGGTCAGCCGGCAGGCGGTCCACAAGAAGCACGCCGGGCGACCGGCGGTACGCGACAGCTGGGAGGCGTGATGTTCGAACGATTCACCGACCGGGCCCGTGCCGTGGTGCACCACGCGCTCGACGAGGCCCGCACCGAGGGACGGCGGCCGGTCGGCACCGAGCACCTGCTGCTGGGCGTGCTCGCCGACCGCGACAACCTGGCGGTACGGCTGCTCGCGGCCGGTGGCGTCGAGGCCGACGCCCTGCGCGCCGCGGTGGCCCGCCACACCGCGCAGGGCGTGGACGGGCTCGGCGCGGCGGACGCCGCGGCACTGCGCGAGATCGGCATCGACCTCGCCGCGATAGTGGCCCGGATCGAGGAGTCCTTCGGCCCGGACGCGCTGCGTGAGGCGACCCCGCGCCCGCGCCGGTGGTGGCGTCGCGGGACGCACCACGGCACGTTCTCGCCCCGCGCCAAGAAGGTGCTGGAGCTGTCGCTGCGCGAGGCGCTGCGGCTGCGCCACCGGCACATCGGCACCGAACACATCCTGCTCGGCCTGCTGCGCGAGGGCGACGGCCTGGCCGCCGCGGTGCTCACCGAGGCCGGGGTGGACATCGACGACCTGCGACGCCGCATCGACACGGCGCTGCGCGAGGCCGCCTGACCCGTACCCGGTTTTCAAACCTGTTTGCGGTCATCGCAACGTCCCGCTGCGCCGGGTCGCCGTCACGCCCCGTGTCCTGCACACTGACGCCGTGGACGGTGCAGACGACAAGCGCCCGGTAAACGCGGAGAACCGCACCCCGCGCTCGGCAGTGGTGGTCAACCCGGTCAAGGTGGCCGACCTGGACGAGTTCCGCCGGACCGTGGAGGGCGCGCTCGCCGCCGCCGGCTGGCCGGCCCCGACCTGGTACGAGACGACAGTCGAGGACCCGGGCCGCGGGCAGACGGAACAGGCGGTGAAGGCGGGCGCGGAGGTCGTCTTCGCCTGCGGCGGCGACGGCACGGTGATGGCGTGCGTGACCGCGCTGGCCGGCACCGACGTGGCGCTGGCGGTGCTGCCCCAGGGCACCGGAAACCTCCTCGCCGCCAACCTCGGCCTCTCGAACGACCTGGCCGCCGGGCTCCAGGTCGCCGTCGAACGCGGGATGCGCCGCCTCGACGTCGGCGTGGTCGGCGACCAGTGCTTCGCGGTGATGGCCGGGATGGGCTTCGACGCCCAGATGCTCGACTCCACCTCCGAGACCACCAAGAAGCGGATCGGCTGGCCGGCGTACCTGATGGGCGCCGCCCGCCACCTGCGCGACCGGCCGATGCGGGTCTCGGTGCGCATCGACGGCCGCCCGCCGCTGCGCCGCCGGGCCCGGTCGGTCCTGGTCGCCAACGTCGGGCGCCTGCAGGGCGGGGTACGCCTGCTCACCGACGCCGAGCCGGACGACGGCTGGCTCGACGTGGCGGTGCTGACACCGCGCGCGCTGCGTCACTGGCTCGCCATGGGCTGGGCGGTGCTGCGCCGCCGCGACAGCGTGCCCCGGATGGAGGTGTTCCGGGCCCGCTCGGTCGAGATCACCAGCACCCGGGCGCAGCCCCGGCAGCTCGACGGCGACCTGATCGAGCCGGGCCGCTCGCTGAAGGCCACCATCCGCCCCGAGTCGCTCTGGCTCTGCGTACCGCGCCCCGAGGAGCACCCCGACCTGGCGGTGGACGCCGACGCGGTCGGCGAGCGCGGCGAGCACCTGGTCGAGGAGGCCCGCCGTGAGTAGCACCAAGCTGGTCCCCGAGACCCGGTTGATGACCGAGAACGAGCTGTCCGCCGACGACGCCTGGCACACGCTGCGCCGGCACGGCGGCTGGTGCCTGCTGCGGGACGCGTTCGTCCGGTTCCGCTACGGCGACGGATTCAGCCACTCCCGGGCGCTGGGGTTGCAGCTCTGCCTGGCGGTGGTGCCGTTCCTGATCGCGCTCACCGGCCTGATCACCGACCTGGGGGTGGACGAGGGCGGCAAGGTCGTCGCGGACACCGTACTGGCCATCACGCCCGGCCAGAGCGAGGCGATGGTGCAGGACCTGCTGACCGACAGTGAGCGCAGCGAGGACGCCGGCGAGCTGGCGCTGACCCTCGGCCTGCTCACCGGGCTGGTCGCGCTGACCACCACGATGGCGCAGATCGAGCGGGGCGCGAACCGGATCTACGGCGTCGAGCGGGACCGCCCGGCGCTGGCCAAGTACCTGCGCGCCACGGTCCTCGCGGTGGTCGCCGGCGTACCCGCGCTGGCCGGCTTCCTCATCCTGGTCGGCGGCCGGGCGATGGGCGAGTCGGTACGGCGGCACTACGAGTGGGGCGACGCGGCGATGGCCGGATGGGACGTGATCCGCTGGCCGCTGAGCCTCGGCCTGACGGTGATCGCCGTGGCGGTGCTGTTCCGGCACGCGCCGCGCCGCCGGCAGCCCGGCCTGTCCTGGCTCGTCTTCGGCGCGGCCATCGCCATCGCGATCTGGTGGCTGGCCAGCCTGCTGCTGGCCGCCTACGTGAAGTACAGCGGCGGATTCGGCCAGACCTACGGCGCGTTGACCGGCATGATGGCGCTGTTGCTCTGGGCCAACCTCACCGGCATGGCGCTCTTCGGCGGGCTGGCCTTCGCCGCCCAGCTGGAGGCGATGCGCATCGGCGTGGAGGAGCCGGCCCAGCCGGATCTGTGGCAGCCGGAGGCGCACCGCGAGGACCTGTTCGACACCGGTGAGATGACCTCGCTCTGACGCCGCGCCGGTCCGGCGTGTACGGGACACGCCGATCGGGTACAGCGCGCCTCGCAGAGGAACGAGGGAGGTGCGGTGTGACCGCGGTCAAGGAAGCCGGGCGCCGGCCGCTGGGCCATTTCGCCGAGCGGAGTCTGGCGGGCCTGCTCGCCGTGGCCGGTGCGGGAGTCGGGTTCGGGCTGCTCCTGATGCTCGTCCGGTTCCGCTGGAGCCCGCTGCGCGACGCCGATCATGCGGCGGCCGAGTGGTTCAACGGCCTGGTGGCGCCGCACGGCCCGCTGGTCACGGTGCTCCAGGCGATCACCGACCTGGGCGGCCGGCCGGTGCTGATCTGGCTGGTCACCATCGCGGTGGTGGGTCTGCTGATCCGCCGCCAGTCCCGGCTGGCGGTCTACCTGATCGTCACCGGCGTGGGCGGGCTGATCCTCGACCCGTCGCTCAAGGCGCTCGTCGGCCGGCTGCGCCCGGTGGTGGACGTGCCGATCGCCGACGCCCCCGGCAACAGCTTCCCCAGCGGGCACGCGCTCGGCTCGTTCGTCGCGTACGGGGCGCTGCTGCTGGTGTTCCTGCCGGCCATGTCGCCGCGCTGGCGCAAGCCCGCCATCGCCGTCGCCGCCGTGCTGATCTTCCTGGTCGGGCTGACCCGGATCGCGCTGGGCGTGCACTTCGTGTCCGACGTGATCGGCGGCTGGCTGCTCGGCGCGGCCTGGCTGGGCGTCACCGCGTACGCCTTCCGGTTGTGGCGGCGCGAGCGCGGCCGGCCGGTGCCGCCGCTGCGCGAGGGCCTGGAACCGGAGGCGGGCGACGAGCTGGCGCTCGCGCCGGACGAGGAGAAGGTGCTGGAGCACCCCCGCTCCGCGGTGGCCGAGCTGCTGGTCGGCTGGGTGCTCG
The DNA here is from genome assembly GCF_002926165.1 of Micromonospora chalcea. GTDB lineage: Bacteria > Actinomycetota > Actinomycetes > Mycobacteriales > Micromonosporaceae > Micromonospora > Micromonospora chalcea. Next base: position 24,328 of record NZ_MAGP01000138.1, on the reverse strand, counting down.
TCTTCGGCGCGCTCTACGCGTTCGGCATGTTCGTCAGCTACCACGCCAAGGGCACGTTCTTCGACACGCTCGACACGAAGGTGCCGCGCTGGTTCGCCGAGCGGCACACCGATTTTCTCACCGACGTGAGCTGGTGGTGGAGCAAGTTCGGCGACACCCACGCCATCCTGCTGGTGTCGCTGGTCTTCTGCCCGGTCGTGCTGGCCCTGTGGCGGCGCTGGCGGCCGGTGCTGTACGTGGTGCTGGCGATGTTCGGCGAGCTGAGCCTGTTCCTGGCCAGCGCCCGGGTGGTGGACCGGCCCCGGCCGCCGGTGGAGAACCTGGACGGGCAGATGCCCACCTCGTCGTTCCCCTCGGGGCACATCGCGGCCACCATCTGCCTCTGGGCGGCCATGGCGGTCATCGTGTTCCCGCGTACCGACAGGTGGTGGCGGTGGCTGTTCGTGGGCATGGCCGTGCTGATGCCGGTCGGCGTGGCCACCTCCCGGATGTACCGGGGCATGCACCACCCGACCGACTTCATGGGCGCGATCCTGCTCGGCGCGCTCTGGCTGTCGCTGCTGTACTGGGTGATCAAGCCGAACGCCGACGTGTACGAGGGCAACCAGCCGGCGATCGAGTCCGAACAGGTGGACGAGCTGGACGACGAGCTGGCCAAGGCCGCGCGGCCGGACTGAGCCGATGCTGCGGGTGATGACCTGGAACATCCGGACCGGCGGGCGGGACGCGGGCGGCGCCGACCGCCGGGACCGGATCGTCTCGGTCGTCACCGCGCAGCGCCCCGACGTGCTGGCGTTGCAGGAGCTGCGCGGCATGGACGCCACGCTGGGCAGGCTGGCCGACCGGCTCGGGATGGCGGCGTACCTGGCCCGGTCCTGTCTCGGCCAGCCGGTGGCGGTGCTGGTCCGCCCGCCGCTGCTGGTGCTGCGCGCCGGCCGGGTCCGCCGCCCGTTCCACCACGCCGCCGCCCGGGTGCAGGTCGCCACCGGCGCGGGACCGCTGACCGTGCTGAGCACGCACCTGTACCCCTACTCGGGTCGGCGGCGGCGGATGGAGGCGGACTGGCTCGCCGCCGCGCTGCGGCGGACCGGGGGAGAGCTGGCGCTGCTGGCCGGGGACCTGAACACGCTGGAGCCCACCGTCGACCACACCGCCCGGCTGGCCGGGCTGGCCACTCCGTACCGGCGGCGGCACCTGCGCCGCGACGGCCGTACCGTGGACACCCGCGCGGTGGCCCGGCTGCTCGACGCCGGGCTGGTGGACCTGTGGCCGCGCTCCGGCGGCGACGAGCCCGGCGGCCGGACCGTGCCGACCCGGCACGGCGGCGCCGAGTTCGCCGGGATGCGGCTGGACTATCTGCTCGCCACCCCGGCGCTGGCCGACCGGGTACGCGCGGTGCGGGTGGTCCGCGACGGTGACGCCGACTCGGCGTCGGACCACTATCCGGTGCTGGCCGAGGTGGACCTCACGGCCGGCTGAACGACGCGCCAGCCCAGACCGAAGGCATACGTGGTGCGACCGGCGCAGCCACCCCGTTCTGGTGTCGCCGCCGAGCGCGCCGGGCCGGGTTCTACAGGACCAGGTTGAGCAGCACGGTGAGCACCACCGAGGCGACGATCGAGAAGAGGATCATCAGCAGGCAGCCGAGCCCGCCCCCGGCGGGCCGGATCTCGGTGTTCCCGATACGCATGGCGTCAACTCCTCAGCGGTCACAGCTCCCGCAGCCGGGGCAGCAGCTCCTCCTGGGCCCAGTCGAGGAACATCGGCTGGGTGTCGCCGCCCACCTGGACCAGCGCGACGTGGGTGAAGCCCGCCTCGACGAACTTCTTGAACGCCTCGACGTGCCGGTCGGTGTCCGGGCCGCAGGAGATGCCCTCGGCCACGTCCTCCTCCCGGACGAACCGGGTGGCCGCCTCGAACGACTCCGGGCCGGGCAGGTCGGCGTTGACCTTCCAGCCCAGGCCGAACCAGCGGAACTGGTCGTGCACGATCTTGCGGCACTCGTCCTCGTCCGGGCCGTAGCAGATGGCGACCTGCCCGTAGCGGGGGCGGCCCGCGCCACCGGCCTCCTCGTACATGTCGATCAGGTGCGACAGCGGGTCGGTGGCGATCATCGCGTCGGCGTACTCGGCGGCGAGCGTGGCCGACTGTCGCCCGGACGCGGCCACCGCCATCGGCACCGGCCGGTCCGGGCGGTCCCAGACGTACGCGTCGGGCACGTCGAAGTGGTTGCCGGAGAACGTCAGCGTCTCGCCGTTGAGCAGCGGCCGGATGATCTGCAACGCCTCCTCGAACATCTCGTGCCGCTGCTGCACGTGCGGCCATCCGCCCACCACGTGCTCGTTGAGGTTCTCCCCGGCGCCGAGGCCCAGCGTGAAGCGGCCGTCCGAGAGCACCCCGATGGTGCTGGCCTTCTGCGCCACCACGGCCGGGTGGTACCGCCGGATCGGGCAGGTCACGAACGACATCAGCTCGGCCCGGCTGGTGGCGTGCGCGACCGCGCCGAGCACCGACCAGGCGTACGGGGAGTGGCCCTGGGACTCCAGCCAGGGGTAGTAGTGGTCGGACATGACCAGGTGGTCGAAGCCGGCGGCCTCGGCGCGTACGGCGTGGTCGATGAGTTCCTTCGGGCCGGCCTGCTCGCACATGAGGGTGTAACCGACGTTGACCATGGCACGTCTCCTTCCCGGGCGGATCGTCCCCGGATACCCCGCCCGGCGCGGGTCAACCCTGCTGTCCGCTTTCGCATTCGTCGCTTAACCGGTTCAGCTCATACAGTGCGTCAAGCGGTGTCGCCTCCCGGCCGATCCTGCTTAACCGGTTGCCTCACGCCTTCCATCGTCCTACGCTGATGCCTGCGTCCGTTCGGGAACCGGGCGGCGGCTACCGGGCTCAGTCGCCACCACCCTCTCACCGTCACCGCACCCCCGCTCGGGCACGGGGGATCCTTCCCCTGAGGACAGCCATGAAGAAACTGCTCTCCGTCGCGGGCGCCGCCCTGCTGACGGCCCTCGCCGCCGTCTTCGCCCTCGGGCAGCCGGCCCAGGCGGCCACCGGCTTCTCCGTCTCCAACGGGCGTCTCTACGACGCCAACGGTGTCGAGTTCGTCATGCGTGGCGTCAACCACGCGCACACCTGGTACCCGCAGCAGACCAGCTCGTTCGCCAACATCAAGGCGCTCGGCGCGAACACCGTCCGGGTGGTGCTGTCCAGCGGCGACCGCTGGACGAAGAACAGCGCCGCCGACGTGGCCAACGTGATCTCCCTGTGCAAGGGCAACCGGATGATCTGCGTGCTGGAGGTGCACGACACCACCGGGTACGGCGAGGACGGCGCCGCCACCACGCTGGCCAAGGCCACCGACTACTGGCTGAGCATCGCCGACGTGCTCAAGGGCCAGGAGAGGTACGTCATCGTCAACATCGGCAACGAGCCGTTCGGCAACCAGGGCTACAGCGCCTGGACCACCGACACGTCGAACGCGATCAAGCGGCTGCGCGCCGCCGGCCTGACCCACACGATCATGGTGGACGCGCCGAACTGGGGCCAGGACTGGTCGTTCACCATGCGCGACAACGCCGGCACCGTGTTCGCCGCCGATCCGCAGCGCAACACCGTCTTCTCCATCCACATGTACGGCGTGTTCGACACCGCCGCCGAGATCAGCGACTACCTGGGCCGCTTCCGTACCGCCGGGCTGCCCATCGTGGTCGGCGAGTTCGGGTTCAACCACTCCGACGGCAACCCGGACGAGGACGCCATCATGGCGTACGCCCAGGCCAACGGCATCGGCTACCTCGGCTGGTCGTGGAGCGGCAACGGCGGCGGCGTGGAGTACCTGGACATGACCACGTCGTTCAACCCGGCCCAGCTCACCAGCTGGGGGCAGCGCATCTTCAACGGCGCCAACGGCATCGCCGCCACCTCCCGTGAGGCGTCGGTGTACGCGAGCACCACCCCGACCGCCAGCCCGACGGTCAGCCCCACCGTGAGCCCGACGACCAGGCCGACCCCGCCGCCGCCCACCACGCCCCCGCCGTCCGGTGGCTGCACCGCCACCTACACCGTCGCGAACTCGTGGCAGGGCGGCTTCCAGGGCGAGGTCAAGGTGACCGCCGGAGCGGCCGCGATCACCGGCTGGACGGTGCGCTGGACGTACGCCAACGGCCAGTCCGTCACCCAGGCGTGGAACGCGAGCGTCAGCAACAGCGGGTCGGCGTACACCGCCCGCAACGTCGACTACAACGGCCGCCTCGGCGCGGGCGCGAGCACCACGTTCGGCTTCATCGGCAGCTGGCAGGGCACGAATTCCACCCCCGCGGTGACCTGCACCGCGAGCTGACTCACCGGGTGGCCGGGTCCCGCGCGGGCCCGGCCACCGCTCTGCGACCTAGTAATCAAGGGGTTTGTGCTGCGTCCGGGCGCGGGTGCAGACGCCACGCCCTTGGTCGCGGGTCGAGGCGCGAGCGAGGCAATGGAGGCGACGTCATGAGCGCGGGGACCAGGGGGCGACCGTCGGGGCTGGTGATCGGCTCGCTCGTGGCCATCTCGTTCGGCACCGTGTTCGTGCTGGTCAACAGCGGCGGTCTGGACGCGCCCTGGCCGCTGGTGCTGCGCGTCGCCGGCCTGCTGGTGGCCGTGCTGCTCCTGGTCACGCTGTTCCGGGTGGCCGGTCGGGAGACGTCCGCCCCGCAGCGGGAGGCCGCCGGATTCATGGACCGCCGCTACTGGCTGGTGGTGGCGCTGGAGGCGGTCGCGCTCCTCGGTGGCCTGTCCGTGATCAACAACGTGCTGGACCGCCCCGCCGTGGCCGTCGCCTGGGTCGCGGTGGTCGTCGGCGTGCACTTCTTCGGCCTCGCCCACGTCTGGTGGATGCCGCTCTACCGCTGGCTAGGCGCCGTGATGGCCGCGCTCGGCCTGGCCGGGTTCGTCGTCCACGCGCTCGGCGCGGGCGCCGGCACCGTCGGCCTGATCTCCGGTGTGGGGTGCGGCGCGGCTCTGTTCGCCGCAGTGGCCCTGGCCCTGCGGGACGCCGTCCGTCGCGCCGCCGCCTGAGGACGGCCGGACCGCTGATTGCCGTCGGGAGGAACGCGGCCGGAAGTTGGTGACTCAGGGTGTTGCGCTGTCCGCTTAGCGTGAGGGGAGTCGTACTCCTTGAAGGGCGGGGGACATGTGGGAAACGATTCTGGGCTTCGTCAGTCTGATGCTGGTCGCGCTGTCGTTGTGCTTCTCCGCCGTGCAGACGCGGGAGGTGGCGAAACAGAGCCGCATCAACAACGGCATCGGCTCGGCCACCGCGTTGATGGAAGTGAACAATTTGTCTCGCGCCTAGCACGACCGCCTGTTGGAGAATCCGCCGCTTCGCGCATACTTCTTCGACCGGAAGCCCTCCGCGCCGACTGACACCGACCGGTCCGTTGTGATCACCCTCGCGGAGCTACTCGCGGACGTGCTGGAGTGCGAGCTGCAGGTGGCCGGGCTGCTGCCCGACTTCCGATTCGCCCACTCCTGGCACCGGTGGCCCGCGCACATGCTGGAGCAGAGCCCCGTCCTGGTCGAGGTGGTGGAGAGCCACCCCGACTGGTGGCCCACGCTCCACGAACTGTGGCGCTCGACTGGCGAGTCCGGCCCGGCCGCCGTGACCCATCCATTGGTCGGTGGGGTTGCGGCCACCTCGACCCGCGTCCCGCGGCGGCGCCGGTGACCCCACGAACGTCCCGGGCGCCTAGGCTCCCGCGTTTGAACGGGCCGGTCACCGCTGCCGGCGTCTCTCAGCCAACGACGGTGACCTCCAGGAGGAGGGCCTGTTCGGGGTGCAGGGCGGGGAGCTGAACGCCGACCGTGCCCAGCACCGAACCGGTCACCGTGATGCCGTCGCCCGGCCAGGCCAGCCAGCCTGGCGGGGACAGCTCCAGCATCGCCGGCTCCGGCGCCTCGGCGGGCGGACGGACCCGGTAGCGCCGGGCCGGGTCCAGCCCGGGCAGCCGCACCACGCCCGGCACCTGCGCCGCCGAGGTGGCGACCCGGCTGACCGCGTACACCGCGTGGTCGCGGTCGTGGGCGACCACGCCGTGGGCCTGCACGGCCGGGTCCGGGTGGTCGACCCGGACCACCCGGCCGCCGTGCAGCAGCGGGCGCAGCCGCTTGTGCAGCGCCACCCAGGCGGCGAGCTCGGCCCGCTCGGTCGCGTCGATCGCGGTGATGTCCCACTCGATGCCGTGGTGGCCGAACAGCGCGGTGACCGCCCGGAAACCCAGGTCGTGCACGCGGTGCGTGGTGTGCGAGCGCTGCGGCCCGATGTGCGTGCCGATCAGTTCCGGCGGCAGCAGCAGGCCGGTCCAGCGCTGGATGGACAGCCGTTCCAGCGCGTCGTTGCAGTCACTGGCCCAGACCCGGTCGGTGCGGCGCAGGATCTCCAGGTCGACCCGGGCGCCGCCGGACGAGCAGCTCTCGATCTCGACGCCCGGGTGCCGGGCGCGCAGCTCGTCCAGCAGCCGGTAGACCTCGAGGGTCTGCGCGTGCACGCCGGGCCGTCCGGCGTGCCCGGCCTCGGTGAGGTCGCGGTTGTGGTCCCACTTCAGGTACGCGATCCCGTCGTGCTCGCTCAGCACCGCGTCGAGCCGTTCGAGCAGGTACGCGTACGCGTCCGGGTTGGCCAGGTCGAGCACCTGCTGATGCCGCCACGGTGGCGGCAGTCGGTCCGGCGCCTGGAGCACCCAGTCCGGGTGGGCGCGGAACAGGTCGGAGTCGGGGTTGACCATCTCCGGCTCCACCCAGAGCCCGAACTGCATGCCGTGCCCGCGTACGTGGTCGATCAGCGGCTGCAACCCGTCCGGCCAGACCTCGCCGTCGACCCACCAGTCACCGAGCCCGGCCTGGTCGTGCCGCCGGCCCCGGAACCAGCCGTCGTCGAGCACGAAGCGTTCCACGCCGACCTCGGCGGCCGCGTCGGCGAGCGCCCGCAGCCGGTCCAGGTCGTGGTCGAAGTAGACCGCCTCCCACACGTTCAGCGTCACCGGCCGCGGTGTGCGCGGGTGCGACGGGCGGGCCCGCAGGTGCGTGTGCAGCGCCTCGCTGAGCCCGTCCAGCCCGTCGGTGGAGTGGGCCGCGTAGAGCAGGGGAGTGGCGTACTCCTCGCCCGGCCCGAGCACCACTTCGCCGGGCGCCAGCAGCTCACCGCCGCCGAGCGTGGACTCACCTGTCGGGCGGCGCTCGGCGGCGGTGACGTGGTCGCCGCTCCACGCGGTGTGCACCGCCCACACCTCGCCGTGCCGGAAGCCGAACCCGGCGGTGCCCGCGACCAGCAGCAGCGTGGCGTCGTGGCCGGTGCGGCCGTGCCGCCCCTCGCGCACCCACGCGCCCATCGGCCACGGGTGCCGCTGCGGCGCGCGTTCCCGGCACCACCGTCCGGTCAGGTCGAGCAGTTCGGTGGCGACCGCCGGCACCGGCAGCACGGGCGTCAGTTCCCGCAGCTCGTACCGGCCGTCGCCGTCGTTGCGCAGCCGGTGCCGCAGCGTGAGCACGCCCGCCGGGTCCAACGTGATCTCGACGGTCAGGCTCAGCCCGGCGCCCGGGTCCGCCGCCCGCACCACCACCCGCCCGGAGGAAAGGAAGGGCCCCTTGTTAACGCCTGGTGCATGTAAAGGGGCCCCTCCTAACAGGTCGGGCGACGGCGCTGCGGGCTCGTCGTGCACGTCGAGGCCGGTGAGGCGGAACGCGGTGGACCAGTCCCGGCCGTCGCGGTGACCGGCGCGACCGGCCCGCCCGCTCCACCCGGCGCTCGCCTCGGGCAGCAGCGACAGCACAGTGGGCGCGTCGAAGCTGCTCGGCACCACCGGCGGAACCGTGGCGTCGACGAGCGCGGGCAGGTCCTCGTCGGGCAGCGGGCCGAGGTCGGCGCCCCAGTGCACGACCCGGGGCAGTCCCGGGCCGCGTGCGTCGAGCACCAGGCTGGTCCGCGCGCGGCGCAGGTGGACGATCGTCATCCCTTGGAGGCTCCCAGCGTCAGACCCCGGACGAACTGCTTCTGCAGCAGGAAGAAGATCACCAGGGTGGGGATCGCGACCAGCACCGAGCCGGCCGAGACCAGGTTGTTGTCGGTGAAGAACTCGCCGCGCAGGTTGTTCAGCGAGCTGGTGACCGGGAACTTGTCGCCGGTCCGCATGAGCACTGTGGCCCAGAAGAACTCGTTGTAGATCCAGGTGACCTCGAGCGTGGCGAGCGCGGCGAGCGCCGGCCGGCACAGCGGCATCGTCACCTGCCAGTACTGCCGCCACACGTTCGCCCCGTCGACCATCGCCGCCTCGTACAGCTCGTGCGGCAGCGCCTTCATGTAGTTGCTGAGCACGAACACGCAGAAGCCGCACTGGAACGCAACGTTGACCAGGATCAGTCCCCAGTAGCTGTCGTACAGCAGCTCCGAGTCGCTCATCCAGGCCGGCAGCGGGATCTCGGTGAACATCCGGAACAGCGGGATGAGCAGGGCCTGCTGCGGCAGCAGGTTCGCCGCGGTGAACAGGCCGAGCAGCGCGATGTTGAGCTTCCAGCTGAACCGGGCGATCACGAACGCCACGCACGAGGCGAGGAAGAGCGTGAGCAGCACCGCCGGGACCGTGATGTACGCCGAGTTGAGGAAGTGCTTGCCGAACTCGGCGGTGCGCCAGGCGGTGACGTAGTTGTCGACGGTCCAGCCGCCGAGCGACACGTAGCCGTTGGCGGCGGTGTACTCGTAGGAGCGGAACGAGGTGAGCACGGCCCACAGGATCGGGAACAGCCAGCCCACTGCGACCGTACCCAGGAAGAGGTGCAGGACGACCCGGGCGGGCCGCACGGGTCGGCGGCGGCCGGCGGAGACGGCGGTCATCGCTTGTCCTCCCGCATCACGGTCCAGAGGTAGATGGTGATGAAGACGAGCGAGACGGCCAGCATGATCGTCGCCAGCGCGGAGCCGAAGCCGATCCGGCTGGCCTCGCCGACCACGTTCTGGGTGACCAGCGCGGAGATCAGCTCCAGCCCGTTGCGGCCCTTGTTGATGACCCAGACCAGGTCGAACGCGCGCAGCGACTCGATCACCGTCACCACCAGCACGATGATGTTGATGGGGCGCATCACCGGGAAGACGACCCGGAAGAACGTGCTGGTCTCCGAGGAGCCGTCGACCGCGGCGGCCTCCCGCAGGGACGGGTCGACGCCCTTGAGGCCGGCCAGGTAGAGCAGCATGATGTAGCCGACGTGCCGCCAGCCGGCCGCGACCAGCACGGCCCAGATGTTGACGTTCGGGTCGCCGTACCAGTCGGTCTCGCCGCCGAACACGCCGTTGAGCAGCCCCTGGTCGCGGCTGTAGATGAGCTGCCAGACGAAGCCGATGAGCGCCAGCGACAGCACCACCGGCAGGTAGAGCGCGGTCTGGTAGAAGCGGCTGCCGCGAATCTCCTTGTCCAGCAGCACGGCGAGGAACATGCCGAACGGGGTGGCCACCACGAACAGCGCGGCCAGCCAGAGCAGGTTGTTCTGCACCGCGGGGACGAACGGCGGGTAGATGTTCACCACGTCGTCGTAGTTCTTGAGGCCGACCCACTCGATCTCGGAGACCGGGCCGATGCCGTCCCAGTTCGTGCCGGAGAGCAGCACCGTCGCCACCGCGGGCAGCCAGACCAGGCCGGCGACGAGCAGCAGGGGTACCAGCACCATGAGCGTGATGACCACGCGGTCGGTGCGGGACAGGAGCCGTAGCCGGCGACCGCGACCACCGTTGCTGGTGGTCGCGGCCGGCGGCGGCACGGCGCGATCCGCTTGGATCAGGGGCAGGTCGGACATGATGTCCTTCCCCCTTCCGCCGTCAGCTGGTGAAGATCGACTTCTTCTGGTTCTCGATGCTGGTGAGCAGCCCGCCGATGTCCTTCGGGTCCTTGATGAACTGCTGCAACGCCGGGATCATCACGGTGGAGGCGAAGTCCGGCCGGGTGTCGCGGTCGAGGAACTGGGCGATCTCGGTGGCGGAGCCGACCAGCTCGGCGGCCTTCTTCTGCAGCGCGGTGTAGGCACCGGTGTCCGCGCCGCTGTTGGCGACGAGCGTGCTCGGGTCGTTCTTCACCGTGATGTCCGCTGCCTCCTTCGAGCCCAGGTACGTCAGCAGCTTCTGCGCGGCGTCCTTGGACTTCGGCTTGCGGGCCATCATGTAGCCGTCGATCGGGGCGTCCAGGGCCTTCGCGCCGATGGTGGAGTCGATCTCGGGGAACGTGAAGAAGTCCAGGTCCTCCAGGTCGGCGCCGCTGAACTGCTGGCCGACGAACAGGCCGAGCAGGTACATGCCGCTCTTCTTCTGCTGCAGCGACTGCGCGGCCTCCTGCCAGGTGCGGCCGAGCGAGTCCGGCTGGTGCAGGGGGAGCAGCCCGGCCCAGGTGTCGAAGACCTTCTTCACCTTGTCGGAGGTCCACGCCTCCTTGCCGGCCATCAGGTCGATGTGGAACTGGTAGCCGTTGATCCGCAGGTTGAGGATGTCGAACGTGCCCATCGCCGGCCAGCCGTCCTTGTCGGCGAACGCGATCGGGTTCAGCCCATCCTTCTTCATCTGCGCGCCGAGCGTGTTCAGGTCGTCCAGCGTCTTGGGCACCTCGTAGCCGCGCTGCTGCCACACCGACTTGCGGTAGAAGACGGCCCACGGGTAGTACGACGCGGGCACGAAGTACTGCTTGCCGTCGTCGCCGGTGGACGCCTTCTTGAACGCGTCGGAGTAGCCGTCGAGCTTGCCCCACACGTCGCTGAGGTCACCGGCCAGGCCCTTTGCGGCGAAGAACCGCATCCGGTAGCCGGCGAACCAGGTGAACACGTCGTCCGGCTTGCCCTGCAGGTAGTTGTTGATGTTCTCCTGGAACGTGTTGTGGTCGACCGTGTTGATGTTGACCGTCACCCCGGAGGACGTCTTGAAGCCGTCCATCACCTTCGCGACGACGTCCTTGGGCTTCGGGTCCGACTGGTTCGAGCCGACCGAGACGCTCTTGGCGTCACCGCCGGATCCGGAGTCGGAGTCGCCGCAGCCGGCGAGCAGGCCGGTGCCGAGCAGCGCTCCCGCGCCGGCCGCGCCGGCGAGCAGCGAGCGCCGGTTCAGGCCGGCGACGGACGGGGGTACGAGCCGGGCGAGGTATTCGGCTTGCGAGCGGGGACGGGACATGGTGCCTCCTGCGTGGAAGAGGTGCGCTGCGCTCATGGACCGTGATCGTTGGCGGTGAGCGGTGTCGTGTCGGTCGCGGTAGATCCACCGAGAATCCACACGTCCGAACACAAACAGCCGGTGGCGCTTGAAGCTACCCCTTGGCGCGGCGCTGTCAAGAGGGCAAAAAGGCGACGCCGTCGGCGGTTAGGCGGGGCAAAGAGCCGGTAAACGTTGGAACTTCAGTCGATGTTGGAAAGTGTTGACTTGGGTGCTGTTCGGGGGGCAACCTCTGCTGTCATGCGGAACTGGCACGGCGAGGGCATCTGGTACGGCGCTGACTACAACCCGGAGCAGTGGCCCGAGCAGACGTGGACCGAGGACGTCGAACTCATGCGACGGGCCGGGGTCAATCTGGTCTCGGTCGGCATCTTCTCCTGGGCCCTGCTGGAGCCCACCCCCGGTCGGTACGTCTTCGACTGGCTGGACCGGGCGATCGACCTGCTGCACGACGGCGGCATCAGCGTCGACCTGGCCACCGCCACCGCCAGCCCGCCACCGTGGCTGGCGCACCGGCACCCGGAGACGCTGCCCCGCCGCGCCGACGGCACGGTGCTCTGGCCCGGCGGCCGGCAGGCGTACTGCCCCAGCTCGCCGGTGTTCCGGGACCACTCGCTCGCCCTGGTCGAGGCGGTCGCCCGGCGGTACGGGCGCCACCCCGCCGTCGTGCTCTGGCACGTCTCCAACGAACTCGGCTGCCACAACGTGCACTGCTACTGCGACGTCAGCGCCGAGGCGTTCCGCGGCTGGCTGCGCGAGCGCTACGGCGACCTGGACTCGCTCAACGCCGCCTGGGGCACCGCGTTCTGGAGCCAGCGCTACCACGACTGGGCCGAGATCAACCCGCCGCGTACCGCGCCGACGTTCGCCAACCCGACCCAGCAGCTGGACTTCCTGCGGTTCTCCTCCGACGAGCAGCGCGCCCAGCTGCGCGCCGAGCGGGAACTGCTGAACCGGCTCGTCCCGCAGCCGGTCACCACGAACTTCATGATCGGCACCGGCATCAAGTACCTGGACTACCACTCCTGGGCCGCCGACGTGGACGTGGTCGCCAACGACCACTACCTCACCGCCGCCGACCCGCAGCCACAGGTCAACCTGGCGCTCGCGGCCGACCACACCCGGGGCGTGGCGGGCGGCGCGCCCTGGCTGCTGATGGAGCACTCCACCAGCGCCGTCAACTGGCAGCCCCGCAACGTGGCCAAGACACCCGGTCAGATGCGCCGCAACAGCCTCGCCCACGTCGCGCGCGGCGCCGACGGCGTGCTGTTCTTCCAGTGGCGGGCCTCCCGGGCCGGCGCGGAGAAGTTCCACTCCGCGCTGGTGCCGCACGCCGGCCCGGACACCAAGGTGTTCCGCGAGGTCTGCCGGCTCGGCGCCGACCTGCGCGCGCTCGCCGAGGTACGCGGCAGCCGTGTCGACGCCGACGTGGCCATCCTCTTCGACTACGAGGCGTGGTGGGGCGCCGAACTCGACTCCCACCCGAGCGTCGACGTCACCTACACCGACCGGTTGTCCGCGCTGCACGCCGCGCTCTGGCGGGCCGGGATCACCGCCGACGTGGTGCACCCCTCGGCCGACCTGTCCCGCTACCGGCTCGTCGTGGTGCCCACGCTCTACCTCGTCCGCGACGCCGACGCCGACGCGCTGCGCCGGTTCGTGGAGGCCGGCGGCACCGCTGTGGTCACCTACTTCAGCGGCATCGTCGACGAGCACGACCACATCCGGCTCGGCGGCTACCCCGGCGCGTACCGCGACCTGCTCGGCGTACACGTCGAGGAGTTCTTCCCGCTGCGGGCCGGCGAGACGGTACGCCTCGACGACGGCGCCCGCGCCGACGTGTGGACCGAGTGGCTGCACGCCGACGGCGCGGAGGTGCTGGCCGAGTACGCCGACGGGCCCCTGCCCGGCGTGCCGGCGCTGACCCGCAACGCCGTCGGCGCGGGCGCGGCCTGGTACGTCGGCACCCGGCTCGACGACGAGGCCACCGACCGGCTGGTGGCCCGGTTGCTGGCCGAGGCCGGCGTCCGGCCGCCGGTGAGCGCGCCGACCGGGGTGGAGGTGGTCCGCCGCCGCGCGGAGGACCGGAGCTGGCTGTTCCTGATCAACCACACCACCGAGCCGGTACGGTTGCCGGTCACCGGCGTCGAGCTGCTCGGCGGCGCCCGCTGCGACGGCGAGCTGGAGGTGCCGGCGGGGGAGGTGGCGGTGGTCCGCGAGGAGCCCGCGCCGGCGCCCGTGAGCGCCTGACCGCAACCCTGCCGTTCGCGCCGATGGAGGTCCACATGCTCGCCCAGCAACGGCAGAGCGCCATCCTGGAGTTGATCCGCCAGAGTGGCGGCGTCCGGGTCAGTCACCTGGTTAGCCGCTTCGGGGTGTCCGATATGACGATCCGCCGCGACCTGGAGGTGCTGGCCGAACGCGGCCTGATCGACAAGGTGCACGGCGGCGCGACGCTCGCCGGTCCCGGCTCCACCGAGGAGCCCGGCTTCGCCGCCAAGTCGGTCCGGCAGCAGGCCGAGAAACGGGCCATCGTGGAGCGGGCCGCCGGCCTGGTCGAGCCGGGGATGGCGGTGGCGCTGTCCGCCGGCACCACCACCGCCGCGCTGGCCGCGCGGCTGGCCGAGGTACGCGGGATCACTGTGGTCACCAACTCGATCCCGGTGGCCGACGCGCTCTACCAGAACCCCCGCGCCGATCAGACAGTCGTGCTGACCGGCGGCATCCGTACCCCGTCGGACGCGCTGACCGGCCCGGTCGCCGAGGCGGCGATAGCCGCGCTCAACGTCGACCTGCTCTTCCTCGGCGTGCACGGGATGAGCCCGCGTACCGGGTTCACCACGCCGAACCTGCTGGAGGCGGCGGTGAACCGGCGGCTGATCGGTTCCGCCCGGCGGCTGGTGGTGCTGGCCGACCACACCAAGTGGGAGACGATCGGCATCGCCACCATCGCGCCGCTGGAGGAGGCCGACATGCTGATCACCGACAGCGGCCTGTTGCCGGAGGCCCGACGCCAACTCGGCGAGCAGGTCGGCGAACTGGTGGTGGTCCGGGCGGACTGACAGCCGGCCCGCCGTCGGCTACCCTCTGCCCTCGCCATGACCGACGGGGGAGACAACATGGACGGTGATCGTCAGTACGCCGAGGCGCCAGCCCAGCCGGCAGGCCCGCAGCAGGCGAGACCCGGCAGGCGGAAGATCCTGCTCGGCGTGCTCGCCGCGCTGCTCGTCTGCGGCGGTCTCTGCGGCGTCGGTCAGCTCATCACCAACGTGGTCAACCAGGACGACTGGGAGGGCCTCGGCCGCCCGGTGACGTCACCGGCGGTGCCCGAGTCGCCGAAACCGACCTGGCCCAAGCCCAACCTCCTCTACGGCCGACCCGATCCGGGCATCCGGCACACGCTGGAGCAGAACGTGCTCGACTCCGCCGGTGTGCTGAAGCCGATGACGAGCTCCTGCGACAACAAGGGATTCACCGGCGAACACGCGGCGACGTTCGACTGCACAGTCACGTACGCCGGACTCGACGTGGTCTACACGGTCGTCGCCACACCGTCGGGCTCCCAGCTCTTCAAGTGGACGGCGACCGCCGAGCGGACGGTGGTCACCCGGGACGGGCTGCTCGCCCTGTTCCACCGCCAGTACACGAGCGACAACCGCTGGAGCGACCTGCGGTGCGACGAGTTCCCGGAGGTCGCGCTGGTGCCGGTCGGCAAACCCCTGCCGCAGTTCTGCTACGCGAAACTCGACGACCGGATCAAGACCAGCCGGATCCGTATCACCCCCGACGCCGACAGCCCGCCGACGCTGGAGACCGAGCACCAGGAGGAGGGCCTGTGATCCGGTGCGCCTCACAGCCACTTCTCAGTCGCGGCATTTAGGGTGCCCTGACGAAGCGTCCGACGGTCCATGTCGGAATGCAGTTCAGCGGGAGTGACCGATGGTCTTCAAGAAGATGTTGAGCGCGTTCGGCGTGGGCGGTCCGAGCGTCGACACGGTGCTCACCAACCCGAACACCCGGCCCGGGCTGACCCTGGACGGTCACGTCAACCTGGTCGGCGGCGACAGCCCGGCGCGGATCGAGCAGATCAACCTCGGCCTGGTCACCCGCGTCGAGATCGAGAGCGGCAACCACGAGTACGCGGGCGTCATGGAGTTCCACCGGCTGCCCGTCAGCGGCGCGTTCGATCTGGCGCCGAAGCAGCAACTGTCGATCCCGTTCCAGATGCCGGTGCCGTGGGAGACCCCGATCACCGACGTCTACGGTCAGCGCCTGCACGGCATGACCATGGGCCTGCGTACCGAGCTGGCGGTGGCCCGCGCCGTCGACAAGTCCGACCTGGACCAGGTGTCGGTGCACCCGCTGCCGGTCCACGAGCGCATCCTGGAGGCGTTCCAGGCGCTCGGTTTCCGGTTCAAGCACGCCGACCTGGAGCGCGGGCACATCTACGGCGTGCCGCAGACGCTGCCGTTCTACCAGGAGATCGAGTTCTTCGCCGCGCCGCAGTACGCGCAGACCGTCACCGAGGTCGAGCTGACGTTCGTGACCAGCCCGCAGGGCGTCGAGGTGATCCTGGAGTGCGACAAGCGGGGCGGCTTCCTCAGCCCCGGGCACGACGTGATCGGCCGCTACTCGGTCCCGCACACCGACGCCGCCCGTACCGACTGGGTGCAGGTCGTCGACGGCTGGCTGCGGGAGACCACCGGCCGCTACGGCAGCATGCGCGCCCAGGGCTTCGGCATGCCGCACCACGGCGGCCACGGCTACCCGGGTCACCACGGCTACGCCGGCCACGGGCGGCGCGGCCCGGGCATGGGCGGCGTCATCGCGGGCGCCGCGCTGGGCGTCGCCGGCGGCATGATCGCCGGCGAGATGCTCGACGACGCCTTCGACGGCGGCGGCGACGACTTCGGGGACTTCGGCGAGGAGTGAGCAGACGCGACGACGCCCCCGGGACGGATCCCGGGGGCGTCGCCGTTCGCGCGGCGTCGGATCAACGTCCGCGGCGCTCCTTGCCGGAGCGGCGCGCGCTGCCCGCCTTCGACAGGCCACGGCTGACCAGGTACGCGCCGGTCAGCGCGGTCAGGTACCACCAGGCCTGGTTCGGGTTGTTGATGTTCAGGCCGTTGGCGGTGGTGCCCTTCCAGAACGCGGCGATCACCACGAGCGCGACCGCTGCGGCGTACACCCAGAACTCGGTGGTCAGGAACGCCTGCTTCGTCTCCGTACCCGGGGACGGCATGTTCTCCCGGTGACCGTCGTGCATCGACGGCATGTGCCGGGTCGACGTGTCCTGCATGCTCGACCGGTTCTGGACGTCGGACATCGGCCGGTTCATCGGCCTGGTGGATGCAGCCTGCGTGCTCATCTGGTCCTCCTCAGGATTTGATGAGTCGTTAACCTGCACACCCTCGCCCCGCTACCGCAGGTCGGCCACGGCGCGGTTCGCGCTCTGTGGCGGGGGCACCCTGGGTCTACCCGAGGCCGGAGACAAGGTAACCGCCGGTCGCCGTCGAATGGCCACCACGCTCGGCCTCTCAGCCGGAACCGGACACGAGGGCGCACACCGGTCCTCCCGCCGCCGGTTCCGGTTTCAGCCACCCACCCTCGGGCACGCAACACCGATACCCCGAGAGAGCTGCGAGGTGGTTGACGTGCGTGAGGACGACATGCGGCAGGACGCCGCCCGGCGGGCCGAGCAGCGGGTCGCCGGCGGCGTGTACGGCGACGGCGCGCTGGACGAGATCACCGTGCCGCAGACCGACGTGGAACGGATGCGGCAGGAACTCGACCCGGACGACCCGGCGGACGTACCCGTCGACCCGACGGTGCTGCGCGACGGCGGACCGACCCGGGGTCAGGGCGCGGTGACCACGACCGGTGGCACGGCCGGCCCGGCCAGTGTGCGCCGGTTGGCCCGGCAGCCCGAGAAGCACCCGGGCAAGGTGGCCCCGATGACGACCGGGGACGCGGGTACGGGTGGCCTGAGCACCCCGGCCGGTGGCTCCACGAGCGACAATTCGGCTACCGGCGCGCAGGTGGGCAACTTCACCAACAATCGTCCCAATCCGGGCTGACCGAGGCAGCACGGCGAGGGCGGGACGGCCTCCGGCCGCCCCGCCCTCGCGCACCCGCCACTTCGCCGAAGTGGCGCAGTCAGCACGGCCATGATGTGGCAACTTCCCCGATCTGGTGCCCGCCCCGCCACTCCGGCGAACTGGCGCGAACAGGCCGCCCGGACACGCCCCGCCCCTCAAAGCCGGCACTCGTCGATCTTGCACTTCCGCCCCCAAGATTGTCCGTTTGGTGGAGTTTTCCGGGGCCGCAACTCCATGATCGCGGAGTGGAGCGGAGCGGAGCGAGGGTGAGAGGGGCGCGGCGGGACGTGAGGAAGCACGTGCTCGGCCCGGCCGATCATGAAGTTGGCGGCCGACTTGGAGATCGACAAGGCCGCCAACTTCATGATCAACAGGGCGGAGGCGGAGGCAGAGGCCGGGGGAGAGGGTCAGGGGGTGCGGAGGATGCCCAGGCGCTGGGTGGCTCTTGTCAGGGCCACGTAGAGGTCACTGTGGCCCCTCGGGGACTCGGACACGATGCGGGCCGGGTCGACCACCAGCACCGAGTCGAACTCCAGACCCTTGGCCTGTTCGGTGGTCAGCACCACGATCCGGTTCGCCAGCTCGGGCTGCTCGCCGAAGGCGGCCTCCGGCAGCGCCGCCACCACCGCGCCGCCCAGCTCGTCCACCCGCCCGGTGGGCACCAGCACGCCGAGCCGCCCGTCGCCGAGCGACGCGGCCTCCCGGGCGGTCGCCTCGACCAGTTCGACCACGAGGCGGTCCGCCGGCACGGTCCGGTCCCACGGCGGTACGCCGGTGGCGCGTACCGAGCGGGGTGGCCGCAGCGCCCTGTCGATCTCGGCGAGCACGTCGGCGGCGACCGCCATGATCTCGGCCGGGGTGCGGTAGCTGACCGTGAGTTCCTCCAGCCGCCACCGGTCCGCCACGTACGGGGCGAGCGCCTCGCCCCACGACGGCGTGCCGGCGAGCGCGCCGGTCTGCGCCACGTCGCCGACGATCGTCATGGACCGGCTGGGGCAGCGGCGCATCAGCAGCCGCCACGCCATCGGCGACAGCTCCTGCGCCTCGTCCACGATGACGTGCCCGAACGCCCACGTCCGGTCGGCGGCGGCGCGCTGGGCGGTGGTGAGCCGGTCGGACTCCTCCTGCCGTTCGGAGAGCCGGTCGGCGTCGGTCCGGGCGGTGACGCCGAGGATCTCGCCGCCGTCTGCCTCGTCCTCGACGTCGATGGAGCGGGAGCCGCGCCAGATCTCCAGCACGCCCTCGGCGTACTCGCGTTCCAGCGCCCGGATCCGCTCCCGGCGGGCGACGGCGGCGCGTTCGTCCTCGCCGAGCAGTTCGGCGGCCTCGTCCAGCAGCGGTACGTCGGCGGGCGTCCAGCCGCCGGGCTCGCGGTGCAGCGCGGCCCGTTCGGCGTCGGTGAGCATCGGCGCTGCGGTGGCGATCCGCTCCGGCGAGGCGTACAGGTCGGCGAGCAGGCGTTGCGGGGTGAGCACCGGCCACAGCTCGTCCAGCGCGGCCCGGATCTCCGGCTCCTCGCGCAGCTCGCGGCGGATCTCCGCGCGGTCGGCCTCGGAGAGCAGGTTCTCCCCGCCGAGCGGGTCGGCGCCGATCCGCTCGGCCACCTGGTCGGCGAGCGCGTGCACGATCTCCACGTCGAACAGGGCGCGGGCCAGGTTGTGCGGGCGGCCGGTGCGGCGTACCCGGTCGCGGGCCTGCCGCACGGTGTCCGGGTCGAGCGTCAGCACCTCCCGCTGCGGCAGTTCGATGGTGACCGGCTCGTCGGGCACCCACTGCCGGTCGCGGACCGCCGCGGCGAGCACGTCGGCCAGCACCGCGCGGCCTTTCAGCGCCGCGGTGGTGGCGGGCTCCGCGCGGCGCGCGTGCACGCCGGGGAACAGGTCTGCCTGGGTACGCAGCAGCACGCCGGTCTCGGCCAGCGTGGGCAGCACCTGGGAGATGTAGCGCAGGAACGTGGCGTTCGGGCCGACCAGCAGCACACCGCGGGTGGAGAGCTGCTGGCGGTGGGTGTAGAGCAGGTACGCGGCCCGGTGCAGCGCCACCGCGGTCTTGCCGGTGCCCGGGCCGCCCTGCACCACCATCACGCCGGGCAGGTCGGCGCGGATGATCCGGTCCTGCTCCGCCTGGATGGTCTCGACGATGTCGCGCATCCGGCCGGTGCGCCCGGCGTTGAGCGCGGCGAGCAGTGACGCCTCGCCGGTCAGCTCCTCGTGGGCGGTGGGGGAGGCGGCGGCGATGTCCAGCACCTCGTCGTTGAGCCCGGTCACCTTCCGGTCGCGGGTGCGCAGGTGACGGCGGCGGCGTACGCCCTGCGGGTTGGCGGCGGTGGCCAGGTAGAACGGCCGGGCGGCCGGGGCGCGCCAGTCCATCAGCAGCGGGTCGTAGTCGCCGGAGGAGTCGAAGATCCCGATCCGGCCGATGTAGCGGACCGCGCCGACATCGCCGTCGAGGCGGCCGAAGCAGAGGCCGCTCTCCACGGCGGAGAACTGCTCGACCTGGTCGGCGTACATCGCCACTGTCGAGTCGCGCTGGGAGCGGGCCTGCTGCGTGCCGCCGGTGTGGCGCAACTCCTCGTCGAGCCGCCGGGCGGCCTGTTCCCGCATGCCGTCCAGCCGGTCGTACAGCATCGAGACGTATTCCTGCTCACGGCCGATCTCGTCGTCCTGGCGCAGGTCAGCCGACACGTCGGAGTGCGTTGACAATCCGGCTCCTCATTGACTAAAATTGCCGCAGGAATGGCATTCAGAAGCCATTCCTTTTTTGTGCCTGAACTGAGAAAGATAGCGCGTCGGCCGCCACCCGACCAAGCCCGGACACGACTCGGGGCCCGGTCGACGTCAGCCGACCGGGCCCCGGGCACGGCGATTCTCAGCCCTTGGCCGCCTGGTAGAGCCGCTCCGGCGTGACCAGACCGGCGATCACCCGGCCGTCGTCGGTCAGCAGCACGCTGAACAGCTTGCCGCTGAGCAGCCGGCCGCTGCCCCAGTCGCCGCTGACCTTCGGCAGGTCACCGAGCACCTGCGTGAGCATCTGGGCATCCGGCGCGTCCGCGCCGGGCTTCGCGCCGTCGCCGGCCGCCGCATCGCCGATCTTGGCGACCACCACGGTGGTCCAGCCGGTGCCGACGGTACGCACATCCGGCTTCTCGGCGTCCTTCTTCTCGAACCTCTCGAACCGCTTGCCCGCCGGTCCGGGCCGCTCGCCCTCGGTCGCCTCGGTGACCTTCACGCCGGGCGGCGGGTTGAACCGGAACTGGTCGGCCTCGGGCGTGCGGAAGTCGACCTGGGTGAACGCCACCTGGAACGCGGGCTCGTCCTGCCCGTCGGCGAGCACCTGCAGACGCAGCGGCACGTGCTCCTTCGCGTCCAGCGCGATCCGGACCTGGTGGACCAGGGACGCCTTGTCGCGCGGCGTGAGCACCAGCTCGTACGCGTCCCGCCCGGCCACTGTGGCGGTGCGGCCGACGGTGACCGCCGTGGTCGGGTCGATCGCCTCCAGCGCCCGGTCCGCGGCGTCGGCCGGGGTGGTCGGCACGGTGGCCCGGTCCGGCGCGTCGGCCGGCAGCAGCCGGTGCGTGGCGGTGTTCTCCCGGCTGTTCCAGGTCCACACGTCGCGGCCGTTGCGCAGGATGTCCTGCTCGCCGAGCGTGTCGACCAGCGCGAGCCGCTGCCGATCCTCGCCGCCGTACCAGACGCGCAGCGTGTGCGTACCGGAGACCAGGCCGGCCAGGTCGTTGCCGGCGGCCCGGCCGGCGAGCGCGGCGATCGGCGGCAGGCCGAGGTCGCCGGGCTGCACCACGGTGCCGGAGAGCCCGTCCAGGCGGGACGTGCGCAGGTCTTCCAGGAGCTGGGCGGCGCTGCGCGGCGGCAGCGCCGGGTCGGCGCCGGCGGCGAACGTGCCGACGGCGGCGCTACCGCCGATCACGGCGACCCCCGCGGTCACCGGGACCAGCCAGCGCAGCACGGCGCGGTTCTTCATCACTGACATAGTGTGCACCTCCTGCGCACCATGCTGCGCGAGCGTCGCTGTGACCACGCTGAGGAGATCCCCTACGGGTGACCCCATGGTGGCACCCTGGACCGGTGCGGTTGCTGGTGGTGGAGGACGAGACGCGGCTCGCGGCGGCGCTGCGCCGTGGGCTGTCGGCGGAGGGTTTCGCGGTGGACGTGGCGGCGACCGGCCCGGCCGGGCTGGACGCGGCCCGGCACGGCGAGTACGACGCGATGATCCTCGACGTGATGCTGCCCGGCCTGTCCGGTTACGAGGTGGTGCGCCGGCTGCGCGCCGAGCAGCGCTGGCTGCCGGTGCTGATGCTGTCGGCCAAGGACGGCGAGTACGACCAGGCCGACGGCCTGGACTGCGGCGCCGACGACTACCTGACCAAGCCCTTCTCGTACGTGGTGCTGCTGGCCCGGCTGCGGGCGCTGCTGCGTCGCGGCGCGCCCCGCCGGCCGACCGTGCTCACCGTCGGCGACCTGCGCCTCGATCCGGCCCGCCGCCGGGTCACCCGGGCCGACGCCGAGGTGGTGCTGACCAGTCGCGAGTACGCGCTGCTGGACTATCTGATGCGCCGCCCCGGCGAGGTGGTCTCCAAGACCGAGCTGCTGGACCACGTCTGGGACGCCTCGGTCGACACCGCCCCGAACGCGGTGGAGGTCTACGTCGGCTACCTGCGCCGCAAGATCGGCCGGGAACGGCTGGAGACGGTACGCGGCGCGGGCTACCGGCTGGCCACGTGAGCTGGGTACGCGGGCCGCTGCCGCGCCTCGGCCTGCGGGCCCGGCTGCTCGCGCTCGGTGTGCTGGGGCTGGCGGTCGGGTTCGCGTTCGGCGGGACGCTGCTGGTCGGCGCGCTGGGCTGGACGCTGCAGCGCTCGGTCGACGAGGAGGCGCTGCGTACCGCCGACGCGGTGGCGCTGCTCACCGCCGAGGACGCGCTGCCGGACCCGCTGCCGGTGGCCGGCGGGCAGTTGCGGGTGCAGGTGGTCGACGTCCAGGGCCGGATCCGGGCCGCCTCGATCGACGCGGACCGCCTGGTGCCGATGCTCGGCCCGGACGAGCTGCGGCCCGGGCAGCGGCAGCGGCTGGTGGTGGACGGGCGGCGCGCCGGCATGCCCGGCCCGGTCCGGGTGGTCACGGTGCCGGCCGGCACGCCGCAGGAGCCGCGTACGGTGCTGGTCGCCAAGTCGCTCACCGACGTGCGGCACAGCCTGCGCGTGGTCCGCAACCTGCTGCTGGTGGGCTTCCCGCTGCTGGTGGCCGGGCTGGGCGTGGTGGCCTGGCGGGTGGTGGGCGCGACGCTGCGACCGGTCGAGCAGTTGCGCAGCGGCGCGGCCGAGATCACCGGGCGGGCCGGGGCGGAGCGGCTCCCGGTACCGGCCGGGCAGGACGAGATCCACCGGCTCGCGGTCACGCTCAACGACATGCTGGACCGGCTGGCCGCGTCCCGGGATCGGCAGCGGGCGTTCGTCGCCGACGCCGCGCACGAGTTGCGCAGCCCGCTGACGAACATGCGTACCGAGCTGGAGGTGGCGCGGCGTCTCGGCGACGACACCGACTGGTCGGCGGTCGCCGACGACCTGCTCGCCGACACCGAGCGGCTGAGCCGCCTGGTGGACGACCTGCTGCTGCTGGCCCGCCTGGACGAGCAGGACGCCCGCCCGGCGCCGGTGGGCCCGGTGGAGCTGGGCGAGCTGCTGCGCGCGGTGGCAGCCCGCTACCCGTCGCCGCCGCTGCGGCTGACGCTTCCGGACGGGCCGCTGTGGGTCGAGGGGGACGCGGGGGAGTTGCGCCGGGTGCTGGTGAACCTGGTGGACAACGCGCTGCGGCACGCGCGTACCGGCGTGGAGCTGGCCGTGAGCGGGCCGGACGGGGCGTACCACCTGGTCACGGTGACCGACGACGGGCCGGGCGTCCCGGCGGCGGACCGGGAGCGGGTGTTCGCCCGGTTCACCCGGCTGGACGACGCGCGGGCCCGCGACGCGGGCGGCGCGGGCCTGGGCCTGGCGATCGTGCGTGAGCTGGTGCGCCGGGCCGGCGGCGCGGTGGAGCTGGCCGACGCGACGCCGGGCGCCGCCGCGCCGGGGCTGCGGGCGACGGTACGGCTGCCCGCGCTGGCCGAGCCGGACCCGGAGTGAACGGTCAGCGGCGGCGCTTGGTGCAGACCGGGCCGGTGCGGGCGACGGTGTCGGTGGACCAGACGAGCGCGACGGTGAAGCAGTAGTCGGTGGTGCGGTCGAGCCCGTAGGCGATGTAGTCGGCCGACCCGGCGGGCAGCGTGGCGAACGTGCCCTGCGGCTGCCCGGCACGGCCGCCGGCGACCACCACCGGTCCTTCCGCGCCCGGCGGGTACGTCCAGCTCAGCACGATGCTGTCGCGGCGGTCCGTGAGCGTGAAGCTGCCGGGCGGGGTACCGGGCTTGGCGGCGGCGGGAGTGGACGGCGCGGGACCGGCGGAGGTGGGCGGCGCGCTGGACGGCGGCGCCCCGGTGGCCGGGGGCGGGGTGTCGCGGCGGTCGTCCACCCGGGACACCCCGGCGATCACCGCGATGGTGCCCAGCAGCAGCGCCACCACCACGCCGAGCACCACGAGCGGCAGCCAGGGCAGCGTGCGCCGCTCGGCGGCCGGTGGCCGGGGCACGTGCACCGGCAGGTAGCGCGACGGCGGCTCGGGCGGGGCCGGCGGCACCCGGCGTACGCCGTCCGGCTCGTCGCCGGTGAGCCCGACCACAGTGGGCGGCAGCGGGTCCGCGCCGGGGCGCCACAGCGGCTCGGCCGGCTCGTCGGGCGGCCACGGGTAGTCGTCGAGCGCGTCGGCGTCGGCGTCGGGCGCGGTACGCGGCGTCGGCACGTGCGCGGTCTCGGCGGCCCGGCCGGGCGGGTGGTAGAGCGGCGTCTCGACCGGCTCGTCCAGCGCGGGCGGGCTGTACGGCGGCAGGTCGTGCGGCCCTTCGTCCTGCGGGGGGACCCGCGCGGCGGGCACCACCGGCGTGGTCCGGGCGGGCGGCGGTGGTGGAGCGGGCG
>NZ_MAGP01000137.1 GCF_002926165.1 Micromonospora chalcea | reverse complement strand
GTGTGGCTCCCCGAACCGCGTGCAGCGATTCTTGCATGGGAGCGCTTCCATGGCAATGCCTCGATGCGCCTCGCGGCCCACCCTACCGCCAACCCCGACCCCGCCCCGCTCACCGCGCGCCCGGAGCCCGCTACACCAGCCGGGCTCGCCGGCAACCACCCGCGGCCACCACCTCGCCGCGCTCCCCCGCACGCCGGGCGGCGGACCGTCCCGCCTCCGCCTCGGCCGGGTGGAACGCCATTGGTGTCAAAACGGCCAAATGACACCCATGGCGTTCCACCCACCGGCGGAGGCGAGACCGTCGGGAACCGTACGAGCGGGATCCGGGTCGCGGGGTCGCCGAAGTCGGGCCGATCAGCGCGGGGAGGCGGGGACAGCGCGGACACGCCCGATCTCCACAAACTCCTAAAAGCGAATCTTTCCCCGAATAAGTCGCGAAAAGGTCTAACGTCGGCCTTAGCTCGACTGACGTCGGGCTCAGGACGAACAGGGATGGAGACGCTGGTCATGGCTAAGAAGATGCTCGGGAAGGTGGTCGCGGGCGCTGCCCTCGGCGGCGCCGGCCTTCTCGTGTTCACCCCGGGAATGGCCTACGCGGGCGGGCACGACGAGGGCAAGGTCATCGCCAAGCCGCACGTGGTGAAGGCGGGGGACACCGTCGAACTGCTCGCGATCTGCTCCGAGCCGCAGCAGCACGCCACCGTCTGGTCGAAGGTGACCGGCAAGGTCGACCTGCGCCCGGCCCGCGACGGCGAGCACGGCGACTGGGCCGACCGGGGCGGTGACTGGGGCGGCGACCAGGACTGGGGCTGGGACGACAAGGGCCCGGACGGCAAGGACGAGCACGGCAAGGGCCCGGACGGCAAGGACGACCACGGCAAGGGCCCGGACGGCCGCGGCGAGCCGGGCGGGGACGAACACGGGCCGGGCGGAAATGGGCCCGACGGCAACGGGCCGGGCGGCAATGGCCCGGGTGGCAACGGCCCGGGTGGCAACGGCCCGGGTGGCAACGGGCCCGGCGGCAACGGCCCGGGTGGCGACGGCATGCCGCAGCCCCCGGCGGACCAGCCCCAGCCGCCGGCCGGCCAGCCGGAAGGGCAGCCGCAGCCGGGCGGCGCGGGGGCCGGCGCGGCCGTCGACCCCGGCGACTGGCAGGGGCACGACGAGTACGGCCAGGACGCCGAGCCGGGCTGGGAGAAGGAGAAGCCGGGCGGGCCGGACTGGACCAAGGACGCGCACGGCCCCGACGGCAAGGAACAGCACGGCAAGGACGCCAAGGACGAGCACGGCAAGGACGACCGTGGCGGCCGGCCGGACGACAAAGGCAAGGACGGCAAGGACGAGCACGGCTCCTGGCCGGGCGGCAAGAACGACTGGCAGGAAGGTGAGAACGACTGGCCGGGCGACAAAAGCGACTGGCCGGGCGGCAAGGACGACTGGCAGGCGAGCGGAGGCGCCTGGCAGGACGACAAGGGCGACTACGGCAAGGACGCCGAGCGCGACTACGGCAAGGACGGTAAGGACGGCTGGGAGCACGGGAAGGACTTCGTCTACTACGGCGAGGCCACCGTCTCGCACGACGCCCGGCCGGGCCGGTACGAGTTGCGGGGCTCCTGCGGTGAGGGCGAGCTGGTGGTCCTGCCGCGCGGTGGGGTCGACGGCGGCGACGGCGGCATGACGACCACCGGCGTGGACCGTACCCTCGCCACCGGTGGCGCGGGCATGATCGGCGCTGCGGCGCTGGGCGGCCTGGTGCTGCTGCGCCGGCGGCGGGCCGGTGACCTGGTCTGACCGGACGACGACCCGGGCCGGCGGCCGTCACGGAAGTCCGTGGCGTGCCGCCGGCACGGCCGTCGTCGTCCTGCTCGCCATGGCCGGGGCCGGTCTGATCGGCGCGTCCGTCCGGACCGTCCCGCCACCGTCCCCGCCGCAGCCGCTCGGGCAGGCGGCCCCGGTCACCACCGGCCCCCAAACAGACCCGGACGCCGAGGGCCAACCGGGACCGGACGCCGAGGGCCAGCTGACGCCGGACGCCTCCGGCCTGCCGACGGCGGACGCCGCCGGGGGCGCCGTCGGCCCCGCGACGCCCGGCCCGACGACCGGCGCACCCGGCGCCGCCCCGGGCACCGCGGCCGCCCCGGGGGCCGCAGCGGTCCCGGGCGCTCCGGAAGCAACGGGCCCAGCGGGCGCGATGAGCCCGAACGGCGCCGCCCCGGCTCCACTGCCCCGGTCCGCGCCGACGACCATCTCGATCCCCCGTATCGGGGTGCGGGCCGAGATCATGTCGCTCGGCACGAACCCGGACGGCACGGACCAGGTGCCCCCGCTGGACCAGGCCATGAAGGCCGGGTGGTACTCCCCCGGCGCCAGCCCGGGCGAGGCCGGCAACGCGGTGATCGTGGGCCACGTCGACTCCGCCCAGCTCGGCCCGGCGGTGTTCTTCAACCTCGGCGCGCTGGTGGCCGGCGACACGATAGCGGTCACCCGGCAGGACGGCAGGTCCGCCACGTTCACGGTGCGCGAGGTCGGGTCGTACCCGAAGACCGCCTTTCCCGCCGCGCGGGTCTACGGTCCGTCGGCCGTGCCCGCCCTGCGCGTGGTGACCTGCGGCGGGGTGTTCGACCGCACGGCCGGAAGCTACCTGAACAACATCGTCGTCTACGCCCCGATGACGAGCTGAGGGCGGAAACGGCGGTGGCCCGGTGGTCGGTTCCCCGACCACCGGGCCACGCGCACGTCTGCGGTCAGGCCGCCGCCGAGGTCCGGACCAGGGTACGGATCTGGCGCAGCAGCACCGACAGCGCGGACAGGTCGGCGCGGGATTCGTCGAACTCCCCCATCGCCCGGTGCGCCCGGTGGATCGAGGTGGCGTTCGCCTGCTCCCACTCCTGCACCCGCTCCACCGGCGGCACGTCGTCCGGGGTGGAGCCGAGCACCTCGGCGGTGAGCGCGGCCAGCGCGGCGTACAGGTCGTAGCGCAGCGCCATCCGGGCCAGCGTCTGCCACCGGTCCTCGCGCGGCAGCAGGGAGATCTTCGACAGCAGCGCGTCCACCCGGAACCGGTCGGAGAGCACGAAGTAGACCGAGGCCACCTCGCCCACGTCCCGCCGGGTCGCCTGCGCCGTCTCGACGATGTCGAGCAGGCCGAAGCTGTACATCAGGCGGGTCGCCTGCTCGGCCAGGTCACGCGGCAGCCCCCGGTCGACGAGCGACTCGATGTGCGCCGCGATGGCCTCCCGCTCGGTGCCCCAGAACCGGTGCTCCAGGTCCGGCAGGAGCTGGGCAACGCCGTCGCGCAGCCGGTCGATCTCCGCCGGCACGTCGATCGGCGACCGGCGGTTGGTGACCAGCCAGCGCACCGCGCGGTCGAGCAGCCGCCGGGTGTCCAGGTAGACGGCGGTCTGCAGCTCGGGCGAGACCTTGTTGTCCAGCGCCTCGACCGCGTCCCAGAGGTCACGCAGGCCGAACACCTCGCGGACCACCACGTACGCCCGGAGCACGTCCGCCGCGGAGGCGGCCGTCTCCTCGACCACCCGGAAGACGAACGAGATGCCGCCCCGGTTGATCGCCTCGTTGACCAGGACCGTGGTGACGATGTCCCGGCGCAGCCGGTGCCGGCCCATCCGGTCGGCGAAGCGCTGCCGCAGCGGCGTCGGGAAGTAGTTGACCAGGATGTCGGTCGTCCACTCCTCGTCCGCCAGGCCCTCGCCGACGATCTCGCGCTCCAGCACGATCTTGACGTACGCGAGCAGCACCGCGAACTCCGGCGCGGTCAGCCCGCTCTCGGTGCGGACCGCCAGCTCCTCGTCCGACGGCAGCGCCTCCAGGGCCCGGTCCAGCGCGCCGGACCGCTCCAGGTCGTTGATCATCCGCCGGTGCACCGGGAGCAGCGAGGCGGCCTGGGCCTGGGCGTTGTTCAGCGCCCGCGCCTGGTCGTAGTTGTCCCGCAGCACCAGCTCGGCGACCTCGTCGGTCATCCGGGCCAGCAGCTCGTCACGCTCCGGCCGGTCCAGCTCCCCGTCGGCCACCGCCGTGTTGAGCAGGATCTTGATGTTGACCTCGTGGTCGGAGCAGTCCACACCGGCCGCGTTGTCGATGAAGTCGGTGTAGATGCGGCCGCCGGTCGCCGCGTACTCGATCCGGCCCTGCTGGGTGAAGCCCAGGTTGCCGCCCTCGCCGACCACCCGGCAGCGCAGGCTCTTGCCGTCCACCCGGATGGCGTCGTTGGACTTGTCCCCGACCTCGGCGTTGGTCTGGCTGGACGCCTTGACGTAGGTGCCGATGCCGCCGTTCCAGAACAGGTCCACCGGCGCGGTGAGGATCGCCTTCATCAGCTCCTGCGGGCTGAGCTGCGTGACGTCCTCGTCGAGGCCGAGCACCGCGCGGACCTGCGGCGAGATCGGCACCGACTTCGCCGTACGCGAGTGGACGCCGCCGCCTTCGGAGATCAGCTCGCGGTCGTAGTCCTCCCACGACGAGCGCGGCATGTCGAACAGCCGCTTGCGCTCCTCCCACGACCGGGCCGAGTCCGGATCCGGGTCCAGGAAGATGTGCCGGTGGTCGAACGCGGCCACCAGCCGGATGTGCTTCGACAGCAGCATCCCGTTGCCGAACACGTCGCCGGACATGTCACCGACGCCGACCACAGTGAAGTCCTGCGTCTGGGTGTCGTGCCCCAGCTCCCGGAAGTGCCGCTTGACCGACTCCCAGGCGCCCCGGGCGGTGATGCCCATCTTCTTGTGGTCGTAGCCGGCCGAGCCGCCGGAGGCGAACGCGTCGCCCAGCCAGAAGCTGTGCGCCTCGGAGATCTCGTTGGCGATGTCGGAGAACGTCGCGGTGCCCTTGTCGGCGGCCACCACCATGTACGGATCGTCGCCGTCGTGCCGGACCACGTCCTCGGGCGGCACGATCTCACCGCTGACGATGTTGTCGGTGACGTCCAGCAGCGCGGAGATGAACTCCTTGTAGCAGATCACCGCCTCGTCCCGGTCGCCCGGCTTCTGCTTGAGCACGAAGCCGCCCTTGGCGCCGACCGGCACGATCACCGCGTTCTTCACCATCTGCGCCTTGACCAGGCCGAGCACCTCGGTCCGGAAGTCCTCGCGCCGGTCGGACCAGCGCAGGCCGCCGCGGGCCACCGGCCCGTAGCGCAGGTGCACGCCCTCGAACCGGGGCGAGTAGACGAAGATCTCGAACTTGGGTCGCGGCGCGGGCAGGTCCGGGATGGCCTGCGGGTCCAGCTTGAACGCCACGTACGGCTTGGGCCGCCCGCCCACCGGCTTCTGGTAGAAGCTGGTGCGCAGCGTGGCCTGGATCAGCGTCAGGTAGGCCCGCAGGATGCGGTCCTGGTCGAGGCTGGCCACCTCGTCCAGCGCCTCGCCGATCGCGTCGACCAGCTCACCGCTGCGCTGCCGCCGCTCGTCGAGCGTGGTGGCGCCCGGGGCGAACCGGGTCTCGAACAGCTTCACCAGCAGTTCGGCGATCTGCGGGTACGCGATGAACGTCTGCTCCATGTACTCCTGGGAGAACACGGTGCCGGCCTGGCGCAGGTACTTCGCGTACGCGCGCAGCACGACGACCTGCCGCCAGGTGAGCCCGGCCCGGAGCACCAGCTCGTTGAAGCCGTCCACCTCGGCCTCGCCCCGCCAGGCGGCGGCGAAGGCGTTCTCCACGTGCGGACGTACCTCGGCCAGGTCCTGGTGCCGCTCGGGCAGCTCCAGACCGAAGTCGTAGAGCCAGATCCGGCCGTCGACGCGCTCCACCTCGTACGGGTGCTCGTCGACCACCTTCACACCGAGCGAGTGCAGCACCGGCAGCACGGCGGAGAGCATCATCGGCTCGCCGTACCGGTAGACCTTGAACCGCACGTCCATCGCCTCGTCGGCGTCGGCGGCGCGGGCGGCGTACGGACGCGGCGGGGCCTGCTTGCGGAACAGGTGCATCTCCAGCTGGCCGGGCTCCTCCAGCAGCTCCAGCTTCGCCAGGTCCTTCATCGCCTCGTACGGCGTGTGCCCGTCCTTGTAGCCCTCCGGGAACGCGTCGGCGTACCGGGCGAACAGGTGCTTGGCCTGCTCGTCGCCGAGCTTGCGCTCCAGCACCAGCCGGTAGTCGTCGTCCCAGAGGCGGGTCGCGTCGGCCAGCTCCTCGGCGAGCAGGTCGGCGTCGATGTCACCGGGCGGGTTGTTCGGGTCGGTCCGCACGATGAAGTGCACGCGGGCCAGCATCGACTCGGTCACCCGGGTGGTGTAGTCGACGCCGACGCCGTTCAGCTCGCGCAGCAGGATGTCCTGCATGCGCAGCCGGTTCTGCGTGGTGAACCGGTCCCGCGGCAGGTAGATCAGGCAGGAGATGAACCGCCCGTACGCGTCGCGGCGCAGGAACACCCGCAGCTGCCGGCGGCCCGCCATCCGCAGCACGCCGATCACCGCGTGGTAGAGGTCGTCGGTCTTGATCTGGAACAGCTCGTCGCGCGGGTACGTCTCCAGGATCTGCAACAGGTCCTTGCCGGAGTGGCTGCGCAGGCTCAGGCCCGAGCGGTCGAGCACCTCGGCGACCTTGCGCCGGACCACCGGCAGCTCCTGCACGCTGGTCCGGTACGCGGCGGTGGAGAACAGGCCCAGGAAGCGCCGCTCCCCGACCACCTCGCCGGCCTCGTTGAAGATCTTGAAGCCGATGTAGTCGAGGTACGCCGAGCGGTGCACGGTGGCACGCGAGTTGGCCTTGGTGATGATGAGCAGGCGCTTCTCCAGCACCTTCTCGTGCGCCTCGGGCGTCATCGAGTTCAGCGACCGGGCCTCCGGCGAGTCGGAGCGCAGGATGCCCAGGCCGGTGCCGAGCACCGCCTCCAGGGCCTGCCCGCTGCCGCGCGCGCCGTCGGCGTCGACCAGGCGGTACTCGCGGTAGCCGAGGAACGTGAAGTGGTCGTGCGCCAGCCAGCGCAGCAGCTCCACCGAGTCGGTGATGTCCTTTTCCGGCACCGGCGGGCGGTTGTCCGACGTCCGGGCGGCGGCCAGCTCGTCGGCGAGCGCGAGGGCCCGCTGCCGCATCTTCGGCCAGTCCTCGACCGCCTCGCGCACGTCGGTGAGCACCCGCTGCAACTCGCGGCGCAGCGCCTCCCGCTCGGCCGGGTCGCGGACCGGGTCGATCTCGATCCGCATCCAGCTCTCGACCAGGTCACCGGCGATGGCGTCGTCCGGCTCCACGTCCGCCGAGACCTCGGTGAGCCGGCCCAGCGGCTCGCGCCGCACCACGACCAGCGGGTGCACCAGCAGGTGCACGTCGAGGTGACGGGAGTTGAGCAGGGCGGTCACCGAGTCGACCAGGAACGGCATGTCGTCGGTGACGATCTCGACGACCGTGTGGTGCTGCTCGGCGTCCGGCTCGTGGATGCGCAGCTTCAGCTCGCCCGGAACCCGCTGCTGGGCCAGGTCCCGGTGGGCCCGGGCCGCCTCCAGCATCTCCTCGGCGGTGAAGCCGATCAGCTCCTCGTCCGGCGCGAACCGCCAGAAGCGGTCCACGAGTGTGGCCGCGTCGTGGTCGTCGCCGGCCAGCGCGACCGCCTGGGCGACCAGCCGCTCCGCGTTGGGAACGGGCTCGTCCAGCTCGGCGTCCTCCGACTCGTCGGCCAGTGCCTGCGTGGGCAGGCCCAGGTCGTAGAGGGTGTCGATGCTGGAACCGGTCATCCCGGTCACTCCTGTGTCGAGACGGCTGAAACCGTCCCCGTCGGTCGCCGAATCGAAGCTGTCGTCGTCCCGGCCGGTGTCAGCCTGCCGGAGGTCGGGTCCCGGTTTGATCGCCGGACGCCGGTCCATCGGTGCCACTCCCCTCGACCCACCGCACTGTGGGTCACTCTGCCGCCCAGCCTAGGCCCTACCGCGTGGTACCTCCCGCGGCGGACCACCGGCCGGACGTCCGGATCGGGACTCTGTCCTTTCACCCGTTGCGGGTTCGTGGTCGGCCGCCCGCGGAGTACCCCGACTGGCGATGTTCATCACACTGCCACACGGGGCTTTCCGCGCTGCCGGAGGCCGTGGCGGGGCGGTGGCGAGCGCCGGGCCGTACTAGCGTGCAGGGCAGTTGAGCACCGGAGGGACCGCTTCATGCCCGTGTCGTACCCCGTCCGCCCCAGCCGTCACACCCGTCGTCGCCTCCTCGCGGGGCTGGCCGCCGCCCTGGTCACAGCGGGCGCGCTGACCGGCTGCTCCGGCGACGACGGCCCGGAGGCGGCCGTCGAGGCGTTCCTCGGCGGCTGGCGCTCCGGCGACCTGCAGGCGGTCGGCTTCATCCAGCCGGCCGGCGCCCGGCTGGCGGCCGGCGAGGTGACCAAGCAGCTCCAGGCGCTCGCCGGTGAGCTGGCCGCCAACCCGCCGGAGTTGACGCGCACCGGCGAGATCACCACCAAGGGCGACGTAGCCACCGCCCGGGTCAAGGTGAGCTGGGCGCTGCCCGGCGGCGCCCGTTGGGCCTACGAGAACCCGGTACGCCTCAAGCGCGGCGGCGACGACCAGTGGCAGGTGATCTGGGAACCGGCTGTGGTGCACGAGAAGCTGGAGAGCGGCGACCGGATCGCGCTGCGGCGGGAGCCGGCGCAGCGCGCCGGCGTGCTGGACGCCGCCGGCCAGCCGATCGTCGCGCCGCGCCCGGTGGTCCGGGTGCAGGTCGTTCCCGGCGAGGTCACCGACGTGCCCGGCCTGGTCAAGAAGCTGGACGCCGCGTTCAAGGCGATCCGGCCCGCGCTCAGCCCGCCGGTCGACCTGGGCGACCTGCCCAAGCGGCTCAAGGAGGCGAAGCCGGACGGGCTCGTCGAGGTGGTGACGCTGCGTGAGGACGCGTACCGGCAGATCAAGCCGCGCATCTACGAGCTGCCCGGCACCCGGTTCGCGACCGACCAGCTCATGCTGGCCCCGACGCGCGAGTTCGCCCGGGCGCTGCTCGGCTCGGTCGACCAGGCCACCGCCGACGACCTGCAGGCCCACCCCGAGCGGTACGCGCGCGGCGACCTGGTCGGCCACGGCGGCCTCCAGGGCCGGTACGACGAGCGGCTGCGCGGCGTCACCGGCGTCACCGTGATCACCGAGCGGACCACCCCGGACGGCAAGGTCGAGCCGACCGGCACGGAGCTGTACCGCGCCGACCCGAAGCCCGGTCAGCCGGTGAAGACCACCATCGACGTGGCGACCCAGAACGCTGCCGACGCCGCGTTGCGCGGGCAGACCCGCCGCTCCGCGCTGGTGGCGCTGCGGATCAGCGACGGCGCGGTGCTGGCCGCCGCGAACGGTCCCGGGGCGGCCGGCGAGAACCTCGCGTTCACCGCCCAGGTGCCGCCCGGCTCGACGTTCAAGATGGTCAGCGCGCTCGGCCTGCTCGACCGGGGCGCGGTGACCCCGCAGACCACTGTGAACTGCCCGAAGACGGCGACGGTCGAGGGCCGCAGCTTCAAGAACTCGGACAACTTCGAGCTGGGCGCGGTGCCGTTCGCCACCGACTTCGCCAAGTCCTGCAACACCGCGTTCGTGGCGCTGGCGCCGAAGCTCGGCCCGGACGGGCTGGCGCAGGCCGGCCGTACGCTCGGCCTGGAGGCCGCGTGGGATCTCGGCGCGGACGCGTTCACCGGCAAGGTCTCCGCCAACGGCCCGGCCACCGAGCAGGCCGCCGCCGCGATCGGCCAGGGCACCACGCTGGTGAGCCCGCTGGCCATGGCGAGCGCCACCGCGGCCGTGGCCCGGGGCAAGTTCGAGCAGCCCAAGCTGCTGCTCGACCCGGCGCCGGCCAAGCCCGCGCCGGCCGGCGAGGCGCTCAAGCCGGAGTCGGTGACGGCGCTGAAGTCGCTGATGCGCGGGGTGGTCACAGCGGGCAGTGGCAGCGCGCTGGCGGATGTGCCCGGCGAGCCGGTGCACGGCAAGACCGGCACCGCGGAGTACGACAACAACCCGGCGAACACGCACGCCTGGTTCGTCGGGTGGCAGGGTGACGTGGCCTTCGCCGTCTTCGTCGAGCAGGGCGGGGCGGGCTCGAAGGTGGCGGCGCCGATCGCCGAGAAGTTCCTGCGGGGCCTCGCCGCGAGCTGAGCGGGGTCCTGCGCCGCGTGACCCCGAGCTGAGGCGTACCGGTCAGGCGATGTCGATGCCGGAGCGGGCCGGGTCCGGCTCGTCCCCGGCGGACGCCCGGCGCCGCAGGCCGGGCCCGAGCGGGTCGGTGCCGAGGTCGTCGACGGCGCCGTCGGAGGTCGGGTCGGGGCCGATCGGCTCCACCGCCACCGCCGGGGCCGGCACCGCCGCCGGGGCGGGCAGCGGCTCGGGCTCCGGCCGGCTGTCGGCGGCCCGGGGCGCCGGCGCGGCCGGCCCGGGCGGCAGCAGACGGGGCGGCACGGCGCCCGGCGCGACGACCGGGGCGAGCCCGGCCACCACCGTGTTCACGATCTCGGCCGCGTACGCCCCGTCCGGGTCGTAGTCGGGGTCGAAGACGGTCAGCTCGACGCCGAGGCAGTGCGGGGTGTCGACCAGCCCGGCCAGCAGGATCTCCAGCTCGGCGAAGGCGATGCCACCGGGGTCGGGCGCGTCCACGGCGGGCATCACCGCCGGGTCGAGCACGTCGACGTCGATGTGCACCCAGTAGCCGGCGCAGTCGACGAGCTGCTCGTGCGCCCACTGGGCGGTCCGGGCCGCGCCCTCGGCGCGCAGCGCCGGCACCGGCCGGGTGGTGATGCCGGCGGCCTGCAGGTCGAGGCGGTACTCGTCCTGCGCGCGGATGCCGAGCACCACCACGTCGATGTCCCGGAAGTAGGGCCGCCTCCCCTCGATGGCCGCCAGGTCGGGCTGCCCCCGCCCGGTGACCAGCGCCAGGTCCTCCCCGGCGGCCGCGCCGACGTAGGAGGCGTTGCCGGGGTGCCGGAAGTCGGAGTGGCCGTCGACGAAGACCAGGCCGATCCGCCCGCCGACCGCCTCGCCGAGGCGGTGCATGGCCAGCCCGGAGCCGAGCAGCACCGAGCAGTCCCCGCCGAGCACCAGCGGGAACTCGCCCCGGTCGATGATCGCGCCGATCCGGTCGGCGAGCGCCAGCGAGTACGCGGAGATCTCCGGCGCGTGGCAGACGCCGTCGCCGGGTCGCCAGTCCCCCGGGTCGTACCGGGGCGGGGTCAGGCAGCCGGCGTCTCGGGCCCGCAGCCGGGCGAGCAGGCCGTGGTCGCGCAGCGCGCCCGGCGCCTTGGCGCATCCGGGCACGGAGCTGGCGGTGGGTGGGCGCAGCCCGAGGTTCGTCGGCGCGTCGAGGACGGCGATCCGGCGCATCATGGGCTCCCGTCCTCGGTGGTCGGGCGGGCCGGCGGTGCGCCGGCCCGCGCGGGTTGACTCAGAACAGCGCGCTGGCCAGGGCGCGTCGGGCGGAGGCCACGGCGGGGTCGTCCGGGCCGGCGATGGTGAACAGGCCGAGCAGGTGCTGGCGTACCCGGTCCCGGTCGTCCCCGGCGGTGCGCCGGACCAGGCCGACGAGCCGCTGGTACGCCTGGTCGGCGAGGCCGCTGAGCACCTCGATGTCGGCGGCCAGCAGTTGGGCGTCCACGTCGTCGGGGGCGGCGGCCGCGGCGTCCAGCGCGCCCTGCGGGTCGGCGCCGGCGACCCGGCGGGCCAGCCCGACCTGCGCCAGGCCCGCCTCCGCCGCCGCGTCGGCCGGGGACTCGGCGAGGATCTTCCGGTACGCCGCCTCGGCCGCGTCGAGGTCACCGCTCATCAGCGCGTCGTCGGCGGCGTCGAGGCGCGGGTCCTCCGGTTCGGCGACGGTGACGCCACCGGCCTTGAGCACGGCCTGGAGCCACTGTCGCAACTGCGACTCGGGCACCGGGCCCGGGAAGGCGTCGATCGGGCGGCCACCGACGATGGCGTACGTGGTGGGCAGCGCCTGGAGCTGGAACATCTGCGCGAGCCGCGGCTGCTGCTGCACGTCGACCCGGGCCAGCAGCCACGCTCCGCCGCCCTCGGCGGCCAGCTTCTCCAGCACCGGGGCGAACTGGTCGCTCTCCGGGTAACCGGCGGCGCCGAAGAAGACCACTACCGGTGTGGTGAGCGAGCGTTCGAGCACCTCGGACTGGATGTTCGCCTCGGTCACGTCGATCACGGCGGCGGAGCCGGCGGGGCTGCCCGGCAGCCCGGCGGGCGTGCCGCCCGGAGACGGTGTGGCGGTGGAGGTGTCGGCAGGTGCGGGGGTGCGCAGCGCGCTGAGGTCGACCGCGCCGCGGGTGAAGATCGACGAGGTGATCCGTGGGTCGCTCATGGTTGTCTAGTCTCGCACGTACGCGACGGATCTCCGACCAGCCGCGACGGCGACAGTCACCACTCTCCCCCAGCTCAGCCCGCCCGCAAGGAAGGGCCCCTTGTTAACGCCTGCGGTAGAGGAAGGGCCCCTTGTTAACAGCAGCTGTTAACAAGGGGCCCTTCCTTACAAAGCGGCGGTCAGAAGCGGGCGGGCTCGCGGTAGACGCCCCACTCGGTGCGGAGGGCGTCGCAGATCTCGCCGAGGGTGGCCTCGGCGCGGACCGCGTCGAGCATGGCGGGGATCATGTTCTCGCCGCTGCGGGCCACCTCGACCATCCGCGCCACGGCGGCGGTGACGGCGGCGTCGTCGCGAGCCGACTTGCGCTCGGCCAGCACCCGGTGCTGCTCCAGCTCCACCTCGTGCGAGATGCGCAGGATCTCCAGGTCCTTGGCGACGGTGCCGGTGTGGCAGTTGACGCCGACGATCTTCTTGTCGCCCTTCTCCAGCGCCTGCTGGTAGGCGAACGCCGACTCGGCGATGTGCCCGGTGAACCAGCCGTCCTCGATGCCGCGCAGGATGCCGGAGGTCATCGGGCCGATGGCGTGCGGGCCCTCGCCGCCGAGCTGCTTGATCCGGGCGAAGATCTCCTCCGCCTCGGCCTCGATCCGGTCGGTGAGCGCCTCGACGTACCAGGCGCCGCCGAGCGGGTCGGCCACATTGGTCACCCCGGTCTCCTCCATCAGCACCTGCTGGGTACGCAGGGCGATCTCGGCCGACTCGTCGGTGGGCAGGGCGAGCGTCTCGTCGAGCGCGTTGGTGTGCAGCGAGTTGGTGCCGCCGAGCACCGCGGCCAGGGCCTCCACGGCGGTGCGTACCACGTTGTTCACCGGCTGCTGCGCGGTCAGCGACACTCCGGCGGTCTGTGTGTGGAACCGCAGCCACTGCGCCTTCTCGCTGGTGGCGCCGTACACGTCGCGCAGCCAGCGGGCCCAGATCCGGCGGGCGGCGCGGAACTTGGCGATCTCCTCGAAGAAGTCCACATGGGAGTCGAAGAAGAAGCTCAGGCCGGGGGCGAACGTGTTCACGTCGAGCCCGCGCGACAGGCCCAGCTCGACGTACCCGAACCCGTCGGCCAGCGTGTACGCCAGCTCCTGCGCGGCGGTCGAGCCGGCCTCGCGGATGTGGTAGCCGGAGACGGACAGCGGCTTGTACCGGGGGATCTCCCGGGCGCAGTACTCCATCAGGTCGCCGATGAGGCGCAGGTGCGGCTCGGGGTCGAACAGCCACTCCTTCTGCGCGATGTACTCCTTGAAGATGTCCGTCTGGAGCGTTCCGTCCAGTGTGGACAGATCGGCGCCCTGCCGTTCGGCGGCGACCAGGTACATGCAGAAGACCGGCACGGCCGGACCGGAGATGGTCATCGAGGTGGTCACGCCGGCCAGGTCGATGCCGTCGAACAGCACCTCCATGTCGGCGGCCGAGTCGACGGCGACACCGCAGTGGCCGACCTCGCCGAGCGACTGCGGGTCGTCGGAGTCGCGTCCCATCAGCGTCGGCATGTCGAAGGCGACGGAGAGCCCGCCGCCACCGGCGCCGAGGATCATCTTGTAGCGCTCGTTCGTCTGCCGGGCGTTGCCGAAACCGGCGAACTGCCGGATGGTCCAGGTCCGCCCGCGGTAGCCGGTCGGGTACAGACCCCTGGTGTACGGGAACTCGCCCGGCCAGCCGATCCGGTCGAAGCCCGGGTACGCCGCGCCCTCCGGCGGGCCGTACACCGGTTCGACGCTCATGCCGGACAGCGTGGTGAAGTCCGCGTCGCGCTTGCGGGCGGCGTCGTAGCGGGCCTGCCAGCGGGCCCGACCGGCGGCGATCTCGTCAGCGTCCATGCGCGGAGCTCCTTCTCAAGTCGTCGTCCCAAGCCCGAGTGTAGAGCGAGATCCTGAACGATCCTTAAGTGCATGCGTACCGGCCGGTAACTCGCAGGCGCCCGGCGCGAAGCCCCACCACGATCGTCGATCCGCAGGTCAGAGCGCTGTCTCACGTGCCGGACGGCTTGCCGCCGGAGCCTCCCCGGCGGCCCGGAGACGTGCCACACTCCCCGCCGTGGGCATGCACATCGCGATCGGGCCGATTACCTAGGCGGCGTACGCCTTCGCGTGCGTCGCCGGCCAAGCCACCCTGTCGGCTCGACACTGTGAGGCTCCCGTGACCACGTTCCCGTTTCCCCCCGACACCGTCGATCGCCGGCTTCCCGGCCCGGCCGTCCGGCCGCACGACGACTCCCACGCCGGCGCGTGCACGATGGTGGTGCACCTCGGCCCCGGGCACTCCACCACCGGCCTGCTCAAGGTGCTGTCCGTCCTGCACTCACGCCGGGTCGCGGTGACGCACGTCCAGTACGTGCAGTGCCCGGACCGGTCGGCGGTGATGATCGTGGAGTGCTCCCCCGCCACGGCGTCGCTGGAGACGGTACGCAAGAGCGTCGCGAGGGCGATCCCGGTCGTCAGCGTCAGCGTGCACACCTCGCCCACCCGCGACGGTGTCCGGCGCCCCCGGGCGCGTCGCGGCAGGTGACAGTCAGCCCGCGGAACCGGAGATGCCGCCGCCGCGCATGACGTCGCGGGCGGTGAGCGCCACGTGCAGCGACAGGCGCCGCTCGCTCGAATCCAGGTCGACGCCGAGCACCCGCTCGATCAACTGCAACCGCTGGTACAGCGCGGAGCGGGACAGCGACATCTCCTCCGCCGCACGCCGCTTGTTGCGCCCCTCGACCAGGTACGCCTCGAGCAGCGCCACGTGGTTCGTGCCGTGCCGCTCGTCGTAGGAGAGCAGCGGGCCCAGTTCGCGCTCGACGAACGTCTGCAGACGCACGTCGTCGCGCAGCAGGTACAGCAGGCCCCGGAGGCGGACGTCGAGGAGCCGGTAGAAGGGCCGGGGCTCGGCGGTGTGCGCCGTGGCGTCGGCCACCTGGGCCGCCTCGATCAGCGAGCGCCGCGCCAGGTCAAGCGACCTGACCACTGATCCGGCGGCGACCACGACGTCCGACCCGGCCTGCAGTCCCGCCCGGGTGAGCGCGGTGGACAGGCCGAGCAACGCGGCCTCGTCGGACTCGGCGTCGGTGAGGGCGACGAGCACGGTGACCTCCGCACCACCGAGTCCGTCGACGTCCCCGGCCAGCGCCGCCAGCCCGCAGTCGCGCACCGCCGTCTCCACCGCGTCCAGCAGTTCCCGGCGGCGCGCGTTCATCTCGGCGCCGGGCCCCGGGCCCGGGCGGCGCCGGCGGACCACCACCCCGAGCAGCCGCCGCTGTTCCAGCGGCACACCGAGTCCGCGCGCCCGCAGCGCCACGTCCCGGGTCGGCGCGGAGTGGTTGACGATGCTCCACAGCAGGCTGCTGCGCGCCTGCCGTTCGACAGACGAGTCGTCCCGGGCGACGAGCTGGTTCAGCGCGATGGTGGACGCGGCGCGCTCCAGCAGGACGCTCGTCCGGGCCGGCGGCTCCTGGTCGCACAGCAGCACCAGCCGCCCCCACCTGTTGCCCCGCGCCTCCACGCCGGTCACCAGCCAGCCCGAACGCGGCTCGTAGCCGGTGCCGGACGGGACCTCGACCGCGCGTGAGCGGGTCTCCCAGCGGTCGAGCAGCTCCTCGGCCGACAGCGGGCCGGTCTCGTACGCCAGCACCTGGTGGGAGAGGTTCTCCAGCACCACGGGACGCCGGGACAGACGGGTGACCTCGCGGAGCACCTGCCGGGGCTCCGCGCCCTCCACCGACAGCTCGGTGAAGATCCGGTGGATCTCGTCCTTCGCGAGCAGCTCGGCGGTCTGCTCCTCGACGATCACCGAGTGGACCACCTCGGTCACCGCCACGAACCGCATCTCCCGCTGGAGCGCGACGAGCGGCAGGTTCCGGCTGCGGGCCTGCTCGACGAGCGCGGCCGGCAGCGTCCCGCCGAACCGGCGGCCCAGCTCGACCACGACCCCGGCCGCGCCGACCGCCGCCAGGCCGTCGATCCACCGGCGCAGCCCGTCGTCGTCCGGCGGCAGGCCGATACCGGTGGTGAGGACCAGCTCCCCGCCGCGGAGCAGGTCGGCGATCTCCGGGATCTCGGCCACGTGCACCCAGCGCACCGGAGCGTCCAGGCGGTCCCGCCCGGCCATGACACGCGGCCCGGCCTGCTGCAACGCCGGCAGTTCGAGCACGTCGCGAACCGTCATCGGCATCAGACCGTCTCCCTCCTCGCTCCGGCGCACAGTATGTGTGCTTCTCCCGGGCGGGAACGACACAGTGCCCATTGCCCGGGCCTGGGGAAGCGCAGATGATCCGGGCATGACCCAGACAGCACCCGGCACCGTGCCCGCTCCCGTCCCGCTGGAGCGGGTGACCCACTGGATCGACGGCAAGGCGTTCGCCGGCGTCACCGAGCGTACGGCCCCAGTCTACGATCCGGCGCTGGGCACGGTCCGGACGGAGGTGCCGCTGGCCTCCGTCGACGAGGTGGACCAGGCGGTCGCCTCCGCCGCCGCCGCGTTCGCCTCCTGGCGGAACTCGTCGCTGACCAAGCGCACCCAGGTGCTGTTCGCGTTCCGGGAGCTGGTGAACCAGCACAAGCAGGAACTGGCCGAGCTGATCACGGCCGAGCACGGCAAGGTCGTCTCGGACGCCCTGGGCGAGGTCACCCGCGGCCTGGAGGTCGTGGAGTTCGCCTGCGGCATCCCGCACCTGCTCAAGGGCGGCTACTCCGAGGGCGTGTCCACGAACGTGGACGTCTACTCCATCCGGCAGCCGGTCGGCGTCTGCGCCGTCATCTCCCCGTTCAACTTCCCGGTGATGGTCCCGATGTGGTTCGTGCCGATCGCCATCGCGGCCGGCAACGCCGTCGTGCTCAAGCCCAGCGAGAAGGACCCGTCCGCGTCGCTGCTCGTCGCCCGGCTCTGGGAGCAGGCCGGCCTGCCCGCCGGCGTGTTCAACGTGGTGCACGGCGACAAGGTCGCTGTCGACCGGCTGCTGGAGCACCCCGAGGTCAAGGCCGTGTCGTTCGTCGGCTCCACCCCGATCGCCCGGTACGTGTACGAGACCGGCACCCGCAACGGCAAGCGCGTACAGGCCCTCGGCGGCGCGAAGAACCACATGGTGGTGCTGCCGGACGCCGACCTCGACCTGGCCGCCGACGCGGCGGTCAACGCCGGGTTCGGCTCGGCCGGCGAGCGGTGCATGGCGATCTCCGCTCTGGTGGTCGTCGAGCCCGTCGCCGACGACCTGGTGGCGCGCATCCGCGAGCGCATCGCCGGCCTGAAGATCGGTGACGGCCGCCGCTCCTGCGACATGGGGCCGCTGGTCACCCGGGAGCACCGCGACCGGGTCGCGTCGTACCTGGACGCGGGCGTCGAGGCCGGCGCCGAACTGGTGGTGGACGGGCGGAAGGTGCAGGTCGACGGCGACGAGTCCGGGTTCTGGCTCGGGCCGAGCCTGCTGGACCGGGTCTCGCCGGAGATGAGCGTGTACACCGACGAGATCTTCGGGCCGGTGCTGTCCGTGGTGCGGGTCGGCAGCTACGACGAGGCGCTCAAGCTGGTGAACTCCAACCCGTACGGCAACGGGACCGCCATCTTCACCAACGACGGCGGCGCGGCCCGCCGGTACCAGAACGAGGTCGAGGTCGGCATGGTCGGCGTCAACGTGCCGATCCCGGTGCCGATGGCCTACTACTCGTTCGGCGGCTGGAAGGACAGCCTCTTCGGCGACTCCCACGCCCACGGCGCCGAGGGCGTGCACTTCTTCACCCGCGGCAAGGTCGTCACCTCCCGCTGGCTCGACCCCAGCCACGGCGGAATCAACCTCGGCTTCCCCGAGAACGTCTGAGCAGCGGGAGAGACGCGACAATGAGCACCAGCGCACGCCGCACCTACGAACTCGACCGCGCCCACGTCTTCCACTCCTGGTCGGCCCAGGCCCTGCTCGACCCGATGGTGGTCGAGCGCGCCGAGGGCTCGTACTTCTGGGACGGCGACGGGAACCGCTACCTGGACTTCTCCTCCCAGCTCGTCAACACCAACATCGGCCACCAGCACCCGGCGGTCGTGGCGGCGATCCAGGAGCAGGCCGCCAAGCTGTGCACCATCGCGCCGTCGTACGCCAACGACGCCCGCAGCGAGGCGGCCCGGCTGATCGCCGAGCGGACCCCGGCGGGCCTGGAGAAGGTGTTCTTCACAAACGGCGGCGCGGACGCGATCGAGCACGCCGTCCGGATGGCCCGGCTGCACACCGGCCGGCCGAAGGTGCTGTCCCAGTACCGCAGCTACCACGGCGGCACCCAGACCGCGGTGAACCTGACCGGCGACCCGCGTCGCTGGCCCAGCGACAACGGCACCGCCGGGGTCGTGCACTTCTTCGGCCCGTTCCTGTACCGGTCGGAGTTCGGCGCCACGACCGAGGAGGAGGAGAGCCGGCTCGCGCTGCGCCACCTCGAACGCGTAGTGGAGATGGAGGGCCCGTCCACCATCGCCGCGATCGTGCTGGAGACCGTGCCGGGCACCGCCGGCATCATGCCGCCGCCGCCGGGCTTCCTCGCCGGCGTACGCGAGCTGTGCAACAGGCACGGCATCCTCTACATCGCCGACGAGGTGATGGCGGGGTTCGGGCGTACCGGCGCCTGGTTCGCCATCGACCACTACGGCGTGACGCCCGACCTGATCACCTTCGCCAAGGGCGTGAACTCCGGTTACGTGCCGCTCGGCGGTGTGGTGATCGCCGACCACGTCGCCGACACGTTCGCCACCCGCCCCTACCCCGGCGGGCTGACCTACTCCGGTCACCCGCTGGCCACCGCCGCCGCCGTCGCGACCATCAACGCGATGCGGGACGAGGGCATCGTCGAGAACGCCGCCCGGATCGGCGCGGACGTGCTCGGCCCGGGGCTGCGCGAGATCGCCGAGCGGCACCCGAGCGTCGGGGACGTACGCGGGCTCGGCGTCTTCTGGGCGCTGGAACTGGTCCGCGACCGCGAGACCCGGGAACCGCTGGCGCCGTACGGGGCCTCGTCGCCGGAGATGAACGACGTGCTGGCCGAGTGCAAGCGGGGCGGCCTGGTGGTGTTCGCCAACTTCAACCGGATCCACGTGGTGCCGCCCTGCACGGTGACGGAGACGGAGGCCAAGGCGGGACTGGCGGTCCTCGACGAGGCGCTGACACTCGCCGACCGGCACACGGTCTAGACGTACGCCCATCACCGCCCGCCGGGTCCACCCCGGCGGGCGGTCCCATATCCGAGATCCGCGAGACGGCCGGCGACCCCGGTGACGCGGAGACCGACGCACCCAGAAGGTGACGAATGACTACCGTAGATCTCGCCGACCCACCGGTCACCAACCCCTTCACCGGCACCACAGACCTTCCGCGCGCCGCCGAGGGCTGGACCCAGCTCGTCACCCCGGACGGACGCCTGCACCCGGACGTGGACGTCGACCGAGACGCCCTCGGCCGCCTCACCCGCGACCTGTACCGGGGGATGCGGCTGGCCCGCCGCCTCGACGACGAGGCGTTCGCGTTGCAGCGACAGGGCGAGCTGGGCCTGTGGCTGCAGTGCCGTGGCCAGGAGGCGGCCCAGGTCGGCTCCGTCGCGGCGGTACGCGCCGACGACTACGTCTTCCCGAGCTACCGCGAGCACGCGGCGGCGCTGTGGCGCGGCATCGGCCCGGCCGACCTGCTCCGGCAGTGGCGCGGCGTCGCGCACAGCGGCTGGGACCCGGAGCCGTACTCGTTCCACATCTACACGCTGGTGCTGGCCGCGCAGCTGCTGCACGCCACCGGGTACGCGCTCGGCGTGCAGCGCGACGGCAGCGACACGGTGGTCGTGACGTACTTCGGTGACGGCGCGGCCAGCGAGGGCGACGCGAGCGAGGCGATGAACATCGCCGCCGTCAACGCCGCCCCGATGGTGTTCTTCTGCCAGAACAACCAGTGGGCCATCTCCACGCCGACCGCGTCGCAGACGCGTACCCCGATCCACCGGCGCGGCGC
Organism: Micromonospora chalcea; assembly: GCF_002926165.1. Classification (GTDB taxonomy): domain Bacteria; phylum Actinomycetota; class Actinomycetes; order Mycobacteriales; family Micromonosporaceae; genus Micromonospora; species Micromonospora chalcea. The sequence goes on along the minus strand of NZ_MAGP01000137.1, from coordinate 22,879 downwards.
CGGGTTCGGCCTGCGCAGCGAGTGGGTCGACGGCAACGACGTGCTGGCGGTGTACGCGGTGACGTCAGCGGTGACCGAGCACGCCCGCGCCGGCGCCGGCCCCGCGATCGTCGAGGCCACCACGTACCGGATGGGCGGGCACAGCACGTCCGACGACCCGACCCGGTACCGCACCGACGACGAGCTGGAAGCCTGGCGGGCGCGGGACCCGCTGGCCCGGGTCGAGGCGCTGATGCGCGCCGAGGGCTGGAGCGACGAGACGTTCCTCGGCCAGATCCAGGCCGAGGCGGACGAACTCGCCGACCGGACCCGCCGGGAGTGCCTGGCCCTGACGGCCCCGGACCTCGCGGACGCCTTCGCCACGGTGCTGTCCGACGTGCCCCAGCTTCTGCGGGAGGAGCGCGACGCGTTCGTCGCCTACCGCGGCTCCTTCCTCGACTGACGTCCGCCCCGATCGGAGAACTCGTTCATGCTCACTCTCTGTCAGGCACTGAACAGCGGCCTGCGCCGCGCCATGGAGGACGACGACAAGGTCCTCCTGATGGGCGAGGACGTCGGCCGGCTCGGCGGCGTCTTCCGGGTCACCGACGGTCTGCAGAAGGACTTCGGCGAGGCCCGGGTGGTCGACACCACCCTCGCCGAGTCCGGGATCATCGGCACCGCCATCGGGCTGGCGCTGCGCGGGTACCGCCCGGTCTGCGAGATCCAGTTCGACGGCTTCGTCTACCCCGCGTTCAACCAGATCGTCTCCCAGCTCGCCAAGATGCGGGCCCGCACCGGCGGCCGTACCGCCCTGCCGGTGGTGGTGCGCATCCCGGTCGGCGGCGGCATCGGCGCGGTGGAGCACCACAGCGAGTCGAACGAGGCGTACTTCGCGCACACCGCCGGGCTGCGGGTCGTCTACTGCGCCAGCCCGGACGACGCGCACTGGATGATCCGCCAGGCCGTCGCCGGTGACGACCCGGTGATCTTCTACGAGCCGAAGCGCCGCTACTGGGTCAAGGGCGAGGTGACGCCGGAGGACGCCGGGCCGCCGATGCCGCTTCACCGCGCCCGCGTCGTGCGCCCCGGTGCCGACGTGACGCTGCTGACGTACGGCGGCACCGTCGCCACCTGCGTCGCCGCCGCCGAGGCCGCGGCGCAGGAGGGCCGCGACATCGAGGTGATCGACCTGCGGTCCATCTCCCCGCTGGACGTGGCGACCATCGAGGAGTCGGTCCGCCGTACCGGGCGGGCGGTGGTGGTCCACGAGGCCCCCACGTTCGCCGGGTTCGGCGCCGAGGTCGTCGCGCAGGTGACGAGCCGGTGCTTCTACTCGCTGGAGGCGCCGGTCGAGCGGGTCGGCGGGTTCAACCTGCCGTACCCGCCGGCCAAGGTCGAGGAGGAGTACCTGCCCGACCTGGACCGGATCCTCGACGCCGTCGACCGCGTCCTGGCCGCGTGAAGGGAGAGGTACCAGTGAGCGTTCAGCAGTTCCGCCTGCCCGACGTCGGCGAAGGTCTCACCGAGGCCGAGATCGTCACCTGGCGGGTCGCTCCGGGCGATCCGGTCGGCCTCAACGACATCCTGGTGGACATCGAGACGGCAAAGGCCGTCGTCGAGCTGCCCAGCCCGTACGCCGGGGTGGTGGACCGCCTGCTCGCCGAGGAGGGGCAGACCGTCGAGGTCGGCTCGCCGATCATCGCGATCCGGACCGGCGGTGACGCGGACGCCGCGCCGGATGCCGCATCGCCGCCCGCCGAGGAGCCCGCCGAGGAGCCCGCCGAGGAACGTACCGCGGTGCTCGTGGGCTACGGGGTGTCCGCCCAGGCGCGGACCCGCCGGCCCCGCCGCGCCACGCCGTCGGTCCGCCCGGCCGAGCCGGCCCGCCGGCCGCACACGTCCCGGCCGCCGGTGCTCACCAAGCCGCCGCTGCGCAAGCTCGCGAAGGACCTCGGCGTGGAACTGGCCGACGTGCGCGGCAGCGGCCCCGGCGGCCGGATCACGCGCCAGGACCTGCTCGACCACACCACCGGCCCCGCGCCGGTGGCCGAGCACCGCAGCGACGAGCGCCTGCCCGTACGCGGGGTGCGCAAGGCGACGGCCGCCGCCATGGTCGCCAGCGCGTTCACCGCGCCGCACGTCACGGAGTTCCTCACCGTCGACATGACCGGCACCGTCGAGTTCGTGGACCGGCTGAAGCAGGACCCGTCCTTCCAGGGCATCAAGGTCAGCCCGCTGCTCGTGGCGTCGCTGGCGCTGCTGGACGCGATCCGCCGGCACCCGGACGTCAACGCCCGGTGGGACGAGGAGAACCAGGAGATCGTCCGGTTCGCCGACGTCAACCTCGGCATCGCCGCCGCGACGCCGCGCGGCCTGCTGGTGCCGAACGTCAAGGCCGCGCAGACCCTTCCGGTACGGGACCTCGCGGTCGCGCTGAACGAGCTGGCAGCCACCGCGCGGGAGGGCCGCACCCGTCCCGCCGACCTGGCCGGCGGCACCGTCACCATCACCAACATCGGAGTGTTCGGGGTGGACGCGGGCACCCCGATCCTCAACCCCGGTGAGGCGGCGATCCTCTGCCTCGGCGCGCTGCGCCGCATGCCGTGGGTCGTCGACGAGCAGGTCGTTCCCCGGTGGACGGTGCAGTTGTCGCTGTCGTTCGACCACCGGCTCGTGGACGGGGAGCTGGGCAGCCGGGTGCTCGCCCACGTCGGGCGGTTCCTGGAGGACCCGCTGTGGGGCCTGGCCCTGCGCTGAGGCCCCCGCAGACAGACGGCGCGTGGACGGACAACGAGGTCCGTCCACGCGCCGTCGCCGTACGCGCCGCGCGCGTCAGTCCACGACCTCGAACCCCACGCCGACCGACGGCCGCGGCGCGACGTCGTCCGCCGCCGCGATGGGCTCGCCGACCTCCTCGGACGCGGCCAGCCGGAACCGCACGTACTCCAGTTCGCCGGAGAACTCGTGCCGGGCCGGGTAGCTCGGCGACACCGGCGAGTGGATGCTGCGCCCGATGTCCATGCCCGCGAACCCGTGGAAGAACGGCAGCAACCGCGGGAACAGCGCCGCGCCCGCCGCCTCGCCGTCCACGTACAGCCGGCCGACGCCCTGGCAGTCGGCGGTCTTGGTCAGCTCGAAGGTCAGCTCCACCGGGCCCAGCGGCAGCTCGCCCTCGGACCGCAGCACGTGGTGCTCGCCGAGGTAGTTGTACTCGTACACCAGGCGGTTGTCCTTGATGTGCAGCACGTAGCCGCCGCTGACGTTGCCGAGTGCCACGATCACGCCGCCCTGCGCCACGTCGGTGCGGCGCACCCGCGCGGTGATGGCGTGCGAGCGGTTCATCGTCGGCGGCACCGCCGCGCCGGACACAGTCGGTACGCCCGCCAGGTAGGTGAAGACCAGCCGGTCCCGCACCGACCCGGGGCGTGGCACCCGGGCCCGGACCGCGAATCCCCTGTCGTCCAGCGGCAGCACGTCGTAGCGGGCCGCCTCGATCCAGAACTCCTCGATGAGACGCCGCAGCACCTCCGGGTACTCGGCGGCGAGGTCCCGGCTCTCGGTCGGGTCCTCGTCGATCCGGTACAGCTCCCAGCGGTCCTCGTCCCACGAGGTGCCGCGCTCGTGGAACGCGACCGCCTTCCAGCCCTGGTGGTAGATGCCACGATGGCCGAACATCTCGAAGTACTGGCGGTCCCGCGACGGCGGCGCCGCCGGGTCGCGCAGCCCGTCGCGGAAGCTGCGGCCGTGCAGCGGCATCTGCGGTACGCCCCGGCGCACCGCGGGCGGCTGCACCCCGACCAGGTCGAGCACCGTCGCGGTGACGTCGATGCTGTGCTGGAACTGCGTGCGCACCTGCCCGCCGGGCACGTCACCGGCCGGCCAGCTCAGCACGAACGGCACCCGGACCCCGCCCTCGTGGGTGTGCTGCTTGTAGCGGCGGAACGGGGTGTTGCTGACCTGCGCCCAGCCCAGCGGGTAGTTGCTCTGCGCCCGCGGGCCGCCGATCTCGTCGATCCGGTCCAGGCTGTCCTGGAGGTTCTCCGGCACCCGGTTCTGGAAGGCGGTGGGGTTGAGCGTGCCGAGCGGCGTGCCCTCGGGGCTGGCCCCGTTGTCCGACATGAGGACGAAGATCGTGTTGTCGAGGCGGCCGATCCGCTCCAGGAAGTCGACCAAGCGCCCGAGCTGGGCGTCGGTGTGGTCGACCATCGCCGCGTACGCCTCCTGCATGCGGGCGAACAGGCGGCGCTGCTCCGGCGGCACGTCGTCCCACGGCACGACGCCGGGGTTGTGCGGTGGCAGCGGCGCGTCCGGCGGGATGATGCCCAGCCCGATCTGCCGCCGGTGCCGGTCCGCGCGGACGACGTCCCAGCCGGCGTCGTAGCGGCCCCGGTACTTCGCCAGGTACTCCGGCGGGGCCTGGTGCGGGGCGTGCGCCGCGGCGTACGCCAGGTAGAGGAAGAACGGCTTCTCCGGGGTGAACGACGTCTGGTCCCGGACGAACCCGATGGCCCGGTCGGTCAGGTCCTCGGTGAGGTGGTAGCCCTCCTCCGGGGTGGCCGGCGGGTCCACCTGGTGGTTGTCGTGGACCAGCTCCGGATAGAAGTTGTCGGTCTCCGCCTCCAGGAAGCCGTAGTACCGCTCGAAGCCGCGCCCCAGCGGCCACTGGTCGTACGGCCCGGACGGCGTGGTGTGCTCCAGCGGCGCGACGTGCCACTTGCCGACCGCCATGGTGTTGAACCCGGCGTCGGCGAGCATCTCCGCGACGGTGGCGGCGGCGTGGGTGATCCGGCCCCGGCCGCTGGGGAAGCCGCTGTCGAAGTTGGACAGCATGCGCATGCCGACGCTGTGGTGGTTGCGGCCGGTGAGCACGCTGGCCCGGGTCGGCGAGCACAGCGGCGACGTGTGGAAGTTGGTGTACCGCAGCCCGGACGCGGCCAGCCGGTCGATCGTCGGGGTGTCGATCTCGGCGCCGAAGCAGCCGAAGTCGGCGAACCCGACGTCGTCCAGCAGCACGTACACCACGTTCGGGGTGCCCGGGGCGGCCGACGGCGGCGCGCTCCAGTGCTCCGTCGAGTCGTGGTAGGTGCGTCCGATCGTGCCCTCGTACGGAGGGTCCGCCAGCGAACTGGTCACGGTACGCCTCAGCCGGCCGTCGTGCCGCCGTCGAGGACGAGCGTGTGGCCCGTGACCATCCGCGCCTCCTCGCTGGCGAGGAACACCACCGCGTCGGCGGAGTCCCGTGGCGTCGCCATGCGGCCCAGCGGGATCGACGCGCGGAAGTTCTCCCGGGCGCTGTCCGGCACGTCGCCCATGCCACCGAGGAACGCCGACAGCATCGGCGTCTCGGTCGCCGCCGGGGCGATCGCGTTGACCCGGATGCCGTGCGGCGCGAGTTCCAGCGCCAGCGCCTTCATCAGGCCGATGACGCCGTGCTTGGCGGCGGTGTACGGCGCGTACCGGGGGCGGGCGATGACGGCCTGCAGGGACGCGGTGAACACGATCGAGCCGCCGCCGGCCTCGATCAGCGCGGGCACGGCCGCCTGCGCGGTCCAGAACGCGCCCTTGAGGTTGACGTCGATCACGCGGTCCAGCGTCGCCTGGTCCACCTCGTCGACCGGTCCGGTGAACGGCGTACCGGCGTTCGCGTGCATGAGGTCGAGCCGCCCGAACCGCTCGACGGCGGTCTCGACGGCGGCGCGGCAGTCAGCGGCCCGGGTGACGTCGCAGGCCACGCCGACGACGGCGGACCCGAAGCCGGCGGCCGCCTCGGCGGCGCGGTCGCCGTCGAGGTCGGCGATGACGACGCGCGCGCCCTCCTCGACCAGCCGGCCGACGGTGGCCAGTCCGATGCCGCTGGCGCCTCCGGTGACGACGGCGACGCGGTCAACCAACCTCATGTGCTGCTCCTGTTGAATCGGTCCAGGAGGTCGCCGCTCAGGGTGGGCACCGCGGACAGCAGCCTCTGGGTGTAGGGGTGCTGGGGGTCGGAGTAGATCGATTCGGTGTCACCCGTCTCGACGATCCGGCCCTGGTTCATCACCGCGATCCGGTCGCAGAGGTACCGGACCACGGACAGGTCGTGGGAGACCAGGATCAGGGTCAGCTTGAACTGCTCGGCCAGGTCGGTGAGCAGGTTGAGGATCTGCGCGCGCACCGAGACGTCGAGCGCGCTGACCGGCTCGTCCCCCACGATGACCTTCGGCCCGGCCGCGAGGGCACGGGCGATGGCGATGCGCTGCCGCTGACCGCCGGAGAACTGGTGCGGGTAGCGGGTCACCGCCTCCTCGGGCAGACCCACCGAGTGCATCAGCTCGGCCACGCGGGCCCGGTGGTCGCCGGGCAGGCGCAGCGCGCGCATCGGCTCCGCGATGATGTCCGCGACGCGCATGCGCGGGTTCAGCGACGACATCGGGTCCTGGAGCACCATCTGCACGTCGCGGCGCAGGAACCCGAGCCGCCGCTCCGGTACGCCACTGATCCGCTGGCCGTTGTAGAACGCGGTGCCGGACGTCGGCTGGTCGAGGGCCATGAGGATGCGCGACAGCGTGGACTTGCCGGAGCCGCTCTCCCCCACGATGCCGAACGCCTCGCCCTCGTGGACCTGCACGCTGACGCCGTCGAGCGCGCGGATCGGCTGGCCCGGCGTACGCAGCGACCGCCGCGGGGCGCGGTACTCGCGCACCACGTCGACGGCTTCAAGCAACGGGGTGCTGGTCATGCGCTGGCCTTCCCGCTTCCTAGGGGCTGGTCGCTCTCGATCGGGTGGTGGCAGGCCGCCCGCTGGTTGCTGCCGGGCGGCGCCGTCAGCAGCGGCACCGTGCCGCAGACGTCGTCGGCGCGCGGGCAGCGGTTGCGGTACACGCAGCCGGTGGGGAACGACCCGAGCGACGGGACGCGGCCCGGGATGGTGGACAGCCGGCCGCTCCCGTCGGTGCTCTCCAGCACCGTGGACGCCCGCAGGCCCGCCGTGTACGGGTGCCGGGGCGAGTCGAACACGGTCGCCACGTCGCCGTGCTCGACGATCGAGCCGCCGTACATGACGAGCAGTTCCTCGCAGATGCTCGCGACGACCGGCAGGTCGTGCGTGATGAGCAGCAGCGACGCGCCCTCCTCGCGCACCAGCGTGTCCATCAGCCGCAGCATCTCCGCCTGCACCGTGACGTCCAGCGCGGTGGTGGGCTCGTCCGCGACCAGCACGGCCGGGTCGCACGCCAGCGCGATGGCCAGGACGACGCGCTGGCGCTGGCCGCCGGAGAGCTGGTGCGGGTACTTGCGCGCGGTCCGGTCGGGCTCGGGGAGCTGGACCCGTTCGAGCAGTTCGACCGCACGGGCGGAGGCCGCGGCCCGGCTCATCCCCTTGTGCAGCCGCAGCGACTCGGCGACCTGGTTGCCCACCCGCATCAGCGGGTTGAGCGCCGTCATCGGCTCCTGGAACACCATGGCGATGTCGTTGCCGCGGACCGCGCACATCTCCTTGTCGGACAGGTCGAGCAGGTTCCGGCCGTTCAGCAGCACCCGGCCGGACGCGGTCACGCCGTGGGGCAGCAGGCCCATCAGCGCGAGCGCGGTCAGGGACTTGCCGCAGCCGGACTCGCCGATGAGCCCCATCCGCCGGCCCCGCCCGATCTCGAACGAGACGCCCTTGACGGCCTGGATGTCGTGGACCTTGACGACGAGGTCCTCCACCACGAGCCCGCTCACGCCGCTCACCGTCCTCTCAGCCGCGGGTCGAGGGCGTCGCGCAGCCCGTCGCCCATGAGGTTGAAGCCGAGCACCGACAGGGCGATGGCCAGACCGGGCCAGACGGCGAGCATCGGCTGCACGACGAAGTAGTTCTGGGCCTCCTGGAGCATCCGGCCCCAGGTGGGGGTCGGTGGCGGGGTGCCGTACCCGAGGTAGGACAGCGCCGCCTCGGCGAGCACCGCGTGCGCGAACGACACCGACGCCTGCACGATGAGCAGGGCCGCGATGTTGGGCAGCACGTACCGCACCATGAGCACCACACCGCGGCGGCCGTAGCTGCGCGCGGCCAGCACGAAGTCGCTCTGCAGCACCTGCATCGCGCCGGCCCGGGTGAGGCGGCCGAACACCGGGACGTTCGCGACGCCGATGGCGATCATGCCGGTGAGCGTGGAGGCGCCGAAGCCGGCGGCCAGGATGATCGCCAGCAGGATGGCCGGGAACGCGAACACGATGTCCAGCGCCCGCATCACCGGCTCGCTGAGCCAGCGGTGCCCGGTGGCGGCGAGCAGACCCAGCGGTACGCCGACAGCGGCGGCGATGGCGACGGCGACGACACCGACGAACAGTGTGGTCCGCGCGCCGACGAGGAGCTGGCTGACGATGTCCCGGCCGAAGTGGTCGGTGCCGAGCCAGTGGTCCCCGCCCGGGGAGAGCAGCGTCTGGGACGGGTCGACCCGGGTGGGGTCGTACGGCGTCCAGAGGAACGACACGAGTGCGGTGAGGACGACCAGGCCCACCAGGCCGGCGCCGATCACCAGCGTGAGGTTCCAGCGGCGGCGCGGCTTGACGGGGCCGGCCGCGACGACGTCGGCGGTGGCGTCCGGTGGGGCGTCGGCGACTGATGTCATGCCTTGCTCCTCAGCCTGGGGTCGACCGCGTGGTACACCACGTCGACGACGAAGTTGATCAGAAGCACCGCGGCGGTCAGCACCATCACGGTGCCCTGCACCTTCAGCAGGTCGCGGTTGCCCACGTCCTGCAGCAGCATCCGGCCGAGACCGGGCAGGCCGAAGACGTTCTCGATCACGACGGTGCCGATGAGCAGCGTCGCGAGTTGCAGGCCGAGGACGGTGATGACCGGGATGGCTGCGTTGCGCAGCGCGTGCCGGGTCAGCGCCTGCGAGCGGCTGAGGCCCTTGGCCCGCGCGGTCTGGATGAAGTCCTCCTGCATGACCTCGACCACCGCGGACCGGACGTAGCGCATCAGGATCGCGCCCTGGGCCACGCCGAGGACCAGCGCCGGCATCAGCAGGGCCTGCACGGCGCCGCCGACGTCGTCCCACCCGGTGAACCCGCCGGCGGGCAGCCACTGCAACTTCACCGCGAACACGGTGATGAGCAGGATGCCGAGCCAGAACGACGGAACGGCGATGCCGACCTGGCTCAGCGCGGACAGCGCCGTCCCGATCGCGGTACGGCTCTTCACCGCGGCGAGGATGCCCAGCGGCACGGCGATGAGCAGCGCCAGCGTCATCCCGGCCAGGATGAGCGGCACCGTCACGCCGAGCTTGTCGGCGATCTCCGAGCCGACCGACACCCCGCTCAGCGGCGAGATGCCGAAGTCACCGCGGATCAGGCCGCCGGCCCAGTCGAGGTACCGCTCGGTGAACGGCCGGTTCGTGCCGAACTGCTCCCGCAGCGCCTCCAGCGCCTCCGGGGTGGCGTTCACGCCGAGCATCGCCTGCGCCTGGTCGCCCGGCAGCAGCGCCAGCATCGTGAAGACGAGGATGGACGCGGCGAACAGCGATACCGCGAGGATGGCCAGCCGCCGGACGAAGTAGATCACCATGCGTGTGTGCTCCCACTCCGAATCATGGCCTGATCATCACCATCTTGGTCACGGTCAGCTCCTCCATGGCGAAGCGCGGTCCCTCCCGGCCGATGCCGGAGTCCTTGACGCCGCCGTACGGCATGTTGTCGGCGCGGAAGCCGGGCACCTCGTTGACGAGCACGCCACCGACGTCGAGGCGGCGCACCACGTCGAGGGCCACCGCCAGGTCGCGGGTGAAGACGGCGGCCTGGAGCCCGTAGCGGGACCGGTTGACCAGCTCGACTGCCGCGTCCATGTCCGGCACCGACCGGACGCAGACCACCGGCCCGAAGATCTCCTCCGCCCAGCACTCGGCGTCCTCGGGGACGTCGACGAGCACCGTCGGCTGCAGCACCCGGCCCTGCGCCGTACCGCCGGCCAGGCAGCGCGCCCCGGCGGCGACCGCGCGGTCCACCCACGAGTGGACCCGCTCGGTGGACGCCTCGTCCACCAGGGCGGACACGCGGGTGTCGGCGGACCGGGGATCACCTGTGGTGACGTTCGCCAGCAGCGGCCGGAGGCGGTCCAGCAGCGCCTCGCGGACCGGCTCCTCGACGATCACCCGCTGCACGCTGATGCACGCCTGGCCGGAGGCGTAGAACCCGCCGCGTACGACCGCTTCCGCAGCCCGGTCGAGGTCGGCGTCGCGGCCGACGACGAGCGCCGCGTTGGACCCGAGTTCCAGCAGCACCTTGCGCGGGGCCGCGGCGCGGGCGATCTGGTGGCCGACGTGCGCGGACCCGGTGAACGACACGGCGGCGACGCGCGGGTGGGTGGTCAGGAGCTTGCCGACCTCGACACCGCCGGTGACGAGCTGGACGCCGGCGGCCGGGCAGCCCGCCCGGCGGAACAGGTCGATCAGCACCAGCGTGGCCAGCGGCGTGTTCGGCGCCGGCTTGACGATCACCGGGCAGCCCGCCGCCGCCGACGGCGCGACCTTGTGCGCGGCCAGCAGCAGCGGGTAGTTGAACCCGGTGATGCCGACGACGACGCCGACCGGTCGGCGTACCCAGAAGCCGAGCATGCCCTCGCCGGCCGGCTGCATGTCCAGTGCCACCGTCTCGCCGGTGAGGTGTCCGACCTCCTCGGCCGCCGTCTCCAGCGTGACGAGCGTGCGGGCGACCTCGACCCGGCAGTCGACAAGAGGCTTGCCGGTCTCCAGGACCAGCAGTTCGGCGAGGTCGTCGGCGCGGGCGCGGACCTCGGCGGCGACTGTCGTGAGGATGGCGCGCCGCCGGTGACCGGGCAGGCCGGCCATCTCCGCGGCGACCTCGTGCGCGGCGTCGACAGCCGCTTCCGCGTCGGCGGTGTCACCCCAGGGCGCCTGGGTCACGGTGCTGCCGTCGTACGGGAAACGGACCGGCGCGGTCTGCGCGGTGGTGGCCCAGCCCGCGCCGATCGGCAGGCCGGCGGGCAGCGCGGTCAGCAGCTCCTGCGCGGTCACGACGCCGCACCCGTCGCGGCGCCGGTGAGGAAGGCCAGCGCCGCCTCGGCGTAGACCCTGGTCTTGCGGACGATGTCGTCGACCTCGACGTACTCGTCGGGCTGGTGGGCGATCCACTTCGGGCCGGGGCCGTACACCACGTTCGGGATGCCGCTGTCGCGCCACAGGATGGTGCCGTCGGTCGCGCCGGGCACGCCGCCGAAGACGGGCTCGGCGCCCGTGACGGCGCGGTGCGCGTCGGCCACGGCGAGCGAGATCGGGTGGTCCTCCGGGGTGACCGCGCACGGCCGGTCGTCGACGACCTCGACGGCGAAGGTGACGCCGTGCCGGGCGCCGATTTCGTCGGCGTCGGAGCGCACGCGCGCGGCGAGCGCGGCGTGGTCGACGCCGGGGACGGTCCGGCAGTCCACGCCGAGCACGGCGCGGCCGGGGATGACGTTGAGCTGGTCGGCGGAGCCGGCGTCCAGGACCGTGGGGGTCAGGAACGTCAGGCCGAGGTGCTCGTGCTCCCCCGGGTCGGCCTGCAGCTCCTTCTGGTACCGGCCGAGCGCGGCCACCAGTTCCGCCACCGCCGGTACGGGGTTGCGGCCGTGCTGCGGCATCGCGCCGTGCGCCATCTTGCCGGTGCAGGTGACCAGCAGGCGGACCGCGCCCTTGGCGACCGCGCAGATCTCCTCCGCCTCCGGCTCGCAGATGATCGCGGCGTCCACCTCGCGGGCCAGCGCGGTGGTGGTGAAGTGCTTCGCGCCGAGCATCTGGCCCTCCTCGTCCACCAGGGCCGCCACCACGATCCGGCCCGGGAACGGTCCGGCCAGCTCGACGGCCCGGGCCGCGTGGATCATCGCGGCGACGCCGGCCTTCATGTCGGCGGAGCCGCGACCGTACAGCCGCCCGTCGACGATGTCGCCGCCGAACGGGTCGACCGTCCACTCCTCGGGAGAACCCTCGGTGACGACGTCGGTGTGCCCCTCGAACATCAGCGTCGGGCCGGGCAGGCCGCCCTCCACCACCGCCACCACGTTGGGCCGCCCGGGAACGACCTCGGTGACCTCCGGCCGCCAGCCGAAGCCCCGCATGACCTGCGCGACGAGCTCCGCCACTGGCTGCTCGCTCCGCCCCTGCGCGGCGTCCCAGGTCGAGGGGATGCGGACCAGGTCCTGGGTGAGCGACACGACGGCTTGCTCGTCCACGAGATGGCCGGCGCGGAGGGAGGCATGGGTGTCCGACGTCATGGCGTCGGAGGTTACGAACTCCGACCCCGGAGGGGAACGTCCAGTTTCCGGGTCGGTGGGGGTACCAGCCGTGGCCGGACCTGGTCTTCTACGGCCGCGGCGACCCGCCGGACCCCCTCGTCGATCCGGTCCAGCGGCATCACCTGGTACCCCAGCCGCAAGTGGTGACGCGGGGTGGGGCGGGTGGTCCAGTACGGCTCGCCCGGGTCGAGCAGGACACCCTGGCGGCGCAGGTCGACGGCGAGCTGCCCGGCGTCCAGACCGGGCGGGCCGGTGATCCACCGGGCCAGGCCGCCGCGCGGCACCGGCTGCGGCCCCCAGCGCACGTGGCGCTCGATCGCGCGCGTCATCTCCTCGTACAGCCCCTGGTAGTGGGCGCGGATACGCCGCACGTGGCGGGCGAGGTCCCGGCTGGCGATCATCCGGGCCAGGGCGCGCTGCATCGGTCCGGGCGGGTGGCGCAGCACGTAGCGGGAGCGGGCCCGCATCGCCTCCACCAGCGCCGGGGACGCCACCACGTAACCGAGCCGCAGGCCCGGCGCCAGCAGCTTGCTGAAGCTGCCGAGGTAGACCACGCGGTCCTCGTCGTCCAGCGCCCGCACCGCGACCGCCGGGATGCCCCGGAACGTCATCTCCGGGTCGTAGTCGTCCTCGATCACCACCGCGTCCGCCGCGCCGGCCCGGCGCAGCAGCTCCTCACGCCGGGACGCCGACATCGTCGCGCCGGTCGGGTACTGGTGGCTCGGCGTGACGTACACCAGCTCCGCGCCGTGCAGGTCGGCCGGCAGGTCCTCCACGACGAGGCCGTCCTCGTCCACCCGGCCGGGCACCACGTCGGCGCCCGCCATCTGCATGATCGTCCGCGCGTCGGGGTAGCCCGGGTCCTCCACCAGCACGACGCTGCCCGGCCGGACCAGGACGCTCGCCAGCAGGTGCAGCGCGTGCGTCGAGCCCAGCGTGATCATCACCTGGTTCGGCTCGGCCGAGATGCCACGCGACGGCAGCACGTGCTCACAGAGCTGGCGGACGAGCTGCGCGTCGTCGGCCTGGCCGGCGTCCCCGATCACCCGGGACAGCCCGTCCTGCCGTACCGCCTCGCGCTGCGCCCGCTCCCACGCGCCGGTGGGGAACATGCCGGGATCCGGCTGGCCGACGACGAAGGGGAACGGCGCCCGCGACCACGCCGGGTCCCGGTGTACGGGGGTGGGCGGCGGCTCGGGCAGCCGTGCCTCCCAGTCGATGGGCCGCGTCGCGGAGCGGGAGGTCCGGCGCGCGGCCCGCATCCGGACCACCGCCTCGGAGGAGACGTAGAGGCCGCGCCGGGGAATCGTCGCGATCAGGCCCTGCTCCATGAGCCGGTCGTACGCGGTCAGCACCGTGTTCCGGGAGACGCCCAGCGCCTCGGCCAGACGGCGGGTGCTGGGCAGCGGGCCGTCGTCGTACTGCCCCGCGAGGATCGCGTCCTCGAGCCCCGTGATGATCTGCTCGTAGAGCGGAACCGAGCTCTGCGGGTTGACCGGCAGCAGAAAATCCGCCATCTCGACCTCCCCACCTCTCGCGGGGATCTCGCCTCGTCCCGTCGTCGCACTCCTGCGCACACCATCCGCATCCCGCTGGTACCAGCCTAGCCGGAGACCTGGACCTGTTGCGGAGGGCCCGATCCCGCCACTCTTGGCCGACGATGGCAGGTGAGGGTCTCCTGCACGCGGACAGAGGTGGACTAATGAGCGCCCAGCGAATCGCGCTGGTGCCCGGCGACGGCATCGGACCGGAGGTCACCGCGCAGGCGGTCAAGGCGTGCGACGCCGCCGCCCAGCGGTTCGGGCTGGACCTGGTCTGGGAAGACTACGAACTCGGCGCGGACTACTGGCGGATCACCGGCCAGGTCGTGCCGCCGGACGTGGAGCGGGAACTGGCCAAGGCGGACGCCATTCTCTTCGGCGCCGTCGGCGACCCCTCGGTGCCACCCGGGGTGCTGGAACGCGGCCTGGTCATCCATCTGCGGACCGCTTTCGACCAGTACGTCAACCTGCGGCCGGTCAAGCTGCTACCAGGTGTGCCCTCGCCCATCGGCGGGCTGCGTCCGGAGCAGTGCGACCTGGTGATCCTGCGGGAGAACACCGAGGGCGCCTACGTCGGTGCCGGCGGTTTCATCCACCGGGGCGGGCCGGACGAGATCGCCACCCAGGAGTCGGTCAACACGCGCAAGGGGGTCGAACGCCTCATCCGGCACGGTTTCCGGCTGGCCCTGACCCGCCGCAAGCACGTGACCCTGGTGCACAAGGCGAACATCCTCACGTACGCCGGCGACCTGTGGCAGCGGACCTTCGAGGAGGTCGCGGCGGAGTACCCGGAGATCTCGGTGGAGTACGTGCACGTCGACGCGATGTGCCTCTACCTGGTCACCCAGCCGGAGCGGTTCGACGTCGTGGTCACCGACAACCTGTTCGGCGACATCATCACCGACCTCGGCGCGGCCGTGCAGGGCGGTCTCGGCCTGGCCGCGAGCGGCAACCTCAACCCGACCGGGTCGGCGCCGAGCATGTTCGAGCCGGTGCACGGCTCCGCGCCCGACATCGCGGGCCGGGGCTGGGCCAACCCCGCCGGGTCGATCCTCAGCGCCGCGCTGATGCTGGAGCACCTGGGCCACCCGGAGGCGGCCCGCAGCCTGGAGGACGGGGTGAAGGCGGTGCTGCCGCGCCTGGGCGCGATGCGCGGGCCGGAGATGGGCATGTCGACGGAGGACTTCGGGGACGCCGTCGCCGCCGCCATCAGCGAGGACGCGTACCAGGCGGACGCCCTGCCGGCGTAGCGCGGATGTGAGCACCGAATCGGCTGAACCGGACGACGGCGGAGGAAGCCCTCCGCCGTCGCCGTGTTGCGCGCCGAAACGCCCGCCCGCCGCCGCCGGATCGACGGCCGGCCCCAGTGCCGTCCGCGCCGGCCCCGCCGGTACGGACGACCTGATCGCGCTGCCCGGCGGTACCTTCCTCATGGGCACCGACGATCCGGAGGGCTTCCCCGAGGACCTGGAAGGGCCGGTCCGCCCGGTCACCGTGGCCCCGTTCGAGATCGCCGCGACACCGGTGACGAACCGGCAGTTCGCCCGCTTCGTCGAGGCCACCGGCTACCGCACCGACGCGGAACGGTACGGCTGGTCCTTCGTCTTCCACCTGCTGCTCGCCCCGTCCGCGCGCCCGTGGGTGCTCGACGCCACGGTGCCGGGCGCGCCCTGGTGGCTGGCGGTCGAGGGGGCGCGCTGGGCGGCCCCGGACGGGCCCGGCTCGGGCCTGTCCGGACGCGAGCGGCATCCGGTCGTCCACGTCTCCCACCGGGACGCCGAGGCGTACTGCGAGTGGTCGGGGACGCGGCTGGCGGCCGAGGCCGAGTGGGAGTACGCGGCACGCGGCGGGCTGTCCCAGGCCCGCTACGCCTGGGGCGACGAGCTGACCCCGGGCGGGCGGCACCTGTGCAACATCTGGCAGGGCGCCTTTCCCGCTGTCAACACGGCGGACGACGGGTTCGTGGGCACCTCTCCGGTGACCGCGTTTCCGCCGAACGGCTACGGCCTGTACGACGTCGCGGGCAACGTTTGGGAACTCACGGCCGAACCCTGGCGCGACCGCCGAGGACACGTCTCACCAGGTGAGAGCGTCATCAGGGGTGGTTCGTACCTCTGCCACGACTCTTATTGCAACCGTTACCGCGTGGCCGCACGGAGTCGGACCACCGTTGACTCCTCAAGTGGCAACACCGGATTCCGGGTGGCCCGGTAGTCAGACGCCGATTGGTACCTGCCGACCCCGCTGAACTGGCCCTTTTGCATCAGGTACCACACTCCTAGTGTCCCGCCTCACAGGCTACGAGCGCCCTTGGCGTTCTTCGCGATGGGACACACGAATGAATCGGCTGAAGATAACGCTGCCCGCCGTGCTGCTCGCCACGGCGCTGGCTCTGACCGCGTGCAGTAGCGATGGTGACTCCGAGACCACCACCGGCGGTGGCGGTTCCGGCAACGGTACGGTCACCCTCGGTGCCTACCTCGAGCCGGTGAGCCTCGACCTGACCGCCGAGGCCGGCGCCGCGATCCCGCAGGTCCTGCTCTACAACGTGTACGAGGGCCTGGTGCGCCAGAACGCGGACACCGGTGAGGTGGAGCCGCTGCTGGCCAGCGAATGGAAGATGTCCGACGACGGCACCAAGTACACGTTCAAGCTCCGCGACGGCGTGACCTTCCACGACGGCCAGAAGCTCACCGCGCAGGACGTGGTGTGGAGCTTCAAGCGGGTGACCGCGGAGGGCTCGACGAACCCGTTCAAGTCCCAGATGACGGTCGTGAAGACCGTCGAGGCGCCGGATGCGTCCACGGTGGAGGTGACGCTGTCGCGGCCGAGCCAGAGCTGGCTGTTCGACGTCGCCGGCCGCGTCGGCGTGGTGCTCAAGGAGAACGCCACCGACCTGGGGACCAAGCCGAACGGCACCGGCCCGTTCAAGTTCGACAAGTGGAACCGCGGCGACAGCATCACCCTGGTGCGCAACGACGGCTACTGGGGTGAGAAGGCGAAGGTCGCCACCGCCGTCTTCCGCTACATCACCGACGCGAACGCGCTGAACAACGCGATGCTCTCCGGCCAGCTCGACATCGTGGCGAACATCCAGGCGCCGCAGCTGCTCGAGGTGTTCAAGGGCAACAAGCAGTTCCAGGTGATCGAGGGCAAGACGACCGGTGAGGTCGTCCTGTCGATGAACAACAGCAAGGGCCCGCTGGCCGACGTCCGGGTGCGCCAGGCGATCCGCCACGCGATCGACCACGACGCGCTGATCAAGACCGTGTGGTCCGGCTACGGCACGAAGATCGGCAGCATGGTGCCGCCGAGCGACCCGTGGTACGAGGACCGCACCGGTGACTTCCCGCACGACCCCGCCAAGGCCAAGCAGCTGCTCGCCGACGCCGGTCACGCGAACGGGCTCACCCTGACCATGGACGTCCCGCCGCCCGGCTACGCCCGCGCCTCCGCGCAGTTCGTCGCCTCGCAGCTCGCCGAGGTCGGCATCAAGGTGACCCAGAACAACGTCGAGATGCCGCAGTGGCTGGACAAGGTGCTCGGCAAGGCCAACTACGACATGTCGATCATCGCCCACGTCGAGCCCCGTGACCTGGTCCGCTACGGCCAGCCGGAGTACTACTACCGGTACAAGAACCCGGCCGTCACGCAGCTCATGAACGAGGCCGACACGGCCCTGGACGCGGCCACCCGGGACAAGAAGTTCGCCGAGGCCGCGAAGGTCATCTCGCAGGAGGCGGCCAGCGACTGGCTGTTCCTGCTGCCGAACCTGGCGGTGATCCGCGACGGCGTCGAGGGCTACCCGAAGGACGCCGTGACCCAGTCGTTCGACGTCACCAAGGTCTCCAAGAAGTAACCAGCACCACGACGTAGAAGGACCTGGTGGGCTCCGCCCACCAGGTCCTTCTACGTGTGCCTGCACCCGCGATCTTGCAGTTGCGGCCCCCGGTGCGGGGGGATTCACCCCTTTCGTCAGGGCACAAGGCGCAAGATCGACGGCCCGGAAGGATCCCGGGAGCCGGGGTCCTCCCGGCGCAGCGGGGCGACGGGCTTCGGGGCGGGCGAGTCGGCGTGGCGGCCCGCAGTGCGCGAGGAGGTCGAGGTGATGGTGCAGGCGTGCCTCGGGTCGCCCCGACACCGGCTGGCCCGGCAGCGGCTCGGGCCGGCCGACGGCCTCTAGGGCAACGCCCGGGGCACCGGCACGAGCATCGCCGAGCCGGGTTCGCGTTGCCCGGACGCGGGACGTCGACGATCGTCGCCGAGCCGGGGCTGAACTGCGTACGCCCGGCCCTGGAGTCCGGCGACAGCGCTGCGCAGCAACCCGCCGAGGCGGCACGCCCCCCACGCCTGGCCGGCTGCGTCCGGCGCGCCCAGCATCTGCCCTGCTTCGAGGTGCGCGGGCCGTGACGGCCCACTCCGCCGATCTTGGAGTTGTGGCGCCCAGGATGCCCGAGTGGCGACTTTTGTGAGCCACCACAAGTCCAAGATCGGCAAGGCGCACGCCGGGCGCGCCGCGCGGGGCGGGTGGGGTGAGGAACGCAGCGAGGCGGGTCCCGTCCGGGGTGGACGGAACCCGCCTCGATCGTTCACACGCGCCTGGCTACCGGCGCGAGGGTGAGACGGCGTGCGTGTCAGGCGAGCTGGTCGGAAGCCTGCCCCCGGCGGCGACCCCGCAGGTGCATGCCCAGCAGGCCGACGCCCAGGATGCCGGCGGCCAGCAGGCCCGTGGTCACGCCCGTGGAGAGCGTGGGACCGCCGGTGTTGTCGGAGGCGAGGACCATGCCGTTCTGCGACTCCTGCTGCGTGGTGTTGCCCGCCGGAGCGGCCTTCGGCTTGGGCTTGGGCTTGCCGTTGTCGGCACCGGCCGGCGCGGGGACCGGCGTCTGCGCCAGCGCCTGCGTGGCCTGGGCGAAGGTCTCCGGGGTCACGTCCGGGGCGTTGCCCTGGGTACGCCACTGCTTGAGCTGCTTCATGCCCTTGCAGGCCGAGGGGTAGCGGTCGCAGTAGCTGGTGGTGTTGCCGATGCTCTCGGACGAGAGAACGGCCTTGGCGATGGCACGGGCCAGCGTGCTGGCGCCGGCGTTGAAGATGGCGTTCAGCTGACGGGTGTCGGCCGGGTCGTTGATCTGCAGCGCCTCGCCCTTGCCGGTGGACACGGCGAAGACGGTGTCACCGTCGCCCAGGGTGTGGATCGGGCTGATCGCGCGGGCCATGCCGTCGTGCGCGTTGCCGGACATCCGCTGGGCGGCGGCCTTCTCCAGCGGCGCGTTGGTGGCGACCACGGCGATCGTGGTGTTCGCCGGCTGCTGGGCGGCGGTGCTCGGCGGGTTGCACTCCTTCTTCTTGGGAGCCTTGTACCCGGCGAACTCGTTGCCGATGCCGAACTTGACGCCGTACAGGGTGCAGTCGGCCGGGTCGACCGGGGAGCCGGCCGGGTTGACGATCACCATCGCGCCGACGTAGATGCCGTCGCCGAGGTGGACGCTGGCGGTGCCGACGCCGCCGCGCAGGCCGCCGCCACGGGCGCCGGTGCCGCCGCCGACGCCGCCCTGACGGACCGGGCCGTCCGAAGTGGCCTGCGCCGCGAGGTAACCCCACTCGGCGGAGGTGCGCGCCTTCGGGTCACCGCCACGGCCGAGGTCGAAGATGTCCGCGGCCGGAACGATCGGGGCCACACCGCCGGCGCCGACGCGTACGCCCTCGCCGCGGTCCTCCAGCCAGCGGATGATGCCGTTGGTGGCGGACAGCCCGTACATGCTGCTACCGCCGAGCTGGATCGCGTTGACGCCCGGGTTCGAGTTGAGCGGGCTGAGCAGGTCGGTCTCCTTGGTGGCGGGGGCGCCGCCACGCTGGTCCACACTCGCCACAGACATCTGCGGCATGTACACGACCGAGGTGCCGGTCAGGTACGGGGCGGTGTCGGACTGGACCTGGCCGACCTGGATGCCGGGAACGTCGGTGATGGCGTTGTGGGCGCCCGGGGCGCCAGCGGCGGGGTTGGCCGACGCGGGCGACCCGACGAGCACGAGTCCCGGACAGACCAGGGCTGCCGCGGCGATCGCGGCGAATCTGGACGACTTCATGGAGCTTCTCCCATGCGAAGCACTGCGACTCCCGCCCAGCTTGGGACGGTCGCGGCATTGGTCAACTGCGGAGTCCCCCGTGTACACGACGGTGATGTGGGGGAGGCTACTGGTCAGACCAGTTGAAGGGAAGAGCTGCTCAGCTAATGGCCGACCTTGCATCGTCCGAGGTCAGGCCACATCAGGCGGATTCAGAGCAATACGTCCACCATCGAGCGGCGCGACTCCGGCACGTACTCGGCGTAGTAGCGGTGCAGTTCCTCGCGGGTCAGCCGGGTGACCTCGTCGGCCTCACCGGCGCGCATCGCGTCGAGAACGCGACGGTGGTGGGCCAGCGTGCGTTCCATCAGGGCCTCGCGGTCCGGCGCCTCGGCGAGCTTGGTGGAGATCAGGTCCAGCACCATGCTCCGGACCGCGTCGAGGCAGAGCACGAGCAATTCGTTCCCGGACAGCCGGGCGACGTGCTCGTGGAAGCGCACGTCGGCCGCGCTGAACGCCTCGTAGCCGTCGGCCACCGCGTCCCGCATGCCCGCCAACGCCTGCTCCAGTTCGTCCAGCTCGGACGGTGACGCCATCCGGGCGGCGACGGAACCGGCCGCCGACTCGATGATCATCCGGAACTGGAGCAACTCCGCCACGCCGAGCCGCCGGCTGTCCACGACCCGGGCGAACAGCTTGCGCATCGCCGAGGCCGTCGAGGCGATCACCTGCGGCCCGAGCGGGTCACCGGGACGCGAACGGATCAGGCCGCTGCTCTCCAGCACGCGCAGCGCCTCACGCACAGTGGACCGGCTGACGTCGAACTGCGTCGTCAGTTCGCGCTCGCTCGGCAGCCGGTCCCCCGGCCGCAGATCCCCGGCGGCGATCCGCTCCTCGACCTGCCGGACGATCCCCTCGTACGCCCTCACGGTTCGCACTGGAGCGAACGAGACACCCTTCGGCATGGCGAACCTCCCGACGCACGGCGGCCTCGCGCCGCTGGGAACAACGGTACGGTGCATCGACCCGTGCGGCGGTCAGCCCCCGCCCGTCGCGACGAGTGCGCAGGCCGGGCGGCGGGTCACCGGAGCGGCCGGCGGGCGCACGGGCCGTCGTGGTCGGCCCGCAGCAGGCAGCGCCGGCCGTCTCCCATCCGCAGATCACAGAAGACCCGATGGCGTACGCCCTGCTCGTCCTCGGCCGAGACGGTGGTCTCGCCCGGGTCGGCCTGGGCGAGCACGCCCGACCAGCGGGCCACGACCCGGGCCAGGCGTACGGCGCCGGCCAGGTCACCGGCGACGACCGGCAGGTGGATGACGAACCGCTCGCGGGGACTCATCGACGGTACGCTCCCGCGTTCATCCGCATCTGCGCCTGCTCGGACTGCCAGCGCCGCAGCGCGTCCCGGACCCGCGCGGTCTCCTCCCGGCTGACGCCGAGCGCCCGGTAGACGTCGGCCAGGTCGAGCGCCACCCGGTCGAGGAACTCGTGCACGTCGGCCGGGTCGAGCCCGCGCCGGCCCAGCCGCGTCGTCCGGAACCGCCGTTCCCGCACCTGCCAGGGGCGCAACGGCGTGTAGTTGGCCGCCCGGTAGCAGCCCGGCTGGGTGGTGCCGCGACCGGCTCGCGCGCGCCGACCGGGCCACCGGATGTTCCACCGCACGAACGCCTGCCTCTCGTGGTCGAAGGGACTGGAAGGGCGGGACCACCCGCCCGCCGCGCGCGGGCGGACCCGCCCGCCCCGCCACCGCAGCGTCACTTCGCGGTACGGCACCGGGGCAGTCGAGATTGAGCGCACTCGAAGGAGTCATGTCCGCCGGTTACCGCGCGAACACGCTCCGACCATAGCAAGAATCCAACATGGCTACAATCCATCATTGCTATAAAGCCTTGATGGATCAGATCTATCGGGGCACAAGGCTTACGTCATGACCATCGATCCGCGCTCGCACACGCCGGTCTACGTCCAGCTCGCCGACCTGATCCGAGAGCAGATCGAATCGGGCGCGCTGCCGCCCGGGGCGAGCGTCGGCAGCGAGTCGCGGCTCAGCCAGGAACACCAGATCGGCCGCGACGCGGTCCGGATGGCGATATCGCTGCTGCGGTCGGAAGGGCTCGTCACCACAAGCCGTCCGCTCGGCACGCGGGTCCGGGAGACGCCGCAGCGCAGGCAGGTGGAGCTGGCCGCGGGCGCGAGAGTCGTCGCGCGGATGCCTACCGGTGCCGAGCGCCGGAACATGCTGCTGGACGAGGGCGTACCGGTGCTCGAGATCCACGGCCCGGAGGGCGACGTGGAGTTGCTGCCGGGCGACGAGGTGGAGCTGACCCGCCCGGCACACGACTGAGCCGGGCGGCGCTCGTCAGACGGTGGGCGTACCCATCGCCACGTCGTCGACCCGGATGTTGATCTCGGCGGCGCGCAGTCCGTACGCCTCGATCGCGGACGCCACAGCGGCCCGCACCTCGTTCGTCACCTGCGGCACCGGGTGGCCGGCATCGATCACGAGGACGAGGTTGACCACTGCCGACCCGTCGGTGACGTGCGCCGAGCAGCCGCGCCGCGCGTCCCCGACCTGATCCAGCCCGACCCGGTCCAGCACGGCGTTGAAGAAGCGGGCGATGTCGCCGCCCAGCTCGGCCACCCCGGGCACCGACTTCGCGGCGGCCACCGCGATCTTCTCGACCACCTCGTCCGACACCGAAGTGCTCCCGCCCGCGACCACGCCAGGTGTCACCGGCAGCTCCTGAGTAGCGTCGTGCTCCACGCGCCCCACCCTCCCTCGTCCGGGGGAGCGTACATCGACCGTCGATCATGGAGTTGCGGCCCCGACAGAAGCCGCGAAACAGGCGCTCCCGGGGCCGCAACTGCAAGATCGCGGGGTTGTGGGGGTGGCGTGGGCCCGAGGTTCGGCGAGCGCCTCCCGTCACGCGAGATCGGCGTTCCGCCAGGTGGGAGCGGTGGAGATCTTGGTACGAAAGGGCCCCTATGGGGGCCGATTCGTACCAAGATCTCCACCGCTCCCACCTGGCGGAACGCCGATC
>NZ_MAGP01000136.1 GCF_002926165.1 Micromonospora chalcea | reverse complement strand
CCCACCCGCGCCGCATCCGGGCTGTCGCCCGGATGCGGGGCGGGTGGGTGGCCGGCGGTAACGTTTCCCGTGCGTTGGGCTGGCCGGGCGGCTGGTGGGCGGGGGTGAGGTTCCGGCCCGACGCGGGTGCGCCAGGATCCGGTGACCGGTCGCCTGGTAGGCGACGGCGTGGGTTAGGTGTCGTCGGCTGGCTCGTGGCCATCGTCCTCCACAGTCACGGTCGCTCGGTTGCGGTCGTCTGCGGTCATCGCCTTGTCCTCTCTTGTCGTGGGTAGTGGCTGGTCTGCGGGCGGCCCGCCCGTGCTCCCGTCGCTTCTCGGTGCCGGTCGGCACGGCGGGGCTACGGAACGATGTGGCCCGGCGAGGGGCCGCCAGGCGGGTATGCAGCGGCGGCGTGTGAGTGCTGGCTCATCCGCGCCGAGCAGCGTTGCGGACGACGGGACGCCGGCCGCATAGACGCGGGGCGGGCGTCCACCGAGGCTGCCGCGCTGCGCCCCCACGGGCCGGCCTGGGGGCGCGGAGGCGGGTGTACATGGCGGTCAGCGGCTGTTGGTGGTGTCGGCGAGCAGCGCCGCGATGAGGTCGGTCAGCGGGGTGACGGTGTGGCGCTGGTCGTGGGGCAGGCGCATGGTGTGGTGGCAGCCGGGGCAGTCGCCGGTGTCGATGGCGGGGATGGTGAGCGCGCAGCGGGCGCAGGCGGTGAGGTGCTCGACGTCGAAGGCGGCGGCGAGCATCGCGCGGTCGGTGCGTTGGCGTTGCCACCAGGACAGGTGGGTCCACTCGGCGGTGACCTGCTGGTCGCGCCACTGCGGGTAGGTCGGTGCCGTGGCCTCGTCACGGTGGCCTGGTGGCTGCCAGTAGCGCCACACCTGCGCCTGCGCGGCGTCGCGGGTGGGGGCGTCGCCAAGCTGGTGGTGCTCGGCGGGGGTGAGTAGGCGCCGCCCGGCGAGGTGCGCGGCGGCGGCGTACCAGGCGGGCCGGTCCTCGCCGGTGGCGGCGAGGTGTGCGAGTTGGCGGACCTGGTGCGACCACGCCTGCTGGTGTAGGCGGGTGAGAGTGGCGCGTAGGGCGGGCGTGTCGCCGCTGGAGCGGGGGGTGCGCCGCCACCACTCGGCGAGGGCGTCCAGGGTCGGGTCGGCGTCGAGGTGGGGTGTGAACGCGTCGGCCGGATCGTGGTGGGTGTCGAGCAGGTAGCTGACAAGGTCGACGGCGGCCGGGCCGAATAGCGGGAGCAGGGGCCGCGGGTTGACGCGGAGGCGCCGCAGCGTCTCGTCGCGTTGCAGGCGGTCGGACTCGGCCTCTTGCCGCCGGTAGGCCGGCCGCGCGGCGGCGGCGGTGGTGGCGCGTTCGGTGCAGATCGCGGTCAGGGTGACCTCGGCGGCTTCCGGGTCGGTCAGCGTCCAGGCGTGCTCGGTGACCGCGCGGGCCGGATCGCGGACGAGGCCGGCCGCGGCGACGACGAGCCGCCCGTGCGCGGCGATCAGGTCGAAGTCGTCGACCAGCCGCCGCCCATAGCTGGGCAGGCTTTTCTCGCCGAGGTGGCGGGCGGCGTTGCGGGTGAAGGTGACCGCCCGATGCGCGGTCGTGGTGAGCAGCAGCAGCGGCGGGCAGTACGGGAACCGGCCCCGCCACGCCTCGTCGCGGGCGTAGGCCCGGTACCGGTCCAGCTTGCCCCGAAGCTGGGTCTGCGTCATCGAGGCCAGGTCGACCTCGATGAACGCCGCCACCTCCTGCCCGTCGTCCAGGACCGCCTCGTAGACGGCGTCCGGGGTGAGCCGCTTGACGCTCGTGCCGCCCCACTGGGAGGCCGAGCCTTCCCACTCCTGCCACCCGGCCCGGTCGGTGGCCCAGCCCGTCAACGTCAGACCGGCGGAGGGGCCGTGCTCGCGCAGGGCCAGCCACACCTCGGTGATGGTGGCCGCGTGGGCGCTGAACAGCGCCGACGGGCGGCGTCCGTCCGCCGGGGAGGTCCCGGTGACCAGGCGGGCTCCGGCGGGACGCAGCCACCAGTGGTGCGGCGCGCTGCCCCGCTGGCGGCCGGGCCGGTCGTAGTCCACCAGAGCGGCCGTGCGCAACTGCTCCAGCCGGTACAGCACCGTCCGCGCCGGAGTCGCCGTGGCACGGGCGAGCTGGTCGGTGGTCATCACCCGGTGATCATTCAGCAGCAGTAACAGGTGTTCACTGGGACCGCCGGAGGCCCGCAGCCGATCAGTCGTCTCGGACGGCATCAACACACTCCCTTCCGCGCAGTTACGCGGATATCCGCTTCCCCGGGGGAGAGAGGACATAGTCAGTCGCCGGTCTCCTCACCAGGCGAAACTCGGCATCGACCCGCCTCTTCACGGACTGTCAGGTTGCGGATCGGGTCCAGACCAATCCGCAAACCTCCCAGGCCCACAGCGACCTCTGTCAGCAGAGGCACGAGGACCTGTCAGCGCCTGACCCACCCTGACCGCCGAGCTGGTCAACCCCGCCTGACAGAGCCTCGCGTCTGTCAGGCGCAGGCAGAGCAGCGGTCGGGAAAAACTCGGACGGCTGTTACGGGGCGGCGGCTCCTCGGGTGCGGTATGGTCCGCGCATGATCAGCGGATAGGCTGATTACGGACAGCCGCCCGCCACGGCGGCGGCAGCGGCGAGCTGCGCCTGCACCACCAGCCCGGACGCCTGAGCTGTCAGGTCCGCGACTGCGGCGGCGGCATGACCAGCGATGTGCCCGCGCTGCCCAACGCCAACGTTCCCGGCCAGCGCGGCCTCTGGCTCGCCCACCACCTCACCCGCGGCCTCACGCTGGACACCAGCCCGCACGGGCTGACCGCCACGGTCAGCGTTCCCCTCGGCCCACCGGACGCGCCATGAGCGGCCCCGCCGACATCTGGCGCTGGCACAGCCAACCCCAGCCGGACCGCACCGGTCACCCTCGCCGGGGAACTCGACCTCAGCAGCGTCGAGCAGTTGAGCGACCGGCTGACCGCCACCATCGCCGCCACCCCGATCGTCGACGTCGACCTGGCCGCCGTGACCTTCATCGACTCCACCGTCATCAGCGTGCTCGTCTCCGCTCACCACGCCGCCACCCTCGCCGGCGGCGCCCTGACCCTGCTGCACCCCACCGGCCAGGTTAAGCGCGTCCTCACCGTCACCGGCATCCTGCCGCTGCTCGGCCCCGACAACTGCGAGACGCGGGCCGAGGGAGCGCATCATGAGTGATACCAGCGCCGCACCGAACGCCTGGGACACTGCCAGGCCGTTCCCCGGACCACCGCCGGGCTTTTCCGATCGCCGCGACGCCATCGACACTGCTGATGGCCGGTTCTGGGAGCTGAGCGAATCTGGCTGGGACGCGATGCTCGGCTACCTCGCCGACCCCGCCACCCTGGCCCGGTGCGTCGAGACGCGGCACCATCAGGTCGAGGTGACGGTCATCGACAGCACGGGCGAGCGCACGTTCTTCGTGCCGCGCACCGCGGACGATCAACAGATCATCGACGAGGGAGCGAACTCGTATCTGCGGGACGTGGGGCTGCCGCAGCGGCCGACCGGCTACCGCTGGTTCCAACGCCTACCCGGCGACCTCACCGTCAAAGACATCGATGAAGCGGTCTACGAGGCGATCCGGGAGCTGCCCCGCGACCATCACCCGGCCGAAGCGGTGCCCGCCATCCGCGCGGCCATGGAGAGGCTGTACCGGCGGTGAGTTGGCGACGGGGCGACGGCTGACCCGCTGCTGTGGGCGGCGGGTCCCGGAGGCACGTCGCCCCGTCACCACACCCCGAGCGGGCGGCAGGAACCGCCACCTGCCGAGCTGGCTCCCCTCGGGACGGATGATGGGAGCGGCGGGCGCTTTTGAGGAAGCCCCCGACCCTTCGGGGTGCCCGCCGCTCCGTCGTAGGTGACTGTATCGATTCCCGCTGGTCACGCCGCTGGTGTGAAAGCAGGTCACTAGTCCGGGTGAGGAGTGGGCTGCTCACCCGCTGCCAGCTACCGGCCGACCTCCGCCAACCGAAACAGACCCTCGGCCCCGGTCACGGCCCAGATCGCCTCAGCGGCGCTGGACGCGTCGAACAGCCGGTCGAGGGTCGCCGTGCCGACGGTCACCGGCAACGGCGCGGCAGCCACGCCACGACGCACCTCGATCTCCCGCTCCACGGTCGCACACAGCACCAGGACCGCGGCAACCGGGACACCTCGCGGGGCGCGCCGGTAGCCCCCCAGGAGGACGTCCGCCTCAGGCGGCGCGGCAAGCCCGGACAGCGCACCCGCTCCGGCGGTGTGCTCGACGTGCAGCACGAACCGCACGGCCCGCCCGCCCTCGATCCACACCCCGTACGCGCTCGGCCTCACCTCCGCCACGCCGTGCTCCCGCAGCCACACGGCGGCCTCCAGCGCCCGGCGCCACCGGAACAACTCACACCGCGGATCCTTGCTGGCATGGGCGGCCAGCCCGACGAAGAACTCGTTGACCACGAACTCGCCCCGACCGGGCCGGCCCAACGCCACCGGCACCGTCCGGCCCGCCCTGCGCAGCCGCGCGGTCAACGCCTCCGCCCCCGCCGCGCTCAACTCGTAGTACGCCACGTGGCGCGGGTCGTCGTCGTGGACGAACCGCCACACCAGCCCGGCCCGCGCCAGCGCGCCCAGGTGCCGCGCGGCGGCCGGACGGCTGCCGAACAGCAACGTCGTGACCTGACCGGTGTGCAGCACCCCGTGCTCGGCCAACACCGACAGCACGGCCCAATGCCGCGGCCCCAACCCATGCAGCTGAGCATCACCGGACCGCCGGGCCGGAGGCTGAAGCGAGTTCTCCTGCGGCCCGACCGCGTACCGCCGCGCCACTTGCCCGCCACCCCCTCCCGAAGGGCCGGCCTCCGAGTATGGTCGCCGGCCCAGCGGGGCTGCCACTTCCGAAACTTCCTACGCACTCCCTAATACTGATCAGAAAGCGCTTTCCCGGCCTCCGTTGTTCGGCAGATCCACCGAACGGCTGATGCATGAAAAGAACGAAACCGACTTATCGAGCCCGCAGCTGTTGGGCCCCATCAAGAGGGCGTCCCTGACGAGCGGGCTATCGCCATCCACTGAGGCGCAGCGGTGCGCCGGCGCGCCAGGCGGCTAGGCAGGCGGCGGTGTAGGGGTAGGTGTGGGACGGCAGCATGTCCGCCGGGAACCATTCGATCTTGGCGCACTTGTGCGGTTCGTTGTTGACTGGTTCGCCGTGGCGGGCGGGGTCGTGCGGGGCGGCGAAGACGAGGCCCACCCGCCCGGCTCCGGCGCTGTTGCGGTGGTGCACGGTGGCGACCATGCGTGGCTCGTCTCGGTCCAGTCGCACGCCGATCTCCTCGGCCGCTTCCCGGACGAGCGCGCTGATCGCGTCTTCGCCGAGTTCCAGCTTGCCGCTGGGCAGGTTCCACTGGCCGTCGGCGAATCCGGTGCCGTCCCGTAGCGCGAGCAGGACGTGATCGCCGTCGGTGAGGATGAGCAGCACGTCAACGGGGTGCGTGGGTGCCAGGGTCACGGAGGTCGAGGCTATCGCCGGTGGGGTTGAGCAGGGCGTCGACTCGCCGGGCGAGGTGGGCGACTCGTTCGGCCAGGTCCAGGCCGGGCGGCACGTCGTACAGCGGCACTCCGGTCTCGGCGCACGCCGCGCGGACCGCGGTCGCGGTTTCGTCTTGGAGGTGGGCGACCTTGGGGCGCATCGGGTCGGCCGGGTCGGTGTAGGCGTCGGGCAGGAAGAACACCGCGTCGTAGGTGCGCGGTGCCCATGCCCGGCAGAACGCGGCCATCGCCTGCAGCACGGCGGCCTCGTGGCTGCCGGGCGGCGCGGCGAGCACGAGGCGGGCGTAGGCGAGGACGTTGATCGCTGTCTTGTCGCAAATCAGCAGGTCGTGGTGGCGGGCGGCGCGCAGCGTGGTCGACAGTTGCGCCCCGAACAGGTCGACTTCGGTGGCGAGGTCGAAGGCACCCTTGCCATGGATCACGGTTTCCTCGATGAACGGGCTGGTGCGGGCCGGTTCCGGGGTGCACGCGACGAGCACCCCGCGCGCCCGGTAGTGGGCTGTCAGCGCGTGGACCAGGGTGGTTTTTCCGGCGGCGTGGGTGCCTTCGATGCCGACCACGACGCAGGTGCGGATCGTCACGACGCCTGCCTTTCTGGAAGTAGGGCCCGGAAGGTGGGGTGGTCCAGCCAGCCGAGTCGCCCGGCTAGCGCGGTTGCGACCATCGTGTTGACGTTGACCGGCTTGGGCCAGGTCAGCTCCCCGGCCGCGCGGAGGCCGACCAGTGCGGTGGACAGGCTGTGGCGCAGGTTGAGCACGGTGATCCGCTCCCGTGCTTCGACGTCTCGGTTGGTGAGCCAGTCGCGGTGCAGCGCGGTCATGGACTTGCGGGCGAGTTCGGGTTGGGTCACGTCGAGGTCGAGTTCGCCGCACACGTCGACCAGCCGGCGGGAGCGGCCGAACAGCACGTGGTCGGCGTCGAAGCGGGTGTCGAGCACCTGCCGCGCCGTGTCGGTGCGCCGGTCGTGCCACGCCTGCCGTGCCGCGAGGAGCGCGGCTGGGGGGCGGGGGCCGGCGTTGGCGGCCAGCACGGCGAGGTCGCTGCACAGTTGGTGACCGGTGATCAGGTCGGCGGCCTCGGTGGCGGCGGCGATGTCGGCCGCCGCTGCCGCGACGAGGTCGCCGCGTTCGGCGTCGCCGTCGAGATAGAGGCTCGTGTAGGCCACCGGCAGGCTGCCGGTGGCGAGGAGCAGCGGAGAACCGTCGCCGGTGGGCACGGTGAGCCACACGATCGAGTAGCAGAACGCCTGGTTGCCGTTCTTGATCCGGTAGTTCTTGCTCCACTCCACGTCGATCGAGGCGACGAGCCGGGTTCCGGGCAGCCGGGCTGGCACGCCACCTGGTCCGCCGAGATCGCTGATCACATGCACAACCGGTCCTCCGCCTGTCGTGGTTGTCCTTCCGGCGCCGGATGGTGCCGGTGACCGCCGCCCGCGCGTGCGGGCGGCGGCCACCGACGTTAGCGCCGTCTACGCCTCAGCGGAGGCAGGCGGTCGCCTGTTGGTGTCGTCCGGTGCGGTTGCCGTGCTAGCGGGACGGAGCACGTCCCAGGCGGCCTGGTCGATCGCGTCGGCGACGCGAAAGAGTCCCTCCCAGCGGTAGCGGCCGGCGTGGACGGCCGCCGTGAGGCCGATGGCCAGAGCGCGTGCCAGCACAGCGCGCGCCACCGTGGCGCTGCCCGTGGGGCTGTCCGGCATCGGGACGGGCAGCGGCGCGGTCGCCATGTCCAGCGCCGCCGCCGCCTCGTTCGCCTCGACTGCGGTGTCGATCATCAGGGCCAGCCCGCGCCCCTTGATCGACCGGTTGGCCCACGCCTCGGCCACTCCTGCCGCGCCGCGCAGCGGCACGGTGGACAGCAGCGTCATGCGGGCCAGGTCCTGACCGAGCGCGTGTCCGGCGAGGATGACGGCGTGCCGGCGGGCGCGGGTCAAAGCCCGGTCGGTCACTGCGAGCAGGTCCGGCGTCTCGGCCACGTGATCGAGCACCGTGGCGCGGAAGCCGATCTGCAGTGTGTCGCCGCTGATGTCGTACGCCGAGCCGTGCCGGCGCACCCGCAGGTAGACCGTCGCCGCCACGACCGGCACCTCCCGCAGGCCGGATGCCCCGTCGGCCCAGTCGATGGCGAACGCGGCGAGCATGTCCCAGGGCCGGCCGAACGGGCGTTGCTCGGCCCCGAACGGGGCTTCGGGCCATTGCAGGTTGGTGTAGTCACGCACGGGCGTGTCCGCCCGTCCCGGCGGCCGTGCTGGCGTTGGCGACGGTGCGGATGCTCTTGCCGAGGTACTTGGCGAAGTGGTTGCGCTTGAACCGGTACCGCTTCCAGATCTCCGTCACCGGCTCCTCCAGGAGGTTGCCCAGCGGTTCCAACAGGTCGGGCGCGTCGTATACCGGCCACGCCGACGCCTTGCCGGTCACCTCCACCAGGATCATGTGGCCCTCGGTCTCGGGCGTCCACGTCGTCATGCGCAGCGCTGGCCGCCAGTCGTGCACCGCCCGCGCCTCGATCAGCCGGTCGAACGTCTGCCCGGCCTCGTCCAGGCTGATGAACTCGTGTTCTTCCAGGTCGAGCGCGTTACCCTTGCGCAGCGGCAGGATCAGCTTGAGCTTGCCCGCCCCGATCACGTCGGCGATCTGGTACGTGAACGGCAGCGCGTGCAGCGTGGACCGGTACACCACCGCTGACAGCGACAGCGGCAGGCCGTGCTCCAGGAACGCCCGGATGCCGGACATCACCTCGTCGTAGTCGCCCCGGACCCGGTTGGTGGTGGCGCGCGGCCCCTCCAGGCCGACGTTGACGAACGCGACCTTGCCGACCATCGACTTCGCGTACTGCAAGCCGCGCGTGGCGTTGGTCGGGATGCCGAGGATGAAGTCCTGGCTGTACATGTCCACGATCTCGCCGAAGTCCCTGCGCAGCAACGGCTCCCCGCCGGACAGGAACACCCGACCCACACCGGCCAGATTGGTGCGGATCGTGTCCAACTCCGCCAACGTCGGGTCGGGAAGCTGCAACGTCTCCGAGCAGAACGAGCAGTCGAAGTTGCACCGCTTGGTGATCTGAAGGATGACCGACAGCGGCACCGTCGCCGTCTCGGCAACCTCCTCGATGCTCGCCGCGCCGGTCACGGCGAAATGGTGCCCGGCGGTGAACGTCACCGGCCCGGCCGCCTGCGGAGGCGACGCGGGAGGGACGGTTGGCATACCCAGCATGGTCATGGTCAATGTCTCCCTTGCACGGGTGGTCGGGACCGCGCCCAACCGGACCGCAAATGGCGTGAGTCGATCGACGAGTCAGTCACATCCGTTGCCGCCACCAGACATCCCGACTCCCGGAGGGCCGCGCTCCCGGGGCACCGGGCGTCCCAGCTCCCGGCTCATCGCCGACCCAGCGCCACCTCGCGCCGCCCCGGCCAGTGCCCAGGCGCGCTCATGCATCGCATCCGGGTGTCTGCCGTGGCGGATCATCAGTGCTCCCGCTCGTACAGCAAGTCCTCGGCGTCCAACGGCGCACTACGCCCGCCGACCGCATAGCCGCCGTACTCCGGTTGCGCCCGCCCCCGGTCCTGCTCGGTCGCCGGAATGGGATCGGGTTGCCGAGCCTGACCGGCTACCGGTCCGGCAGGTGCGGGGAGAGCGCGTCCGCTGCCATACCAGCGGGGGTCTTCCCCGGCCGCCGCGATGACCGTTGCGGCGAACGCCCGCACCGCGCACGGCGTCGGTCTGCCACACCTCGCGCACGCCTCAGCCGCGATGCCGTCGTGACGCTGGTACAGCTCCACAGCTGTTGCATGGGTCAGAGTGCCGCCCAAGGTCGGAATCGATCGATGCACCGCAGGCCCCCGTTTCTCTCGTCGCGGCCGCCGTCTCGCTGGGGTGTCAGGAGGCGGGGCGTGTCCGGTCCGCTTGGTGGATCGGGGTGACGGTGGACCTGCCTCTCGTGGCTCGGCCACCGTGCGCGCGAGTTGCGGAGTCGTCAGGACTGGTGAGGAGCAGCCGGAACCGGGCCTTGGAGCCGGTGTCGACGCGCGTGAGTGCCTGATCCAGCGCCGACTGCGCCGCGGGCCTCGGCGGTGCGGGCGCCCTCCGGTGCTCCCAGCGAGAGACGGTCGCCGTGGTCACGCCGAGGTGTTCGGCGAACGCGCGGACGCTCATCCGCAGCGCCTCGCGCAACGCGCGGACCTCCCGCCCGGTCCACCGGCCGACGACCATCGGCGTGCACCCGCACTCACCCGGACACTCCGCTTCCGCAGTGGGCACGGCCGGCGGCGCCGCGTGGTGCCGGCGTTGCCGTTCGCGGGCTTGTACTTCCTGGGCATGGAAGTCCCGCACGAGCGCGTCCACCTGATCGAACGCGGCCAACAGGGCTCCGTCCGCGCCGACCGCTGCGTCGGCGCCCTGCCAGAACCGGCGGGTGGTGCTCTCCCGGCCGATCTCGACGTTGCCGATCTGGCTGCGGGAGTAGCAGATGAGCTTGGCAAGCTCGACCTGCGTCATACCCGCGATGCCACGCCAGGCGGCCAAGTGCCGGCCGAGATCCTTGCGTGCCTCGGCCACCTGACCCGGGGTGATTCCACCCGCCGCGACGAGGCGGCGCGGCTTGCCCGGTACCTGCCGGGCCATCCTGCCCGGCCGCGTGAGCTGAGTACCCGCCACCGCTACCGCGCCCGCCGCTCAGCCAGCGAGTACACCTGCGCACCACCCGCAACCGCTGGGAAGTCGACCACGGCCGCGGTGAGGCTCGCCGGACCGGCGCCGGACGCGTCGATCAGCACCCACACCCCACCGGCCAGCACCGCCACCCGGCCCGCCGCGCCGTCCTGGCACACCACCGTGACCGCCGTTCCCGCCTCCGCGCTCACGTCCACCTGCACCGCCGCCCCGGCGTCCGCGTCCGCCCCGGTGAATCCGACAAGCGCCTCGGCCGCCGGCGCGGCGGGCGGTGCGATGCCCACGCCCGTCATCTTCGCGCCAGGCTCGGCCGGGCCAGCCTCGCCGGACGCGTCCGGTTCGACCGTCGGCGCGTCGCTGGCGTGCCCCTGGATGATGTAGAAGCCAAGTTCGGCATCGGTGTCCCGGCCGAGCACCGCCCGCAACGCGGTGCGGGTGTGCGCCGCCGGCCATCGATGCTCGCCACGTTCAAGTTTGCCGATATAGCCCGCGCTGATGTTGAACACGCGTCCGGCGTGCTCGAACAGGTAGGCGGCAACCGCCTCCGCCAACTCTTGCCGCGACATCGGCCGACCCGACCCCGATGGGGACCGCCGCGCCCGCCGCGCGTTACGCAGCAGTTCGTTCGGCCCCGGTTGATACGCCACTGTGTACATCCGTCCCTGAAATGCGTAGTTGTCGTGGCAGGCACGGGCCAGGCGAGCGGTACACGCACTCCGCAGCGGTGCGCGGACCCCTCTCCTAGCCCCGCCCGGCGCGGAGTGCGTGGGTGTGCCAGGGTGAGGCACCCGGCGGGCCTGCTGGGTGTCGCCCGCCGGGGCGTCGTGTGTTCTCTAGGCCGGGTTAGGTTGTTAGGCGACCGGCTCGCCGGTGAGGATCACCGATTGGTCGTGGTCGAGCCAGATGTGGTGGCGTCCGTCGTCGTAGGCGGTCATTCCGAAGCGGCGGATGCTAGGAAGCTGCCAGCGGTTCCAGCGCTGCCAGGCGTCCTCGATGGCGGGCCACAGGGCGCGGGGTCCGCCGTAGGTGACGGTGGCCTTGTCGGTTCCGGGCCGGTACTGCACCCACGAGCAGTCGGTCTCGGTGTGCAGGAAGATGCCCTCGCCGCCATCTGGCAGGTTCTTGCTGATCGGGCCGAGACCGGGCACGGCCAGTTGCAGCAGGAACCGCAGCTCGCGCTCGTCGAACGCGTCGGTGGGAATGTCGCTGGTGGTCTGCGTCGGCTGGGTGAAGTCGAAGCTGGTGTCCGGGTCGGTGCCGTCGCGGAGCGGGTGGTCGGCGCGGGAGCGCAGCCACATGAAGTGGCCGGGGGTGTCGTGGAAGCGGCCCCGCACCGAGCTGGGCGTGGTCTTGTCGGCGACCAGGAGCGCGGACGCGAGTTCGCCTCGCACGTCGGCGACGATGCGCCCGCCGTGCACGAGCTGGCTGATCCAGGCCGGTGGGATCGTGGCGACGGCGGCGGTGGCGATGATCCGGCTGTACGGCGCGCGGACCGGCACCCCGAGCGCCCCGTCCCCTGTGGCCAGGAACGGCCGGTGGCCGAGGCCAGCCAGCCGCGCTCGGGCGGTCTCCACGAGCATCGTGTCGATGTCGATGCTGGTCACGTTCGCGTCGCCGAGGCGGTGGCACAGCAGGGCGGCGTTGAAGCCGGTTCCGGTGCCGATCTCCAGCACGCGCATTCCGCTATCGACGTCGAGCAGGGTGAGCATCTGCGCCATCAGGCTTGGGCGGGTCGAGGAACTGGTCGGCCAGCAGAAGCCGCCGCCCGGGTGTTCGGCGATCTGGGTGACCAGCGACTCATCGGCGTATACCGCGGCCAACCCTTCGGGCGTGTCGGCGCTGACCCGCTCGTTGTCGTCGTCGTAAAAGTGTGGCACGAACACGTGCCGGGGCGTCGCGGCGAACGCCTCCCGCCAGCCTGGAGCCAGCACACCCCGCCGGGTCAGCTCGGCAACCAGTGCGTTCGCGTGGTCCTGCCACATGCTCATGCGCGAGGTCCCTTCACCAGCAGATCGGCCAGTGCCGCAGCGATCGGCGCACCGGTCTCATGTTCCAGCCACAGCCACTGACCTGCCGGGTTGCATTCGAGCATGACCCAGCGGCCTTCGGGGGTGATAACGAAGTCGAACGCGCCGTAGCTCAACCCCAGCCGGTCCAGGAAGCGGCGCACGCCCGTTGCGACTGATTCCGGCACGTCGATGTGCTCGTAGGTGAGCGAGTCGTAGTCGGCCCGCCAGTCCACCCGTCCGGCCTGCGAGCGCGAGCGGATCGCGACCGCGATCGGCAGCGCGCCGACCACGGTCACCCGGGCCTCGAACGCCTTCGGCAGATACTCCTGCACCAGGTGCGCGGTCGCCGCGAACGCCTCAGCGGAGATGTCGGCGGGGTCGATGATCGTGGTGTAGGGCTTGGTCGCCTGGTGGCCGTCCTCGGTGAACACCAGGGACGACAGCGGCTTGCACACGACCTGCCCGCCGACCCGCTTGGCGAACGCGGCCACATCGGCGGCCACGTTGCTGAGCAGCGTGCGCGGCACCGCCAGCCCGCACCGGGCGGCCAGCGTCAGTTGCAGCGGCTTGTACTCGGCAGCGGCGGACTTGACCGGGTCGTTGACCCACAGCGCATCCAGGCTGGCCAAAAGCCCGCCGAGGCCGTGACGGGCCTCGACGGCCGCGAACACCTCATCGGCCGGTGACATCCCGGCAGGCAGCCGAAAGCTGGTTGGCCGCCAGTAGAACACCGAGCGCACCCGCTCCAGATCGAGCGTGTCCGCGGCGGTGCTCAACATGCCGGCCCAGCCGCCCTCCGCCGTGGTCGTCGCGGACAACCGCAGCTCCATCGGAAAGTCGCCGGTGTCGAGTCGCACGACCTTGCCTCCGGCGTGGGCCAACGCAGCCGCCACAGCGTCGGCTGTCGGGTCGTCGGCGCTGGTCAGGATCAGGATCGTGTCTTTGGTGTTCACGGCCGTCGCCCCCGCTTCCTAGCTGTCCGAGCCGGTGTCGGTCTGGCTGTCGCGGGACACCTTGCCGTCCGAAGACGTCTCGGTCGCCATGGAAGTCCGTGGCGAGGTGGAGGTGGTGTTGTGCTTGCCCTGTAGCGGCATCGGCACAGCCAGACTCGCCGCATACGGCCGAAGCTCGCCCGGGATGTGGGCCATCGGGTAGGCCACG
Organism: Micromonospora chalcea; assembly: GCF_002926165.1. GTDB lineage: Bacteria > Actinomycetota > Actinomycetes > Mycobacteriales > Micromonosporaceae > Micromonospora > Micromonospora chalcea. The sequence goes on along the minus strand of NZ_MAGP01000136.1, from coordinate 31,100 downwards.
CCGCCGGGCTCACCCATCGGCAACAGCGCCGGGGGCGAGAACAGCGGAGCGACCACCCTGGGCAGGGTTGGGGTTCTCATCGCGGTGGTCCTTCCTGCCGCCACGTCGGCGGCATCGAACTAGGGGTTGTGGGTTGCCCGCGCGGTACGCAGCTCCGCGCGGGCAACCATCCGGCCGCCTTGGCGAGGCGTCAACGGCCGGAAGCCTCTCGATCGGCGGGAGCGCCGAACGCGTGAAACGGTGTGCGGTCGGCGGCTGTGAAGTCACCGTTGGGGCCGATCAGTTGCAGGGGCTGCCTGCGGGGAAGTTGCCGGTCGTGGCCGAACAGCGCGACGTGCGCGGTGTTGCGCTGGCTGCACGGCTCCAACTCGCCGCAGGCAAGGCACCGGCCGCCGCGATCGGAGCGCAGATGCGCAGCGATCACGCTGTGGGCCGCTTCCACTCCATGCAAGGCGCTGCCGTTCACCGACGCCCGCACGGTCGCCGTCGCCATCACGATCCTCCTTCGCCAGGCGGTGTCTGGGTTGATGCCCACCGGGACCGGATCTCGGCGACGGTGGCCCGGCCCTCGCCGGTCAACCGCACCGTCAGGGCTCGGGTGCGAGGCACGATCTCCATCAGGTGGTCGCCGAGCAGCAGGTGCACCGTCGTGCGCACCGCCTCCACCGATACGTCGTGCAGCAGCGCGGCGAGCTGGCTGACCGTCCAGTCCCGCCCCGGCTCAGCGAGCAGCGCGTCATAGATGCGCTGACGCGGAACGCTCGCGACGGTCAACACGTTGGCGCTCAAGGCTTTCACCGCCCATCACCCCCGTCCGCTGCGAGCACCCGTTGCGCCCAGCGAGCCTGCGGGCACGGGAACCAGGCGAACCTGCACGACACCTCATGGCATCCCCAGCACAGCCCATCGGGCTCCGCCCGATGCACCAGCAGGATCGACCGCGCGTCGGCGATCTCGTCGGCGTGCGCCTTATCAGCTTCGATGATCACGACCATGGGCCTGTCCTCGCATCCAGAGCGTCAATCTGGCTGGCGTTCCATCCGACGTTGACCAGCCACGTCGAAGGCCCACCCGTAGGTAGCGCAGGGGAACCGCGCGTGACAGTTCAAGCAGCGGCTGCATTCCGGCCACTCGATCGGGCAATGGTTCGCACTGCCTGCGTCGCCCACCGAACGTTGGCGTCGACCGCGCCCGCTCCATTCCCGGTGATCTCTGTCATCTCTTGTTCCCCCCTCTCACCGTGCGGGCACCTAGCCGGACGGAGGCTCTTGTCACGCCCGGCCAGGGCGACCACATTGGTTGCCGCCGATTCACGGCGTCGATCTATGTGACCTGACGTTATGGAGCCGTCGCGCACCGGAACTACTACATCGGTAGCAGTGTCCGTATCGTGATGGTCATGGAAGGTGGTGGATATGGATATTGAGCCGAGCCTCATTCGCGGCATCGGGGCGAACATCGCTGCTCACCGACGTGCCGCCGGGGTCACGCAGCAGGAACTCGCGTCACGGATCGGCAAGTCGGTCCAATGGGTGTCGGCTGTGGAGCAGGGCCGCAGACACGCGGAGCGGCTTACCGACCTGCTTCGGATCGCGCAGGTCGTGCAGTGCACGATCGAGGATCTGATCGGCCGCTCCGTGGACAACCTCGTGCCCGGACCTCGCCCCGCGGGCGAGGCGGTAGCCGCCGTCCGAGAAGCGATCATGCGGGCAGCGGTACCCGCCGCCTTCCCCCGAGTTGCCGAGCCCGTGCAAAACATCGGCGAACGGGTAACCGCGGCGTGGACGATCTGGCACAGCTCGCCGACCGCGCACACCATCCTGGGCGGCGTGCTGCCCGGCCTGATCGTCGACGCTGTCGCCGCCTACCGCGCCGCCGAGGACCGCCGCTCGGCCGCCCGCAACCTCGCTGGCACGTACCAGGTCGCCCGGCAGTGGCTACACCACATCCCAGACGGAGACCTCGCCTGGATCGCCGCCGACCGAGCCATGAACGCCGCACGCGAAGCCGACGATCCCCACTTGATCGCGATCGGGGCGTGGGCGCTGTCGGCGTCCTATCGCCGGGCCGGGCAACAAGACGAGGCAACCCGCCTGTGCCTCGCCGCCGCCGACGAACTGAGGGCGCACATTGATCAATCTGAGCCCGATCCGCAGCTGCTCGCCGACTACGGGATGCTTCACCTAGCCGCGTCCATCAGCGCCGCCCAATCCGACGACGACGGGCGCGCGTGGGCATTCCACCGAGTCGCCGAGGAAGCCGCCCGCGCGATCGGCCGTCACTACGATCCATGGACCGCCTTCGGTCCCGCCAACGTCGACATCCATGGCCTGGCCATCAGCGCCGAACTTGGTCGGGCGGATGACGTCGTCGAGTACTCCGCGCGTCTACACATCGATGACATACCAAGTGTCGAGCGTCGGGCCGCCGCGCTGATCAACACCGCTCGCGGCTTCGTCCGCCGAGGCGAGGACGAGTCAGCAATCCTCGTTCTGCTCGACGCGGAGAAGATCTCGCAGGAGGAGGTACGGGACTCGACACTGGTGCGCGAACTCCTGCGTGAACTGATCTTCCGGGACAGGGCGAGAGCACGGACACATGTGCGCGCACTCGCCCAACGAGTTGGCCTCATCCCAGCGAAATGAAACGATGACCTCGCATCCAGCCATCGGTGCCGGACGAGCGGCCGGTCAGGAGGCCAGCGATAACCGCCGGAGTCGCCGCCGCGACGTCGCCCGCAGCGATGGGGCCGCCCGCCGACGCCCGAGCACCGGCCCGCCCATGGACGAAGGCCGCCATCGCACCGGCATCCATCGCGTCGACGCCTTGTGCCATGAGCGCGCCAGCGATCCCGGCCAGCACGTCGCCCGTTCCCGCCGTCGCCAGCCACGACGGCCCGTCATTCTGACTCGATAGCCAGCCCTCTGGACTGGCAACCAGCGTGGTCGGTCCCTTCAGCAGGACCGTCGCGTCCACCTGCTTGGCCAGCAGCGTTGCGTAGAAGGCTGGCCGAGCCTCAACCTCGCTGCGCGGGACCGGCGTGCCCAACTGCCCGAGCATCCGCGAGACCTCGCCAGCGTGCGGAGTCAGCAGTACGGTGTCCGCCTCGGCGGCTCGAACTCCACCGGACCGCTGCCTGACACACGCCGTGAGTGCCCCCGCGTCCACGACGCAGGGAAGGCCAGATGCCAGCGCTTGATCGATCGCCTCGTCCTGGTCGGTGTCCGATTCGACACCCGAGCCCAACAGCCATGCCTGAACGCGGCCCTTGCCAGGCACCGCCTCCGGCACGGCGCGAAGCACGTGATCCGTCACGTGGCGCGGGCCGATGAACCTCACGATCCCGACGCCCGCCCGCTGCGCGCCCAGCACGGCGAGCACAGCCGCGCCGGGGTAGGCGTCCGAGCCCGCCACCACGCCGAGGACGCCCCGCGTGTACTTGTGACCGGCGTGGTTCGGCACCGGCCACCGCGCCGCCACACCGGCGTCGGTCAACCGGCGCACGTACGGCCGAGCCGGCAGACCCTCGTCAATGCCGACCGGCACGTGCACGAGCCGTCCAGCGACGTGGGCCGCTGGTGGCAGGAGGAGACAAGGCTTCAACGTGCCGAAGGACACGGTCACATCGGCGGCCAGACACTCCCCATGGATCTCGCCGGTGTCCGGGTCAAGACCGCTGGGCATGTCAACTGCGACGACCGTAGCTGCGCGTGGAACCGCCGCTGCCAGTCGCTTCGACACCCCGCTCAGGCCAGGTCGACCACTGATGCCGACAATCCCATCGAGCACGAGTTCTGCTCGTTCGAGCAGGCGGCTTATCCGGTCTTCACCTGCGGGTTCCCGTGCATCTATGACTCGGCCGCCAGCACCGACGAACGCTCGGAGACCACGCTCATAGGCGTGGCCTCCGACCATTGCGGCGGTGACCTGCGCACCGCCACGCTGAAGATGAGCACCGGCAAGAAGCGCGTCGCCTCCGTTGTTACCGCTACCAACCAACATCACGACACGGCGGCCGTAGACTCCACCGCTGCTCTCCCGCAGTATCCGGGCACACACCGAGTTGAGTGCCGCAGCGGCCCTGTCCATCAAGCCGCCCTCGGGCAGGCGAGCCAGGACCGGCAGCTCAGCGGCCCGGATGTCGTCAGCGCAAAAAGCCGCCAGAACCTCGTCCACAGAACGCATTTCGCAAGGGTTCCATACAGCGAGCGAGGCTCATCAATCGGCCAAGCTTGGTGCCGCGAACGCAGGCCGATGTACCGGAGCGGCACTGATCGGACTGCCAACCGGCCTGTGGAGAACACCGGTCTGCACGTTGTAGGCCGTCATGCCAGCCGAGAGGGCCGCCGTGACTCCCACTTCGGCGTCTTCGTACACCAAGCAGCGGGCCGGATCGGCACCGAGTCGCTGTGCCACCAGTAGGAAGATGTCCGGCTCAGGTTTACCTCTGCCCTGCGGAACATCGCTCCACGTCACGACGACATCGAACAGGGCATCAAGACCCGTGGCTTCCAGCCCTGCCCATACGGTATTCGTGGACGCGTTCGAGCCGATGCCAAGCCGCTGACCGCGACGCCGCGCAGCACGAGCCACCCGCGCGATCTCCTCAGCTACTTTCAGGTCAGGAGCAGCAGCCTGCACGTAAAAGCGACACCTGCCGATGATCTCGTCAATCGGCTCGGGCAGCGGCCCGAACTCCTGCTCCCACACGATCAGCATGTCCGGCGAGGCAATCGCCTGGCGCGGCCAGTACCAATCCGGGTCGAGCTTGACCCCCGCATCACCCATCGCACGAGCGAGGGCATCGAAGCAAACGTCGCGGGAGTCGACCAGGGTGCCATCCCAGTCGAAGATCAGGGCCTCGTAGGTCTTGCCGTCTGGAACGGCAGTGCGCGCGGTCACCGAACCAACGTACCTGGCGGCACAAAGGCTTCCGCGATGATGGGCAACACGACAACGGGGGTGCCACCGGATCTCGGTGGCACCCCCGTTGTCGTTCGGTTCCTATGCGCGATTCTCCGCGTTGGCGGGCGGACCCGTTGACGGCCACTGGGGCGCCTCTCGCTATCGACGCCTCACGGCCGACGCTACGCCACCACCTCCGACAGCGGTTCCGGCTCTTGCAGACGGGGCCGGACGGACGCCGGGCCGATGGTAGTCACGTCGTGCTCTGCCTTGAGGATCTTGAGTAGGAGTGACGCGCGTGCATTGGACACGCCGTGCCCGTCGTCGCGCATGGCGTCCGCGAGGTTGTCCCGCGACAGCGACCGGCCCTTGGTGGCGAGGCTCGCGCGGGCCGCCCGCGCCGCCGGTATCAGGTGCGCCACGGCGCGGATGCCGACCGACGCCGCCGCCCGCCCGCCCGGGTCGCCGATCCCGCCCGGAGCAGGCTGGCCCGCGCCGACCCGGGTGCCCCCGTTTGTCCCGGCGGCCCGGTCGGCCGGGGCGATCGCGGACGGCACCGGGCTGCTCGTCCGCTCGCCGGGGGCGGTCCCGGACGGTGTCGTCCCGTCCCGTCCGGCCTGCTGGACGGTCCCGGGGACGTCCGGGACGCTCCCGGCCGTCCGCTGATCGTCCCGGACGATCGTCCGCTGATCGTCTTTCGTGTGGTCGATCATGGCGAACAGAAGCTTGATCGAGACCAACATGGAGACCGCCGGCCACCCGGCTAGAGCCTTGCCGATCGGGTCCGCGCCGCCTACCGCGACGTTCGCGGCGAGGCTTGCGGCGGTGCCGACGATCAGCGCGATCCACGGAATCCAGCCGGTAGGCTGCCCGGCGCGACGCTGCGCGACGAGGTAAAGGCTGGCGACGATCTCCAGGCCGTCCACGCTGATCGGGAACGCCAGCGACTTCCAGCCGAGTTGACCATGTTCAAGGGCCAACTCCCGCATGTGCGCGAAACTGATGGCACCCGCGACAAAGGCGAGCCCGCCGACGAACAACGCAGTCAGGATCAACAACAGCTTGTCCGTACGGGTCCTCATCTGATCACCTCCTTCGCTTCCTCGCCGGCCGCGGTGAGCATGGCCAGCGCCGACAGCAAGGGCCGAGCGTCTTCGACGGCCATGGCCATCTCGGCATCGCCGACCCGGATACGCAGGTACGTCGAGCACGGCCACGGCGTTACCGCCTCGGTCAGCCACGCCTCACCGGCGCGGCCGGGCAGCCACATGGCACACGTCAGGTCGAAGGGGACGAGGGCGGAACGGTGCTCGCCGCCGACGCCGGGCCGATAGCCGTTCGCTTGGCTGGCTGGGTCGGCGATGCAACGGGACCGGTCACACCACGCCGGGTGCCGGCTGGCGCGGCCGGTTGGGGTCGGTTGTGGTTGGGGTTCGGTGTTTTCGTGAATGCCGGTCATGGCGTGAAGTCCTTTGCTGGCAAGCGGTTCGGGGTCGCCCACCGGGCGCGGTGCGCCGGGGCATCGAGAGGCTTGGCGGACGCGAGGCGCGCACCATCGGCCCGGCCCGCACGGCGGGCCAGGAAGGTCAAGGGGTTGCGGGGACCTGCGCACGGTCGATGCCGCCGGGGCCGTCACGGAGTCACGGAGTGCGCGGACCGCCCGGGGCGCCGGATCGGTCACGGCGCGGCCGGGTCGGTCGCCAATGCACGGGTGTCGATCAGCCCCGGCGCCGTACGCTAGCGGTGCGCCATGAGGCCCGGGAAGTCGGTGCCGGTCCCCGCCGTGCGGGTGGACTAGGATTCGCCTATCGGACCAACCGGTTCGATTCGGGCGGAAATTTGTGGGTTAGTTTCCGGGTTCGGGCTTGCCGCTGCCCGCCATGCCGTCGACGAGCTGGACCCGGCTACCCTCCTCGACCTCCCGCACCAGCCGGGCCACTGTCTGCTGCCGCCCGGTGAAGTCGCTGATCGCGCGCGGCAGCGCCCGCACCGGCGCGGCAACCCGGCTCTCCGGGCTGCTCAGCGCCAGGTCGCCGGCGAGTATCCGCTGGTGCAGCTCCTGCAACGCGGCACCCGGCTCGATGCCCAGCTCCTCGGCGTAGATCCGCCGGCCGTTCCGGTAGACAGCCAGCGCGTCCGCGTGGCGGCCGACCGCCGACAGGGCCAGCATCAACTGCCCCCGCAACCGTTCCCGCAGCGGCTCGCGCTCGACCGCCTCGGTGAGCTCGTCGACCAGCTCGGGCGCCCGGCGCAGCCGCAACTCGATGTCGACGCAGTCCTCCAGCGCGGCGAGCCGCTGTTCGTCGAGCGCCTGCGCCCGCCGCCGCACGCTACGGGCGGGGATGCCGGCCAGCACCGGCCCACGCCACAACGCCAGCGCGTCCCGGTAGTTCTGACACGCCTCGATCAGCCGGCCCGCTTCGGCGTTCCGGCGGGCCGCCTCCACGCCGTTGGCGAACACCTCTGCGTCGAGATCGCCCGGCTCGATCCGGATGCCGTATCCGGCCGGGTCGGTGACGATGGTCACGGTGGGCAGGCCGAGCGCCGCGAACCGCTGCCGCAGTCGAGACACGCAGATCTGGAGCTGGGTCCGCGCGGTCGCCGGGGGACGGTCCTCCCACACGGCGTCGATCAGGTCCTCGGTCGGCACCACCAGGCCCGGACGCAGCAGAAACATGGCGAGGACGATTCGATCTCGACCCGCGGTGACGGTGGCTTCACCGCCGCCGACCCGCAGGGGCCCCAAGATTCCGAACCGCACCGCGCTCCCCCGACCGCCGTATCAACCCTGCAGCAGCGTAGCCCGGCGGTCACCGAGCGCCGCGCCGAGGCGATAGCGATCCGATAGCGGCGGCGCACAGACTCGGTGCGGGTTGCCGATGACGGCATCCGACGGGGGCGGTGCGCCTGTCCGGTGGTCCGACCGGGCAGGCGCACCGATGTCTGTGCGTCTGAACTCAGCGGCGGCCGACGGTGAGCACCGGCTTGGTGACCTCGGCGAAGAAGTCGTTGCCCTTGTCGTCGACGACGATGAAGGCGGGGAAGTCCTCCACCTCGATCTTCCAGACCGCCTCCATGCCCAGCTCGGCGTATTCGAGCACCTCGACGTGCTTGATGCAGTCCTGGGCGAGGCGGGCGGCCGGGCCGCCGATCGAGCCGAGGTAGAAACCGCCGTGGGCCTGGCAGGAGCGGGTGACCTGGGCGGACCGGTTGCCCTTGGCGAGCATCACCATCGAGCCGCCGGCCGCCTGGAACTTCTCCACGTACGCGTCCATCCGGCCGGCCGTGGTGGGGCCGAACGAGCCGGAGGCGTAGCCCTCGGGGGTCTTGGCCGGGCCGGCGTAGTAGACCGCGTGGTCGCGCAGGTACTGCGGCATCGGCTCGCCCGCGTCCAGCCGCTCGGCGATCTTCGCGTGTGCGATGTCCCGCGCGACGACCAGCGGCCCGGTGAGCGACAGCCGGGTCTTCACCGGGTACTTCGACAGCTCGGCCCGGATCTCGTCCATCGGCCGGTTCAGGTCGACGCGGACGACCTCCTCGGTCTCCAGCGTCTCGTCGGTCACGTCGGGCAGGTAGCGCGCCGGGTCGGTCTCCAGGCGCTCCAGCCAGACGCCGGACGGGGTGATCTTCGCCACCGCCTGCCGGTCCGCGGAGCAGGACACCGCGATCGCCACCGGGCAGGAGGCGCCGTGCCGGGGCAGCCGGACCACCCGTACGTCGTGGCAGAAGTAGCGGCCACCGAACTGCGCGCCGATGCCGAAGTTGCGGGTCAGCTCCAGCACCTCGGCCTCCAGCTCCAGGTCGCGGAAGCCGTGCGCGCTCATCGAGCCCTCGGTGGGCAGCGCGTCGAGGTACTTCGCGGAGGCGTACTTGGCGGTCTTCAGCGCGTACTCGGCCGAGGTGCCGCCGATGACGATGGCCAGGTGGTACGGCGGGCAGGCCGCGGTGCCGATGAGCCGGAGCTTCTCCTCCAGGAACTGCATCATCCGCGTCGGGTTCAGCAGGGCCTTGGTCTCCTGGTAGAGGTAGGACTTGTTGGCCGAGCCGCCGCCCTTGGCCATGAAGAGGAACTTGTACGCGTCGGCGTGGCCGTCCGGGTCCTCGGCGTACAGCTCCACCTGGGCGGGCAGGTTGCTGCCGGTGTTCCGCTCGTCCCACATGGTCAGCGGGGCGAGCTGCGAGTAGCGCAGGTTCAGCCGGGTGTACGCCTGGTAGACGCCGCGCGAGATCGCCTCCGCGTCGGTGCCGTCGGTGAGCACGTGCCGCCCGCGCTTGCCCATCACGATCGCGGTGCCGGTGTCCTGACACATCGGCAGCACGCCGCCGGCCGCGATGTTGGCGTTGCGCAGCAGGTCGAGCGCGACGAACCGGTCGTTCGGCGAGGCCGCCGGGTCGTCGATGATCGAGCGGAGCTGGGCCAGGTGGGCCGGGCGCAGGAAGTGGGCGATGTCGTGCATCGCCTCGGCCGTCAGCGCGGTGAGCGCGCCCGGATCGACGGTCAGGAACCGGCGGCCACCCGGGCCGTTGACGACGTCCACGCCCTCATCGGTGACCAGGCGGTATTCCGTCAGGTCGGGGCCGGTCGGCAGCAGGGGTGCGTACGAGAAGGCGGCGGCACTGCTCATGACCGAAAAGCCTAGGGCAGAGCCGTCGATCGGTGACACCCGCAGGTGGGGTCGTGACCCGACCTCTCACCCGCTGTCACTTGCCGTCGACGCAGAGTTCCCGCTTCGGGCCGCAACTGCCCTGGTCGCCGGGCGGCCGCCAGCTGCCCCCGGGGTTCGGCGCCACCGGCGCGTCGCCCTGCCCCGGCCCGGGCGCGCCGGTCGTGCCGGCGCCCCAGCGGACGTACCCGATCTCCCGGCCCTCCCCGATGATCATGCCGTTGGGGCCGACCGCCAGCGCGTTCGCCGCGGTCCGCAGCTCGACCAGGACGCGGCCCTCGCGCGGTTCGACCGCGATCAGCCGAGACGGCTTCTCCTCGCTGATCAGCGCCGCGTACGGGGTGAGCGCGGCGCCGCTCTTACCGCCCGCCGGCCGGGTCCACCGGGTCCGGTCCGCCGACAGCTCCCGCCCCAGCAGCGACTCCTTGTCGGCGCTGCGCACCACGGCGTAGCGGTCGTCCACGGCGAGCAGCTTCTCACCGTCCGCGCCGACCTGGAGCAGACGGCCGTCGTACCCGTCGAGCACCGCCTCACGCCCGTCCGGGGCGACACCGATCAGGACGTTGCGCGCGCCCTGCGGGTCCTCCCGCTGTACGCAGCCGGCGTAGTCGGCCGTACGCAGGTTGATCCCGGTCCGACGCCACACCTGCTGACCCGTCGCCGGGTCGACTGCCGTGACGGTGTAGTAGCAGCTCCCGTCGCGGGAGGTGGCCGCGATCCGGAGCAGCCGGCCGCCGACCACCGCCAGCCGCTCCTCCCGGCCCGGCTCGACGTTCTGCAGCACCCGGCCGGTCGCGGTGTCCACCACGTGTACCCGGCCGTCGACCGGGAAGCCGAGCAGCGGCGGTACCGCCTCCGGCCCGGCCACCCCGCCGTCGATCCGGGTGGCGCCCAGCCGCCGCGTACCGAGCAGCTCCGGGTTGTCGGCGAGCACGCCGCTGTGCACGCCGGGCAGGAACGCGCTCCACAGCGGAGCGGTGCCGCGCGGCTCCCAGGCCCGCAACGTGCAGTCCGTGGCCCGCACGCAGTAGGCGTCCAGCAGCAGGTTCCGGTACGTCCAGACGGCGATCGCCCGATCGTCGCGACGCCGGGTCACGCCGCTGACCGGGTCGAGCACCTCGTACCCCTTGTCCAGCAGCTTGCCCACGGCGACGACCGGGTCCCGGTCGCCGCCCGCGACCGCCGACCAGTCGGCCTTGCGCTCCCAGAGCTGGCGGCCGTCGGCGAGGCTGCGCGCCTCGACGCGGGTGCGCTGCTCGACGATCACGGTGTCACCGGCGATGGTGACGCTGCGCGGCGTGCCGCCGACGCGCTGCTGCCAGACCACGTCCGGCTCGGAGATCGGCTTGCTGCGGTCGACCCAGTCCCACAGCCCCGGGAACGGGTTCCAGACGCCTGTCGCGGCGAGTACGACCACGGTGACGAGCCCGAGCAGCAACCAGCCGCGCACCCCTAGGCCCTTCACACCGCACACGGTAGCGACGATCACCGGTCCCCCGGGTCGCGCGCGGGGCGTGTCGCAGCGCTTCTTGCCGGGGGGAGGTGTTAATAAGGGGCCCTTCCACCTCCGAATGCGTTAACAGGGGGCCCTTCCTTACCCCCGGGCGGCGGAGCGGACCAGCGGCAGCGTGCGGTACGGGATCTGCTCGGCCAGCGCGATGATGGTGGACGCGCGCCGGATGCCCTCGGAGGCGACGATCTGGTCGATGACCCGCTGGAGGTCGGTGTTCGACCGGGCGACGATGCGGCAGAGCAGGTCGCTGGAGCCGGTGATGGTGTGCGCCTCCAGCACCTCGGGAATCGCGGCCAGGTGCGCGGTGACCTGGTCGTGGCCGTGCCGCTGGCTGATCTCCAGCGTGACGAAGCTGGTCACCCCGAAGCCGATCGCGGCGGGCGTGATGTCCGGCCCGAACCCGGTCACCACGCCGCGGCCGACCAGCTTGTCCAGCCGGGCCTGAACCGTGCCGCGGGCCACGCCGAGCCGCCGGGAGCACTCCAGCACCCCGATCCGCGGTTCCTCCGCCAGCAGTTCGATCAAGCGCGCGTCCAGCTCGTCCAGCTGTACATCCTGACCAGTGTTCATGGTGTCCGACGGTACCGAATGCACAACCTGACCAGGAATAACGCCAACTGTTGCCCAACTCACCGTGCGCCGTAGATCCTCCCCGGAAGAGCACATCCACGGCGGCCCACGAGGCCGGCCGGTACGCGAGGGAGGCCACCATGACCCAGGCGATCGACCGACCCCAGTCGACCGAGGAGGTCGACGTCGACGCTCTCGTCGGCGCCGTCGACCACGACATCAGCCGCGACCCGTTCCCGGTCAAGGGCATGGACCACGTCCACTTCCTGGTCGGCAACGCCAAGCAGGCCGCGCACTACTACTCGACCGCGTTCGGCATGACCTGCGTGGCGTACCGGGGGCCGGAGCAGGGCTACCGCGACCACGCGCAGTACGTCCTGACCAGCGGTTCGGCCCGCTTCGTGCTGACCGGCGCGGTCCGGCCGGACGCCGACGGCGCCGAGCACGTGGCGAAGCACAGCGACGGCGTCTCCGACATCGCGCTGGAGGTGCCGGACGTGGACGCCGCGTACGCGCACGCCGTCGCGCAGGGCGCCACCGGCCTGGTCGAGCCGCACGACGTCAGCGACGAGCACGGCACCGTGCGGATGGCGTCCATCGCCGCGTACGGCGACACCCGGCACAGCCTGATCGACAGGTCCCGCTACACCGGCCCGTTCCTGCCCGGATTCGTGGCCCGCGGCCCGATCGTGGACCGGCAGCCGATGATCGACGCCGGCCTCCAGCCGAAGCGCTTCTTCCAGGCCGTCGACCACGTGGTCGGCAACGTGGAGCTGGGCCGGATGGACGAGTGGGTCGAGTTCTACAAGCGCGTCATGGGCTTCTCGAACATGGCCGAGTTCATCGGCGACGACATCGCCACCGACTACTCGGCGCTGATGAGCAAGGTCGTCGCCAACGGCACCCGCAAGGTGAAGTTCCCGCTCAACGAGCCGGCCGTGGCCCGCAAGAAGTCGCAGATCGACGAGTACCTGGAGTTCTACCAGGGCCCCGGCGCCCAGCACATCGCGGTGGCCACCAACGACATCCTGGCCAGCGTGGACGCCATGCGCGCGGCGGGCGTCGAGTTCCTGGACACCCCGGACTCGTACTACGAGGACCCGGAGCTGCGCGCCCGCATCGGCAACGTCCGGGTGCCGATCGAGGAGCTGCAGTCCCGCAAGATCCTGGTCGACCGGGACGAGGACGGCTACCTGCTCCAGATCTTCACCAAGCCGGTGCAGGACCGTCCCACCGTCTTCTTCGAGCTGATCGAGCGGCACGGCTCCCTCGGCTTCGGCAAGGGCAACTTCAAGGCCCTGTTCGAGGCGATCGAGCGGGAGCAGGAGAAGCGCGGCAACCTGTAACACTGTCGGCGTGACCCAGCCTCCCCCGAACCCGACGCCGCCGCCTGCCGGGCCTGCACCCGCGGGCGGCGGCTTCGCGCCGCCCGCGGGGCCCGCGGTGCCCGCGCAGCACGCTCCTCCGGGGTACGCCGGGCGGCCCGGCTACCCGCCGCCCGGTTACCCCCCACCGGGGTACGCCCCGAGGCCCGTCCCGCCCCCGGTGGCGCCGAACGGGCAGCCGCTGGCGAGCTTCGGTGACCGGCTGATCGCCTACCTGATCGACACCGCCGTCGCGATGGCGGTGACGATGGTGCTGTTCCTGCCGGTCTTCGCCCTCGTCTTCGTCCGGATGATCGACGAGATCGAGCAGGCGGGCCCGAACGGTCCCGACCCGGCCGAACTCTGGACCGGCGTGTTCCTGCCGCTGCTCGCCGCCGAGCTCGGGGTCCTGCTGCTGATGCTCGTCTTCTACTGGGTCTACCACGTCGAGTACGCCCGCCGGACCGGCCAGACGCTGGGCAAGAAGGTGATGAAGCTGCGGATCGTGCCGGTGCAGCCGGACGCCGCGCTGAGCCGGGGCATGCTCGGCAAGCGCTGGGCCGTCGAGTTCGCCGGCGGGATGTTCGTGCCGTTCCTCAACTACCTCGACGGTTTCTGGCAACTGTGGGACAAGCCCTGGCAGCAGTGCCTCCACGACAAGTTCGCCGGAACGGTCGTCGTTAAGGTTGGCCCGTGAGCGCGAGGAGTGAGCCGGGCCTGCGAGCCCCGCAGTCGGGAACAAGGACGGCGCTGTGAGCTTGGAACCTGGATGGTACGTCGACCCCGCCGACCCGGAGACCCGCCGCTGGTGGGACGGCGAGGGCTGGATCGGCGCGCCGATCCCGGTCGACGTCACCCCGCCCGACGGTCCACCGCCCGCCGAACCCGAGCCGGCCGCCGCCGCGACGCCCGGTGCCGGGACGGGTAGCGGGTCCGAGGTCGCCCCGTCGTCTGGCGCGCCCGCCCCGCCGGGCCAACCGGGCCAACCGGGCCAGCCGGGCCAACCGGGTCAGGCCGGCCCCTGGCCCGGACAGCCCGGTCCCTGGCCCGGACAGCCGGGGCAGCCGGGACAGCCCGGACAGCCGGGGCCGGGCGGCCCGTGGCCGCGGCAGCCCGGTCAGGCCGGGCCGGCGCCGCAGGGACCGCCGCCGGGCTGGCCGTACCCGCACTGGCCGGGCGCACAGCCGATTCCGCGCCCGCACGGGCTGCCGCTCGCCTCGTACGGCGCGCGGCTGGTCGCCCGCCTGATCGACTTCGGCGTGGTGTTCCTGCTCAATGCGGTGGTGAACGGCTGGTTCGTCTGGCGCTACTTCGAGGCCGTCGCGCCGTACCTGCGTGAGTCGGTGCGCCGCGCGATGAACGGTGACACCTCCACCGAGGGGCTGCCCCAGATCGACGACCAGGCCGGCGGCCTCCAGATCGCCATCCTGGTGATCGCCACCGCGCTCTGGTACGCCTACGAGGTGCCGTCGATGGCGGCGCGCGGGCAGACGTTCGGCAAGCGGCTGATGGGCGTACGCGCGCTCGCGGTGGCGGCGGACCAGCCGCTCGGCTTCGGCCGGGCCACCCGGCGCTGGAGCACGCTCGGCCTGCCCACGCTGCTCTGGTACTGCTGCGGGCTCGGTCTGCTGCTGCAGCTCATCGACGCGGTCTCGCCCCTGTTCGACCAGCCGCTGCGCCAGGCCCTGCACGACAAGCGGGCGCAGACGGTGGTGGTCCAGCTTCCCCGTAAGCGGCCCGACCCCCGTACCACCCCGCGCGACCGCGCCGACACCCCGGGAGACACCCCATGACCGAGACCGGACGCCACCAGCCTCCGCTGCGGCTCACCCGCGCCGACCTGGACGCGTTGCCCAACTACGTGCCCGGCCGCAGCCCGGCCGACCTGGCCCGGGAGCTGGGTTTGCCCGAGGCGATCAAGCTGGCCAGCAACGAGGTGCCCTACGGCCCGCTGCCCGGCGTGGTGGAGGCGGTCGCCGAGGCGGTGGCGGGTTCGCACCGCTATCCGGACATGGGCGTGGTGGCGCTGCGTCAGGCGCTCGCCGAGCGGTACGGCGTGGACGCCGACCGGATCGCCACCGGCTGCGGCTCGGTGGCGCTGGCCGAGCACCTGGTCCGCGCCACCTGCCTGCCCGGTGACGAGCTGCTCTACTCGTGGCGCTCCTTCGAGGCGTACCCGATCATCGCGGCGACCAGCGGCGCGACCAGCGTGCGGGTGCCGAACGACGCCGGCCACGGTCACGACCTCACCGCGATGGCGGCGGCGGTGACCGACCGGACCCGGATGATCCTGGTCTGCAACCCGAACAACCCGACCGGTACGGCGGTACGCCGGGCAGAGCTGGACCGCTTCCTCGACGCGGTGCCGGACGACGTGCTGGTGGTGATCGACGAGGCGTACCGGGAGTTCGTCACCGACCCGGAGGTGCCGGACGGCCTGACCTACCTGGACCGGCCGAACGTGGCGGTGCTGCGCACGCTGTCCAAGGCGTGGGGCCTGGCCGGCCTGCGGATCGGCTGGCTGGTCGCGGCGCCGGAGGTGGCCGCCGCCGTGCGCAAGGTGGTCACGCCGTTCTCCACCAGCATGGCCGCCCAGGCCGGTGCGCTGGCCGCGCTGGCGCAGGCCGACGAGGTGGAGCGGCGCTGCGCGCTGGTAGTGGCCGAGCGGGACCGGGTCACCGAGGCGCTGCGCAAGTTCGTCCCGGACGTGCCGGAGAGCCAGGCCAACTTCGTCTGGCTGCCGCTCGGCGAGCGGGCGGTGGAGTTCGGCCGGGCGTGCGAGGCGCGCGGCGTGATCGTCCGCCCGTTCCCGGGCGACGGCGTCCGGGTCACCATCGGCACCCCGGCCGAGAACGACGCGTTCCTGGCGGTGGCCGAGTCCGCCCTGGCCTGACCGGGGCGCGCCCGGGGCCGGTCCGTCAACCCCCTACGGACCGGCCCTGGGCGTCTCATCCGACAACAATAGTGGCTTTTGTCCGTTTTGCAGGCCGAACCGCCGGTCAGGTGGCGGCGAGCAGCACCGGCTCGGCCATCAGGAAGTAGCCCTGGTCGTCGTCCTCCGGCGTGGCGCTCTCCCGCAGCCGTTCCACGGCGACGTAGCCGTCCACCGCGTACGCCCGGCCCGGCCGCCAGCCGATCCCGTCCCGCCCGACGTCGAGCACGAAACTGGACCGGGTCGCGCCGGTGAGCGGGTCGACAGTGACCAGCTCCCGCCGGTCGGTCAGCAGGTGCACCCGCCCCGGCTCGGTCGCGAGCACCCGGGCCGGGTGGATGTCCGCCCTTCGCCACAGCTCCGCGCCGGTACGCGCCGAACGCCCGACCACCACCGGGCCGGACGTGTCCACCACCCGCTCGCCGTCCAGCACCGTGTCCATCGCGTCCAGGCCCGGCGCGGCGCTCGGCTCGCCCGGGTCGGTCACCAGCCAGCCCTTGCCGCCCGCACCGCCCGGCCCGGCGGTACGCAACCCGCGGCAGCCGGAGTGCCCGTGCGGGCAGCCGACCGGCGTGACCACGAGCTGATCCGGCGCGTCCGGGGGACGCCAGCGGGTCCGCACCGTGCCGGTCGCCGCGTCCCGCAGCTCGACCACGGGCGGCCCCTCGCAGCTGTCCACCCCGACCACATCGCCGCTGGCTGTCGTACCCACGTCGGCCCGGCAGTCGCGGGGCAGGTCGGCGCGCCAGAGCCGGCGCCCGTCGGCGAGGTCGTACCCGCCGACCCCGCCGGGACCGGCCGAGACCAGCACGGATCGGCCGGCGGCACGCGCGACGTGCAGCCCGGCCGGGTCCCAGACCGTGCCGGCGTAGGTCCGCCTCGGCTCCGGCACCGGCCCCGGCTCCGGGCCGTCGGCCCGCCAGGCGACCCGTCCGGTACGCGCGTCCAGCGCCACCAGCTTCCCGTCGGACCAGCGGCTGACCACCGTGGTGTCCTGGGCGAGCACCGCGGTCAACATGGCCGGCCAGCGACGGTACGACCAGAACGGGGTGACCCGGTGCCGCCCGCTGACCGGCTGGTCCGCGTACAGCTGACGGGCGCCCGCGTAGACGCGCAGCCGGCCGTCGACGACGAGCGGCGCCACCGGCAGCCGCCCGATCACCCCGGCGGTCGGCGCGGGCGCCGCCGGGTACGGCTCCCGGGCGACGGTCTCGACCTCGGCCGGCGCCAGCACCCGGACCACCACGGCGACCGTCGCCGCGACGGCGAGTACCGCCACCAGCGCCACCACGGCCCGCCGCCTCGCGGCCTTC
This sequence comes from Micromonospora chalcea, assembly GCF_002926165.1. Classification (GTDB taxonomy): domain Bacteria; phylum Actinomycetota; class Actinomycetes; order Mycobacteriales; family Micromonosporaceae; genus Micromonospora; species Micromonospora chalcea. Next base: position 13,839 of record NZ_MAGP01000136.1, on the reverse strand, counting down.
GCCATCCGTCACCTCCGACCCGGCACCCTACCGGCCAGGTCCGGGCCGGGCGCGGCGAGCGGCCGGGTCGGCTCAGGCGGCCTCGGAGGACCGGGCCGGTCCGGCGGCCGACGCCAGGTCGGCCAGGTCGCGCCGGAGCGCGCCCTCCACCGCGCGGGCGGCCAGGCCGCCGAGGATCAGGGCCAGCACCCGGCCGTACGGGCGGGTCGGCGCCGCCTCCTGCTCGACCGTGACCTCGGTGCAGCCGCGGCGTCGCCGCTCGACGGTGCGCAGCGTCCAGGTGATGCGGTAGTCCGCGCCGGCGCCGCGCGAGCCGAGCACCAGCCGGCTCGGGGCGACCGCCTCGATCACCTCGAACTCCTCCGGTTCGGCGCCGCCGTCCGGCCGGACGCGGGTCTCCCGCCAGGTCGAGCCGGGCCCGAACCCGCCGCCGCCGAGGACCTCGACCGCGCTCACCGCCGAGAGCCAGTCGGCGCGGGCCGGGAGGTCGGTCAGCAGGCGCCACAGGTCGGCGGCCTGCGCTTCGATGAATGCGGACACCGTGACCGTCGACATGGCACCTCCCGTGTCGTACACGGTACGGGCCGTGACCGGAAACGGGGAGCCTCGCTGTGACATTTCCACCGCCGGTGCCCCGATCGTCGGGGCACCGGGGTGTGGCACTGACGGTCAGCCGCGCAACGAGCCGCCCCGCAGCGCGGTGACGAACGCGGCCCAGCCCGGCGGGCTCACCGCGAGCGCCGGGCCGTCCGGGTCCTTGGAGTCGCGTACGCCCACCACGCCGTGCGCGGCGACCACGTTCGTCGCCACCTCGACGCAGAGGCCCTGATCGTTCGAGCGGCTGCTGGTGCGCCAGACGGCGCCGGTCAACTCGGTCATGCTCGTCCTTCCTGTTCGGCTACCCGGGTACGCCCCCCGACCCGGCACCATCGGCGGCTCCGTTCCGGCCGGGAGCCGCCGTCCGGGGCGTACGTGATCCGGAGCGATAAACGCGGAAGGAAACGGCCCCGGTCGCACATCGGGTGCGACCGGGGCCGTTCGGGAAGGCAGAACTCAGCGGGCCGGGAGGATCGTCCCGGTGACCTCGCCCAACGCGACAGTGGTGCCGTCCGGGCCGGGCGCGGTTGCGGTGATCGTCACCGTGTCGCCGTCCTCCAGAAACGTCCGCTCGCTGCCGTCGGCGAACTTGACCGGCTCGGACCCGCCCCAGGTCAGCTCCAGGAACGACCCGACCTGGCCGCGCTCCGGCCCGGAGACGGTGCCGGAGGCGTAGAGGTCGCCGGTACGCAGCGACGCGCCGTTGACGGTGAGGTGGGCGAGCTGCTGCGCCGGGGTCCAGTACATGCCGGCGAACGGCGGCTCGGCGACCCGCTCGCCGTTCCACTGCACCGACAGCGTCAGGTCCAGCCCGAGGTGCGGCGTGTCGCGCAGGTAGTCCTGCACCGGCGGGTCCTGGTCCGGCGCGGGTACGAACGCGTCGGCGAGCGCCTCCAGCGGCGTCACCCAGGCCGAGACGGACGTGGCGAACGACTTGCCGAGGAACGGCCCGAGCGGCTGGTACTCCCAGGCCTGGATGTCCCGGGCCGACCAGTCGTTGACGAGCACCACGCCGAAGACGTGGTCGGCGAAGTCGGCCACCGGCACCCGCTCGCCCAGCCGGCTCGGTACGCCCACCACGAAGCCCACCTCGGCCTCGATGTCCAGCCGTACCGACGCGCCGGTGGTCGGGCCCTGCGCGCTGGCGCGCTGCCCGGTCGGGCGGATCACCGGGGTGCCGGAGACGACCACGGTGCCGGCCCGGCCGTGGTAGCCGATCGGCACGTGCTTCCAGTTCGGCAGCAGCGGCGGCTGGCCGGGCCGGAAGATCTGCCCGACGTTCGAGGCGTGGTGCTCCGAGGAGTAGAAGTCGACGTAGTCGGCCACCTCGAACGGCAGCAGCATCTCGACCTCGCGCAGCGGCACCAGCAGCGGCTCGACCGCCGCCCGGTGCTCCGGTTCGGCGAGCAGCTCGACGACCCGCTGCCGGACCGCCGTCCACTGCGGGCGGCCGAGCGCCATGAAGGCGTTGAGCGTCGGCCGGCCCAGCGCCCCGCCGGCCAGCACCAGACCGGCGGCCTCCGCGCCGGCCAGGTCCAGCGCGAAGTCACCGATGCGGACGCCGATACGCGGCTCGCCCTCGCCGTGCCGGAACACGCCGTACGGCAGGTTCGTCACCCCGTACGGCGACCCCGCCGCCCCTGGTACCCAGGTCATGCCAGCACTCCGCTCCGCTCGGTGCGTTCAGTCATGCCGTGCAGACTGGGCACGCCCTCACGGCCCTCGCTCCGCTCGGTGCGTTCGGTCATGCCTCGAAGCCTCCGTTCACCAGCCCCAGCCGGATCAGATCGGTAAGTGGTTCGGAGATGCTGCACGAGCCGTACCCGACCCAGAGCGGGCGCTCGGCGTCGCGGTGCGCCCGCGCCGGCTCGACCACACGGACCGGGTCGGTGGCGGCGAGCAGCTCGGCCACGCCGTCCACCTCGGCGCCCCCGACGGCGGCGAGCGTGGCGCCCAGCACGTTGACGAAACCGTGGTGGTTGAAGCCGGTCTCCGGGTCGCGGTGCCGGATCGCGTGGTGCAGCCCGGCGGTGAGCTTGAACGGCAGCTTACGGTCCCGGCAGGCGCAGATCACCGCGGCCAGCTCGACCGGGGTGGGGAACAGCTCGGCGGCGAGCCCGCCGGTACGGAACTTGGCGGCCACCGGCAGCCCGCCCGCGCGCGCCTCGGCGAGCGTGTCGAGCGCGCCCATCAGCCCGAAGGTCAGCGGGATCTCCGCGTAGACGGCGGTGCCGTCGAGCCGGTCGGCGAGCGCGACCAGTTCGGACAGCCCGGGTTGCGGGTCCTCACCGCGTTTGGCCACCGGCGCCTCGATCTGCCGGGCGGTCACCCCGTCGGGCGCGAGCGCGTCCAGCGCCTGCGGGAGCTGGTCCAGGCCGGTGTCGCCGATCAGCCCGATGACCAGCCCTTCGGCCGGGTCCACCAGCCCGGACAGCGACCCGCGCTGGATCTCCGAGGCGGGCAGCAGCAGCGGGCCGACCATGTCGGCGTACCAGGCGGCGCGGTGGGTGCGGTGCGCGGTCACCGCGTCGGGCAGCGCGGCGTTTCCGGGCGGAAAGACCGCGGCGTCGTCCACCAGGCCGGAGAGGAGGCGGGGCACCTGCGTTGACACGAGACAAGAATGTACGGGACGCTACGAGGAACGGACAACAGCGTCCGATTATCGGACGCCACCGGCCGGAGAACGGGACATATCGGGAGGCGAGATGCCGTACTACCGCAGCGTCGGCGACGTGCCGCGCAAGCGCCACACCCAGTTCCGCCAGCCCGACGGCACGCTCTACGCGGAGGAACTGGTCGGCCAGGAGGGCTTCTCCTCCGACTCGTCACTGCTCTACCACCGCCACGCGCCGACCGCGATCCTCGCCGCCGAGGAGTTCGCCCCGCCCACGGTCACGCGGGTGCCGAACCTGCCGCTCAAGCCGCGCCACCTGCGCACCCACAAGCTCGACGGCACCGGCGCCGACCCGGTGCTCGGCCGGCAGTACCTGCTCGCCAACGACGACGTACGCATCGCGTACGTGCTCGCCGACCGCCCGTCGCCGCTGTTCCGCGACGCCACCGGCGACCACTGCCTCTACCTGGAGGCCGGGTCGATGCGGGTGGAGTCGCCGTTCGGCGTGCTCGACGCGGTCGCGGGCGACTACGTCGTCATCCCCACCTCGACCATCCACCGCCTGGTGCCCACCGGCGACGAACCGACCCGGCTGCTCGCCGTGGAGGCGTCCGGCCACATCGGCCCGCCCAAGCGCTACCTCTCCGTACGCGGACAGTTCCTGGAGCACGCGCCCTACTGCGAGCGCGACGTCCGCGGACCGGACACGCCGCTGCTCGTCGACGGCGAGGAGGTGGAGGTGCTCGTCAAGCACCGCCGCGGGTGGACGAGGTACGTCTACGCCAACCACCCGTTCGACGTGGTCGGCTGGGACGGGCACATGTACCCGTGGGCGTTCTCCATCCACGACTTCGAGCCGATCACCGGGCGGATCCACCAGCCGCCGCCCGTGCACCAGACGTTCCAGGGCCCGAACTTCGTGATCTGCTCGTTCGTGCCGCGCAAGGTGGACTACCACCCGGCCGCCATCCCGGTGCCGTACAACCACCACAACGTCGACTCCGACGAGATGCTGTTCTACACCGGTGGCAACTACGAGGCCCGGCGCGGCTCCGGCATCGAGCAGGGCTCGATCTCGCTGCACCCGTCCGGCTTCACCCACGGCCCCCAGCCGGGCGCGGCCGAACGCTCGATCGGCGCGGAGTTCTTCGACGAGCTGGCGGTCATGGTCGACACGTTCCGCCCGCTCGACCTCTGCGACGCGGCCGCCGACTGCGAGGACGACGGCTACGCCTGGACCTGGGCACGCAAGCCCTGACGTACGCGAGAAGGGGCCGCGCCCGGCACGGACGCGGCCCCTTCGCACGCGGTCGTCAGAACGTGGACGCGTCGATGACGAAGCGGTAGCGCACGTCGGAGGCGAGCACCCGCTCGTACGCCTCGTTGATCTTCTCGGCTCCAATGACCTCGATCTCGGCGCCCAGCCCGTGCTCGGCGCAGAAGTCGAGCATCTCCTGGGTCTCCGCGATGCCGCCGATGTTCGACCCGGCGAACGAACGGCGGGCCGGGATCAGCGAGAACGCGTGCACCGACAGCGAATCCTCGGGCGCGCCCACGTTGACCAGCGTCCCGTCCACCGCGAGCAGCCGCAGGTACGCGTCCATGTCGAGGGTCGCGCTGACCGTGTTGATGATCAGGTCGAACGAGTTGGCCAGCTCACGGAACGTCTCCTCGTCCGAGGTGGCGTAGTAGTGGTCGGCACCGAGCCGCAGCCCGTCCTCCCGCTTCTTCAGCGACTGCGACAGCACAGTCACCTCGGCGCCCATCGCGTGCGCCAGCTTCACGGCCATGTGGCCGAGACCGCCCATGCCGATCACCGCAACCCGGGTGCCCGGCCCGGCGTTCCAGTGCCGCAGCGGCGAGTACGTGGTGATGCCGGCGCAGAGCAGCGGCGCGGCGGCGTCCAGCTCGATGCCGTCCGGGATGCGCAGCACGAAGTCCTCGGTGACCACGATGGCCTGCGAGTAGCCGCCCTGGGTCGGCTTGCCGTCCCGCCCCACCCCGCCGTACGTGCCGGTGCTGCCCTTCAGGCAGTACTGCTCCAGCCCCTTGCGGCAGTTGTCGCACTCCCGGCAGGAGTCGACCAGGCAGCCGACGCCGACCCGGTCGCCGACGGCGAACTTCGTGACCGCCGAGCCGACCTCACGCACCACGCCCGCGATCTCGTGGCCGACCACGATCGGGTAGCGGGTCGGGCCCCACTCGCTGCGCGCGGTGTGGATGTCGGAGTGACAGATGCCGGAGAACTTGATGTCGATGAGAACGTCGTCCGGGCCGAGATCCCGCCGCTCGATGGTGGTCGGGACGAGCGGTTCGGTCGCGGACGTCGCCGCGTAGGCATTGACGGTGAGCACGGGTCCCCGCATTCCTTGAGCCGGTGTTTCCGGTCCTCCTACCCTCTCACCGGCGAGCGAACGCGGTGAGTCCGGCCACCACCGACGCGGTCACCACCCCGGCCAGCGGCCACGGGCTGCCGACCAGCGCGTACACGAGAAGCAGCAGCACCGCGGCGGCGGCCGCCCAGACCGGCACGGCCAGGCCGCGCGACATCGCCTCCCGCAGGCCGGGCCGCCACGTCGCCGGACGCCGCAGCAGCACCGCCACGCCGGCCACCGACAGCGCCGCGAACAGCCGGGACGCGCCGGACGAGGCCGGGGCCAGGACGCCGGCCAGCAGGCTCGCGAGCAGCGACCAGCCGGCCACCGACAGCAGGAGCCGCCGGATGCCGTCGTCCACGGTCCGGACCGGGTCGGGCCGGGCCACCGGCAGGTCCGCCAGCGCGGTCAGGTGCTCCAGCGTCTCGGCGTAGCGGCGTCGCTCCAGCCGGGCCACGCCCACGTCCTGCCCCGCCTCGCCCAGCTCCGGGTCCAGCCGCAGCGCCTCCCGGTAGGCCCGCTCGGCCAGGTCGAACAGTTGCAGCCGCACCGCGACCAGGCCCAGCACCAGGTGCGCCTCCGGCTCATCCGGGGCCAGCTCGACACCCCGCCACGCCGCGTCCAGCGCCGCCTGCCCGTTGCGCGACGCGGAGAGAATGGCGGCGGCGCTGCGCTGCGCGTACGCGTCGCCCGGACCGCGCGCCAGGATCTCGTCGGCGGTGGCCGCTGCGGGCTTCCAGCGTTCGAGGTCGAGCAGCGCGAAGCCACGGGCCACGAGCACCGGCAGGACACCCCCAGCCGTGTCGGCGGCACGCGTCCCGGACGTCTCAGCGGCAGTGGGCGGCTCGACGGCGGACGTTTCGCCGTCGGCTGTCACGGCGTCCGGAACTGGGGTCACGGCCGTCTCGGCGACGGCCAGCGCCTCCGCCGGACGCCCGGCGGCCAGGTGCATCCGGGCCAGCATGGTCAACGCGGGCAGGTGCCCGGGCTCGTCCGCGAGCAGCGCGGTGAGTTCGCCGACGCCCTCGTCGTAGCGGCCCAGCTCGGCGAGGAGATGGGCGCGTTGCAGGTAGCCGTCGGCGGCGGACTGGTCGGGTGCGGCGTCACTCGGCATCCCGGCGAGCGTATCCGCCCCGCCAAACCGGACCGTCCCCGTCCCCGTCGCCGCGTCAGCCGGCCGGGGCCTCGTAGACCAGGGCCACCGCGATCCCGGCCAGCCCTTCCCCACGCCCGGTGAAGCCGAGGCCGTCGGTGGTCGCAGCGGACACGGTCACCGGCGCGCCGACCGCCTCGGAGAGCACCCGCTGCGCTTCCTCCCGGCGCGGCCCGATCTTGGGGCGGTTGCCGACGACCTGCACCGACACGTTGCCGATCTGGAAGCCCGCCGCCCGTACCCGGCGCGCGCTCTCGGTCAGCAGCGCCACCCCGGAGGCACCGGCCCACTCCGGCTGGTCCACCCCGAAGTTCGCGCCCAGGTCACCGAGGCCGGCGGCGGAGAGCAGCGCGTTGCAGGCGGCGTGCGCCGCCACGTCGGCGTCGGAGTGACCGGCCAGGCCGTCCTGGTCCGGCCAGTGCAGGCCCGCGACCCAGCAGGGCCGCCCGGCCGCGAACGCGTGCACGTCGGTGCCGACGGCCACCCGAGGAACGATCATGACCAGAGGGTACGCGCTGCGCCTTGACGGCCGCCCGGGCTGTGGTTAGCTTGGTTTCTGTACGCCCCAGTGTCGCCTCTGCCTCGCGCATGCGCCTGGGGCTCTTTCTTGCCGTCGGCGCGCCGGACAATCCGCCGCGATCGTCACGCTTAGCATCCAGTCCGTGACGCCACACCCCCATGCGCGAACCGTGCATCACTGGATCTCCCTCGGCAGGTTCCATCCCTGTCTGGCTGCCGCCGGCGGCGACGAGAGCAAGGCCTGTGAGCTTTACGAGTGGAGCGTCGCCCTGACGGGCGCGTCGTTCGAGGCGTTTCACTACGTCGAGGTCGTCACCCGCAACGCGATAGATCGGGAGATGAGGGTGCACCTCAACGAGCCGGGCCGCGGTATCCCATGGTTCCTTCTGACGGTCAGCGCTAAGCGCCAGGTGCAGGATGGAATTGATCGAAACGTCTCCGAGGTCCGCGCGCGCTTGCGTCGAGAGCACTCCCAGAAGGAAACCCGCGACCAAATCATCGCGGGCTTGAGTTTCGGCTTCTGGGTCTCGATGTTGGGTTCGGAGCACGAGCAACTCTGGCGGGAGGCCCTGCACCGCGCCTTCCCTTACTCGTCCGGCAAGCGCCACGATGTCGCCAGCGCGATGAATGCCCTCCGGGTGTTCCGCAATCGGCTGGCTCATCATGATTCGCTTCTCGCCACCGACGTGCCGTTCCGCCTCAGCCAGATGATCGATGTCGTCGCGTGGGCGGACCCGGACGCCGCCCGCTGGCTCAGGAGGATCGAGCGGGTGACCGAGGTGCACCGACTGCGCCCAGCCGCCCGCAACGACACCGTGGTGGTCCCCGCCAGAAACGCATGGGGGCTCTATCAGTCGACGCGAGCGTACGTCTGCCAGGCGGGCAGATCATTTCAACCTGTGGATCATCTGGCCTTCTACTCTCAGCGCCAGATCCTTCCAGAGGTGCCCAAGATTCTCTTTCGGCTCGACAACGTCGATTGGACAGTCGGTGAGGTGAACCGGCTCCGAGCGACGGGCGAACGGCGCGACGCCCTCCTCGCCGACATCATCGAGGTCAGCCGCAAGCAGGGGTGGACCGAAGGGCGCTATCAGGTATTCGGCCTCACCGCGCCAGGTTCGGCTGGCCACCTGACGCTACCGACGCCCATCCCGCATCACAGCCGAGGCAGAGGTAGCGCCTTCACCCAGGGTCAGCGGTATGTCGTCCGAGACCGCCTGCGCCGGGCTCGATCCACCGCCGACCTGTGAGGAGTACGTCAGACGCCGGTGGACAGCAGGTGTTCGGCCAGGGACAGGTCGAACGGGCGGGTGATCTTCAGGGCCAGCTCGGAGCCGGGTACGCAGGTGACCGCGATCCCCTGCTTCTCGACCAGCCCGGCGTCGTCGGTGAGCGCGTCACCCGCCGACCGGTGGGCCGCGAGCAGTACCGAGCGGCGGAAGCCCTGCGGCGTCTGGACCGCCCGCAACGCGGACCGGTCGACGGTGCCGAGCACCCGCTCGGCCGCGTCGACCTCCTTGATCGTGTCGACCACCGGCAGCACCGGGATCACCGCGTCGTGCCCGTCGCGGACCGCCGCCGCCACCGACTCGACCAGGCCCGGCGGGGTGAGCGCACGGGCGGCGTCGTGCACCAGGACGATCTCCGGACCGGCGGGCACCGCTGCGAGAGCCGCCGCCACCGACGCCTGACGCTCGGCGCCACCGGGCACCACTGTCACCGGCGCCACGGGCGCCAGCATCGCGCGTACCGCCTCGACCTCGGTGGCCGGTGCGGCCACCACGATCGTGTGCACAGAGGGCGCGGCGGCGACCCGGCGGACGGCGTGCACGAGCAGTGGTTCACCGGCGAGCGGGCGGAGCGCCTTGGGGGCGCCGGGTCCGAGGCGTACGCCGGCACCGGCCGCAGGAACGAGGACCGCGACGTCACCGCGCGGATTGAGCTGCGCGGTCACGTCGCGGTCCTCGGATTCGTTCGCTGCGGGGTGGGTAGAGGCAGAGGTGTGGATCAGGCCTCGGTCAGCACCTTGTCGAGCAGCGTCTCGGCCTCGTCCTTGGTGCTCTTCTCGGCCAGCGCGACCTCGCCGACGAGAATGTCACGAGCCTTGGCGAGCATCCGCTTCTCGCCCGCCGACAGGCCCCGCTCCCGCTCCCGGCGCCACAGGTCGCGGACGACCTCGGCCACCTTCAGCGGGTTACCGGAGGCCAGCTTCTCCAGATTCGCCTTGTAACGCCGCGACCAGTTGGTCGGCTCCTCGGTGTGTGGTGCACGGAGCACGTCGAAGACCTTGCCCAGGCCCTCTTCGCCAACCACCTCGCGCACACCCACGATCTCGGCGTTCTCGGCGGGAACCCGGACCGTCAGGTCACCCTGTGCGACCCTCAGGACGAGGTATTGCTTGGGCTCGCCCTTGATGACCCGAGTCTCGATTGCCTCGATGAGTGCGGCCCCGTGGTGGGGGTAAACAACGGTCTCGCCGACACTGAAAACCATAGGTTCGAAACCCCTTTCGCTGTGTCTAGGGTAACACGCTCAGGCACCGATGTCTCACCGCTGTCCTGACCGTTGGCGCAGCTCAGGGGCCCTGTGAGAGGTATTTCTTCAGCTTGACAGGCGGCCAAACCGATGGTTTCGACACGCTCCGTGAGGATCACGTGACAACCCGGTAAGGGGTGACGGGAGCGTCCAGATCTAGGGCAATGCGCTCCTTCCATGGTAGCTCCGCAAGTCCGTCCGCGCCCAGGTGTGGCGTTACGGCGGCCGGTGCGGGACGCTGGGAGAGGACGCGACGTCCGCTCACCGAGACGTTCCTGGGGGTCCGATGGGCGTGCCTGACGCTGACGGCCAGGGGCCGCCGGACGGGCTCCCCGGCCTGCCCCCGGAGTGGGGCCGCGTGGTCGTCCCGGACGACGCCTCGGCGCTCGCCGACGAGGCCCGGCAGGTCCGCCGGGAGCTACGGCGGGCACGAACGGCCGCCGGCCGGCGCACCGGCTCGCTCCGCCTCGGACTACCGGCGCTGATCCTGCTCGTATCGGTGCTGATCACACTCGCCGGCCTCGCGGCGGTCACCTGGCCACGCGCCACCCGGTCCGGCGCACCGACAGTGCTCCCCCACGGCGGCGGCGCAGCGCCGCAACCGGTCGGCCCGCTTCCCGCGCTGGACCTGGTCGGCGCCGACGACGTGCCGGTGCCGCTGCGCAGCATGCTGCCCGCCATGATCATCCTGACCGACGCCTGCGCCTGCGCCGAGCAGGTCACCGCGGCGGCCGGAGCCGCCCCGCCCGGCGTCACGGTGGTCACCGTGACAGCGGGCCGGCGGGCCGGCTCGGCGAGCGTCCCGGGGGTACGCCCACTCGGCGACCCGGCCGGCGGGCTGCGCTCCTACCTGCACCTGTCCGCCCAGCCCGGCATCGCCCCGGCGCTGCTGGTGGACCGGCAGGGCGCGCTGGTGCGGGTGGTGCCGGAGCTGGGCCCGCTGTCGGACTACCGGGCCGACCTGGCCCGGCTGGCCGGCTGAACGACGGTCAGTAGAGCGCCTCGAGCCGGGCGTCCAGGTCGGCCCGGCCCCTTATCGCGACGAACCGCATCTGCACCAGCTCGCCACTGCCGCCCACCACCGGCACGTCCAGCTGCCCGCCGCAGCGCAGCGCCCGCCGGAACTCGTCGTCCCCGAGGCCGGAGACGAGTACGACGACCACGCCGTCACCGGCACAGCTCACCGAGAGCCGGTAGTTGTCGCCCCGCGTGGGCCGTACCTGCCGGACGACAGGCGGCCCGCCCGGCGTCAGCCGGGACCTCTCCCGCCACACGACGTGCGACACCTGGAGCAGACGCGCCGTGCCGTCGTCCTCCACCCGTATCACCACCGAGCGGTCCGGCTCGGCACGCGGCACGCGGCGGTTGTCCAACGCCGCTTCGCGCCCGGCGCGTGGCACCGGACGCGCTTCGCCCGTCGACGGGTCGACCCGCCAGTTGCGCGGGGCCAGATCCACGCTCGCGGGCGCGGCCGACGTGGCCGGGCCGGCCTGCGGGGCCGCCGACCGCCACCAGGCCGAGCCGAGCAACAGCGCCAGGACGGTCAGGCCGGCCAGCAACGCCCGCCCGTCCCGCTCCTCGGAGGCCATGCGGGCAGCGTATCGGCGCGGCGCGACCGGGGCGACCCGTCAGCCCACGCGTTCCAGCAGCGCCGCGTAGAGCGTCAGCCCCGGCCCGAACGCGAGCATCACCACCCAGCGCGGCGGCGACGGCTCCGTACGCCACAGCCGGTCCAGGATCAGCAGCGTCGTCGGGGACGAACAGTTGCCGTGCTCGGCGAGCGTCCCCCGGGAGGCGGCGAGCCCGTCCGGCGGCAGCGCCAGCTCACGCTCCACCACGTTGAGGATCCGCGGCCCGCCCGGGTGCACCGCCCAGCCGTCCACGTCGGAGCGTTCGCACCCGTGCCGTGCCAGCAGCTCGTCGACCAGGGTCCGGACGTGCCGGGAGAGGACCTGCGGCACCTTGGGCGACAGCCCCATCCGGAAGCCGGTGTCGGTGACGTCCCACGTCATGTGGTCGGCCGTGGAGGTGTCGGTGACCGAGGTGACCTCGCGCAGCGCGTACCCCCGGCCCCCGGGGACGACCACGGCGGCGACCGCGGCGTCCGAGAACAGCGCGTGGGAGACGATCTGCTGGGTGTCCACCCGGGCGCCCGGCGGCTGGATGTGCAGGCTGGTCAACTCCGCGCAGAGCAGCAGCGCGGGACGCCCCCGGGCGGTGACGAAGTCGCTCGCCGCGCCCAGCCCGGGCAGGGCCGCGTAGCAGCCCATGTGCCCGACGAACATGCGCTGGGTGCTCGGCGACATGCCGAGGTCCCGGGCGAGCAGGATGTCCAGCCCCGGGGTGGCGTACCCGGTGCAGGAGCAGACGATGAACATCCCGATGTCGGCGGCGTCCAGGCCGGCGGCGGTGAGCGCCCGGCTGACCGCCTCCTTGCCCAGCGGCAGCGCCTCGACCTGGTAGCGGCGCATCCGGCGCTCGGTCGGCCACTCCGAGACGTCCTCCAGCAGCGGGTTGACCGCCGCCTGCCGCCGGGTGACGCCCGAGTTCGCGAAGATCCGCTGCGCCAGCGCCCGGGTGTTCCCCTGGAAGTGCCCCGCGAAGAAACCCGTCCACAGCTCGTCCTGGTCCGCGCCCGGCGGATGCGCCGTACCCAGGCCCGCGATCACCGGCATGCCCACGTCCCCCACCCCTCCCTCATCTCTCGCACCAACCCTGGTCACCCGGCAGCCTTTCGTTCGCGACTGCGGGGCTCGCAAAACCGGCTCGCTCCTCGCGCTTCACCAACGAGGGAGCGCGCTGTCCCGGTCCGGGTCGCCGCCGAGCGCGGCGATGCCGAGCCAGTCGGCGCACACGTCGGACGTGGCCGGGTGCAGCGAACCGCACCGGGCGTCCCGGTAGAGCCGCTCCAGCGGATGCCCGAGCCGGGTCGCCGAGGTGCCGGCCGCCTCCAGCATCGAGGCCGCGACCTCGGCGGCGGTGGTGCCGGCCAGCAGCTTGGCCCGCCACACCCAGCGGTTCGTCTCGGCGTCGCCGGGCGCCTCGTCGACCCGGCGGGCCGCCTCGGCGACCACCAGTTCGGCGGCGGCGGTGGCCGCGTCCGCCCGGCCCAGGCGGGCCCGCACCGCGGGCAGCCCGGCGAGGTTGCGGGCGTTGAGGTGCTCGGCGGCCGCGTCGATCGCGGCCCGGGCCACGCCCACGTAGACCGCCGCGTAGCTCGCCACCAGCCAGTGCGGCATGAGCTGCGCGACCACCAGAGCCAGCCCCTCGACGCCGCCGAGCAGCCGGTCGGCCGGAACCGTCACGTCCAGGTGCACGTCGTGCGACGAGGTGGCCCGCATGCCGAGCGAGTCCCAGGTGGGCTCCACGGTGATCCCGTCCCCGGCCGGGACCAGGAACTGCGACACCACCGACTGGTCGGCGGCGCTGCGGGCGGCCACCAGGTAGCCGTCCGGGTGGCCGGCGCCGGAGCAGAACGTCTTGCTGCCCTTGATGTGCCAGCCGCCCTCGACCGGCTCGTAGACGGTGCTGAGCTGCGACAGCCGGGCGCCTGCGCCGCGTTCGCTCATCGCCACCGCGTACCAGGCGCCGTCGGCCGCCGCGCGCAGCAGCCGGTCCCGCGCCGCCAGCGCCTCATCCGGTACGCCGAGCGCCTCGGCCAGTTCCTCGGTGACCGCGCCCAGCGCGCCGGTGACCGAGGCGTGCATGTTGAACACCAGCGCGGTCGCGCCGTTGCCCCGGGCCAGTTCGGTGGCGACCGCCGCGTACTCGGCGAAGCTCGCGCCCGCGCCACCCAGCTCGGGCGGCACCATCAGCCCGAACAGCCCGGCCGCCCGCAGGTCCGCGAAGTCTTCCACGGGGAACGAGCCGTCGCGGTCGTGCCCGGCCGCGCGGGCGGCCAGTCGCGGCGCCAACCGGCGGGCCGCCTCCAGCGCGTGCACAGTCATGTCGCCCCCTTCTCGGCGTCCCTTTACCCCGGGCGGCCCCGGCTACCCGCCCCGGCGCCCCCAGCCCTGGTACAGCACCGCCGCCGACCGGGTCGGCAC
>NZ_MAGP01000135.1 GCF_002926165.1 Micromonospora chalcea | reverse complement strand
CAAACAAGGCCTCACCAAGAAAGAGATCATCCGCTGCCTCAAGCGCTACATCATCCGCGAGGTCCACACCGCCCTCCTCGCCGACTACACCGCCCTCAACACCCCTTGACATCCATAGGAGCATCCGCTCTGTCCCGCCGCGGGGGGGCCGCCTCAGAGGTGCCGGCGGACCTCCGCGGCGAACCGGGGCAGGCCGGTGCGTCCCAGCAGTACGAGCAGACCCGGTACGGTCGTCGGCTCCCTGCGGTAGGCGGCCGCCTGGCGGTGCAGGACGTCCAGTGTCTGCCCCGGGTAGAGGTCCAGCTGGTCGAGCAGGAAGTCGTCCGGGTGCATCGCCACGATGTCGAAGGACTTGAGCGACGCCTCGGGAAAATCACCGACGTTGAACGTGACCAGCACTTCCGCGTTCGCCCGGACGGCGGCAGCCAGCACGTGCCGGTCCTTGGGATCGTTGGACATGCCGTCGATGAGCGACTCGTACCCGCTGACCATGGCGTCCGGGAACGCCTCGGACATCTGGCCGATCCGGCGGTCGACCCGCTCCTCCGCGATGCCTCGTGCGATCAGGTTGCGTCGCAGCTCGTCAAGGACGTCCCTGGACCAGAGGGGCCGGTAGGCGGCGACCTCGGCCAGCCGCAGCAGGGTGTCGCAGAGATGCGCCGGGTAGAGGACGCAGGTGTCGAGAAAAGCCGGGAACGCCACTCAGGTCACGCTCATCTCGTCCTGCGCGGTGTGGCCGTCGCGTCGTACAGGCCGTCTTCCTCGGCTTCGGCGGTCATTCGGTCGAGCGTCCGGCGGCGTGCCTGCCGGGTCCGCTCCTGGTAGTCGAGAACGTCCCGGAGCATGACTCGCCGGTGACGGCCGCGCATCGTGTGCGGCATCTCGCCCTCGGACAGCAACCGGACCAGCGTGGGCCGGGAGATGTTGAGCAGGTCTGCCGCCTCCTGGGTCGTCAGCATCGTGTTGTGCGGTGCGATGGAGATCGCAAGCCCTTCGGACAGTGCCGTCACCACGTCCCGCAGCACTCCGTACAACTCGTCGGGGATCTCGATCTCGGACCCGTCCGGCCCGACCAGCCTGGCCCGCGCACGACCGCTGGCGCTCCGCAGTTCGTGCACGAACCGGGCCAGCTCAGCCGGGTCGTCCGGAGGAAGGACGGTACGTTCACGCAGCGCGCTGCTCATGACCACAAGGGTATCGCTATTCGAAAAAAACGCAACGCGTTCAGCGCGCGTGACGGGTGGGCGTGACGAGTGAGTGATTTCGCTCCACGCATCCGAATCGCGCCGCGTACTCGAAGATGTGAGCATGCGGATCCTCATGGCCGGCGTGTCCGGCTTCCTCGGCACCCGACTGGTCGACTGCCTCACCGCGGACGGCCACCAGGTCACCCGCCTGGTCCGCCGCCCACCACGCACACCCGCCGAGCGCCAGTGGAACCCGTCCGCCGCGCAACTGGACCCGCAGTGCGTCGCCGACGCGGACGCGGTGGTGAACCTGGCCGGGGCCGGGGTGGGCGACAAGCGCTGGAACGACGAGTACCGGAAGCTGATCCGGACCAGCCGCGTGGACAGCACCACCACGCTCGCCATCACGATCGCCGGTCTGCCCGCCGCGGACCGGCCCGCGGTGCTGCTGAACTCCTCGGCGGTCGGCTGGTACGGCAACACCGGTGACCGCGCGGTCACCGAGGAGGCGCCGGCCGGTGAGGGGTTCCTCGCCGACGTCTGCCGGGTGTGGGAGGCCGCGACCCGGCCGGCCGAGGACGCGGGCGTACGGGTGGTGCGCCTGCGTACCGGACTGCCGCTGCACCGCGACGGCGGCCTGCTCAAGCCGCAGCTGCTGCCGTTCCGGCTCGGCGTCGGCGGCAAGCTGGGCAACGGGCGGCAGTGGCTGCCGTGGATCTCGATGCGGGACTGGCTGAACGCGGCGAAGTTCCTGCTCGACCGCGACGACCTGGCGGGCCCGGTCAACGTGGTCGGCCCGGCGCCGGTCACCAACGCCGAGTTCACCCGGGAACTTGCCCGTCAGCTGCACCGCCCCGCGATCATGCCGATCCCGGCGGTGGCGCTGAAGGTGGTGCTCGGCGGCTTCTCGCAGGAGGCGCTCACCAGCACCCGGGTGCTGCCGGGCGTACTCGACAAGTCCGGCTTTCCCTGGACGCATCCGGACCTGCCGGGCGCGCTGCGCGCCGCCCTCACGGAGTGAGCCCGCGAGGGCGGCGCGGCGTGGCCGTTCAGCAGCCGATCACCCAGTACGCGGGCCCGGTCTGCTTGAGCGTGCTCGTGTAGAAGGTGTTGTAGAGGCCCATCCGCTGCCCGCTGCCCAGCGCGTAGGCGTACCCGCCGGACTGGTAGGCCCGCCCGGCCACCACGTGCGCGTAGTTGCTGGCGGTGACGCAGACCGGCGCGCCGGTCGGCGATGGCGTGGGCGAGGGTGACGCGGTGGGCGTGGGTGACGCGGTCGCCGTCGGGGTCGGGCTCGGCGAGGCGCCGCCACCGCCGAGCCCGAAGAAGAGCGCGTCCCGGTACGTCGAACAGATGGTGTCCAGGAAGTACGCCCCGGCGGTGCCGCACTGGTCCGCGCCGGTACCCGGGTCGACGGGGGTGCCGTGGCCCATGCCGGAGACCCGGTAGAGGCGGACCTGGTCGTTGCCGTAGACCTCCAGGCTCGTGCCGGACGGCAGCGTGGACGTGCTGGTCGGGGTGGTCGACAGGCCCAGCACGTTCGTCCACTGGTCCCGCGACTCGGCGGCGTTCGCGGTCGCCACAGTGGTGTCGCTGGTGCCGTGCCAGATCGCCACCCGGGGCCGCTTGCCGGTGTAGCCGGCGTACGCGCCGCGGACCAGGTCGCCCCACTGGGCCGGGGTCTTGTCCACACCCGGGTTCATGCAGCTGAACGCGGTGACGGTGCTGGTCGCGCAGCGGTACGGGATGCCGGCGATGATCGAGCCGCCGGCGAAGACGTCCGGGTAGGCGGCGAGCATGGCCGCGCTCATCGCGCCGCCGGCGGAGAGGCCGCTGACGTACACGCGGGCGCCGTCGGTGCCGTAGGTGGTCCTGGCGTAGTCGACCATCTGTTTGATCGACAGCGCCTCGCCCTGACCGCGGGCGGTGTCACCGGTCTCGAACCAGTTGAAGCAGGAGTTGGCGTTGTTGCCGCTGGGCTGCTGCGGCGCGATGAGCGTGAACTTCCACTGGTCGGCGTACTTCTGCCAGCCGGAGTTGGCGACGTAGGTCGAGGCGTTCTGCACGCACCCGTGCAGCAGCACCACGGCGGGCGCGCCGGCCGGCAGGCCGTCCGGGCGGTACGCGTACATGGTCAGGTTTCCGGGGTTGGAGCCGAAGCCGGTGACCTGGGTGAGCGAGGCGGCCTGGGCGGGAAGGGCGGCGACCAGCGCGGTGGCCGCGGCGAGCACGACCCCGGCCGCCGCCCCGGCGACGCGGACGTTGAGGGATGAGGAGCGGGGCACGGGAACCTCCCGATCGTGGAATGTGAACTGAGTCACCTCCGGGTTGCCGCGACGTTACGGCCGCGTTTCGTCACACCGGAATGGCCGCCGCTCACACATTCACGACCGCCGAAGTGTGCGGGCGAGTTTCGTGTCCGGGCGGTCTGCCCAGGTCCGGTTGGTAACGTCCGCTGCGTGCCGTCCTCCCCGTTCCTGGCCACCGGGCCGTCGACGACCCGCGTCCGTGACCGGCGGGCCGACCTGCTGGTGACGCTCGCCGCCCTGGCCCTGGCCTTCTGGGTCACCAGCGGCATGTGGCGTGATCCCAACAGCCGCGCCATCACCGTCAACTCCAGCGACCAGGCGCTGTTCGAGTGGCTGCTGGCGTTCGGCGGGCACGCGCTCACCCACGGGGAGAACCCGCTCTACACCACGCTGATCAACGTCCCGGACGGGGTGAACCTCGCGGTGAACACCTCGATCACCGTGTACGCGGCGGTCTTCGCGCCACTGACGTACCTGATCGGGCCGCCCGCGACGTTCCTGGTGATCCTCACGCTCAACCTCGCCGCCACCGCGGTGGCCTGGTACTGGCTGCTGAGCCGGTACCTGGTGCGCAGCCGGCTGGCCGCCGGTGTGGGGGCGCTGTTCATCGCCTTCTGCCCGGCGATGGTGTCGCACGCCAACGCGCACCTGAACTGGACCGCCGGCTGGCTGGTGCCGCTGCTGATCTGGGGCGTGTTCCGGCTGCGCCGCCCCGGCCGCGCGGTCACCGGCGGGATCGTGCTCGGGCTGCTGGTGGCGGCCGCGTTCTCGATCGCCGCCGAAGGGTTGTTCTTCACCGCGCTGGCGCTCGGCGTGTTCCTCGCCGTCTGGGCGCTGCACCCGGCCCGGTGGCCGGAGGTACGCGCCGCGCTGCCCCGGATGGCGGCCGGACTCGGAGTCACCGCGCTCGTCGCCGGAGTGCTGCTGGCGTACCCGCTCTGGCTGCACTTCCTCGGGCCGCAGCGGTTCCACGGCACCGGCTTCGACCCGCTGATCCACTCCGAGGACATCGCCGCGTACGGGTCGTACCCGCGCCGGTCGCTGGCCGGCTGGGCCGGGTGGGGCACCTCGCTGGCGCCCAACCCGACGGAGGAGAACTCGTTCTTCGGCGTACCGCTGCTCGTGCTCGGCCTGGCCTGCTTCGCGCTGCTGTGGTGGCGCGCGGACCGGGCGTTCCGGGCCACCCTCGCGGCGCTCGGGGTGACCGCGGTGGTCTTCGCGGTGCTGTCGTGGGGGCCGACGGTGAAGTGGAACGGCCGCCGTTTCGACCAGACGCTGCCGTTCGGGGTGCTGGACAACCTGCCGGTGATCAACGCGGCGCTGCCGTCCCGGCTGGCCCTTGTCGTCGCGCCGGTGATCGGCCTGCTGCTGGCGTACGCGATCGACTCGCTGCGGGCCCGGCCGCCCCGGCGCCGCGCCATCGGCGTGGCCTGGGCGCTCGGGTTCGTCGCCGCGCTGCTGCCGCTGGCGCCGACGCCGCTGTTGACCAGCGTCCGCGAACCGATCCCGGCGTTCATCACCAGTGGCGCCTGGCAGCGCTACGTCCCGCCCGACGGGGTGCTGACCCCGCTGCCGCTGACCGTCGACGTGTATCCGGACGGGCAGCGCTGGCAGGCGTACGCGCTGGCCCACCGGCAGGGTGAGTTCCGCATCCCGGCCGGGTTCTTCCTCGGGCCGGGCGGGCCGGAGGGCCGGGGCCGGATCGGGCCGGTGCCGCGCACCTTCGACTCACTGATGGACCAGGCCGGCCGGACCGGGCTGGTGCCGATCATCACCGACGGCAGCATCCGCGAGTCCCGGGCGGACCTGCGCCACTGGGGCGTGCGGGCGGTGGTGCTGCCGGACCGGGTGCACGGCGCGAAGTACGACGTCGACGAGGACGCGCTGCGGCGTACCGCCACCGCGCTGCTCGGCGAGCCGGAGCGGGTGGAGGACGTCTGGCTGTGGCGGGTGCCGGACTGACCGCCACCTCGGCCCGATGGCGACGAGGCTCACGGGTCCGGTTCCCGGGGGGCGGGACTAGGCTGGACGGGTGAGCGTGACGACTTCCGGGCTGACCGCCGTCCGCGCCGGCCTGCTCGACTACCAGGCCGCCTGGGACGAGCAGCGCCGGCTGCACGAGGCGGTGGTGGCCGGCGAGCAGGGCGACACGGTGCTGCTGCTGGAGCACCCCAGCGTCTACACCGCCGGCAAGCGCACCGAGCCGTGGGACCGCCCGATGGACGGCACCCCGGTGGTGGACGTGGACCGCGGCGGGAAGATCACCTGGCACGGTCCGGGGCAGCTCGTCGGCTACCCGATCGTCCGGCTGCCCGACCCGGTCGACGTGGTCGCGTACGTCCGCCGCACCGAGCAGCTGCTGATCGACGTGTGCGCCGAGTTCGGGCTGGCCGCCGGCCGGGTCGAGGGGCGCTCCGGCGTGTGGGTGCCGGAGGACGACAGGGGCCCGGCCCGCAAGGTGGCCGCCATCGGCATCCGGGTGGCCCGCGGCGTCACGCTGCACGGCTTCTCCGTCAACTGCGACTGCGACCTGGGCTTCTTCGACCGGATCGTGCCCTGCGGCATCCGCGACGCCGGGGTCACCTCGCTGACCGCCGAGCTGGGCCGGCCGATCACCGTCGCCGACGTGCTGCCGGTGGTCGAGCGGCACCTGCCGACGCTGACGCAGGTCTGAACCCGTGCGGCTCGACCTGGTCACGCTCGTCGTCGCCGAGTACGACCCGGCGATCGCGTTCTTCACCGAGGTGCTCGGGTTCGAGCTGGCCGAGGACAAGCCCTCGCTGACGAACGACGGCCGGCCCAAGCGCTGGGTGGTCGTACGCCCGCCGGGCGGTGGGACCGGCCTGCTGCTGGCCCGCGCCGACGGTGAGCACCAGGCCGGTGCGGTGGGCGACCAGACCCACGGCCGGGTGGGTTTCTTCCTCCAGGTCGACGACTTCGAGGCGGCGTACCGCCGGATGGCCGACGCGGGGGTCGAGTTCGTCCGGCCGCCCCGCACCGAGCCGTACGGCCGGGTCGCGGTCTTCCGCGACATCGCCGGCAACCCCTGGGACCTGCTCGGCCCGGCCTGACCGCCCGGTCCGGCCGACCGGTCCGGATCGCCGTGCGCCCAGAACCGCCGCTCGCCCAGCCCCCACCCCGCCATCGGTCACGGTGAGTGACAACGCCGCGTCCCGCGGCATGTGACCTCCCGCCTACTTTGCTCTGCAGCCAGATCCGCAACGATCACGCCCGGTCGACCGTTGCGCTCGTGGCTGCAGAGCAAAGGGCGCAGACACCCTTCCCTCCCTCCGGACGGCAGTCCGCCATAACCCCAGCTCAGCGCAATCCGCCGACGGCGAGGGCCTCTCGACCGCCCCGAAACAACCCTCACCGAGAGTGACCACTAGGCCGAGCGACCTCTCGTCACGCTCAGTGGCAGATCCGAACCGATTCCGGAGGTCGGCGGCGAGACCGCCGGCCCGATGCTGAGCCCGCGCCCGCCATCGGGGTCGGAACCGGGACCGGGACCGGCTAGGAGCGAGCCCGCCGCCGCGGACCGGCACGGAGCAAGCCGCGCGAGGGCGCAGCCGTCAGGGCGCGAGGCGGTGCAGGTCGCGCGGGAAGGCGGTCACCTCCCGGACGTTCGCCGCGCCCGTCAGCCGCGCGACGACCCGCTCCAGCCCGATCGCGAACCCGCCGTGCGGCGGCATGCCGTGCCGGAACGCGTCCACGTAACCGGCGTACGGCTCGACCGGCTCGCCGCGCGCCGCCAGCGCGGCCAGGTAGTCGGCGTGCCGGTGCAGCCGCTGCCCGCCGGTGACCAGCTCCACGCCGCGGAACAGCAGGTCGAAACCGTTCGAGTACGCGGGCCGCGCCGGGTCCGGATGGGTGTAGAAGGGGCGCTTCGCCATCGGATAGCCGGTGACGAAGAGAAAGTCGCTGCCGTGCTCCCGGAGCGCCCACTCCCCCAGCGCCCGCTCGTGCGCCGGGGCCAGATCGGGTTCGGAAGGCGGCGCGCCGGCGATCGTCAACGCCTCGGTGAAGTGCACCGCCGGGATCTCGGCCGGCACCTGCGGCGCCGTCACGCCGAGCGTGGCCAGCGCACCGTCCGCCCGGTCGGCGACTGTCGCCACCATCCCGGCCAGGGTGTCCCGCAGCACCGCCATCACGTCCCGGTGGTCGGCCACGAACCCCAGCTCGACGTCGAGCGACGTGTACTGGGCCAGGTGCCGCGCGGTGTCGTGCGGCTCGGCGCGGAACACCGGCCCGACCTCGTACACCCGCTCGAAGACGCCCACCATGAGCTGCTTGTAGAACTGCGGCGACTGGGCCAGGTAGGCGGGACGCCCGAACCAGTCCAGCGCGAACACGTTCGCCCCGCTCTCGGTGGACGAGGCGACCACCTTCGGCGTGTGCACCTCGACGAAGCCCTGCCCGTCGAGCGTGGCCCGGAAGCCGGACACGGCCGCCGCCGAGATCCGCAGCGCGGCGGATCGGCTCGGGTGCCGCAGCGCGACCGGCGCGTGGTCGAGCTGGGTGGACAGGCCGGCCGTGAGCACCGGCCGGTACAGGTCGAACGGGGGCGGGACGGCGGGCGGCCCGAGCGGACGTACCGTCGGCTCGACGACCTCGACCCCGGCGGGCGCGGCCGGGTTCGCGACCACCGTGCCGACCACCTCGACGACCGTCTCCTCGGTGAGCGCCTCGACCTGCGCGCGCACGGCGGCCGCGGTGACCACCACCTGGGCGAGCCCGCCGCCGTCGCGGAGGACCAGGAAGGCCACCGACTTGAGCAGCCGGCGGCGGTGGACCCAGCCGGCGAGCCGCACGGTGGCGCCCACATGGGCGGGGAGTTGAGAGGACAGGATGCGTTGCACGACGACTACCTCCTTGACCAATCGCAACGCGATCCCCAGGGAGGTGTGGGCGAGCGGGAACCTCGCGGTGCCACCACACCTTCGCCCCCGCCGGGGCGGGAGCCTCGTTCGTCGCCTTTTCACCGGGGCCGGCCGGGCGGGCTCTACTGGGCGCACAGGCGCTGTTCTTCCCGCAGCTCGGGAGGGTCTTCACGGCCCGGCGCCAGACCGCCTCGCAGCAACCGGCGGCTCTCTCGACTGGCGGATCGGTCCGTTACTCGGCTCCGTCACAGCTCTGCCCGGCACGCTAGCACCGGGCGCCTCGCGGTGTGACCGGGATTTTTGGCCCTTCGTGTCCGGTGTCACAGCGATTCCGGGGTGACGGCGGTCGCCCGCCGTTCATCGACCGGCGCCGACCGGCGTACGCTCGGTTTTGTGACGATCGAGCAATCCGCGCCGACGACTGAGCAGCCCGCGCGCCCCGCGACGGTCGCCCCGGAGGGGCGGCGCATGCTGCGGATCGAGGCACGCAACGCCGAGACGCCGATCGAGCGCAAGCCGCCGTGGATCAAGGTCAAGGCCAAGATGGGCCCGGAGTACACCCAGTTGCGCGGGCTCGTCTCGCGCGAGGGGCTGCACACCGTGTGCCAGGAGGCCGGCTGCCCCAACATCTACGAGTGCTGGGAGGACCGGGAGGCCACCTTCCTCATCGGTGGCGACCAGTGCACCCGGCGCTGCGACTTCTGTCAGATCGACACCGGAAAGCCGGCCGAGTTCGACGCCGACGAGCCGCGGCGCGTCGCCGAGTCGGTCGCCGCGATGGGTCTGCGTTACGCGACCATCACCGGTGTCGCCCGCGACGATCTGCCCGACGGCGGCGCCTGGCTCTACGCCGAGACGGTCCGGCAGATCCACGCGCTGCAGTCCGGCTGCGGTGTCGAACTGCTGATCCCCGACTTCAACGCCGTGCCCGAGCAGCTCGCCGAGGTGTTCGGCTCGCGGCCCGAGGTGCTGGCCCACAACGTGGAGACGGTGCCGCGCATCTTCAAGCGGATCCGCCCGGCGTTCCGCTACGAGCGTTCGCTCGACGTGATCCGCCAGGCCCGCGCCGACGGCCTGGTCACCAAGAGCAACCTGATCCTGGGCATGGGCGAGGAGCGCGCCGAGGTGTCCCAGGCGCTGCGCGACCTGCACGAAGCGGGCTGTGAGCTGATCACCATCACGCAGTACCTGCGCCCCTCCCCCCGGCACCACCCGGTCACCCGCTGGGTCAAGCCGGAGGAGTTCGTCGAGCTGCGCGAGGAGGCCGAGGAGATCGGCTTCGCGGGCGTGATGAGCGGCCCGCTGGTCCGTTCGTCGTACCGCGCGGGCCGCCTCTACCAGCAGGCGCTGGACGCCCGCCGGGAGGTCGCCGTCGCCGGCTGAGGCCGGCCGTCGACCGCGTCACCCGCCGCCGGCCACCCGCCGGATGCCATGATCACAGGCATGACCGCCGGGGTACGCGAGGAGCCACGCGAGACCGTGCGCTCCCGTACGCCCCGGCGGCTGCCGTTACCGACGCTGCTCGCCGTGCTCGTCGGGTTCGCCGCTGTGGGCTACCGGCTGGCGCTGCTGTTCGCCGACGTGCCGCCCACCAACAGCGACGAGGCGACGATGGGGCTGGCCGCCCTGCACATCGCCCGCGGCGACGGCTTCCCGGTGTGGTTCTACGGCCAGGCGTACATGGGCACGCTGGAGGCGTACCTGGCCGCGCCGCTGATCGCGCTGGCCGGACCGTCGGTGCTCGTGCTGCGGCTGCCCACGCTGGCGCTGTACGCGTTGTTCCTGCTGCTGTCCTGGCGGCTGACCCGGCGGCTCGGCGGTGACCGCTGGTACGCCCTGCTGGTCGTCGCCGTGCTGGCGCTCGGCGCGGACCGGGTGGTGAAGAACCAGCTCATCGCCGGTGGCGGCTATCCGGAGCTGAACCCGGCCGGCGCGGCGCTGGCGCTGCTCACCGTCGGGCTCTGCGTGACCGAGGCGGGCGCACGGCTGCCCCGCTGGGCGGCCTGGGGGCTGATCGCCGGGGTGCTGCTCTGGGTGGATCCGCTGATCCTGCCGTACGTGCTGACGCTCGGCGCGCTGCTCGTGGCGTGGCGGTGGCGGGAACTGGCCGGCCGGGCCGGCGTCGTGCTGGCCGGGGCGCTGCTGCTGGGTACGGCGCCGATGCTGGTGGACAGCCTCCGGCACGGCCGCAATCCGGTGGCCGCCGTGCTGGCGGCCGGTGGTACGGGCGCGTCGGCGGACTGGGCCGACCGGCTGTACGGCGGGCTGGTGCTCGGGCCGCCGCTGGCGATGGGCTTCTGCTCGCCCGGCCGGTGCGCCACCTGGCAGCTCTGGTGGGCCTTCGCGTTCCCGCTGCTGTTGCTGCTCGCCGCGTTCACCGCGTGGCACACCCTGCGACGAACCTGGGGCGGTCCACGCTCGGTGGAACGGGTGTCGGCCGGGGTGCGGCTGGCGCTGCTCGGCGGCGCGGCCGGGGTCCTCGCCGCCTACGCGGTCAGCAACGCGGCCGGGCGGACGCCGATCGAGAGCAGCCGGTACCTGTCGTGCCTGGCGGTGGCGGTGCCCGCCCTGCTCTGGCCACTGTGGCAGGCCGTCCGCCCACTCGCCGAGGTGGAGTCGATCAAGGCGGCCGGCGAACGGGCGGCCGGGGCTAGGGCCCGCGTGGCGGGTGTCGGGGCGGTGGCGGTACTCGCAGGTGTGCTCGGAACCGGCGCGGCGACCACAGTGGAGGTGATCCGGGCGGCCCCGGCCGTGCACGCCGAGGCCGACCGGCACCGCTCGCTCGTGGACACGCTCCGCGCGCTCGGCGTCCGGCACGTGCGCGGCGGCTACTGGACGTGCAACCGGCTCACCTACGCCACCGGCGAGAACGTGCTCTGCGCCGTGGTCGAGGACGACCTGCGCCCCGGATTCGACCGGCTGCCCGCGTACCGGCGGGAGGTGGCCGCCGACCCGGACGCCGCCTGGGTGGCGCTCGCCGGCTCGCCGCTGGCCGCCCGGCTGGACGCGCGCCTCGGCCCCGAACCGGGCGCGCTCGACGTCGTCACGGTCGCCGGCTGGCGGATCTACCTGCCACGCCGCTGACGCAGGCCCGGTGGCGGGTCGAGCAGACCGAGGCGGTGGGCCAGCGCGGCGGCCTCCACCCGGTTGGTCACGTCCAGCTTGGCGATGATCCGGGACACGTGCACGCTCGCCGTCTTCGGCGAGATGAACAGCCGCTCGGCGATGCGGCTGTTGCTGTGCCCCTCGGCCACCAGCCGCAGCACCTCCCGTTCCCGGCTGGTCAGCAGGTCCGGCCCGGGTCGCCCGGTGCCGCGCAGCCCGACCCGCCGGGCCAGCGTCGCCGCCTGCTCGCCCAGCGGGGTGGCGCCGAGCCGGGCGGCCACCTCGACCGTCTCCCGTACCGCGGCGGCCACGTCGTCCCGCTCGCCCGCCGCGGCGGCCGCCTCGGCCAGCCCGAGCAGCGCCCGGCCCAGCGGGTACGGCTGCCCGGCCGTCCGCCACGCCGCCACCGCCGCCCGCCACTGCGCGAGCGCCCCGGCGGGACCGGTGGGCGCGAGCCCGGCCAGGACGGCGGTGACGTGCGCCGCGTACGCCTGTTCGGCCGGATGCCGGGCGGGCAGCGCGGCGGCCCTGGTGGACACGTCGGCGGCGAGCGTCGCGTCACCGGCCAGCGCGGCGGTACGCGCCACCGCGCCGAGCACCGGCCAGCCCTCGCGCGGCAGGTCGGCCAGGTGCGGGTCGGCCAGGGCGGCGCGCGCCGCGCGTACCGCTTCCAGCTTGTCGTCGGCGGCGAGCGCGGCCTCCACGCGCAGCTCGTGCAGCGGCAGCCGGTGGTTGGGCCACAGGTAAGGGCGGCTGAGGAACGCCAGCGCCCGCCCGACGACCTCGTCGGCGGCGGGGTGGGCGCGGGCCAGGTGCAGCCCGGCGCGCAGTTGCAGCCAGTGCAGACCGGAGACGCCGGGCGGGTCGATGCGGGCCGCCTCGGCGCAGGTGGCGTCCGCCTCGTCCCAGCGGCCCAGCGCGATCAGCGCCTCGGCCCGGTTCGACAGCAGGTACGCCCCGATCGAGCGGCTGATGCCGACCCGGCGCGCCTCGGTCACCCCGGCCGCGGCCGCCTGTTCGGACTCGTCGTAGCGGCCCAGCTCGTAGAGCACGTCGGAAAGGAAGACCAGCGCGCTGACCAGGGCCCACGAGTCCCCGGCGGCGCGGGCCCGCGCCTCGACCCGGCGCAGCTCGGCCAGCCCGCGCTCCGGCGTGCCGTCGAGGCGGTGCAGCAGGGCGATCCGGGTGGGCAGCAGCACCAGGTCGGTGCCGACCTCGGACGCGCCGGCCGCGGCTTCGGCGGCCACCGTGGCGGCCTCGCGCGGGTCGACCTTCATCAGGTGCGACGCGATGTCGGCCAGCACGGCGAACCGTTCCGGGCCGTCGGGGGCGCGGGCCGCCAGCCGGTACGCCTCGCGCAGCTCGGCCGCGCCGTCGCTCTTGCCGAGCAGCGCGAACAGCCGGCCCCGGTGGTCGAGCAGGCGGGCGGCGCGCAGCGGTTCGGCGTCGGGGTCGACCTCGGCCAGCGCGGCCCGGGTGAGCGTGAGCGCCCGGCTGAGGTCACCGGCGGTGACCGCGGCGATGAGCGTGTCCTCCAGTACCCGCAGGTGGTCCATGCCGAGCCGGTCGGCGGCGTCGGGCACCTGCTCCCACAGTTCGAGGACGCGCTCCAGCAGCCGGCTCTGCTCGGCGTACGCGTACCGTTCGGCGGCTGCCTCGGCGGCGACCCGGGCGGCGGTGAGCGCGCGCGGGTGGTCGTGCGCCGCGTACCAGTGGTGGGCGATCTCGGCCGGCGCGCGACCGGCGGCGACCAGGTGGGGTTGGGCCTCGATCGCGGCGGCGTACCGGGCGTGCAGCCGGGCGTGCTCGCCGGGCAGCAGGTCGTCGTGCACCGCCTCGCGGACCAGCGCGTGCCGGAACTCGTAGTCG
Organism: Micromonospora chalcea; assembly: GCF_002926165.1. Taxonomy (GTDB): domain Bacteria; phylum Actinomycetota; class Actinomycetes; order Mycobacteriales; family Micromonosporaceae; genus Micromonospora; species Micromonospora chalcea. The sequence continues at coordinate 31,785 of NZ_MAGP01000135.1, read as the reverse complement.
CCGTCCGGGTCGGCCACCACGAGCTGACCGGCGACGGCGGCGCGCAGCGCGTCCTCCAGTTCGGCCTCGGGTAGGCCGGCCACCTCGGCGAGCAGCTGGTGGGCGAAGCGGGTGCCGCCGGCGGCGGCGATCCGCAGCACCCGCTGGGCCGGCTCGGGCAGCCGGTCGACGCGGGCCAGCAGCAGGTCGCGCAGCGTCTCCGGGATGGTGGCGCAGCCGACCGGGCCACCGGCGGCGGCCAGCTCCTCGATGAAGAACGGGTTGCCCTGGGTGCGTTCGTGCACGTCGTCCACGGTCCGGGCGAACTGCTCGACACCGAGCAGGTCGGCGAGCACGGCGGCGGTGCCGTCGCGGTCGAGGCGGCCCAGCTCGATCCGGTCCACGCCGCGGACCCGGTCCAGCTCGGCGAGGAACGGCCGCAGCGGGTGCCCGCGGTGCAGCTCGTCGGTGCGGTACGTGCAGACCACCAGCAGGCGGGTGGCGCGGGCGGCCCGCACCAGGAAGCCGATCAGGTCGCGGGTGGAGCGGTCGGCCCAGTGCAGGTCCTCGATCACCAGCACCAGCGGGCGTTCCTCGGCGATGCGCCGGAACAGGTCGGCGACCAGGTCGAACAGGTAGCCGCGCGGGGTGTCGGCGAGGGCCGGCCCGGCGGGCGCGGCGGCCCCGGCGGGCATCCGGGCCAGCTCGGGCAGCAGCCGGGCGAACTCCGCCTCGTAGCCGGCGAAGGCGGCCGGCCCGTCGTGGCGCAGCACGTCGCGCAGCGCGGCCGCGAACGGGGCGAACGGCAGGCCGGCCTCGCCCAGTTCCAGGCACTGGCCGACCAGCAGCCGCGCCCCGGCGGTGTGGACGTGCGTGCCGAACTCCTCCAGCAGCCGGGTCTTGCCGACCCCGGCCTCGCCGCCGACGAGCACGGTCGTCGGGTCGCCGGACCGCGCCCGGGCCAGCGCGTCGCCGAGCACTGTCAGCTCGGGCCGGCGGCCGACGAGAACGGTGCTGGCGGCGCGTACTGTCACGCCGTCGAGCATGCCACGGCCCCCCGACGGCCCGGCCCGGCCGATCGGGGGGTGGACGGCCGCCGGCGCGGTCACCGGCGGGCGTCGGTGATGCGGGCGTGGTGCTGTCGGCGGCTCAGCCAGCCGCGCGGGTGCCGTCGGGGCAGCGACCGGGCCAGCCGGTCCTGCGCCGCGTCGGCCTGCAGTTCGGAGGCGTGGCTGCGGTGGATGCTGAGGATGAACTCCGCGTCGTTGCCGAACATGTCGGATCTCCCTGTCGTGGGTCTGTCGTCGCTGTCGAGATCCACTTTTCGCGCGAAGGTGCCCCCGGCACATGGGTACGCCGCCTGATCTTTGCCCCCGCCGCCTCCTTACCTGAGGGCCGACGAGGGGCCGCGCGGCCGTAAGGTACTCAGCCCGCTCCGGAAGAGGCGGCCACGGATCAACGTGACGTGCGCCGACCACTAGACTCTGCGGCATGGCAAAGCCCCAGGAGAAGGTCTCGTTCGGCCAGCGGCTGAAGCAGATCGGGATGGTGTTCCGGTTCACCGCCAAGCAGGACAAGTGGTTCGCGCCGCTGACGGCGGCGGCGGTGCTGATCCCGCTCGCGCTCACCGTGGTCGCGGTGATCGCCTGGGGCTGGATCTGGCTTCCGATCGGCATCCTGCTGGCCATGCTGGCCGTGCTGATCGTGCTCAACCTGCGCTCCAACAAGGCGATGATGAACGCCGCGGAGGGGCAGCCGGGCGCGGCGGCGCAGATCATGGAGAGCATGCGTGGCGACTGGCGGGTCACCCCGGCGGTCAGTTCCACCACGCAGATGGACATGGTGCACCTGGTGGTGGGCCGGCAGGGCGTGATCCTGCTGGCCGAGGGGAACCCGCAGCGTGTGCGTGGCCTGCTCGGCCAGGAGAAGCGCCGGCTGGCGAAGGTGATCGGCACGGCGCCGCTGCACGACTACGTGATCGGGCAGGGCGAGGGTGAGCTGCCGGTCCGCAAGCTGCGGATGACGCTGATGCGGCTGCCCCGCGCCCTGTCCCCGAAGGACGTCAACGCGCTCGACAAGCGGCTCAAGGCGCTGACGGCGCGGCCGCAGATGCCCAAGGGCGCGGTCCCGAAGAACATGCGGCCGCCGCGTGGCGCGTTCCGGCAGACCCGGGGTCGCTGACCTTCGGCGTACGCGAGAAGGAGCCGGTCCCGTGCGGGGCCGGCTCCTTTCTTGTGCGGGTCAGCGGCGGGGCGCGTCGGTGACGACGGCGCCGGCGAGCCGGTCGTGCAGGCCGCGCTTGTGCTCGTCCATGAGCAGGGCCGGCACGACGAGGGCCAGCAGGAGTCCGCGCAGCAGCCCGCGGAGCAGCCCGATCCGGCCGCCGTCGGCCCAGGCGACGCAGCGCAGCCGGGTCAGGTACATGCCGGGGGTCTGGGCGAACAGGCCGATGAAGAAGCCGTACTCCAGGATCAGCACCAGGACCGGCGGCCAGCCGTCGCGGACCGGGTCGGAGAAGGCCCGGGCGACCATCAGGCACAGCACCCAGTCGATGATCAGGGCGCCGAATCGGCGGCCGAGGCTGGGCGGGGTGAAGGCGGGGTCGGCGGCGGGCGGCACCGGTGTGGCGGCGGTATCGGTCACAGCGGCCAGGGTAGCGCCGCCGCAACCCCTGACGAAAAATCCGACATTCGCCACCAGAGCGTGCCGGAGTGACGCTCCGCAAGCGACGTAACACGGCGGAAACAGACGAGACACGGCCGGGCAACCCCCCGGCCATAGCGTCGCCAGTAGTTAGCTACCGGAGTGGACCTGCCAGGAGGACGTGTGTTCGCCAATTCCGAGGAACTCCTGCGATACCTCGCCAACGAGGACGTGAAGTTCGTCGACGTACGTTTCTGTGACCTGCCCGGCGTGATGCAGCACTTCAACCTGCCGGTCGAGTCGTTCGACGACAGCGTGTTCACCGACGGCCTCGCCTTCGACGGCTCCTCGATCCGCGGGTTCCAGGCCATCCACGAGTCCGACATGCTCCTGCTGCCGGACGTCGCCACCGCCTTCATCGACCCGTTCCGCACGCAGAAGACCCTCGCGCTGAACTTCTTCATCCACGACCCGTTCACCCGCGAGGCCTACTCCCGCGACCCCCGCAACGTCGCCAAGAAGGCCGAGGCCTACCTCGCCGCCAGCGGCATCGCCGACACCGCCTACTTCGGCGCCGAAGCCGAGTTCTACATCTTCGACTCCATCCGCCACGAAACCTCCGCCCACCAGTCGTTCTACTACATCGACTCGATCGAGGGCGCCTGGAACAGCGGCCGGATCGAAGAGGGCGGCAACCGCGGCTACAAGACCGCCTACAAGGGCGGCTACTTCCCGGTGCCCCCGGTGGACCACTACGCCGACCTGCGTGACCGGATCGTGCGGCGCCTCGTCGACGGTGGCTTCACCGTCGAGCGGTCGCACCACGAGGTCGGCACCGCCGGCCAGTCGGAGATCAACTACAAGTTCTCCACGCTGCTGCACGCCGCCGACCAGCTCCAGCTGTTCAAGTACATCGTCAAGAACGAGACCTGGGCCGCGGGCAAGACCGCCACGTTCATGCCCAAGCCGCTGTTCGGCGACAACGGCTCCGGCATGCACACCCACCAGAGCCTGTGGCGCGGCGGCGAACCCCTGTTCTACGACGAGACCGGCTACGCCGGCCTGTCCGACACCGCCCGCTGGTACATCGGCGGCCTCCTGCACCACGCCCCCTCGCTGCTGGCCTTCACCAACCCGACGGTGAACTCCTACCGTCGTCTGGTGCCCGGCTTCGAGGCCCCGGTGAACCTGGTCTACTCGCAGCGCAACCGCTCCGCGTGCACCCGCATCCCGGTCACCGGCAGCAACCCGAAGGCCAAGCGCGTCGAGTTCCGGGTGCCGGACCCGTCCAGCAACCCGTACCTGGCGTTCTCGGCGATGATGATGGCCGGCCTCGACGGCATCAAGAACAAGATCGAGCCGCCGGCGCCGATCGACAAGGACCTCTACGACCTGCCCCCGGAGGAGTGGGGCGACGTCAAGCAGGTCCCGGGCTCGCTGCCGGAGGTGCTCACCGCGCTCGAGGCCGACCACGACTACCTGCTCGACGGCGGCGTGTTCACGCCGGACCTGATCTCGACCTGGGTCGAGTGGAAGCGGGCCAACGAGGTCGACCCGGTGCGCCTGCGCCCGACCCCGCACGAGTTCGCGATGTACTTCGACTGCTGAGCACGCTCGTCAGCACCGGCCGGGCCGGCTCCGCGATGGCGGAGCCGGCCCGGCCGTTTCACGCGGCTCGGCGGCGCAGTGCCGCCCGGACGCCGGCCACCGCGACGACCACCACCAGCACCGTCATCAGCACCGCGCCGGGCGCCTTCGTGAACCGGGCCAGGTTGGTGCCGTCGGGCAGCGTGAGCAGCGAGACCGCCGCGCAGGGGGCCACGAACCACACCTCCCGGGCCAGCGGCACCGCCGCCACCGCGAGCAGCGTCAGCGGCCAGATCGCGTACCAGGGGTGGAAGACCGGTGCGAGCAGCACGGTGGCGGCGAGCGCCAGTCCCGCGCCGAGCAGCGCCACCCGGGGCCGGGCCAGCGTCAGCCGGGCGACCCGCTGCCGGGCGTCGTTGAGCCGCCGCAGCGTCGTCCACGCCCGCCACCAGAGCGCGACGAGGGTCCCGGCCAGCAACGCCAGCGCGACGGCGCGCACCACCGGGACCGCCCGGGGCCGCTGCCCGGCCAGTTCGCCGGCGTAGTCGATGACGAACCCGATCGCGGTGGGCGGTGAGGTCCACTGCTGCGAGTCGCCGCTGTGGCCGAGTCCGCCGATCCAGCCCAGCCCGAGGCCGGTGGCGAGCGAGACGACGAGCAGCGTGCCGAGCACCGACGCGGCCAGTTGCCCGCCGTCGCGCAGCAGCGCCCGCCAGGTGTAGCGGCCGAGCACGGCGGCGAGCGCCGCGAACGGCAGCGCCACCACCGCCACCGCCTTCACCGCCACGGCCAGGCCGAGCAGCACCCCGGCGACCAGCAGCGCGCGCGGTTTGCCCGGCAGGCGGACCAGCACCAGCAGGCCGAGCAGGAGCAGGCCGAGCGCGAGCGCGTCGTTGTGCGCGCCGGCCACCAGGTGTACGCCGACCAGGGGGCAGGCGAGCACCAGCCAGGCGGCCCGGCGGATGGGCACCCCGGCGGCCCGGGCCAGCCCGGGCAGGCACAGCGCGGCCAGAAGCACCCCGGCCACCGCTATCAGCCGCAGCGCCACGACGGTCCCGATCAGGCCGCCGCCGGCGAGGACGGCGAGCCCGGCCAGCAGCACGAAGAACGGCCCGTACGGCGCCGGGGTGTCCCGCCAGATCGGCGACACCGAGTCGGTCCACGGGCAGCCAGCCGCCGCGACCCCCACCCGGTACGGGCTGAGGCCCTGCGTCCACGTCCAGCCCTGGCAGGCGTACGAGTAGACGTCGCGGCTGCCGATCGGCGGCGCGGCGAGCAGCGGCAGCGACCAGAGCCCGGCGGTCACGTACGCCCATCGGCCGGACGGCGCGCCCCACCGCAGCGACCACCAGGCGCCGACCAGCAGCAGCGTCCCGGCCAGCCAGCAGCCGAGCGTCAGCGGCCCGTTCGGGGCCGCCCAGATCGCGGCGAGCGTGCTGCGCGGGGGCGGGCCGGGCAGCGCGCCGCCGAGCCACCCGGCGACGGTGAGCAGCACCGCCCCGGCGAGACCGGCGTAGCGGGCGACGGCGGCGGCGATCGGCCGGACCGGTCCGTCGACCTCGCTCACCGGCACACTCCTCAGTCCGCGGGAACCGGCTGCCGGCCCTTGCGAGCCGACCGTACCAACCAGACGACCACGCCGATCACGAACAGCGTCATCAGCGGCGCACCGGGCATCTTGCTGTACCGGGCCAGCCCGGTTCCGTCGGCGAGCACCAGGAACGACGACACCACGGTGACGATCGAGAACCAGAGCGTGCGGTGCGCGGTGGCAGCCAGCATCGCCAGCGGCCACAGCCAGTACCAGGGGTGGAACAGCGGGGACAGCGCGACGGTGGCGGTGAGCGCCAGCGCGGCGTGCCAGAACGGCTCACCGCGACGCAACGAGCGGAACCACAGCCAGATCAGCACCCCGACCAGCACGACCATGCCGATCGCCCGGGTCACCGGCAGCGCGTCGACGTGCACCCCGAACGGCGCCAGCAGATAGCCGACGGTCTGCCCCACCGCTGTCGGCGGCGACGTCCAGGCCACCACCAGGCTGCCCTGCTCCAGCCCGCTGATGAACCCCAGCCCCAGGCCGGAGACGAGCGTCACCCCGGCCAGCGCCACGAGCGATCCGCCGACCACCCACCCACCGTCGCGGACCAGCGACCTGATCCGGTACGCCCCGACGATGGCGGCGAGCGCGGCGAACGGCATCACGACCAGCGCGGTGACCTTGACGGCGGCCGCGAGTCCGAGCAGCGCCCCACCGGCGAGCAGCGGCCAGGGCCGCCCCGGCCGGGCCGCCACCACTGCCAGCCCGGCCACGAGCAGGCCGATCATCAGCGCGTCGTTGTGCGCGCCGGATATCAGGTGCACGGGCACCAGCGGGCTGGCCAGCGCCAGCCACAGCGCCCGCCGCGGCGGCACCCCGCAGCGGCGGGCCAGCACCGGCAGCGCCCACGCGGTGAGCGCCACCCCGGCCACGGCGAGCAGCCGGAACAGCGCGACCGCGCCGAGCAGCGACCCGGTCGCCTCCACCACCGCACCGGCGAGCAGCACGAACAGCGGCCCGTACGGCGCCGGGGTGTCCCGCCAGATGTAGGAGATGGTGTCCAGCCAGGGGCAGGGCAGCGCCGACACGCCCTGCTCGTAGGGGTTGATCCCGGCCGAGAAACTGGCGCCCTGGCAGGCGTACGCGTACACGTCCCGGCTGCCCAGCGGCGGCGCGACGAGCATCGGCAGCAGCCACAGCGCGACTGTGACCAGCACCCAGCGCGACGACGGCACCCGGTCCCGCAACGACCACCACGCCCACGCCAGCAGCCCGGTGCCGACCAGCCACAACGCGATGATCAGCGGCCCGTTCGGGCCCTGCCAGATGCTGACCGGGGTGGGACGCAACTCGCCGTCGGGCAGGGCGCCGCCGAGGAACGCGGCCACGGCGAGCAGCACCGAACCCGCCAGGCCGATCCAACGCGAGAGGTGGTGAGGCACGCCCGACATGCTGCCAGTACGGTGGTTCGCGATCAGGAGGTGGGCATGCGGGGTGGTCGGGTAGTGGCGGTGTCCGCCGCGTTCGCGCTCGTCCTCGCCGTGCTCCACCTCACGCTGCCGGTCACCGGCTCGGACCTGTCCGCCCAGGTCGCCCGCGCCGACTTCTTCGCCGCGCACCCGTCCGCCCTGGTCGACCTGCGCTGGTACGGCGGCGTGCACCCGTGGGGCTACAGCCTCGTCTCGCCGCCGCTGATGGCGCTGCTCGGCGTACGCGTCACCGGCGCGCTGGCCCTGCTCGCCTCCGCCGCCGCGTTCGCCGCCCTGCTGGTGCGGACCCGGGTGCCCCGACCGCTGCTCGGCAGCCTGGTCGGCGTGGTCACGATCGCCGGCAACCTGGTCTCCGGCCGGGTCACGTACGCCCTCGGCGTCGCGTTCGGCCTGGCCGCGCTGCTCGCGCTCACCGTGCCCGCCCGACGTGCTGCCGCCGTCGACGCCTCCGGCACCGGTGCCGTTGCGGCCGGTGCCGCTGCTGGTCCGGCCGGCCCCGGCGCGCCGGCCTCCCCCGTCGGCATCTGGGCGGGCCGGAGCGTCTGGGCGGCCGTCGCCGCCGTTGTCGCCGCGCTGCTCGCCTCCGCGGCCAGCCCGGTGGCCGGGCTGTTCGTCGGGCTCGCCGGCGTCGCGCTGCTCCTGAGCCGCCGGTACGCCGACGGCCTGCTGCTCGCCGTACCCGCGGCCGGACCGCTCACCGTGACCGGGCTGCTGTTCGGCGAGGGCGGCTGGATGAACATCAGCCGCACCGACACCGTGCACGCCGTGGTGACGAGCCTGCTGGTCGCGGCGCTCGTGACGTACCGGCCGGTGCGGGTGGGCGCGCTGCTGTCCGCGGCCGGGGTGCTGGCGTCGGCGTTGCTGCCCACCCCGGTCGGGCTGAACGCCACCCGCCTGGTGGTGATGTTCGCGCTGCCGCTGCTGGCCGCCGCGGCGACGCCACCGGCACGGTTCACCGCGAGCCGACTCGGCGGCCGGCTCGACGCGGGCCGGCTCGGCGCGGGCCGGGCCCGCCGGGCGGTCGGAGCGGCCGGGCTGGCCGGCCTGCTCGCCGTCGTCTGCTGGTGGCAGCCGCCGGTGGTCACCGCCGACCTGCGCAGCGCCGACGACCCGACGGCCGACCCGGCGTACTACGCGCCGTTGCGCGCTGAACTGGCCCGGCGCGGGCTCACCGGACGGGTGGAGGTACCGCCGACCCGCAACTACTGGGAGGCGGCCCGGATGGGCGAGGTGCCGCTGGCCCGGGGCTGGCTACGCCAGGCCGACATCGACCGCAATCCGCTGTTCTTCACCACGGTGCCCGGCGCGGACGGCACCGGCATTCCGCTGACCCCCGTCACCTACCGGGACTGGCTGGCCGACAACGCGGTGCAGTACGTGGCAGTGCCCGACGCCGAGTTCTCCTGGGTGGGGCGATCCGAGGCGGAGCTGGTGGAGACGGGCCTGCCGTACCTGACCGAGGTCTGGTCGGACCGGCACTGGAAGCTGTACGCGGTGGCCGAGCCCACCCCGATCGTCGGCGCGCCGGGTGAGCTGATCAGCCAGGACGGCGCCTCGATCACGTTCCGCGCCCCCGCCCCCGGCCCGATCCCGATCCGGGTCCGCCACGATCGCTGGCTGACCGCCTCAGGCGGCGCCGAAGTCACCCAAGACGGCAAGTGGACAACGGTGACGGTCCCCCGAGAGGGCACCTACACCCTCACAAGCTGATCCCGGCGGAGATCTTGGTACGAAATGGCCCCCATAGGGGCCATTCCCTACCAAGATCTCTCGGCTTTCCTGAGATTCGGAAAGCATTTCTCGCGTGTCGGGACCAGCAGCGGCAGCGGAGGCGAGGGCGGCCATCGAGGTCCCGGCATCCCGTGGCACCGGGCTGGACCGCCTCGCCCTCTGACCGCCTCCCCGCTGCCGACGACAGGCGACGCAGCTAGGCATTACAGCTAGGGCCGCAAGTGCAAGATCGACGTTGGGACCGGGCGGGGCGAGGTCGAGGGCGGGACGGGGCACGGCCGACGTGAACAAGGCCGAGGGCCGGGCAGGCGCAGCCTAACCAAGAGGCGTGGGCGGGCGCAGGGCCTAGAGGGGGGACTCGAGGATCCGCTGGACGACTGTGCGGGAGTGGCGGCCGGTGCGCAGGTACTCGTCGAGGAACTCGCCCTGGTCCTCGCGCCCCAGCAGCCGCACCACCCCGGCCAGCTCCACCCCGTGCCGGGGCAACTGGTCACCGGCCCGGCCGCGTACCAGCATCAGCGCGTCGCGCACCTCGGCGGCGAGCGTCCAGCCGGCAGCCAGCTCGGCGGCGTCGGTGGCGTCGAGCAGGCCGGCGTCGCGGGCGGCGGTCAGGGCGTCGAGCGTACGGGTGCCGCGCAGCTCGGGGATCCGGCCGGCGTACCGGAGCTGGAGCAGCTGCACGGCCCACTCGACGTCGGCGAGCCCGCCCCGGCCCAGCTTGGTGTGGGTGGCCGGGTCGGCGCCCCGGGGCAGCCGCTCGGTTTCCACCCGCGCCTTGATCCGGCGGATCTCGATGACCTGCTCGCGGGTCAGCCCGTCGGCCGGGTAGCGCACCGGCTCGATCATCGCCTCGAACTCGGCGCCCAGGTCGGCGTCGCCGCAGACGAACCGGGCCCGCAGCAGCGCCTGCGCCTCCCACACCCGCGACCAGCGCGCGTAGTACTGGGCGTACGCGGCGAGGCTGCGTACCAGCGGGCCCTGCCGGCCCTCGGGGCGCAGGTCGGCGTCCACACCGAGCGGCGGGTCGGGGGCGGGCGCGGACAGCAGCCGGCGCAACTCCTCGGCGATGGCCTGTGCCGCCGCGCTCGCGGTGCTCTCGTCCACGCCGGGCGGCGGGTCGTAGACGAACAGCACGTCGGCGTCGGAGAGGTAGTTGGACTCGTACCCCCCGAGCCGGCCCATGCCGATCACCGCGAAGCGCAGGCCGGGCGGTCCGGGGTGGACGGTACGGGCGGCGCGCAGCGCGGCGGCCAGCGTGGCGTCGGCGACGTGGGACAGCGCGGTGCCCACCGCCGTCACGTCGACCACTGTGGGCCGCCGCTCGCCGCCGCCGACCGGGCGCGGGGTGAGCGGCGCGAGTGAGCCGGCGCGGCTGAGCACGTCGGCGGCGGCGATGCGGACCAGTTCCCGGCGGCGCAGCGCACGGACCGCCCGGATCGCCTCGACCGGGTCGTCGTGCCGGGCAGCGGCCGCGGCGAACCCGTCGACGAGCGTCTCGCGCGGGCGCGGGGTCAGTTCGCTGTCCTCGGCGAGCAGCCGCAGCGCCTCCGGCTCGCGGGACAGCATGTCGGCCGCGTACCGGGACGAGGAGAGCACCCGGGCCAGGCGGCGCGCCACCGGGCCGGAGTCGCGCAGCAGGCGCAGGTACCACGGTGTGCTGCCGAGCTTGTCGGACACCTGCCGGTAGTTGAGCAGGCCGCGGTCCGGCTCGGGGGCGTCGGCGAACTCGTCCAGCAGCACCGGCAGCAGCGTGCGCTGGATCGCGGCGGTACGGCTGACGCCGCCGGTGAGCGCCTGCAGGTGCCGCAGCGCCCCGGCCGGGTCGGCGAAGCCGAGGACCTCCAGCCGGTGCCGGGCCGCCTCGGGCGTGAGCCGCAGCCCTTCGGCCGGGACCCGGGCGACCGATTCCAGCAGCGGCCGGTAGAGCAGTTTGGCGTGCAGCCGGCGTACCTCGGTGGCGTGGGTGACCCACTCGGCGCGGAACTCCTCGACGGCGCTGCGGCCCGGCGTGGCCACGTAGCCGAGCGCGGCGGCGAGCCAGCGCAGCGCGGCCGGTTCGGTCGGCACGGTGTGGGTGCGGCGCAGGGCCTGGAGCTGGAGCCGGTGCTCGACGGCGCGCAGGAAGCGGTAGCCGCGCAGCAGCGCCTCCCCGTCGGCGCGGCCCACGTAGCCGCCGGCCACGAGCGCGCGCAGCGCCGGCACGGTGCCCGGCACCCGCAGCGACTCGTCGCCCCGGCCGTGTACGAGCTGGAGCAGCTGGACGGCGAACTCGATGTCGCGCAGCCCGCCCGGACCGCGCTTGATCTCGCGTTCCAGCTCCTTCGGCGGCACGTTGTCGAGGATCTTGCGGCGCATGGACCGGACGTCCTCGACCGCCTCGGGCCGTTCGGCGGCGGTCCACACGAGCGGGGCGAGCGCCTCGATCCACTCCCGGGCCAGCTCCAGGTCACCGGCGGCCGGGCGGGCCTTGAGCAGCGCCTGGAACTCCCAGGTGCGGGCCCAGCGCTTGTAGTAGGCGAGGTGGCTGGCGAGCGTGCGGACCAGCGGGCCCCGGTTGCCCTCGGGGCGCAGCGCCGCGTCGACCGGCCAGGCCACCAGCCCGCAGATCTGGATCAGCCGGGTGGCGATCTGGGTGGCGGGTGGCAGGTCGTCGTCGGTGGCGGAGACGAAGATGACGTCGACGTCGGAGACGTAGTTCAGCTCGTCGCCACCGCACTTGCCCATCGCCACCACGGCCAGGCGGGGACGCGGCGTGCCCTCCGGCAGCTCGTCGGCGGCGATGTCGTAGGCGGCGGCCAGCGTGGCGTCGGCCAGCCCGGACAGCGCCGCCATGGTCTGCTCCAGGCCGCGCCCGCCGGTCAGGTCGGCCGCCGCGATCCGCAGCAGCGCCAGACGGTACGCCTGCCGCAGCAGCGGGACCGCGCCGGTCATGGTGGTGAGCCGGGCGGCCACGCTCAGGTCGAGCCGACCGTCCGCGGTGGGGGCGAGCCCGTCCGGCTCGGTCGCCAGCACCGCCCACTGCCCGGGGTTGGCGACCAGGTGGTCGCCGAGCGCGGAGGAGGCGCCGAGCACCGCGATCAGGCGGCGGCGCAGCCCGGGGTCGGCGGCCAGCGCGTCGCGTACGGCCACCTCGTCGCCGGAGCGCCGCTCGGACTCGACCAGCCGGTGCAGCTGACGCAGCGCCAGGTCCGGGTCGGCGGCGCGGGACAGCGCGGCGAGCAGTTCGGCGGCGCGTTCGTCGGCCGGCTCCTGCGTCTCGGGCCGCCACAGGTCGAGCCCGTCCGGGCCGAGCAGGTCGGCGGCGCGCGTGGCGCCGTCCCCCTCGGCGAATCCGTAGCGGGCCAGGCGCCCGCGGGCCGGCCGGGTCACCGTCAGGCCCCGAGCAGCGGCAGGCTGCGGCGCGGGTTGTCGTCGCCGAGTTCGCCGAGCGCGAGCGCGGCGAACCGGATCGCGAACGGCTGCCACGCCTCCTCGACGTCGGCCATCACCCGGTCGCAGGCGGCCACCACCAGCTCCGGGTCGTAGTCCAGCTCGGCCAGCACCGCCGAGTCGCGGGACCACTCGGCGATCATGGCGGTGTCGCACTCGATGTGGAACTGCAGGCCCCAGGCCCGGTCACCGAGCCGGAACGCCTGGTGCGGGTAGCGGGTGGACGCGGCCAGCAGCGTCGCGCCGTGCGGCAGCTCGGTGATCTCGTCGGCGTGCCACTGGAGCACGTCGGGCATCAGCGGCACGTACCGGAACAGCGGATCGTCCTCGGCGGCGTCGCGCCGGCCCACCAGCGCCGGGCCGATCTCCGGCCCGGACGGGCTGCGCTCGACCAGGCCGGCGTGCGCGGTGGCGAGCAGTTGCGCGCCGAGGCAGATCGCGAGCGTGGGCACCCGCTGGCGGACCGCCTTGCGCAGCAGCCCCTCCAGCGCCGGGAACCAGGGCGCGCCGGGGGCGCCGTCGGACCCCGGGTACGCCTGCTGGTCGCCGCCGAGCACCACCAGCGCGGCGTATCCCTCCAGGTCGGCGGGGAGCGCGTCACCGGCGTGCGGACGCAGCACGCGCAGTTCCAGGCCCCCTTCGGTGAGCCACTCCCCCAGGCGGCGGAGGTCGTCGGTCGGGTCGTTCTCGATCACCAGCGCGGTCGCCACGACGTCGAGGCTAACCGGTGCGGCCGACAGGGCACGGTCCGGCAGGCCCTAGGCTCGCGATCGTGCCCGACGACTGCCTGCGCCCACCGGCCCTGCGTCCCGGCGACGCGGTGATGCTGGTGTCCCCGTCCGGACCGACCCGTCCCGAGCGGGTGGCCCGTGGCATCGAACTGCTCACCGGCTGGGGGCTGCGTCCGGTGCCCGCGCCGAACGCGTACGCCCGGCGGGGTTACCTGGCCGGCGACGACGCGCTGCGGGCCGCGGACCTGAACGCGGCGTTCGCCGACCCGGAGATCCGTGGGGTGATCTGCACGCGGGGCGGCTACGGCGCGCAGCGGGTGGTGGACCTGATCGACATGGCGGCGGTACGCCGGGACCCGAAGGTGGTGGCCGGGTTCTCCGACATCACCGCGTTGCAGTTCGCGCTCTGGCGGGGCGCCCGCCTGGCCGGGGTGCACGGGCCGGGCGCCGCGTGGCGGGACGAACGCACTCCGCTGCGCTCGGCGGAGTCGCTGCAGGCCGCGCTGACCAGCGCCGAGCCGGTGACGGTGGCGGCGGTCGAGGCGGAGGAGACGTACCCGGTGCGGGTGCCCGGCCGGGCCGAGGGCCGGCTGATCGGCGGCAACCTGTGCCTGATCACCGCGTCGATCGGCACGCCGGACATGCCGGACCTGACCGGTGCGATCCTGCTGGTCGAGGAGGTGCAGGAGCCGCCGTACAAGATCGACCGGATGCTCACCCACCTGCGCCGCTGCGGCGCGCTGGACGGGATCGCCGGGGTGGCGGTGGGCCAGTTCACCGAGTGCGCGGACGGCTGGGACACCACTGTCGTGGACGTGCTCACCGACCGCCTGGGCGACCTGGGCGTGCCGGTGCTCGGCGGCCTGCCGATCGGCCACGGCCCCGACCAGCTCACCGTCCCGGTGAACACCCCCGCGGTCCTGGACGCCACCACAGGCACCCTGACGGTGACCTCCGCCGTCCGCTGAAGCCGAGCCCCGGCGCCGGCCCCGGCCCCGGCCCCGGCCCCGGCCCCGGCCCCGGCGATCATGAAGTTAGCGGCAGTTCAGAGATCCACAACTGCCGCCAACCTCATGATCAACGCGGCGCAGGCGGGGTGAGGTGGGCTACCGCGCCGATCTCCAGGGCTGCCCAGACCGTGCCGTCGGGGGTGACCGTGAGGCCGTGGGGTTCCGAGGCCGGCGTGGGCAGGGTGTGGGCGGTGATGTGGCCGTCGGGGTCGAGGTGGGCGATGCGGTTGGCGCCCCACTCGGTGAACCAGCAGCCGCCGGCCGGGTCGGCGACGATCGCGTGCGGGCGCGCCGCGCGGTCCGGCAACGGGAACTCGTCGATCCGCCCGTCCGGCGTGATCCGGCCGACCTGCCCGGCCGCGATCTCGACGAACCAGAGCGCGCCGTCGACACCCCGGGTGATGCCGACCGGCCCGGCCGCCTCGGTGGGCAGCGGATGCAGCGTCACCGATCCGTCCAGGTCGATCCGGGCGATCGCGTTCGCCTGGTTGAGCGTGAGCCAGAGCGCGTCGTCCGGGCCGGCCGCGAGCATCGACGGGAAGCCCTTCTCGACCGGCAGCGGGACGGACGTCACCTCCCCGTCGACGCTCACCCGGCCGACCGTGTCGTCGCTCATGCCGGCGTACCAGAGCGCGCCGTCCGCGCCCACCGCCAGCCCGCACGGGCCGCAGCCGGGCGGCAGCGCCACCGAGCCGGTCTCACCGTCGACGGTGATCCGGCCGAGCCGGTCGTCGCCCGAGCGGGTGTACCAGAGCGCGCCGTCGGGGCCGCCGACGATGATCAGCGGGCGGCTGCCGGGTGGGTCGTCGCGGTAGGTCCGCACCTCCCCGTCGGGGCCGAGCCGGGCGACGCCGCCGGAGCCGGCCAGCGCCAGCCAGAGCGCGCCGTCGGACCCGACCGTGATCGAGTACGGGCCGGAGCCCGGCCCGGTGAGCGGGATCTCGCGGATGGCGGGCTGTGTCATGGCGTGGCCTTTCGTCGGGTTTCGCCCAGCCTCGCGGGCGCTCCGGCACACCGGCAACACGAATAAAACGGGCCTTCCGGACGGGATTGCCAGCCTGCTGACAGGTTCGCCACGGGTTGCCCTCAGTTCCGGGGCTCACTGTCGGTGACGTCATCGCACCACCACCGAACAGGAGAATCGCATGATCCGCACGATGTCGAAGAAGCACCTGCTGGCCGGCCTGGCCGCTGCCGGCGTGCTCGGCGTCGGGATCGCCGCCCCGACGGTGGCGCTCGCCGACGACAGGAACCCGAAGCCGTCCTCGAGCGCCAGCAGCACCGACCAGGGTGACGAACGCCGCCAGAAGCACGCCGACCGGCAGGCCGAGTTCGCCGAGGCGCTCGCCAAGGAGCTGGGCGTGTCGACCGACAAGGTCACCGCGGCGCTGGAGAAGCTGCACGAGCAGCGGCAGGGCGACCGCCCGGAGCGGCCGGAGCGGCCGTCGACCGAGGACCGGCAGGCCGCGCTGAAGGAGCGCCTGGACCAGGCCGTCACCGACGGCAAGCTCACCCAGGAGCAGGCCGACGCGGTGCTCAAGGCCGCCGAGGCGGGCGTGTTCCCGGGTGGCCCCGGCCACGACGGCAAGGGCGGCCCGCACGGCGAGCGCGGCAAGGGCGGCCCGGACGGCAAGTGACCGCACGGCCACGCCGTTTCCCGCCGGCCGGCCCTCCTCGTGACCGGCGCCGGCGAGGCCACCGCCTGACACCAGGCGGGCGAGACAGAGGCGCCGCACCAGGACTCCCCGGTGCGGCGCCGGTCGCCGTCCCCGTGACACCGCGGCCGGCGGCACGGGGACGGCAGTAAATCAGCGAGCTGTCGCGTACGCGGCGCAGCCGATCAGTTCGAGGGAGACCTGGAGTCGCTCGAGGCTGATGTTCTTGGCGATGGTGTCCTCCGGGGTGTGGTACGGCGGCTCCAGCAGCGCCGGGCTCGTCTCACCCCGCCAGGAGAAGTTGGCGCTGGCGATGCCGACCTCCTGGAAGGACTGGTGGTCGCTGGAGCCGCGCTGCGTCACCGGCGACATCCGCGGGTCGTAGCCGAGGCGTACACCGGCGGCGGCCACCTCGTCGGTGGCCCGGTTGGACTGGCCGGTGAAGGACAGCAGCCAGTAGAGGGTGGCCGGGTCCCAGCTCGTGGCGACCATGTCGTTCTGGTACACCGCCAGGAAGCGGTCCCGCTCGGCCTGCGGGAGCTGCCGGACGTGGTGACGCGAGCCGAGCAGGCCCTGCTCCTCCGAGCCCCACAGCGCGAACCGCAGGGTGGCGTCGACCGGGATCGCCTTCATCACCCGGGCCAGTTCGAGGCAGAGCACCGTGCCGGAACCGTCGTCGTTGGCGCCGGGGGCGCCGATGACAGTGTCGTAGTGGGCGCTGACCATGACGACCGGCCCGTTCGCGCCGGACCGCCCGACCCGCTCCGCGATGACGTTGTGGGACGTCAGGTTGCGGTGCGCGACGGTGGAGATCGTGAGCGTGAGCCGCCCGGCCGCGAGCAGGGCACGCAGCCGCTCCTTCTGCGCCTGCGCGACGCCGACCACCGGGATCGGCACCGGCGTGCCCGCCGAGCCCGGCAGGGTCGGCGAGAACGCGCTGCTGCGCCGGGGCGGCACCCCGTCGGCGGCGAGGAACACCACGGCGGCCGCGCCGCGCGCCACAGCGGTGGCGACCAACTGCTCGCGCCGGGCCGCCACGTAGTCGACGAGCACGATCTGGCCGGTGACGCTCGCCGGGTAGTTCTCTTCAGCACCCGCGCCCACGTCCACCACGTCACCCTGGACTGTGGTGTCCAGCGCGGCCTGCGGGGAGGCGCCGGCCTGCCAGTTCAGGTCGGTGGGCAGCCCGGCCGGCGAGGCGAGCTGGGCGAGGAACTTGTCCGCCACCGCGAACGGCTCCAGCCGAACCTGGTAGCCGAGGCGGTCGAGCTGCTTGGCGATGTAGTCGGCGGCACGCCGCTCCGAGGCGGTCCCGCCGATACGCGGCCCGATCTCCTCGCTGAGGACGCGCAGGTGCGCCAGCGCCCGCTCGGCCGAGACCTGGGCGATGATCTTGCGATCGTCCGACGTGAGCGCCGGCTTCCGGCTCGATCCGGGGCGCTTGTCGTCGGCCGCCCAGGCCGGCGCGGGCAGGGCCACGGTGGCGGCGCCACCGAGAGCGATGGTCAGCATGCGGCGTCGGTTCACAGTGGATCCGGTGATGTCCGTGGCGGGGGAAGAGGGGTGGCCGTCGTTGGTCATACGCTTCTCCTGACTGTGCGAGCCGGCCGGTGTTGGCCGTCCGACTCGGAGGATCTTGAACATAACCCGAGGTAGGGGGCGCATCCAAGATCCTCTCCGGCGATCACCGGACCCGACATCGACCGGTCTCTCGCCCGCCGTCGCTCCACCGTGGCCGGCCGCCACGGGTGGACGGACCGGGGTCAGCCGCCGGCCGGCGGGGTGAAGACGCCGAGCAGATTGCCCGACGGGTCGCGCAACAGAGCCCGCACCAGACCGGCCGGCGTGGTCACCGGCCCCGTCACCACGACGCCGCCGGTCGCCTCGGCCCGGCGGCAGGTCTCCGCGACGTCCGCCACCTCGGCGTAGAAGATCGCGTAGTTGCCGGCGTCGGTGCCCCGGATCGCGCCGCCGATCCCCCGCTCACCGCCGGCGGTCGTCTGCCGGTACGACCCGGCCGGGCCGCCCTGCTCCTCGAAACTCCAGCCGAACAGGTCGGCGTAGAACCGCTGCGCCTCGTCCGGGCGGTCGGAGCTGATCTCGAACCAGGTCACGGGCGTGCTGGACATGCTTCCTCCTGAGGTTCGCGCCGGCGGTCGGCCGGCGTCGTCAGGAATCAGCGTGGTACCGGGACACGACAGCGTCCTGTCGGTGTTTCCACAGGGATCAGACCAGCGTGAGCGGGCGCACCCGGTCGACCGGCACGTCGAGGTCGTCAGCACGCCACTCCCGGGTCACCGGCTCGGCGAGCGGGCGCACCGAGCGGATCCGGTCGGTGCGGAAGCAGCGCACACCGTCGCGCAGCCGGCACCAGGCGACCAGATACCAGTGCACCGAGTTGCCCAGGTAGGCCAGCGGCTCCACGTCGCGTGCCGAGTCGGCGCCGTCGCGGTCGGCGTACCGCAGGCGCAGCACCCGCCCGGCGGCGACCGCGTCGGCGACGACGGCCGGGACGGGCGTGCCCGGCCCGTCGCCCACCAGGTGCACCCGGCCGGCGAGCCGGTGCGCCTCGGCCACCGCGGCCGGCGGCATCACCGCGACCAGCTTGCGCAGCGCGGCGCCGGCCGCCGCGGCGAACGGGGAGCCGCCGAGCCGGTGCAGCGCGACGGCCATCGCCACGGCCTCGGCCGCCGTCAGGTTGACCGGCGGGAGCGTGCGCGCCCGGTCGACGACGTAGCCGCCGGTGCGGCCCGGCTCGGCCCAGATCGGCACGCCCGCGCCCTGCAACGCGGAGATGTCCCGCTCGACGGTGCGGGTGCTGACCTCGAAGCGGCGGGCCAGCCAGCTCGAGCTGCGCGGGCGCGGCGACACCGCCCGCAGCTCCTCGACCAGGGCGTAGAGGCGATCGGTGCGGTTCACCCCCGGACGCTAACCCGGGGGTGCGACACCGCTCACGCGATGCAGGCGCAGACGATCAGCGCGGCGCCGAAGTGGGTGGCGGCGCTGACCTTGGCGGCCGGGTGCGGCTCCTCGGCGGCGATGACGTCGCCCAGCCGACCTGGGGTGAGCAGGTCCAGCACCAGGAACGCCAGCGCCATCACCAGCAGGCCGACCAGCCCGAAGACCACAGTGGAGGCGAGCCCCTTGGTGAACGAGCTGTAGCTGGTCAGCACGGCGGTGAAGACGATGCCGGCGATGCCGAGCTGGTTCGCGGCGAGCAGCAGCGCGGCGTTGCCGTTGCGGCGTACCCAGATCAGCTCCCGCAGCTTGCCCGGGGTGAGCACATCCACGAGCAGGAATCCGGCGGCCATCAGCGCCACCCCGACGATCCCGAACACGATGCTCTGCCACGCCCCGTCGAGCAGGTCTCCCAGCACCCAACGCCTCCCCGGCTCACCCGCCCGGCCAGGTGCCGGGACGGTGCCGCAGACGATAGCGGCACCGCGCCAGGATGATCTAGAGAGACAGGTAGCGCTGCCGCTCGTACGGGGTGACCTCGCGGCGGTACTGCTCCCACTCGGCCCGCTTGTTGCGCAGGAAGAAGTCGAAGACGTGCTCGCCGAGCACCTCGGCGACCAGTTCGGAGCCGGCCATCACGTCGATCGCCTCGGCCAGGTTCTCCGGCAGCGCCTCGTAGCCCATGGCGCGGCGCTCCGCGCTGCTCAGCGACCAGACGTCGTCCTCGGCGCCCGGCGGCAGCTCGTACCCCTCCTCGATGCCCTTGAGGCCGGCGCCGAGCATCACCGCGAACGCCAGGTAGGGGTTGGTCGCGGAGTCCAGCGAGCGGACCTCGACCCGGGCCGAGTTCGGCTTGCCGTACGCGGGCACCCGCACCAGCGCCGACCGGTTCAGGTGACCCCAGCAGACGTACGCGGGGCTCTCGGTGATCCGGTCCGGCAGCGCCTGCGGGAACAGCCGCTTGTACGAGTTGACCCACTGGTTCGTCACCGCGGTGTACTCCCGCGCGTGGGTGAGCAGCCCGGCGATGAACGACTTGGCGACCTTCGACAGCTTCATCGGGTCACCGGCGTCGTGGAACGCGTTGCGCTCCCCCTCGAACAGCGACAGGTGGGTGTGCATGCCGTTGCCGGGCTGGTCGGTGAACGGCTTCGGCATGAAGCTGGCCTGCACGCCGGTGGAGAGCGCGACCTCCTTCACCACGTGCCGGAAGGTCATGATGTTGTCGGCGGTGGTGAGCGCGTCGGCGTAGCGCAGGTCGATCTCCTGCTGGCCGGGGGCGACCTCGTGGTGGCTGTACTCCACCGAGATGCCGATCCGCTCCAGCGCCAGCACCGCCTGGCGGCGGAAGTCCCGCGCGACGGCGTGCGTGGTGTGCTCGAAGTAGCCGCCGGTGTCCACCGGGATCGGCACCGAGCCGTCCTGCGGGCCGTTCTCCAGCAGGAAGAACTCGATCTCCGGGTGGGTGTAGAACGTGAAGCCCTTGTCGGCGGCGCGGGAGAGCATGCGGCGCAGCACGTGCCTCGGGTCGGCCCAGGACGGGCTGCCGTCGGGCAGCGAGATGTCGCAGAACATCCGGGCGCTCTCGCCGCTGACGCCGCCCTCGAACGGGAAGACCTGGAACGTCGTCGGGTCCGGCATGGCGACCATGTCCGACTCGAAGACCCGGGCGAAGCCCTCGATCGCGGAGCCGTCGAAACCGATGCCCTCGTCGAAGGCCGCCTCCAGCTCCGCCGGGGCCACCGAGACGCTCTTGAGCGTGCCGAGCACATCGGTGAACCACAGCCGGACGAAACGGATGTCCCGCTCTTCCAGCGTACGGAGGACGAACTCCTGCTGACGGTCCACTTCCACCCCTCGTTACACGTACGTCCGCACCGGCGCCGGGCCGGCTCGGCCTGACCGCCCAGTCTCCACCGGGCTCGTTACGCCGACGTTACGCCCTCCCCGGCCGGCCGTCCCGCCGTGTCCGCCGCGCTGGGACGCGCGGGCCGGCACGCCTGTCTGCCCCAACCGGTCGGATTCGGCCGGGAGGGCTGGGGGAAGATGAGGACATGCCCACCCTGCGTCTCGCTCTGTGCCAGGTCAACCCGACGGTAGGCGACCTCGCCGGCAACGCCGGCCTGGTCCGCGAGTGGACCCGCCAGGCGGCCGGCTCCGGCGCCCAGCTCGTCCTGTTCCCCGAGCTGATGCTGACCGGCTACCCGGTCGAGGACCTGGTCTTCCGCCGCTCGTTCGTGGCCGCGTCCCGGGCCGCGCTGCACCGGCTCGCCGCCGACCTCGCCGCCGACGGCCACGGTGACCTGCCGGTCCTGGTCGGCTACCTGGACGCCGACGGCCCGCCGCAGGTCAGCTCCGACGCGGAGCCGGGCAGGGGCGCCCGCAACGCGGCGGCGCTGCTGCACCGGGGCGAGGTCGTCGCCACCTACTTCAAGCACCACCTGCCCAACTACGGCGTGTTCGACGAGGACCGCTACTTCGTCCCCGGTGACACGCTCACCGTGGTGCGCGTCGGCGGGGTGGACGTGGCGCTGACCATCTGCGAGGACCTGTGGCAGGCCGGTGGGCCCTTCGCGGCGGCGCGGCAGGCCGGCGTCGGGCTGGTGCTGAGCATCAACGGCTCGCCGTACGAGCTGAACAAGGACGACGTGCGGCTGCCGCTGGTGCGCCGGCGCGCCGCCGAGGCCGGGGCCGCGATCGCGTACGTGAACATGGTCGGCGGCCAGGACGAACTGGTCTACGACGGCGACTCGATGATCGTCGCCGCGGACGGCACGCTGCTGGCCCGGGCGCCGCAGTTCGTCGAGCACCTCCTGGTGCACGACCTGGAGCTGCCGGCGGCGGCCGGGACGCCCGGCGAGGCCGGTGGGCTCAGTGACGGCATGCGGGTGGTCCGGGGCGAGGTGGCGACGATCCCGGCCACGCCGCCCGGACCGGCTGCGGACGGCGGGATCATCGAGCCGGTCGCCGACGAGGCCGAGGTGTGGCACGCGCTGGTGCTGGGCCTGCGCGACTACGTCGACAAGAACCGCTTCCCGTCGGTGGTGCTCGGCCTGTCCGGCGGCATCGACTCGGCGGTGGCGGCGGCCATCGCCGTGGACGCGGTCGGCCCGGAGCGGGTCGTCGGCGTCTCGATGCCCAGCCAGCACTCCTCCGAGCACTCCCGCACCGACGCGGAGGACCTGGCCAAGCGCACCGGCCTGGACTACCGGGTCGAGCCGATCCAGCCGATGGTGGACACGTTCCTGGCGAACATGTCGCTGTCCGGGGTGGCGGTGGAGAACCTCCAGGCCCGGGTACGCGGCGTGATCCTCATGGCGCTGTCGAACCAGGAGGGCCACCTGGTGCTCACCACCGGCAACAAGAGCGAGCTGGCGGTGGGCTACTCGACGCTCTACGGCGACTCGGTGGGCGGCTACAACCCGGTCAAGGACGTCTGGAAGACGCTGGTGTGGCGGCTGGCGAAGTGGCGCAACGCCGACGCGGCACGGCGCGGGCAGACGCCGCCGATCCCGGAGAACTCGATCGGCAAGCCGCCGTCGGCCGAGCTGAGCCCCGGCCAGCTCGACAGCGACACGCTGCCCGACTACGACGTGCTCGACCCGATCCTCATCGGCTACGTCGACGGCGACCTGGGCCGCGACGGCCTGGTCGAGTCCGGCCACGACCCGGCCGTGGTGGACAAGGTGCTGCGGATGGTGGATACCGCCGAGTACAAGCGACGGCAGTCCGCGCCCGGCACCAAGATCTCCATGAAGGCGTTCGGGCGGGACCGGCGGCTGCCGATCACCAACCGGTGGCGCGAGGACGGCTGACCGCTCCCCCGGCCGGGGAGTGACATCCTCCACTCCGATCTGCCCGCGGGCCGTCGCCCGGTGCGACGATCGCGGGGAACCCGGGGACCGCGTGCGCGGCCTCGAGGAAGGAGATTGTCATGGTGGAGTCCACCCCGGCCGAGGTGACGGCGCTCTACGGCGGCCCGGCAACCCGGCGGGTACGCACCCGCGACCTGATCGCCGCCAAGGAGCGCGGCGAGCGCTGGGCGATGCTCACCTCGTACGACCAGTACACCGCCTCGATCTTCGACCAGGCGGGCATCCCGGTGCTGCTGGTCGGCGACTCGGCGGCGAACAACGTGTTCGGCTACGAGACCACGCTGCCGGTGACCGCCGAGGAGCTGCTGCCGCTGGTCCGCGCCGTGGTACGCGCCACGAAGCAGTCGCTGATCGTCGGCGACCTGCCGTTCGGCTCGTACGAGGAGGGCCCGGCGCAGGCGCTGCGCACCGCGGTGCGGTTCATGAAGGAGGGCGGCTGCCACGCGGTGAAGCTGGAGGGCGGACGGCGCTGCGCGGCCCAGATCGAGGCCATCACCGGCGCCGGCATCCCGGTGATGGCACACATCGGCTTCACCCCGCAGAGCGAGCACACGCTCGGCGGCTACCGGGTGCAGGGCCGGGGCGAGGCGGCCGAGGAGGTGCTCGCCGACGCGCGGGCGGTGGCCGAGGCGGGCGCGTTCGCGGTGGTGCTGGAGATGGTGCCGGGCGAGGTCGCCAAGCGGGTCACCGCCGAGCTGGCCATCCCCACCGTCGGCATCGGGGCCGGCCCGGACACCGACGGGCAGGTGCTGGTGTGGCAGGACATGGCCGGGCTGCGGACCGGCCGGGCGCCCCGTTTCGTCAAGCGCTACGCCGACCTGGCGGGCGCGCTCACCGACGCCACCCGCCGGTTCGCCGACGAGGTACGCGGCGGCGATTTCCCCGCGGCCGAGCACACCTTCTGAGGGTGTAAGGAAGGGCCCCTTCTTAACGCCTGGCGTAGAGGAGGGGCCCCTTCTTAACACGCGCCGCGCGCCGCGCGGCGCGCGGCGGGCGGCAGTTCAGAGGTCGGTGACGCGGATGCCGGCGTGCGCCTTGTAGCGCTTGTTGATCGCGATCAGGTTGGCGGTGAACGCCTCGATCTGGTGGGCGTTGCGCAGCCGGCCGGCGTAGATGCCCCGCATCCCGGGGATCCGCGCGGCCAGCGCGGCCACCACGCCGGCCACCTCCCGGTCCTCGGTGCAGATCAGCACGTCGAGGTCGATCCGGTCGATCTGCGGGTCGGCCAGCAGCGGCGCGCTGACGTGGTTGAACGCGGCGCACACCCGGGACTCGGGCAGCAGCCCGGCGGCCTGCTGCACCGCGCTGCCCTCTGGTACGTCGAGTGCGTACGGGCCCTGCTTGTCGAAGCCGAGCGGGTTGACGCAGTCCACCACGATCTTGCCGGCCAGCGGCTCGGCGAGCGCGGCGACGGTGGCCGCGTGCCCGTCCCACGGCACCGCGACGATCACCACGTCGCTGCGCCGGGCCACGTCCTCGTTGTCGCCGCCGGAGACGACGGCGCCCTCGGGCACTCCGGGCAGGGCGGCGATCTCGGCGGCGGCCTGGGAGGCCCGCTCCGCGGTGCGGGAGCCGATCAGCACGCTCTGCCCGGCGCGGGCCAACCGGTAGGCGAGACCTCGTCCCTGGTCGCCGGTGCCACCGATGATGCCGACGGTCAGCCCGGAGACGTCGGGCAGCGTGGTCGCGTCGTAAGCCATGGGCTCATCCTCGCAAAGCGGGGCGGCGTGCGGTGCATCCCGGTGCTGTGACAATGGCCGCTGGTCAGGCCCGTTCGAAGGCGACCCGGCGCTGGGCCGGGTCGGCGACGGTGAGGCGTACCCGGACGCGCTCGCCCAGCGGCAGCTCGCCGGTGCAGCGGGCGCGGACCGGCGGCTCGTCCAGCGCGATCGTGCCGCCGGGCGGTCGGCCGGGCCGGCCGTTGCCCGCCGGGCGCGGCTCGTCGACGTCGAGCACGGCCGCCTCGAACGTCTCCCCCACCCGGTGCGCGAGCAGCACCGCCTCGGCCAGTTCCACGGCGCCGCGGCTGGCCGCGCCGGCGGTCCGGTCGGTCGTGGCCATCACCTCGGGCAGCTTCGGCAGCGCGGCCCGGACCTGCTCGGGCACCTCCCGGCCCTCGTGCAGCGCCAGGCAGACCTCGGTGGCGTAGCGGTCGGCCAGCCGCCGCAGCGGCGCCGTGACGTGCGCGTACGCGGCCGCCACCCCGCCGTGCTCGGGCTGCTCGGGCAGCTCACCGTCGAACGCGGTGTACGCGGCGCCGCGCATCAGCTCGGCGGCCTGGTCGACGAAGGCGGCCACCCGGGGCTGGGAGGTGTCCAGCCCGTCGAGCACCTGACCGACGGGGGTGCCGTCCGGCCAGGGCACGCCGAGCGGTCCGGCGGCCAGCCGCAGCCGCTCGACCGCCTCCGCGCGGGGACTGGGCATGGTGCGCAGCAGCCCGATCCGCCCGGCCAGCATGATGTCGGCCGCCGCCATCCCGGTCAGCAGCGAGATCTGGGCGTTGTGCTCCTCCATCGGGCCGGGGCCGCGCAGCACCAGCCGCCACCCGTCGCCGTCGGGCTCGACGTCCTGCTCCGGCAGCGGCAGGTTGATCGCGCCCCGGCTCAGGCCACGGGCGGTGAGCAGCGCCCCGATCTCGGGCAGCAGGGCGATCGGCTCGGGCAGCCGGCCGGCGTCGGCGTCGCGCTGCACGCCGCCGTAGTCGAGCTTGGCCCGGCTGCGCACCAGCGCCCGCTCCAGCGTGACCGCGACGGTGGCGCCGTCGGCGTCCAGGTCGACGGTCCAGAGCACCGCGGCCCGGTCGGCGTCGGGCAGCAGGCTGGCCGCTCCTTCGCTGAGCGTGTGCGGGTGCAGCGGCACGTTGCCGTCGGGCAGGTAGACCGTCTGCCCCCGGCGCCACGTCTCGGCCTCCAGGTCACCGCCGAGGCGTACGTGGGTCAGCACGTCCGCGATCGCGTACCGGACGCGGTAGCCGCCGCCGGGACGGCGGGCGAGGTGCATGGCCTGGTCGAGGTCGCGCGAGGTCGCCGGGTCGACGGTGACGAACGGGACGTCGGTCCGGTCTGCGACGGCCGGTGGCGGCGCGGCGGCGGCCGCGTCGGCCTCGCGCTGCGCCGCGGCCGGGAAGCTCTCGGGCAGTCCCAGCTCGCGGCGCAGCGCGCCGAAGTCGATACGGGGCGCCAGTACGCGTCGGATCACCACGTGGTCAATCCTGACAGCGCCCCGCTCGTTCCGCCCTTCGGGGCGAGCGCCGTGTCCGTGCGGCGCCCCGCGGGAGGGCGGCGGGGGTCAGGCGCGGCGGGCCGGCGCCTTCCGGGCGGTGCTCTTGGCGGTGGTGGTCTTGCGGGCGGGCGCCTTCTTGGCCGCTGTGGTCTTCTTCGCCGTGGTGGTGGTCTTGCGCGCGGTGGTGGTCTTGCGCGCGGGCGCCTTCTTCGCCGCCGCCTTGCGCGCCGTGGGGCGGGTCGAGGCGGTGGCCTTCTTCGCCGGAGCCTTCTTCGCCGCTGTGGTCTTCTTGGCGGCGGTGGTCTTCTTCGCCGCGGCGGTGACCTTCCGCGCTCCGGTCGCCTTCGTCGCCGCCGCCGTCTTCTTCGCGGTCGTCTTGCGGGCCGGCGCCTTCTTCGCGGTGGTGCTCTTGCGCGCGGTGACAGTCGACTTCGCCGCCGTGGTCTTCCGGGCGGCGGTGGTCTTCTTCGCGGCCGTCGTCTTCTTCGCCGCGGTGGTCTTCTTCGCCGTCGTCTTCTTCGCGGTGGCCTTCTTGGCGGGCGCGCTCTTGGCGGTGGCCCGGCCGGCCGGCGCCGTCCGGGTACCAGCCTTCTTCGCGGCCGTCTTCTTGGCGGTCGTCCTGGTGGTGGCCTTCGTGGCCGGCGCCCCGCGGACCGCCGACACGACCTTCTTGGCGGCCGCCTTCTTCGCCACCGCCTTCTTCGCCGGCGTCCGTCCGGCGCCGGCGCCCGAGGCGTTCGGCGACGCCTTGGTGACCGTCGTCGACCTGCCCGCGGCGGTCCTCTTCGCGGTCGTCCGTTTCGCGGCCGGGCGGGTGGCCTGCTGTGCTTCGGCCATCTCGGTTCCCTTTCCTGGGGACGTGCTCCCGCCCTCGCGGGAGCACGGATCACCTCGACGCGGGCCCTCCCGCGCCGTCTAGCGGCCCTCCCCGGCCCAACGGGCGTCCTCGGCGTCCCACGCGTCGTTCCGCTCCCGCACCGTCTGCAGGGCGTTGTCCGCGTCGGCGGCTGAGGCGTACGGTCCGAGAACGTGCCGTGCGGGACACACGTCGGCATCGGTCTCGACCCGGTGGTGTCGCGTGCACCAGTAGTAGTGCCCACCACTTCCGTCGTCGCTCATGCGATCACTGTGCACTGGTAACCGCCCGTCCGCCACCGGAACGGCCCAAATAGTCACGCTTCTCCACATTAGACCTGGTCGGGACGGTTGCGGTGGGGAACCGCGCAAGCCCGTCCTCGTCCGAACGGTGGGTACCGCCAGTGGTGCGAACCGGACAGGATCGGCGCTCGTGATCACCATGACGACGGGCACGGGGGCCTGTCCGCGCTGCGGCACGACGCCGGTGTCGCTGGACGGGGCGTTGCCGTGGTGCCCCGGATGCGACTGGAACCTCGACACCTACGACGCGCGCCGCCAGGCGCCCGAGTTCGGCTGGTCGCCTGTCGACCGGCGGACCCACCGGCTCGCCGCGCGGCTCACCCGTCAGCAGTACGCCGCCCTGGTCGCCCGGTCGCTGAAGTCGACCGGGCCGGGGTTTGCCGGCCTCCTCGTCACCGGCATCTCGGTGCTGCTCCTGCTCGGTGTGGCCGGGCTCGCGGTGGCCGGCGTGTGGCTGCTGTTCGCGTACCCCTTCCCGAACCTCGCCGTGGTCGGCGGCGTGGCGCTGATCGCGCTGGCGGTGGCGCTGCGCCCGCGCTTCGGCCGGATCGACGGCGACCTGGACGTGCTCACCGCGCAGGAGGCGCCGGAGCTGCACGCCCTGGTCCGCGAGGTGGCGTCCGCGGTGGGCGCGCCGATGCCGCACGTGATCGGCGTCGACGGCGGCATCAACGCGTACGCGACAGCGGTCGGGCTGCGCCGGCGGCGCGTGCTCGGCCTCGGGCTGCCGTTGTGGGGCGCCCTGGACGGGCCCGCGCGGGTGGCGCTGTTGGGGCACGAGCTGGGCCATTTCGTCAACGGCGACGTACGGCGCGGGCCGGTCACCCAGCCGGCGCTGACCATGCTCGGCAACGCCGCCGACCTGTTCCGGCCCCGGGGCGGCTCCGACGGCGGCGGGCTGCTGGTGATGGTCGGCGAGTGGCTCGGGCGCCTGGCGTCCTGGACGCTGTCCCGGCTGCTGTTCGCCGGGCACGTCGTGCTGGTCGCCACCGCGCTGCGGGAGAGCCAGCGGGCCGAGTACCTGGCCGACGAGATGGCCGCCCGCGCCGGTGGCACCGCTGGCGCGACCCGCCTGATGGACACGCTGCTGCGTACCGACACGGTGGCCACCGTGGTGCGCAACGCGGTACGCGGCGGACACGGGCCGGACACCTGGCGGGTGGAGACGGGGCGCGCACTGGACGCCGCTACCGAACGGCTGTCGCTGGAACGCCAGCTCACCGTCCGGGAGGAAACCTCGCTGTTCGCCACCCACCCGCCGAACGGCCTGCGGCACCGGATGCTCGGCGCGCGGCCCTGGCAGGATCCGGCCGTGACGCTCACCGAGGAACGGGCCGCGCGGATCGACGCCGAGCTGGCACGGCACTACGAGCGGGCGGGCCGGGCGCTGAGCTGGAACTCCTGACCCTTCAGGCGAGAGCCGGGACGGGCGCGGCGGCCGCCGCCGGCCGGGCCGCCGCGATCGCGTACGCCAGGACGTAGGGCGTGCACGCCAGGTAGAACATCGGCTCGACGAGCACCCGGTCGGTGATGAGGAACCGTTCCCAGCCGGTCGGCCGGGGCAGCCCGAACGACGAGTCGGTCCAGCAGGTGAACAGCCACAGCGGCGCGGAGATCCGGTCCACCGAGTCCGGCGGCAGGCCGTCCGCCACGGGCGCGCCGGCCGGGATCGAGGTGACCACCGCGAGCACCACCGCCGCGTCGGCCGCCACCAGCGCGCCGAGCAGCCCGGCCAGCCACGCGGCCCGGACCCGGCCCCGGCGTGCCAGCCCCCCGGCGGCCCACAGCGCCGCGACCAGCAGCGCCAGCCAGAGCAGCACCCCGGGCGCCTTCTCCCCCACCCGGCTCTCGCCCCGGGCGGCGAGCAGCGCCGACGTGGCGGTCACCGTCGCGGCGATCGGCAGCACCACGCCGAGCGCGGTGGGCAGCGCCCCCACGCGTACGGTCCGGCGCGCGGCCCGGGCGACGACGAGCGCGAGCGCCACGCCGAGCAGCGCGGTGAGCGCCGACCAGGCCGGCAGTTGCGCGGCGGCGCGCATCTCCAGCCACCCGTGCGCCAGGGCCATCGCCGCGGCCGCGGCCACGAGGACCGCGAGGCAGGCCGGCGGCGCGAACAGCAACACCCCGGCGGTACGCGCCACCCGCCGGGTCACCACGCCGAGTCCGCGCCGGCACGTTCGGCGGGTACGAGGGCACGCAGCTCGGCCAGCGCCAGCCGGGCCGAGCGGATGCCCTCCCCGGTGAGGCGGTAGTAGCGGCGGGCCGGGCGGCCGGCGGCGACCGGGTCGACGGCCTCCCAGTCGGCGGTGAGCCAGCCGGCCGCCTGGAGGCGGTGCAGCACCGGGTAGAGCGTCCCGCTGGGCAGGCCGGTGAGCCGCATCAGGTCGAGGCCGTAGCGCGGCGTCTCGGGTTCGGCGAGCAGCGCCGAGAGCACCTTCGCCACCGGGATGGTCAGTCGCACAGCAGCACTCTATCGGAACTCTACATAGCATGGATGCACCGTCTTGCCGGGACGGACGGCGATCGGCGATGGACGGCATGGTCCCTCCCGCGGGACCGGTGGCCCGTCCGGAGGGCCCGCTCAGGTGGATCACCGGTGGTCCGTGTGCACCTCGCGCCTCCATATGCGAGCCTCGACGGACGAATCCGCTGTCGCGCTTCCAGCGGACAGCGGCCCGAGTTGGGGAGAGAAATCGTGGGCAACCTTGACATCGCGCTGAAGAACGCGATGAACATCGACGGCGCGATCGGCGCCGCGCTCGTCGACTACACCAGTGGCATGACCCTCGGCGTCGCCGGTGGCACCGGCGAGATCGACCTGACCGTCGCCGCCGCCGGCAACACCGACGTCGTACGCGCCAAGCTGCGCACCATCGAGATGCTCAAGCTCGACGACGAGATCGAGGACATCCTGATCACGCTCGGCAGCCAGTACCACCTGATCCGCCCGCTGAGCAACCGCACCGGCAAGGGCCTGTTCCTCTACCTGATGGTCAGCAAGAGCCGGGCCAACCTCGCGATGGCGCGGCACCAACTGCGCACGATCGAGGAGAGCCTGGAACTGTGAGCCGGGTGGACGACCTCCCCCGCCGTACGCGCCCCCAGACCGGCACCCTGCCGCCACCACGCGCGCTTCCGCCCTCGCTGGCCGGCAACCCGACCCTGCCGTACCCGGCCATCGCCCAGGAACTGTCCGCGCTGCGGTTGCAGATCCCCGGCGTGCACGGGTGCGTCCTCGGCGGCGTCGACGGCCTGCTCGTCACGCACAACCTGCAGAACGGCGCCGACCCGGACGACCTGGCCGCGCTCGCCGCCACCACGTACGGGCTCGGCCGCCAGGTCGGGCTCCGGCTCGGACAGGGCGACTTCCAGCAGTCCACGGTCCGCAACGCGGGCGGCTACCTCAGCGTGTACGCGATCAACGGCCAGGCCCTGCTCGCCGTGGTCGGTACGGACAGCATCAACGTGGCGCGCCTGCACCTGCACGCCCCGACCACCGCGGCCAAGCTCGCCGAGCTGCTCGACGGGGTCAGTCCGACCACGTCCTGACGTACGCCGGCCGCTCGGTCCCACCCGTCCGAACCGAGCCGGCCGGCGTACCCCAGGTTCGGTGGCTCGTGCGCGGCGGTCGCCCGCTCCGGCGCGGCGGTCCCGTGCTCGGCGGGTCAGACGCCGAAGCGGCCGGCCCACGTGGTCACGTCGGCCACCGTGGCGTTGCCGCCGCAGACCACCAGGCCCAGCCGGGCGTCACCGCCCACCCGCTCGACCACCCGGCGGGCGGCAGGAAGCAGACAACCGGCGGCCGGCTCGGCCCACACCTTGGCATGCTCGGCCAACTCCAGCGTGCCCCGCACCGCCTCGGCGTCGGAGACCACGAGGACGTCGCTGACCAGCGCGGTCACGTGATCGTAGGTGAGCTGCGAGACGCTGGGCGCGCTGAGCGTCGTGACGATCGACGACAACGGCACCTCGACCGGGCCACCCTTCGCGATCGCCTGCGACATCGCCTGCGCGCCCTCGGTCTCCACGCCCCAGACGCGTACCCCCGGCCGGCGCGCCCGCAGCGCCGCCGCCACGCCCGAGATCAGCGCGCCGCCGCCGATGCTGACCAGCACGTCGGTCAGCTCACCGGCATCCTCGGCCAGCTCCAGCCCGACAGTGCCCTGCCCGGCCAGCACGATCGGGTCGTCGAACGGGTGCAGCAGCGTCACGCCCTCGTCCCGCAGCCGGTTCATCAGCGCGAACGCGCCGGCCATGTCCTCGGTCAGACGCACGTCCGCCCCGGCCCCGCGGGCAACCTCGACCGCGCGGGCGGGCGCGCTGCGCGGCATCACCACTGTCGCCGCCACCCCGAGGGCGCCGGCCAT
Organism: Micromonospora chalcea; assembly: GCF_002926165.1. GTDB lineage: Bacteria > Actinomycetota > Actinomycetes > Mycobacteriales > Micromonosporaceae > Micromonospora > Micromonospora chalcea. Next base: position 410 of record NZ_MAGP01000135.1, on the reverse strand, counting down.
CACCGCGACCGCGATGCCGTGGTTGCCGCCGCTGACCGCCACCACCCCGGCCGCCCGTTCGGCGTCGTCGAGCGCGAGCAGCTTCACCGCCGCGCCCCGGGCCTTGAACGATCCGGTACGTTGCAGCAGCTCCAGCTTGGCGGTCACAGGTACGCCGAGCAGCTCGGTCAGTCCCGGGCTGGGCAGGGTCGGCGTGTGCACCACGACGTCGGCGATCCGGTCGGCAGCCGCCTGGATGTCCGCAAGCTCGATCACCACCGCAGCGTGCCACAAGCAACCCGCCGGCTTTCCCCCCGCCCTTGCCCGCTCTCCCCCCCCCCCCCGTCCCCCCACCTCTCGCTCTCCCCGTCGATCTTCGAGTTGTGGTGCCTGCCGAACTTCGCGAAACCGGGCGTCGTGGGCGCCACCAC
>NZ_MAGP01000134.1 GCF_002926165.1 Micromonospora chalcea | reverse complement strand
GGCCCACGCCGAGCTCGGCGACGAGTTGCGGCTCGGTGGGGATGCGCCCGCCCACCGGCCACTCGCCGCCGAGGATGCGCTCCCGGAGCTGCTCGATGGTCTGGCGGACCCGGTGACCGCGCGGCGGGCGCGGGTGGCGGAGTCATGACCTCGAACCTACAATCATGGGATGAATTTCGGCACGAGGTGTAACCGGTGACACCCGCCGTGGATTCCGTCGTCGTGCCGCCGCGCGGTCCGAGGCGGCCTGCTCGTGCTGACCGGGATGCTCCTGGTCGCGCTGAACCTGCGCGCGGCGGTGACCAGCCTCGGCGCGCTGCTCGACGAGGTACGGGTCGGTCTCGGCCTCTCCGGGGCGATGGCCGGCCTGGTCACCACGCTGCCCACCATCGCGTTCGCCGGACTGGGCGCGCTCACCCCGTGGCTGGTCCGCCGCTGGGCCGCGCCCCGGGTGCTGGTGCTCGCCATGCTGGCGCTCACCGTCGGGCAGGTGCTGCGCGCGCTCACCGGCTCGGCGGCGGTCTTCGTGGCCACCAGCGCGCTCGCGCTGGCCGGCATCGCGGTGGCGAACATCCTGCTGCCGATGCTCGTCAAGCAGCACTTCCCGCACCGCACCGGGCTGGTCACCGGGGCGTACACGATGGCCCTGACGGTGGGCACGACGGTGGCCGCCGCCGCGGCGGTGCCGGTGGCGCACGCGTTCGGCTCCTGGCGGGCCGGACTCGGCGTCTGGGCCGGGCTGGCCGCGCTGGCCGTACTCCCGTGGGTGCCGCTGGCGCTGCGGGCCCGCGCGGCGCGACGGGCCGCGCCCCCGGCGGTGGCCGTCGCCACCCCGGCCCGGGTGCAACCCGCCCGGACCCGGCTCGGCTGGGCCATGGCGGTCTACTTCGGGGCGCAGTCGCTCAGCGGGTACGCGATCATGGGCTGGTTGGCCCAGCTCTTCCGGGACGCCGGGTACCGCCCGGAGGCGGCCGGGCTGCTGCTCGCCGGCGTGACCGCGCTGGGCGTGCCGGTGGCGCTGATGATGCCGGCGCTGGCCGGCCGGCTGGCCACGCTCCGGCCGCTGGTGCTGTCGCTCACCGTGTTCTCCGCCGCCGCGTACACCGGTCTGGCGCTGGCCCCGCACGGCCTGGCGCCGCTGTGGGTGCTGCTGCTGGCGCTCGGCCAGGGCGCGTTCCCGCTCATCCTGACCACGATCGGGCTGCGCGCCCGGACCGCCGAGGGCACCGTGGCGCTGTCCGCGTTCGCGCAGAGCACCGGGTACGTCATCGCGGCGCTCGGGCCGCTGCTGGTGGGCATCCTCTACGAGGCGACCGGCGGCTGGACCGCCCCGATCGGCTTCCTGCTGGTGGCGCTGGCCGTGCAGACGGCGGCGGGCATGGTGATCGCCCGTCCCCGCTACATCGAGGACGAGCGCTGAGCGGAACCGGTCAGGAGGAGGTCGGAGTGGGCTCGCCCGCGACGGCCTGTTCCACGGTCGGGTACGTGTGCAGCACCTCGACCAGCCCGCTGACCTCGAGGATGCGCAGCACGCCGCGCTGCGGAGCGGCCAGCCGGACGACGCCGCCGGCCTCGTCGCAGTTGTTCTTCGCCCGGACGAACACCGACAGGCCGGTGGAGTCGCAGAACGACACCTCGGCCAGGTCGAAGACCAGGCGGTTGCGCCCCTTGTCCAGCAGATCCGTGATCTGGTCCTGCAGCTGCGGTGCCGTGGCCATGTCCAGCTCGCCCGCGACCGACACGACGACCACGTCGCCGCGCTGTTCCGTGTGCACCGTCAAGGACATTCGTCGACCTCCTGTGTTCGGGGGAAACGGTATCCCACGACGGGCGCGCCGCGCAGAACGGGAGCGGTCACGGGTGCGGTCGATCATTCTTTGCTCCGTGACAAGTACCGCGTCAGCCCCCGGTGATAGAGTCCGCCCGTCCAAATCAGGGAGGTCAGCATGGCGTTGAGCGCCGAACAGGGTGGTCGGCTCGCCCACCTGCTCAGTCAGCACGCGGACCGGCTGACCAACCGCTGGACGGAGATCGTCGCCAGTTCGCTGCGCGGCCGCCTGAGCCGGGCCGAGCTGGCCCGGCAGGTGCAGGAGCTGCACCGCGCGCTGGTCGACGCCGGGCGCCAGGGCGTCTCCGACCTGGCCGACGAGCACGGCGGTGAGCTGCGGGCGGTGCTGTCCGAGCTGTCCACCAACCGGGCCCGGCAGGGGTTCTCCGCCACCGAGACCGCGATCAGCGTGTTCGCGTGCAAGGACGCCCTGCTGGAGCTGATGGAAGAGGAGAAGGGTGACGACACCCTGCGCGACTTCGTCGCCTTCTCCGCGCTCGTCGACCAGATGGGCCTGTTCACGTTCGAGACGTTCGTCCGGGCCCGGGAGAGCCTGATCGCCGACCAGGCGGAGCAGTTGCTGGAGCTGTCCACCCCGGTGGTCAAGCTCTGGGAGGGCGTGGTCGCCGTCCCGCTGGTCGGGACGCTGGACTCGGCCCGCGCCCAGGTGGTGATGGAGCGGCTGCTCCAGACCCTGGTCGACACCGGCTCGCCGTACGCGATCATCGACATCACCGGCGTGCCGGCGGTGGACACCCAGGTCGCGCAGCACATCCTCAAGACCGTGGTGGCCGCCCGGCTGATGGGCGCCGACTGCATCATCTCCGGCATCCGCCCGCAGATCGCCCAGACGATCGTCGCCCTCGGCATCGAGTTCGGCGACATCGCCACCAAGGCGAGCCTCGCCGACGCGCTGCGCCACGTGCTGCGCCTGACCGGGGTCGAGACCACCGCTCGCCGCCCGCGGCGGGAGTCCTGATGGAACGGGTGCCGATCCTCAAGATCGGCGACATCCTGCTGGTCTCCATCCAGGTCGACATGTCCGACCAGACGGCGATCCAGTTGCAGGAGGACCTGGCCGAGCGGATCGTCGCCACCAGCTGCCACGGCGTGATCATCGACATCACGGCGCTGGACATCGTCGACTCCTTCGTCGGCCGGATGCTCTCCACCATCGCGTCCATCTCGAAGGTGCTGGACGCCGAGACGGTGGTGGTCGGCATGCGCCCGGCCGTCGCCATCACGCTCGTCGAGCTGGGGCTGTCGCTCAACGGCATCCGTACCGCGCTGAACGTCGAGCGCGGCATGGAGCTGATCGCGGCCAGCCGGGCCGACGAGCCGGACGAGGGCGCCGACGACGAGGACACCGAGACGACGGCGACGGCATGACCACGGGCGTCGACCTCGGCGTGCCGGCGACGCAGGCGATCCGCAGCGACGAGGACGTGGTGCGGGTCCGGCAGTTGGTGCGTACCACGGCCGTCGCGGTCCGGCTCTCCCTGGTCGACCAGACGAAGCTGGTGACCGCCGCCAGCGAGCTGGCCCGCAACACGCTGATCTACGGCGGCGGGGGCAGCGCCGAGGTGAGCACAGTGGAGGACGGTCGACGGCGTGGCGTACGGATCCTCTTCGCCGACGAAGGGCCGGGCATCCCCGACCTCGACCTGGCGCTGACCGACGGCTACACCACGGGGGGCGGGCTGGGCCTCGGGCTCAGCGGGGCCCGCCGGCTGGTGGACGACTTCGACATCCAGACGGCTGTCGGCGAGGGGACGAGGATCACCGTCACCAAGTGGTCGCGATGACCGCCGACGTGGTCCCCGACCACGGGGTGTGGTTCCGGGTCGACAACGGCGCGACCGCCGGCGGCGTACGCCGGGCCGCCGAGCGTCTCGGCCGGCAGCTCGAACTGAGCACCGATCGTGTCGCGGACCTGGCCATCGTCACCGCCGAGATCACCAGCAACCTGGTCAAGCACGCCCGCGAGGGCACGCTCCTGCTGCGCCCGGCGCGCCGGGCCGGACGGGCCGGGGTGGAACTGGTGGCCATCGACTCCGGCCCCGGCATGGCCGACCTGACGCTCTCGTCGGTCGACGGCCACTCCACCGCCGGCACGCTCGGCATCGGGCTCGGCGCGATCACCCGGCAGTCGAGCCGGTTCGACGGCTACTCGACGCCCGGCCGGGGCACGGTCCTGGTCGTCCAGGTCTGGGACGGAGCGCCGCCGGAGCCGGACTGGGCGGCCGGGCTGGCCCGGCCGATCACCGGCGAGCAGAGCAGCGGCGACGGGTACGCGGTGCGCGAGGTGGACGGCCGTCGCCAGGTGCTGGTCTCCGACGGCCTCGGCCACGGGCCACTGGCCGCCGCCGCGACCGGGGCCGCCGTGTCCGCGTTCCGCTCGGCGCCGGACGGGCCGCCGGACGTCGTGGTGCGGCACCTGCACGCCGCCATGTCGCACACCCGGGGCGCGGCGCTCGCGGTGGCCGAACCGGATCCCGCCGCCGGGCTGCTCCGCTTCGCCGGCCTGGGCAACATCGCCGCGATGATCGTCGCGCCGGGCGTGCGGCGGCGCGGGCTCGTCTCGCTGCCGGGCATCGCCGGGCACCAGCGTCCGGCGATCCGCGGGTACGACTACCCCTTCTCGCGTGACTCCACCCTGGTCATGCACAGTGACGGGGTGGTGGATCGCTGGGACCTGGACGACTACCCCGGGCTGGCCGGGCGCAACCCGTTGCTGGCCGCCGCGACGCTGCTGCGTGACGCCGGCATCCGTCGCGACGACGCCTGCGTCCTGGTCGCGCGGGGGGCGGCATGACCGAACCCCTTCTGCACCTGGCACTCCGGGTCGAGCAGGACATCTTCCTGGTCCGGCAGCGCGGCCGCGAGGTGGCCGCGGCGGTCGGGCTGGAACACCAGGACCAGGTGCGGATCGCCACCGCGCTCAGCGAGGTGGCCCGGGAGTTGTTGAGCGGCGCCGACGGCGCGGACGTCACGTTCGCTCTCGACCGGGACGCCGTGGGCCGCCGGATCCTCCAGGTCGACCTGTCGCCGTTGCGTCCACTGCCAGGCGGCCGGTACGAGCCGAAGTCCGGCGCCGTCGCGCGTCTGGTGGACACGTTGCAGGTCGTGGCCGTCGAGGGCGATACCGTCGTGAGGATGTCCAGACGGGTGCCCGACCACGCCGAGGAGCTGACGCCGGAACGCGCCGGCCGGCTCCGGGCCGAGCTGGCCGAGCGTGCTCCGGGCTCCGCGCTGGACGAGCTGGCCGCGCAGAACTCCCAGCTCATCGCGGCTCTCGACGAGGTACGCAGCCAGCGCGACGAGCTGGCGGTGCTCAACTCCGAACTGCAGGAGACAAACCGGGGCGTGATGGCGCTCTACAACCAGCTCACCGAGGAGCTGGAGGAGACCAACCGGGGCGTGGTGGCGCTCTACGCCGAGCTGGAGGAGAAGTCCACACAGCTGCGGGCCGCGAGCGAGTCGAAGAGCCGGTTCCTCGCCAACGTCAGCCACGAGCTGCGCGCGCCGGTCACCGCGATCATCGGTCTGGCCCGGCTGCTGGCCGACTCCGCCTCCGACCCGCTCACCGGCGAGCAGGCCCGCCAGGTGGGGCTGATCCGGTCCTCCGCCGGTGACCTGCTGGGGCTGGTCAACGAGCTGCTCGATCTGGCGAAGGCGGAGTCGGGCCGGATCGAGCCGGACTGGTCCGAGGTCGACCTGCGCGCGGTGTTCGGGCAGCTGCGCGGCACGCTGCGGGCGCTCACCGTCCGCTCCGATGTGGAGCTTGTGGTCGAGGAGCCGCCGGCCCCGGCGACGCTCCGCTCGGACGAGGTGCTGCTCGCCCAGGTGCTGCGCAACCTGCTGCACAACGGCCTGAAGTTCACCGAGCGCGGCGAGGTACGCCTGCGCGCCGAGCGCCGGGGCGAGCAGTGGACGCTGTCGGTCACCGACACCGGCGTCGGCATCCCGCCCGAACTGCACGAGCGGGTCTTCGAGGAGTTCTACCAGGTGCCCGGCACGACGCGGGTCGGTGGCACCGGGCTCGGCCTGCCGTACGCGCGGCGGCTGGTCACGCTGCTCGGCGGGACGCTGGAGCTGACGAGCGAAACCGGCCGGGGCAGCACGTTCACAGTGGTCCTTCCCGCGGGCGGAGCGTGACGGTGGACAGCGGGCCGGTGACCGTGCTGGTGGTCGACGACAGCGGCCCCAAGCGGTACCTGCTGGTGAACTGGCTCACCCGGGCCGGTTTCGTCACCGTGGAGGCGGAGAACGGCACGGAGGCGCTGGACCGGGTGGCCCGTGAGCACGTCGACCTCGTGGTGCTCGACGTGCGGCTGCCCGACATGAGCGGCTTCGAGGTGTGCGAGCGGATCAAGGAGACGCACCCGTACATTCCGGTCATCCACGTCTCCGCCCACGCGGTGGACGTGGTCGACCGGGCGCAGGGTCTCACCCGGGGCGCGGACGCCTACCTGGCCGAGCCGATCGAGCCGGAGGAACTGGTCGCCACCGCGCACGCGGTGCTGCGCTACTACCAGGCCCGGCTGCGTGCCGAGCAGCTCGCCGAGCGGCTCGCCGCGCTCGCCGACGCCACGGTGGAGATGCACGCGACGCCGAACTTCGTCCGGCTGCTGGAGGCGGCAGCGAGCGGCGCGGCGCGGATCTTCAAGGCCCCAGCGGCGGTGGTCGCCGAGACGTTCGACGGGGACTGCCTGGCGGGGGTGGCGGTCGACCCGCACACGCCGGCCACGATCGTGCCGTGGGTGGTGGACGACACCGGCGTGCCGATCGGCACCCGGGTACGGGTCGACGACCCGGGCGACTGGGCGCTGACGGGCTGGCCGGACGGGGACACGGTGACGGTGGCCGCCTCCCGGCTGCGGGAGGACCGCGCCCCGCTGTACGTGGTGGTGCCGACCGCCACCCAGACCGTCCGTACGCCGGTGCTGGTGCAGCTCGCCCAGGCCGTCGCCTCGGCGGTGGAGGCGCAGCGCTCCTTCGACGAGGAGCACCGGATCGCCGTGACGTTGCAGCGCAGCCTGCTGCCGCAGCGGCTGCCCGACGTCGTGGGCCTGGACCTGGCCGTGCGGTACGAGCCGGCGAGCGCGCAGACCGAGGTGGGCGGCGACTTCTACGAGCTGGTGATGCTCGACGGGCACCTGCTGGTGGCGATCGGTGACGTGGCCGGGCACTCGCTGCACGCGGCCACCGTGATGGCCGAGCTGCGCCACGCGGTACGGGCGTACGCGGTCGAGGGCCATCAGCCCGGGGTGATCCTGGACCGGGTCAACGAGCTGATGCGCAACCTGCTGCCGAATGAGCTGGCCACCATCTGCGTGCTGCTGCTCCAGCCGTCGACCGGGCTGGTCCGGATGGCCAGCGCTGGGCACCTGCCGGCGTTGCTGAGCCGGGACGGCCGGGTCGAGTTCGTGGCGCAGTCCGCGCCGCTGCTCGGGGTACGCGCGCCGCGCCCGCCCGACCTGGAGTTCGTGCTTCCCGCCGGGGCGACGCTCGTGCTCTACACCGACGGGCTGATCGAGCGGCGGGACGCCACCATCGACGACGGCATGGCGGCGCTCGGCGTGGCCGCCGCCCGGGTGGACGACGACCTGGACCAGTTCTGCCAGCGGCTGCTGGTCGAGTTGGCGCCGCCGGAGATCCAGGACGACGTTGCGGTGGTGGCGGTCCGCCGCCGCTGACGCGCGTTCCCGGTCACGTACCGTAGCCAAGCTGCCTGTAACACTGCGTCACGGCCGCCGCCGGGCGAGTGAGTGGGCTTGCTGCCGACTTTGCTCTGCAGCCATCGGTGCAGCAGGCGCCTGAACAGGCGCTTCCTGTTGACCATGGTCGGCGGCGTCGCACCGCCACCGTCACCGTCGGTGTGCGTTGCGTCAGTGGCTGCAGAGCAAAGTCGGCGCGAGGCGAGGCCCGCCGCTCGGGCCGACTGTCACCTTGCGTAACCGCGCGGAGTGAGGGTTGGCCCGCGCTCGGCAGGCCTGACCCGCGTCACGGCCGCAGGGCCGCCAGCGAGCGGGCGTACGCCGCGGGCGAGACCCCGGCGACGGCGGTGAACTCGCGCACCAGGTGGGCCTGGTCGGCGTACCCCAGATCGGCGGCGACCCGCGACCAGTCCAGCGGCCCGGCGGCGGCCTGTTCGATCGCCTCCTGGAGCCGGTAGCGGCGGATCACCCACTTCGGACCGACGCCCACGTGGTCGAGGAAGAGGCGCTGGAGCCGGCGGACGGAGACGCCGCGCCGCCGGGCGAAGTCGGTCACCCGCAGCACGGTCCGGTCGGCGCGGATCTCCTCGACCAGCGTGGTGGCCTCCGCGGCGAGCGGATCCGCGACCGGCGGCCACGAGGTCAGCAGCTCGTCCAGCCTCGCGCATCGCTCGTCGTCGGTCCCCGGGCAGATCGGCCCGCCGGGGATCGGCACGCGCCGGCCGGTCAGTTCGGCGACCGGGCGCCGCCAGAACGGCCGGAAGCCGCCCGGGCGGAACTGGACGCCGGAGACCCGGCCGACGCCGTGCAGCGTGACGGCGAACAGGCCGGTGTCGACGCCGGCGATCTCGCCCTGTTCGGGCGCGCCCTCCTGCGCCTGGAACACCACGTTCACGGTGGGGTGCGGCACCACCCGCTGCTCGAACGGCTCGGTCAGATCCCAGTCGATCAACCAGTAGTGCTCCACCCACCGGCGCAACGCCGGGGCGGCCATCCGGCGCCGGAACCGGACCTGCTGCCGCAGCCGGCCCGGATCGAGGATGCCCCGGTTGTCACGCCGCGGTTCGTGTCGCATTTCTTCAAGACCGCCCTCATACGCTGCCCCTATGAGCACGAAGACTAGTGAGCTGCTCGCCGTCGCGGCGCCGCGTACGGTCGCTGTGGTTCGCGGCATCTCCGACGAGCAACTCGGCCTGCCCACCCCGTGCCCCGACTACACGGTGCGCGACCTGCTCGGGCACCTGTTCGACGTGGTGGTCAACTTCCAGGCGCTGGCCCGCCGGGAAGAGGTCGACTGGTCCGGCAAGACCGATCACCTGACCGAGGGCTGGCGTGACCGGTTCGCGACCGAGACGGCCCGGCTCACCGAGGCCTGGTCCGACCCGGCCGCGCTGGAGGGCGTGTCACCCGGCATGGGGCTACCACAGGAGACCGTCGGGTCGATGGCGCTGATCGACCTCACGGTGCACGGGTGGGACCTGGCTCGGGCCACCGGCCAGGAGCTGACAGTGGATCCGGCCGTGGTGTCGGCCGGGCACGAGTTCATGGACCGGATGGGCGACATGGGGCAGAAGATGGGCGCGTTCGGCCCGCCGGTGCCCACCGAGGCGGCGCCGGCCAGCATGGACGCGCTGCTCGGCCGGGCCGGACGGAACCCGGCCTGGACCCGCTGACGTTGCTTGCTCGCCGGCACGGGGCGGCGAGCGGCACGGACGGCGGCGCCCGCCGGGCCGGGACGGCCGGCGTCCGGCCCGGCGGTCAGCGACCGAGCAGCCCGGCGGAGCCGGCGACGACCAGCCCGATCACCGTCGAACAGCAGCAGACGACGAGCGCGGCGGCCACCACCACGAGGATCAGCCAGGTCGGTCCGCGTCGCGCCGCCGAGGGCTCCTCCGCACTCATGCCGGCAGTCTAGGTTGGTGCGATGGAGCTGATCTCGATCGCCGACATCCGCGACGCGGCCGAGGACGTGGCCGGCACCGTGCTGCGGACCCCGTTAATGCCGGTGCTCTGGGACGACCAGCTGTGGCTCAAGCCGGAGAACCTGCAACCGGTGGGGTCGTTCAAGCTGCGCGGCGCCACCCACGCGGTGGCCCGGCTCGATCCGGCGACCCGCTCCCGGGGGGTGGTCACCCACTCGTCGGGAAACCACGGGCAAGCCCTGGCGTACGCGGCCCGCGCCCTCGGCGCGCCCTGCACGGTGGTGGTCCCCGAGGGGGCGCCGGAGGTCAAGGTGGCCCGGATGCGGGCTCTCGGCGCGGACGTACGGCTGGTACCGCCGGCCCGGCGGCTCGCCGAGGCGGAGCGGATCGTGGCCGGGACCGGCGCGACGCTGGTGCCGCCGTTCGACCATCCAGCTGTCATCGCCGGTCAGGGCACCGTCGGGCTGGAGATCGTCGCCGACCTGCCGGACGTGGACGTGGTGCTGGTGCCGGTGGGCGGCGGCGGGCTCGGCTCGGGCGTGGCCACGGCGGTCAAGGCGCTGCGCCCGTCCGCCGTCGTGATCGGCGTGGAGCCGGCGCTGGCCGCCGACGCCCAGGAGTCACTCGCCGCCGGTGAGGTGGTCGTCTGGGACGTCGAACGCACCTACCGGACGTGCGCCGACGGGCTGCGGACCAGCCTGTCCGCGTTGACGCTGGCCCACCTGCGGGACCGGCTCGACGGCATCGTCACGGTCACCGAGGACGAGATCATGGCGGCCACCGGCCGGCTGATCCGGGACGCGCGACTGGTGGCCGAGCCGAGCGGCGCGGTCGCCCTGGCCGCCCGGCTCTTCCACAGTGGCGAGCTGCCGGCCGGCCGTACCGTCGCGGTCGTGACCGGCGGCAACGCCGACCCGCAGGTGCTCACCGCGGCGCTGGCCGCCTGACCCCCGTCACGCGCGGCCGACGCGGTCCAGGATCCAGGCGTTGACGAACGCCTCCTCACGCCACGAGTCGTACCGGCCGCTCGGCCCGCCGTGGCCCGCGCCCATCTCGGTCTTGAGCAGGTAGTCGCCGGCCGGCGCGAGCGCGCGCAGCCGGGCGATCCACTTGGCCGGCTCGTGATAGAGCACGCGAGTGTCGTTGAGGCTGGTCACCGCCAGGATGGCCGGGTAGTCGGCGGCGGTCACATTCTCGTACGGCGTGTACGACTTCATGTACGCGTACACCTCGGGGTCGTCCAGCGGGTTGCCCCACTCCTCCCACTCGGTGACCGTCAACGGCAGCGACGGGTCGAGGATCGAGGTGAGCGCGTCCACGAACGGCACCTGCGCGACGATCCCGGTGAACGCGTCCGGGGCGAGGTTCGCCACCGCGCCCATCAGCAGGCCACCGGCCGACGCGCCCCGGGCGACCAGCCGGTCGCTCGCCGTCCAGCCCGCCTTCACCAGGTGCCGGGCGCAGGCCACGAAATCGGTGAACGTGTTCTTCTTGGCCAGCAGCTTGCCCTCGTCGTACCAGCGCCGGCCCAGCTCGCCGCCGCCCCGGATGTGCGCCACCGCGAAGATCACGCCGCGGTCGAGCAGGCTCAGCCGGGCGATCGAGAACCACGGGTCCATGCTCGCCTCGTACGACCCGTAGCCGTAGATGACGGCGGGCGCCGAGCCGTCGCGCGGGGTGTCCCGGCGGCAGACCAGCGAGATCGGTACCCGGGTGCCGTCGTCGGCGAGCGCCCAGTCCCGGTGCTGCTCGTAGTCGGCCGGGTCGTACGGCCGCCCGTCCGGCCCGGGGCGTACCGGCTTCTGCCGCCGCAGCGTCAGCTCCCGGGTCACCAGGTCGTAGTCGTAGACCGAGTCCGGGGTGACGAGCGAGGTGTAGCGCAGCCGTACCTCGTTCGTGCGGTACTCCGGGTTCGCGTCCAGCCCGACGCTGTAGATCGGCTCGGGGAAGTCGATGTCCCAGCTGTCGTCGCTGCCGACCGGCAGCACCCGCAGACCGGTCAGCCCGTTGGCGCGCAGCGACACCACGAGGTGGTTCTCGAACGCGTCGACCGCCTCCAGCCGGGTGCCCGGCGTGTGCGGGATCAGCGGCGTCCACTCGCCCGGCGCGTCCGCCGAGGTGTACGCCAGCGCGAAGTCCTCCGCGCCGTCGTTGTGCAGGATCAGGAAGCGGTGGCCGTGGTGCTCCACCGCGTACTCGATGCCCTGACGCCGCGGGGCCACGACGGCGGGCTCGCCGGTCGGGTTGGCTGCCGGGATCACCCGCACCTCGCTGGTGATCTTGCTGTGGATGTCGATCACCACGAAGCGCTCGGAGCGGGTCAGCTCGACGCCGACCCAGAACCGCTCGTCGTCCTCCTGGTAGACCACCACGTCCTCGGTGGACGACGTGCCGACGGTGTGCCGCCAGACCCGGTTGGGCCGCCACGCCTCGTCCACCGTCACGTAGAACAGAGTCGAGGCGTCGCTCGACCACGCCGTGCCGTAGAACGTGTCCGGCACCTCGTCCGGCAGCGACTCGCCGGTGGTCAGGTCCTTGATCCGCAGCGTGAAGCGCTCGTCGCCGGAGAAGTCGGTGGAGTAGGCCAGCCAGCGGCCGTCCGGGCTGACGTCGAACGCGCCGAGCGAGAAGAAGTCGTGCCCCTCGGCGAGCTGGTTGCCGTCGAGCAGCACCTCCTCGCCGTCGAGCGGCGCGCCGTCGGCGCTGACCGGGGGCGCGGTCTCGCCGGGGCGGACCGCGCGGCGGCAGTGCACGCCGTACTGCTGCCCCTCGACGGTGCGGGTGTAGTACCAGTGACCGTCCTTGCGGGTCGGCACCGACAGGTCGGTCTCCTGGGTGCGCCGGCGCGTCTCCTCGAACAGCTCCGCGCGCAACTCGGCCAGGTGGGCGGTGCGCGCCTCGGTGTACGCGTTCTCGGCGTCCAGGTAGGCGATCGTGTCCGGGTCGTCCTTGGCGGCGAGCCAGGCGTACTCGTCGAGGACTGTGTCACCGTGATGGACGCGCTCGGTCGGGACGCGCTTGGCGACGGGCAGTGGGGTTTCGGTCACGGCGCCACGTTACCGGGCGCCGGACCGCCGCCGGGGCCGCCCGCCGCGCGAATCCGGCGACTCGCCGCCAGGGCTTTCGAACATGTGTACGATAAGCGCCATGGCGGATGCAGCTCGTTCCACCAACCGACCCGGAGCCCTCGACATCACCCGGAAGCTGGCGGAGATCTGTGGTTCGCCGTTCGCCCGCTTCGCCGGCCCGGCCGACGAGGTGGCCGGGCGTACCGCCCGCTGGGTGGCCGTGCCGGGCGGCCCGCACGCCGCCGCCGAGGTGTTGCGGCTGGCCGCGGCGTACGACCTGACAGTGGTGCCCCGCGGCGCCGGCACGAAGATCGACTGGGGCGCCGCTCCGGCGCAGGTGGACATCATGCTCGACACCGGCCGCCTCGCCGGCGTCTGGCACGAGCCGCATGCCGCGGCGGTGGCCGAGATCGGCGCCGGTACGCCGCTGCGCGCCGTCCAGGCGACGCTGGCGCGTACCAACCGGCGGCTGCCTGTCGACGCGCCCTCGCCGGGCGCGACGCTCGGCGGGGTGCTCGCCGCCGACGAGTCCGGTCCGCTGCGGCACCGGCACGGCAGCCCGTGCGCCCAGCTCATCGGCGTGCGCTATCTCGACGCCGACGGCGAGTTGGTGAGCGTCGGCGAGTCCGGCACGGAGGCGTTCGGCCGGGCCGCCCCGGATGTCGGCGGTGGCCGTCCGGGCGGACGCGCTCCGGCGGCCGATGCCGACGGAGGTCCGGGTCGCGGTGGTGGCGATGCGATCCTCGGTCGGGGTGGGATGCCCGGGCTGGACGTGGCACGGCTGCTCTGCGGCTCGCAGGGCGGGCTCGGCGTGCTGGTCTCGGCCACCATGCGGGTGCAGGCCGTGCCCGCGAGCCGGGTCTGGGTGTCCCGTCCGGTCTGGACCCCGCTGGAGGTGCACGACCTGGTCCGTGCCGTACTGGCGTCCGGCGTCGGCCCGGCCGCCGTCGAGTTGGACCTGCCCGTGCCGGTGCCGTTGCCCCGTCGCCGGATTCCGGCCACGCACCCGTCGGTGATCAACCGCCCCGATCACCCGGCCGTGACCGGCCGGCCCGCGGCGGGCAGCCTGGTGGTGCTCCTGGAGGGCGGCCCGGCCGACGTGACCGAGCGGGCCGAACGGCTCACCGCCGTGCTCGGCGCCCCGGCGATGGTCAGCCACCACGCGCCGGAGTGGTGGGGGCGCTATCCCTTCGCGCCCGGAGACACCGCGCTGCGCATCGAGGTGCCGATCAACGACCTGCACGCCGCCGTCTACGCGCTGCGCGACGCCGCCGGCACCCCCGTGCCGGTACGCGGCTCGGCCGGCGGCGGCGCGGTGCACGCCGCCCTGCCCGGCGCGCTGCCGCCGGAGCGGGTCGCCTCGATCCTCACCGCCGTCCGCAGCGTGCTGATCGCCCGGCGAGGCCGGTGTGTGGTGGTGGCCGCGCCGCCGGCGGTGCGCCGTGCCGTGGACCTCTGGGGCGAGCTGCCCGCGTTGCCGCGCCTGCGCAGCGCCAAGGCCCACCTGGACCCGCACCACCGGCTGGCCCCCGGCCGCCTCCCCGGTGGTCTCTGAATCCGGCCCGCCTCGGCCTGCTCACCCGGCACCCCGACCTGCCTCCACACAGGACGCCCGTCCCAGCGGGCGCGGCAGCGGCAGGCACCAGTTCGGGGTGGTGGTTGTGTCCACGTGCGTCGGATGCCGCCACTTCGGCGAGCTGGCGCCGCCCACCCGCCACCGACAACCCGCACTCCCCACCACTGTCGTGATCAAGGAGTTTGTGTCACGTTTCGCGCCTCCCCAGGCCACAAACTCCTTGATCACCGCCGGGTCGGAACCGGAGTCGGAACCGGGGGCGGGGCGCGGGAAGAGGGCTACGGGGTGTCGTTTCGGAGGACCAGGACGGCTATGTCGTCGCGCGGTGGCTCCACCGAGAAGGCGATCGTCGCCGCGCGCAGCCGTGCCGCGACCACATCGGCCGAGTACCCGGCCAGCGGCGCCGCCGACTCGCGCAGCCGTTCGGTGCCGAACAGCTCGCGTCCGCGCCGCCGCTCGGTGACCCCGTCGGTGTAGAAGATCAGCGCGTCGCCGGGCTTGAGCGCCAGCTCGGCGGTCGGGGTGGTGATCGTGTCGAGCAGGCCCAGCGCGGTGCCCCCGGTGCCGACGAAGGTGGCGCCGCCTCCGCCGTGCAGCAGCACCGGGCGGTCGTGGCCGGCGAGGTGCAGCGAGACGTCGAGCTGGTCGCCGTCGCCGGGTGAGACGGCCGCCAGCGCCAGCGTGCAGTAGCGTCCGCCGCCGCGCTCGACGAGCGTCTCGTTGAGCCGGCTGAGCACCTCGGGCAGCGGTTTGCCGTCGCCGACGAGGACCCGGATCACGTCCCGGACCAGGCCGGTCACGGCGGCGGCCTGCACGCCCTTGCCGGATACGTCGCCGACCACCACGAGCCAGCGGCCGTCCGGCAGCGGGACCACGTCGTAGAAGTCGCCGCCGACTTCCGCGTCGTCGCCGGTGGGGACGTACTCGGCGGCGAAGCCGATGCCCTCGACCACCGGGAGCACCGGCGGCAGCAGCGACTGCTGGAGCGTCTGGGCGACCCGGCGGCGTTCGGCGTGGATGCGCGCGTTCTCGATGGCGAGGGCGGCGCGGCGGGCCACGTCCTCCAGCACCGAGACCTCGTCCGGGTCGTGCCGGTGCCGCTGGTGCCGGCCCACGGCGAGGGTGCCGAGCCGCTGGCCACGGGCGATCAGCGGTACGGCGAAACCCTCCATCGGTCCGCCGAGCGGCACCTGGGCGGCGTTGCGGGACGCCTCGCGCAGCCGGGACTGGATCGAGTCCGGGCCGGTCTCCTGGAGGATCCGGTGCAGCTGCGGCAGCATGGCCTCGTCGGCATGGCTGGAGGCGGCGAGACGCAGCCGCCCCCACTCGTCGGTGGTGTGCACGGCGCACCACTGGCCGAGCCGGGGCACCACGAGCTGCGGGATGAGCGCCATGGTCAGTTCGACGTCCAGCGACTGGGCGAGCAGTTCGCTCGCCTCGGCGAGGAACGTCAGCCAGGTGGACCGGCGTACGTCGGCGCGGCGCAGCCGGTCGTTCTCCAGGTGCAGCGACAGCCGCTCGGCGGCCAGCACCGCCAGCGGCCGCGCGTACGTGGAGGGTGCCGCGTCCAGTTCCAGCTCACCGGTGTACGGGCGGTGCACGGCGAGCGGTACGCGCAGCAGTTCGTTGCCCTCACGCGGGTGCCGGCCGTACCGGGCGAACACCTGGGTGCCGAGCCCGTCGCCCCGGTCCAGCCGGACCGTGCCACCGGCGGCGCCGACCATCTCGCCGACCCGGCTCAGCAGGGCGGTCGCGAACTCGGGCAGTGGCTCGTCGGCGTACGGGTCGGGGGTGATCTGCATCAACTCGCTCATCGCGGCGGCGCTGGGCGTACCGTCGCCGGTCCGTTCCGGCTCGGTCACCGGCGGTGGGCCGGCCGACGAGCGGTCGGGGCCGCCGGGGCCGGGCCGGTCGAGGCGGAACCAGACGCCCTTGCCGGTGGGCAGGTACGTGGTGCCCCATCGGCTGGAGAAGTGGTCGACGAGCAGCAGCCCGCGTCCCCGCGTGGCGACCTCGGCGATGTCGGAGGTGGTGTTGCGCACCCCGACGATCAGCTCGTCGACGGGTCCGGAGGCGAAGTCGGTGACGGTGACGGTGAGGCCGTTCGGGTCGGCTTCGACCTCGATGTCCAGTTCGGTGCGCGCGTGCTCGACGGCGTTCGTGGTCAGCTCGGTGGTGAGCAGCAGCGCCTCGTTCAGCAGTTCGGGCAGCCGCGCTTCGAGCAGCATGGTGCGTACCACCGCGCGGGCCGCCGCCGGGGTGCGGCGGTCTGCGGGGAGGCGGACGCGGCGGACGTGCTCGTCCGCACCGCCGCTCCGAGTGGCCCCCGCCTCCGCTGACACCTCCGTATCCTCCACCGGTCCGGCCCCGGGTGCCAAGGGTCCGGCGAACCGGCCAGTCGGGCGGATACGGCGCGTGACGCGCGGTTGCACGCCGTGACCTCGACGGATCGCGCGGCAGAATGATGGGATGGCCGCGTGACGGCACGAGCCCGAGCGGAGCGAGGAACCATGACCACGGCAAAACAGTCGGTGACCGCGGACCCGTCCGCGCCCGACCACGAGGTGCTCCTCGGCGAGCTGGTCGACGCGTTGCGCCGGGTGGCGCACGGTGACCTGCGGGTACGCCTGCCGCGCCGGGCCGGACTGCCCGGTGAGGTCGCCGACGCCTTCAACGACGTGGTGTCGTTGCAGGAGCGGCAGCACCTGGACCTGCGCCGGATCAGCCGGATCGTCGGCCGCGACGGCCGGCTCACCGAGCGCCTGGACGACGAGGGCCTGGACGGCTCCTGGGCGGAGGGGCAGCGGGCGGTCAACTCGCTCATCGACGACCTGGGCCGGCCCACCACGGAGATCGCCCGGGTGATCGTGGCGGTGGCCGACGGCGACCTCTCCCAGCACATGGCGCTGGAGATAGACGGTCGTCCGCTCCGGGGTGAGTATCTGCGCATCGGCCGCACGGTGAACACGATGGTGGACCAGCTGTCGTCGTTCGCCGACGAGGTGACGCGGGTGGCCCGTGAGGTGGGCACCGAGGGCAAGCTGGGCGGCCAGGCCGACGTGCGTGGCGTGGCCGGCACCTGGAAGGACCTCACCGACTCGGTCAACACCATGGCGTCGAACCTCACCGGTCAGGTGCGGTCGATCTCGCAGGTGGCGACCGCCGTCGCGAAGGGCGACCTGTCGCAGAAGATCACGGTCGGGGCGCGCGGCGAGGTGGCCGAGCTGGCCGACACGATGAACTCGCTCACCGACACGCTGCGGCTGTTCGCCGAGCAGGTGACCCGGGTGGCCCGCGAGGTGGGCACCGAGGGCAAGCTGGGCGGCCAGGCCGAGGTGCCGGGCGTGGCCGGCACCTGGAAGGACCTGACCGACAACGTCAACTCGATGGCGTCGAACCTGACCGCGCAGGTCCGCAACATCGCCCAGGTGTCGACGGCTGTCGCCAAGGGTGACCTGTCGCAGAAGATCACGGTGGCCGCGCAGGGCGAGATCCTGGAGCTGAAGGACACCGTCAACACGATGGTGGACCAGCTGTCGTCGTTCGCCGACGAGGTCACGCGGGTGGCGCGCGAGGTCGGCATCGAGGGCAAGCTGGGCGGCCAGGCGCAGGTGCGCGGCGTCTCCGGCACCTGGCGGGACCTCACCGAGAACGTGAACCAGCTCGCCGGCAACCTGACCAGCCAGGTCCGCAACATCTCCCAGGTCTCCACGGCCGTCGCCAAGGGCGACCTGGGCCAGAAGATCACCGTGGACGCGCAGGGCGAGATCCTGGAGCTGAAGAACACCGTCAACACGATGGTCGACCAGCTCTCGTCGTTCGCCGACGAGGTGACGCGCGTGGCGCGTGAGGTGGGTACCGAGGGCAAGCTGGGTGGTCAGGCCCAGGTCAAGGGCGTCTCGGGTACGTGGCGCGACCTGACCGACAACGTGAACTCGATGGCGTCGAACCTGACCAGCCAGGTGCGGAACATCGCCTCGGTCACCACTGCGGTGGCGAAGGGCGACCTGTCGCAGAAGATCACCGTGGACGCCCGGGGCGAGATCCTGGAGCTGAAGTCGACTGTCAACACGATGGTGGACCAGCTGTCGTCGTTCGCCGACGAGGTCACCCGGGTGGCCCGTGAGGTGGGCACCGAGGGCAAGCTGGGCGGCCAGGCGCAGGTACGCGGCGTCGCCGGCACCTGGCGGGACCTGACGGACAACGTGAACTCGATGGCGTCGAACCTGACCGCGCAGGTGCGCAACATCGCCCAGGTGTCCACTGCGGTGGCGAAGGGTGACCTGTCGCAGAAGATCACCGTGGACGCGCAGGGCGAGATCCTGGAGCTGAAGTCGACTGTCAACACGATGGTGGACCAGCTCTCGTCGTTCGCGGACGAGGTGACGCGGGTGGCCCGTGAGGTGGGCACCGAGGGCAAGCTGGGTGGTCAGGCCCAGGTCAAGGGCGTCTCGGGTACGTGGCGGGACCTGACCGACAACGTGAACTCGATGGCGTCGAACCTGACCAGCCAGGTGCGGAACATCGCCTCGGTCACCACCGCCGTGGCGAACGGTGACCTGGGTCAGAAGATCACAGTGGACGCGCAGGGCGAGATCCTGGAGCTGAAGAACACCGTCAACACGATGGTGGACCAGCTCTCGTCGTTCGCCGACGAGGTGACGCGCGTGGCGCGCGAGGTGGGCACCGAGGGCAAGCTGGGCGGTCAGGCCCAGGTCAAGGGCGTCTCCGGTACGTGGCGCGACCTCACCGAGAACGTCAACCAGCTCGCCTCCACGCTCACCACGCAGTTGCGCGCGATCGCGCAGGTCTCCACGTCGGTGACCCGCGGCGACCTGACCCAGCGGATCAACGTGAAGGCGCAGGGCGAGGTCGCCGAGCTGAAGGACAACATCAACCAGATGATCGTCACCCTCCGGGAGACGACGAAGAAGAACGCCGAGCAGGGCTGGCTCGACTCGAACCTGGCCCGGATCGGTGGTCTGCTGCAGGGCCAGCGCGACCTGGGCGAGGTCTGTCGCATGATCATGATGGAGGTGACCCCGCTGGTGGACGCGCAGCTCGGCGCGTTCTTCCTGGCGGACAGCTCCGAGGGCAGCATGCGGCTGCGGCTCACCGCCTCCTACGGGTACGTGGCCCGGGGGCACGACGTCACGTTCGGCCCGGGTGAGGGGCTGGTCGGGCAGGCCGCGTTGTCCCGCCGGACCATCCGGGTCAAGGCGCAGCCGGACGGGCGCCTCGTGGTGCGCTCCGGGCTGGCCGACACGCCCCCGGCCGACCTGGTGGTGCTCCCGGTCCTGTTCGAGGGCGAACTGCTCGCCGTGATCGAGTTCGCCGGCGTGGCCACGTTCTCCGACCTGCACCTGGCGTTCCTGGAGCGGCTGGTGCTCACCATCGGCGTCGCGGTCAACACCATCCAGGCCAACCGGCGTACGGAGGAGCTGCTGGCGCAGTCGCAGCGGCTGGCGCACGAGATGCAGGACCAGTCGGCCGAGTTGCAGCGCACCAACGCCGAGCTGGAGGACAAGGCGAAGCTGCTGTCCGAGCAGAAGGCCAACATCGAGACGCAGAACCGGGAGATCGAGCTGGCCCGCCTCGGCCTGGAGGAGAAGGCGCAGCAGCTCACCCGGGCGTCGGCGTACAAGTCGGAGTTCCTGGCGAACATGAGCCACGAGCTGCGTACGCCGCTGAACTCGCTGCTCCTGCTGGCCCGGTTGCTGGCCGAGAACCCGGAGCGCAACCTCAGCGCGAAGCAGATCGAGTTCGCGCGGACCATCCACGGCGCCGGCTCGGACCTGCTCTCGCTGATCGACGACATCCTCGACCTGTCGAAGATCGAGGCGGGCCGGATGGACGTGGAGCCCACCGAGATCCAGTTCGCCGAGATCCGGAGCTACGTGGAGCAGGCGTTCGCGCCGCAGGCCGAGGAGAAGGGCCTGGACTTCCAGGTACGGGTCAGCAGCGATCTGCCGCCGGCGCTGGTGACCGACGCCCAGCGGTTGCAGCAGATCCTGCGCAACCTGCTCTCCAACGCGGTGAAGTTCACCGACAACGGCGCGGTGACGCTGCGGATCGGGCCGGCGGCCGAGAACGCCGTCTTCGACGTGCCGGCGCTGACGAACGCGCAGCGGGTGATCGCGTTCACCGTGATCGACACCGGCATCGGCATCTCCGACGACAAGCTGTCGCTGATCTTCGAGGCGTTCCAGCAGGCGGACGGCACCACCAGCCGGCGGTACGGCGGGACCGGCCTGGGCCTGTCCATCAGCCGTGATCTGGCCCGCCTGCTCGGCGGCACGATCACCGTCTCGTCCGCGCCCGGTCAGGGTTCGACGTTCACTCTCTTCGTACCCGATGTGCTGGCGCCGGACGCGGTGGTGGCGCCGGCGCCGCCGTCGCCGAGCCGCGCGGGCCTGCCGTCGTCGCTGCTCATGCCGATGGAGCTGCCGCAGCCGCAGGAGACGCCGGCCACCCGGCGGCTGGACGGCGTGACCGTGCTGATCATCGACGACGACGTGCGGAACGTGTTCGCGTTGACGTCCGCGTTGGAACTGCACGGCATGACCGTGTTGTACTCGGACAACGGGGCGGACGGCGTCCGCCAGCTCGCCGAGCATCCGGAGGTGGACATCGTCCTGATGGACGCCATGATGCCGGACCAGGACGGGTACGAGACGACCGCGCAGATCCGCCGCAACCACCGGTTCGCGGACCTGCCGATCGTCTTCCTGACCGCCAAGGCGATGCCCGGCGACCGGGAGTCGGCGCTCAGCGCCGGCGGCAGCGACTACATCACCAAGCCGGTGGACCTGGACGAGCTGATCGAGCTGATGGCGTCCTGGATCGGCCGCAGCCGAGGCGAGGAGAACGCGTGACGCAGACGGCCAAGGCCCTGCTGGTGGACGATCGGCGGGAGAACCTGATGGCGCTGGAGGCGATCCTCCAGGGTCTCCCGGTGCAGTCGGTCGCGGTGGAGAGCGGCGAGGCCGCGCTCAAGCAGCTCCTCGTGGACGACTTCGCGGTGATCCTGCTGGACGCCCAGATGCCCGACATGGACGGCTTCGAGACGGCGACGCACATCAAGCGGCGCGAGCGCACCCGGCACGTACCGATCATCTTCCTGACCGCCGCGGACAAGGACGCGCAGCTCGCGTTGCGCGGCTACGCGGCGGGTGCGGTCGACTACCTGACCAAGCCGTTCGATCCGTGGGTGCTGCGGGCGAAGGTGACCGTCTTCGTCGACCTGTGGGTGAAGACCCGGCAGCTCGCCGCCCAGTCGGACCTGGTGCGGGAGCGGGATCTGCAGTGGCGGCACCTGACCGACGCGGTGGACGAGGCGACGGCGCTGCTGCGCGCCGACGACGACCCGTCCACCCGCGAACGCGCGGTCGAGCTGCTGGAGCAGGCGCGCTGGGGCAACACCCGCTGACGGTTCAGCCGCCGGCCGGGCCGCCGTGCCCGGTCGCGGCCCGCCGGGCCCGCCACCGGTCGCCGAGCGATTCCAGTTCCTCCTGTACGAAGAGGAAGAAGTCGCGCATCTCGGCGACCCGTTCACCGGCCGGGGTGCTGCGGCCGTGCAGCGCGTCGACCCCGCCGGCGGCGATGTCGATGAAGTTCTTGTAGAGCGTGGTCTTGGTGATCGTCGCCTCGTACCAGGGGTTGTCCGGCATCCGGTAGCGGTCGCGCCGGGACCCCTTGACCGGCTCGCGGACCAGCATGGCGAACTGGGTCAGGTAGCGGACCGCGCCGCTGACCGCCGCCGCGCTGACGCCGAGCCGTTCGGCGATCTCGCCCGCGGTGAGCGGGTCGTCGGCGCTCATGACTGTGAACAGGACCCGGGCGGCCATCCGGGGGAAGCCCACGTCGGCGAAGGCCATCGCCATCCGCTCCACGAAGAGGTGGACCTCCTCCTCGTCGTGGCGGAACGGCTTGTTCATGGTCGGCTCCTCGACACTCACCCCGTGACCCTACAGTCTTCACAAGTTTGTGAAACGAGCGTAGCTTCTGAATTATGGAAACGGCAATCGATGTGTCCGGCCTGGTGAAGACCTTCGGCCGCACCCGGGCCCTCGACGGGCTCGACCTGACCGTCCGCACCGGGGAGGTGCACGGCTTCCTCGGCCCGAACGGCTCCGGCAAATCGACCACCATCCGGGTGCTGCTCGGCCTGCTGCGGGCGGACGCGGGGGCCGCCCGGCTGCTGGGCGGCGACCCCTGGCGGGACGCGGTCGCGCTGCACCGCCGCCTCGCGTACGTGCCCGGCGACGTCACGCTCTGGCCCAACCTCAGCGGCGGCGAGGTGATCGACCTGCTCGGCCGGATGCGCGGCGGGCTCGACCCGAAACGCCGCGCCGAACTGCTGGACTCCTTCGAGCTGGACCCGCGCAAGAAGGGCCGCACCTACTCCAAGGGCAACCGGCAGAAGGTCGGCCTGGTCGCCGCGCTCGCCTCCGACGTCGAACTGCTCATCCTCGACGAGCCGACCTCCGGGCTCGACCCGCTGATGGAGGAGGTCTTCCAGCACTGGGTCCGCCGCGCCGTCCACGACGGACGTACGGTGCTGCTCTCCAGCCACATCCTCGCCGAGGTGGAGGCGCTCTGCGACCGGGTGACGATCATCCGGGCCGGCCGGACGGTGGAGTCCGGCACGCTCGGCGACCTGCGCCACCTGCACCGCACCGCGATCGACGCCGAGGTCGCCGCGCCGCTCGACGGCCTGGCCGACCTGCCCGGTGTGCACGACCTGCGGGTCGACGGGCGGCGGGTGCGCTTCGACGTCGACACCGCCGCGCTCGACGCCGCGCTGCGCCGGCTCACCGAGCTGGGCGTACGCAGCCTGGTCAGCACGCCGCCCACGCTGGAGGAACTGTTCCTGCGGCACTACGAGACGGCGGACCGGGCATGAGCACGCTCACCGGCACCCGCCACCTGGTCCGGCTGATCCTGCGCCGGGACCGCCTCCTGCTGCCGCTGTGGGTGCTGATCCTCGCGGTGCTGCCGATGACGTACGCGGCCAGCTACTTCGAGCTGTTCCCGACCGCCGCCGAGCGGGCCGCGTACCTGGAGGGCACCGCCCGCAACCCGTCGATCGTCGCGCTGCTCGGCCCCGCCTACGGCGACAGCATCGGCGGGCTGACCGCGCAGCGCAGCGGCTTCCTGCTGCTCATCGTCGCGCTGGCCAGCCTGCTCACCGTCATCCGGCACACCCGCACCGAGGAGGAGGCCGGCCGGCGGGAACTGCTCGGCGGCAACGTGCTCGGCCGGCACGCCGGGCTGACCGCCGCGCTACTCGTCACGTACGCGGCGGATCTGCTGCTCGGCCTGCTCACCGCCGCCGGGCTGGTCGCGACCGGGCTGCCGACCGGCGGCTCGCTGGCGTACGGCCTGGTCACCGTGCTGACCGGCGTCGTGTTCGCCACGCTCGGCGGGCTGGCGGCCCAGTTGACCGAGACCGCGGGTGGGGCGCGGGGCATCGGCCTCGCCGGTCTCGGCGCCGCGTTCGGGCTGCGCCTGGCCGGGGACACGGCGGGCAACGACTGGCCGAGCTGGCTGTCCCCGCTGGGCTGGGCCGCCCGGGTCCGCCCGTACGAGGGGGAGCGGTGGTGGGTGCTGCTGCTGCCGCTTGCCGCCACGGCGCTGACCGCCGCGTTCGCGTACCCGGTCTCGGTCCGCCGCGACCTGGGCGCGGGCGTGCTGCCGTCCCGGCTCGGCCCGGCCACCGCCGGTGGTGGCCTGTCCGGTCCGTTCGGCCTGGCCTGGCGGCTGCACCGGGGGCAGGTCCTCTGGTGGTCGGTCGGGTTCGGCCTGCTCGGCCTGATCCTCGGTGGCGCGGCCGAGGCGGCCGGCCGGTCCGTCGAGGGCAGCCCGCGGATGGAGGAGATCGTGGCCCGGCTCGGCGGGGCGTCCGGCATGGCCGACGCCTACCTGGGCGTGACGCTGAGCCTGGCCGGGCTGGCCGCCGCCGGGTACGGCATCCAGGCCGCGCTGCGGATGCGCGCCGAGGAGTCCGCCGGGCACGCCGAGCCGGTGCTCGCCACCGGCACCCGCCGCTCGACCTGGCTGCTCTCGCACGTGACGTTCGCGCTGCTCGGCCCGGTGGTGGTGCTCGCGGTGACCGGGCTCGCCACCGGCCTGACGTACGGGCTGAGTACCGGTGACGTGCCCCGCCAGCTGGGCCGGATGCTCGCCGCGGGCCTGGCTCAGGTGCCGGCGGCCTGGGTGCTGGCCGGACTCGCCGTGCTGCTCTACGGCCTGCTACCCCGGCTCGCGCCGGTCACCTGGGCGGTGCTGGCGGTCTGCGTGCTGCTCGGGCAGCTCGGCGCGGGGCTGGAGCTGGACCAGTGGCTGCTGGACCTGTCCCCGTTCACGCACACCCCGCAGGTGCTCCGCGACGCCTGGACCCCCACCCCGCTCTACCTGCTCACGGCCCTGGCGGTGACCCTGGCCACGGCTGGCCTGCTCACCTTCCGCCGCCGAGACCTCCCCGTCCTCTAGCAGCGTTGATCTTGCGCTTGCGGCCCCGGCGAAAGGGGTGAATCACCCTCGTGGAGGGCCGCAAGTGCAAGATCGCGGAGGAAAGGAGTACGGGGCTACGGGGTGGCTTCGTTGCGGATCATCAGGGCGCTGCGGAGACCGGTGATGTCCAGGACGCGGATCAGGAAGTCGCCCACGTTGCTGAGCATCAGCAGGCTGCGCGCGTGACTGGCCTTGCGGCTGAGCACCACGAGCGTGCCGAGGCCCTGCGAGTCGCAGAACGTGACCCCGGCCAGGTCGAGCACGATGCGCGGGGGCGGATCCGCCAGCACCTCGTTGACCACCGTCGAGAGCTGGGCGGCCGTGAGCATGTCGATCTCACCGGCCAGACGAAGCACTGCTTCGTCACCGGTCCGCTGTACGGCGATGGACAGTTCGGCACGATCCACCCGGTCAGCCTATCGCGATCTCGACCGACGGGCCTGTCGAGCGGATCGCTGGCGGCCTGCCGCCGCTCACCGGGGTGAGCCTGGTAACCCCCGTCGCGGGGTGCGTGCCAGGCAGTGCTCCGGCGCTGACACAATGGGCCCATCGTGACCGAGACGCTTTCCGCCGGATCCGGCCGCTACCCGGCCGACGCCCCGGCCTCCGAGGCCCTGTTCGACCGCGCCAAGGCCGTCGTGCCCGGCGGGGTGAACTCTCCCGTGCGCGCGTTCCGTGCCGTCGGCGGCACCCCGCGCTTCATGGTCCGGGGGGAGGGTCCGTGGCTCTTCGACGCCGACGGTCGTCGGTACGTCGACCTGGTCTGCTCCTGGGGCCCGCTCATTCTCGGCCACGCGCACCCGGCAGTGGTGGAGGCGCTGCGCGAGGCCGCCACGCTGGGCACGAGCTTCGGCACGCCCACCCCGGGTGAGGTGGACCTCGCCGAGGAGATCATCGCGCGGACGCCGGTCGAGCAGGTGCGCCTGGTCAACTCCGGCACCGAGGCGACCATGTCGGCGATCCGGCTGGCCCGCGGCTTCACCGGCCGCTCCAAAATCATCAAGTTCGCCGGCTGCTACCACGGCCACTCGGACGCACTGCTCGCCGCCGCCGGCTCCGGCGTGGCCACGTTCGGCCTGCCCGACTCGCCCGGCGTGACCGGCGCGGCGGCGAGCGACACGATCGTGCTGCCGTACAACGACCTGCGCGCGGTCGAGGAGGCGTTCGCCGCCCAGGGCCAGCACATCGCCGCGATCATCACCGAGGCCGCCGCCGGCAACATGGGCGTGATCGCCCCGCGTGACGGCTTCAACGCCGAACTGGCCCGGATCGCGCACGCGCACGGCGCGCTGCTCATCGTCGACGAGGTGATGACCGGGTTCCGGGTGTCCCGCGCCGGATGGCACGGCCTCGACCCGTCGGACGCGGACCTGTGGACGTACGGGAAGGTCATGGGTGGCGGCCTGCCCGCCGCGGCGTTCGGCGGGCGCGCGGAGATCATGGCGAAGCTCGCCCCGGCCGGCCCGGTCTACCAGGCCGGGACGCTCTCCGGTAACCCGCTGGCCTGCGCCGCCGGACTGGCCACGCTGCGGCTGGCCGACGACGCGCTCTACCGGCGGCTCGACGAGACCTCCGCCGCGCTCGGCAAGCTCACCACCGAGGCGCTGTCCGCGGCCGGCGTGCCGCACCGCCTCTCCACCGCCGGCAACATGTTCTCGGTCTTCTTCACCGACGCGGACGTGCGCGACTACGACAGCGCCCGTACCCAGGTGGTGCCGGCGTTCAAGGCGTTCTTCCACGCGATGCTCGCCGGTGGCGTCTACCTGCCGCCGAGCGCGTTCGAGTCGTGGTTCGTCTCGACCGCGATCGACGACGCGGCGTGGGAGCAGATCGCCGCCGCCCTGCCGGTGGCGGCGCGGGCGGCGGCAGCGGCGGGAAGCGGGGGGTAACTATGGCGGAGACCGTGGTGCACGTGCTGCGGCACGGTGAGGTGCACAACCCGGACGGCATCCTCTACGGCCGCCTGCCCGGGTTCCGCCTCTCCGAGCTGGGCGTGCAGATGGCGAAGGCGGCCGCGCAGGCGCTCGCCGACCGGACCGTGGTGCACGTGGTGGCCAGCCCGCTGGAGCGCGCCCAGCAGACCGCCGAGCCGATCGCGGCGCAGTTCGGCCTCTCCGTCGGCGTCGACGAGCGGCTGATCGAGAGCGCGAACTGGTTCGAGGGCAAGAAGGTCTCGCCCGGTGACGGCTCGTTCCGCGACCCGCGCAACTGGTGGGTGCTGCGCGACCCGGTGACCCCGTCCTGGGGCGAGGCGTACCGGGCCATCGCCGAGCGCATGTTCGCCGCGCTGCACGCCGCCCGCGTCGCCGCCGAGGGCCGCGAGGCGGTGCTCGTGTCGCACCAGCTCCCGATCTGGACGCTGCGCCGGCACGTCGAGCGCAAGCGCCTCTGGCACGACCCGCGCCGCCGCCAGTGCGGCCTGGCCAGCCTCACCTCGTTCCACTTCGACGGCGCCAAGATCGTCGGCATCGGGTACTCCGAGCCGGCCGCCCACCTGGTGTCGATCTCGCCGACCGCCCGGACGGCCAAGGGGGCCTGATGCTCACCCGGAGGCTCGCCGCCGCCCTGCTCGCCGCCGTCACCGCCGGTACGGCGCTGGTCGGCTGCTCCTCCGGCAGCCAGGAGAGCCGGTGCGCGGCCGACGGCTCCGTCGTCACCTGCGCACCCGACCAGCGCTCGAAGACGCCGAAGGTCAGCGGCGAGCTGCTCACCGGCGGCGGCTACGACATCTCCCGCGACCGCGGCCAGGTCGTCGTGGTCAACTTCTGGGGCTCCTGGTGCGCGCCCTGCCGTGCCGAGGCCGACGACCTGGAGGACACCTACCAGGCCACAAAGGGCTCCGGCGTGACGTTCCTCGGCATCAACGTGCAGGACAGCAAGGACAAGGCGCTCGCCTTCGAGGAGGGCCGGGTCACGTACCCGAGCATCTTCGACCCGGCCAGCCGGCAGGCGCTCAACTTCGACATCCCGCCGAACACCACGCCGGCCACCGTCGTGCTCGACCGCGAGGGCCGGATCGCCGTGGTGATCCGCCGGGCCGTCACCCGCGACGAGCTGCGGCCGATCGTCGAGAAGATCGCCGCCGAGTCACCGGCGCCGAACGGCGCCCGCTGATGGGCGAGACGTTCCGCCAGCTCGCCGAGTCCGGCCCGCTGCTGTTCGCGGTGGGCGCGGCCGCACTGGCCGGGCTGGTGAGTTTCCTGTCCCCGTGCGTGCTCCCGCTGATGCCCGGCTACCTGTCGTACGTGACCGGCCTGGCCGGCGCCGACCTGGAGGGTGCAAGGAAGGGCCCCCTGTTAACGCCTCCGGTAGAGGAAGGGCCCCTTGTTAACAGCGGCGGCGCGAGCGGGGGCGGTGTGGGCGTCGCCGAGCGGGCGGCGCCGGCCCGGACCACCGCGGCCGTCAAGGGCCGGGTGCTCGCCGGCACGCTGCTGTTCATCGCCGGCTTCACAGTCGTGTTCGTCGCCACCGCGATCCTCTTCTCCGGCGTCGGCAAGCTCTTCTTCCGGTACGAGCGCACGCTGGAGATCGTCATCGGCGCGCTCGTGGTGGTGCTCGGGCTCGGCTACCTCGGGGTGATCCCCGGCATGCAGCGGGAGTTCCGCATCCGCTGGCTGCCCTCCGCCGGGCTGCTCGGCGCGCCGGTGCTCGGCGCGGTCTTCGCGCTCAGCTGGCTGCCCTGCACCGGCCCGACGCTCGGCGCGGTGCTCGGCATGGCGGCCACCGAGGGGGGCACCGACCGGGCCGTGGTGCTCGCCGTGGCGTACTGCCTCGGGCTGGGGATACCGTTCGTCGTCTTCGGGCTGGGCTTCCAGCGCCTGCTCGGGGTGTTCCGCGCCGTCCGGCGCAACAGCCGCTGGGTCACCCGCATCGGCGGGGCCCTGCTGATCGCGATCGGCCTGGCGCTGATCAGCGGCGGCTGGGTGAACGTGGTGATCTGGCTGCAGACGAACGTGGGCGTGGGCGAGGTGAGCATCTGATGACGACCGTCGACGACCGGCCGTCGACCCCTCCGGCGCAGGCGCCCCGACGGCGGGTCAACCCGGTGCTGGCCCTGCTGCGCAACTCGTGGCGGCAGCTCACCAGCATGCGTACCGCGCTGATCCTGCTGTTCCTGCTCGCCGTCGCGGCCATCCCCGGCTCGGTGCTGCCGCAGCGCGGCGTCAACCCGGAACGGGTCAACCAGTGGTTCGTGGACCACCCCGACCTCGCACCCCGGCTGGACCAGATCGGCGCGTTCGAGGTCTTCGGCTCGGTCTGGTTCTCCGCGATCTACCTGCTGCTGTTCACCTCGCTGATCGGCTGCATCCTGCCCCGCGCCCGGGACCACGTCCGCGCGCTGCGGATGAAGCCGCCGGCCGCGCCGAAGCGGCTCGAACGGCTGCCCCAGCACACGGTGCTGGAGGCCCCGGCCGCCGCCGATCCCGAGGCGATCGCGGCGGTGCTGCGCGGCCGCCGATGGCGGGTCACCGTGCGCGGCAACGAGGTCTCCGCCGAGAAGGGCTACCTCAAGGAGACCGGCAACCTGCTCTTCCACGTATCGCTGGTCGCCGTCCTGCTCGGGGTCGCGCTCGGTTCCTGGTACGGATGGCACGGCAACCGCATCCTGGTCGCGGGCGAGGACAACGCCTTCTGCAACACCCGTCAGCAGTACGCCGAGGCGTCGCTCGGCCCGCGCGTGGACAGCGCCGACCTGCCGCCGTTCTGCCTGACGCTGGAGAAGTTCGAGGCCGACTACCTGCCGTCCGGGCTGGCGTCCCGCTACTGGGCCACGGTGACCGTGGACGAGCCGGGCGGCGCGGTGCGGACCGCCGGCTTCTCGGTCAACTCGCCGCTGCGGCTCGGCTCGGCGAACGTCTATCTGCTCGGCAACGGCTACGCGCCGCTGCTGAAGTACACCGACAAGTACGGCCGCAGCCAGACCAGCGAGGCGCCGTTCCTGCGTACCGGCGACTCCAACGCGACCGAGGAGGGCGTGGCGATCTTCCCGGACGCCAACGTCGACCCGAAGACCGGCGCGCGGGCCCCGGACCAGCAGATCGCCTTCGACGGGCTCTACCTGCCCACCGGGCCGGAGAGCGCGCCGTACGTGGCGTCGCAGTATCCGGCCGAGCGCAACCCGATGGTGAACCTGACCGCGTACCGGGGGAACCTCGGGATGGACGCCGGCATCCCCGGCTCGGTCTACGCGCTGGACCGGCGGCAGATCGACGACGGCAAGCTCAAGGAGATCGGCACCAAGCTGCTGCGGCCGGGGGAGAAGTGGACCCTCGACGACGGCAGCACGCTGGAGTTCGTCGGCACCAAGCCGTACATCACGCTCGCGGTCCGGCACGCGCCCGGGCAGACGCTGCTGCTGGTGGCCAGCGGCACGCTGCTGCTGGGCCTGATGGGCTCGCTGTTCGCCCGGCGGCGACGGGTGTGGTTCCGGGTTTCGCCCCCGGAGGGTGGATCTCCGACGGGCGGTAGTAGTTTGGTGGAGGCCGGTGGGCTGCCGCGCACCGAGCACCCAGGGTTCGCCGACGAGTTCGCGCAGCTCGTCGCCGCGGTGAGCGGCGACGAGCCGGACGCGCGGCGGGCGCGAGAAGGAGACGAGTGATGTCCGCACTCTCCGACCAGCTGGTCACGTACGCGATCCTGGTGTACCTGATCGCGATGATCAGCCACGCCGTGGAGTTCGCGCTGGGCAACGCGCGGAAGGTCCCC
Organism: Micromonospora chalcea; assembly: GCF_002926165.1. GTDB lineage: Bacteria > Actinomycetota > Actinomycetes > Mycobacteriales > Micromonosporaceae > Micromonospora > Micromonospora chalcea. The sequence goes on along the minus strand of NZ_MAGP01000134.1, from coordinate 15,894 downwards.
GCGGCCGCGCCCGCGCGGGAACTGGTCGGCGCGGGCGCCGGCGGCACCGTCGACGAGCCGGCCGCGCCGCCGCGCCCGGACCACTCCGCCGCCCGGGCCGTGCTGGCCGGCCGGATCGCCGGCTGGCTCACCGCGGTCGCCGCCGCCGTGCACCTGGGCGCGGTGATCACGCGGGGCGTCGCCGCCGACCGGATGCCTTGGGGCAACATGTACGAGTTCGTGCTGACCGGCACCTGGATCGGTGTGGCGGCCTGGCTCGTGGTGCTCTGGAAGCAGCCGTGGCTGCGCCGGCTCGGGCTGTTCCTGACGCTGGTGATGGTGCTGCTGCTGGCGTTCGCCGAGCTGAAGCTCTACGTGCCGATCGAGCCGCTGATGCCGGCGCTGCAGTCGTGGTGGTTCATCATCCACGTCTCGACGATCATCTTTGCCTCGGGCCTCTTCCTGCTGGGCGTGGTGCCCGCCGCCGCGTACCTGATGCGGGCCGGCTGGGAGCAGGGTCGCCGCAGCTTCCCGTACACCCTGGCCCGCCGCCTTCCGGCGGCGGCCGGGCTGGAGCGGTTGACCTTCACGCTGCACGCCTTCTCGTTCCCGATCTTCACGTTCGCGGTGATCGCGGGCGCGATCTGGGCCGAGGCGGCCTGGGGCCGCGCCTGGGGCTGGGACCCCAAGGAGACCTGGGCGTTCATCTCCTGGGTGGTGTACGCGGGCTACCTGCACGCCCGGGCCACGCCGAGCGTGAAGCGCAACGTGGCGACCTGGATCTCCATCGTGGGCTTCCTGACCGTGATGATGAACCTGTTCGGCGTGAACTTCTTCTTCACCGGTCTGCACTCGTACGCCGGGGTGTAGTGGCCGGGCGCGCGCTCAGCACCTCGTCCACCCGGCGCGTGACCTGGTAGGCCACCTCCGGCAGGTCGGCCAGTTCGAGGCGGTCGGCCCGGAGCGCGAACTGGGCGTGCAGTTCGCGGGCCACCGCGTCGCGGATCTCGGCTTGGAGCGGGCTGAGGCCGTCCGGGTCACCCACCGCGTATGCGTCATCCATCCGCCGATGATGAACCGCCGTCGGCGAACCTGTCAGTGACGAAGAATGTAGAACTACACTTCTTAGAACTGTAGTTATAAGAAGTGTGAGCCTGTATGCCGCTGCTCGGAAAGCCCGCAGAGATCTTCGACCGGGATGTCGAGTGGGCCGAACTCGCCCGGTTCGTGGCCGACGACCGGCCCGGCGCGACCCTCGGCGTGGTCAGCGGCCGCCGGAGGCAGGGCAAGACCCTGCTGCTGTATCAACTGGCGCAGGCGAGCGGAGGCTTCTACTTCGGCGCGACCGAGGCGACGTCGACGGAATCGCTGCGCCGGCTGGGCGAGGCGCTCGGCGCGTACTCCGGGGGGCCCGGACCCGTCCACCTGCCGGACTGGGGTGCGGCGGTCGACGCGTTGCTCGCGCTGGGACGGGAGCGTCCCGTCACTGTCGTCCTCGACGAGTTTCCGTACCTGGTGCGGGCGGCGCGTGACCTGCCGTCGATCATCCAGCATGCGCTGACACCGGGGCGTCCGGAGCGGACCGGGTCCCGGGCGCGGTTGTTGTTGTGCGGCTCGGCGCTGTCCTTCATGGGAGGGCTGCTCGCCGGGTCGGCGCCGCTGCGCGGGCGCGCCGGGCTGGAGCTGCCGGTGCAACCACTGGACTTCCGCGCCGCGGCGGCCTTCTGGCAGATCGACGACCCGCTGCTCGCGGTGCGCGTCTTCTCCGTCGTCGGCGGCACGCCGGCCTACCGCCGGGAGTACGTCCAGGACGACGCCCCGGCCGGGCCGGACGACTTCGACGCGTGGATCGTCCGTACCGTCCTGAACCCGGCCCGGCCGCTGTTCCGCGAGGCCCGGTACCTGCTGGCCGAGGATCCGGACCTGCGGGACACGGCGCTGTATTACTCGGTGCTGGCCGCCGTGGCGGAGGGGAACGCCAGTCGTGGCGGCATCGCCGGCTACATCGGGCGGAAGGCCACCGACCTCCAGCACCCGCTGACCGTGCTGGAGGACGCCGGGCTGCTGCTGCGGGAGCCCGATCCGCTGCGCAGCGGTCGCAGCAGCTACCGGATCACCGAGCCGTTGATCACCTTCTACCAGGCGGTGATGCGCCCGGCGTGGACGGCTCTGGAGCAGCGGCGCGGGGCCGACGTCTGGCGTCGTTCACAGCGTCGCTACGCCAGCGCGGTGCTCGGGCCCCGGTTCGAGGAGATCGTGCGGCAGTGGTCGCTGCGCTTCGCCGAACCGGAGTTGCTCGGTGGGCACGTCGCCGAGGTGAGCGCGGCGACGCTGACCGATCCGGACACCCGGACGCGTCACGAACTCGACCTGGTCGCGATGGGAGAGCCGCCCTCGGGCGACGGGCCCCGCCCGCTGTTGGCGATCGGTGAGGTGAAGTGGGGTCGCCGGCTGGGCCGAGCCGACCTCCAGCGGCTGGAGCGGATCCGCGCCGTGCTGGTACGGCGACCCGGCTTCGACGCGGCCGGGGCGCGGCTGCTGCTGGCGAGCGGCCACGGCTTCGATGACGAACTCGTCGACACCGCCGACGGCCGGCCGGACGTGGTACTTGTCGATCCGGCTCGGCTCTACCGCGGCTGAGCGGTCCTCAGCCGCCGAACCAGCCGGGGACGTCGAGGCGGAACACGTCGGCGGGAACCATCCGGCGCAGGTCGTCCTCGATGGCGGCGACCCGGTCCGCGCCGAGCGTGGCCACCCAGCGGTCGCGTAGCTCGTCGAAGACCGCCGCCGAGCGGTGCAGCCCGTCGCGGCCCGTCGCGGTCGTCCGGACCAGCTTGCGTCGGGCGTCGGCGGGGTCGTCCACGCGTTCCAGGTAGCCGAGCGCGACCAGCCGGTCCACCGTCTTGCCGGCGGCCTGCTTGGAGACGCCGAGGCGCTGGCCGAGGTCGGAGGCGGTGGTGCCGTCCGGGCCGACGGCCTGGAGGACGAACCCGTGGGCCGGGCGCAGCTCGGGGTGCCCCTGGCGGGCCAGCTCGGCGTGCAGGTCGTCGACGAGCGTACGGAAGCCGGCGAGCAGGAGCAGCGGCAGCGCGAAGCCGGGGCGGTCAGGCGTTGCCACGTTCGACAACCACGTTTACTATTTCGTCAACCACGTTGACCATCTTACGAGAGGGGCACAGTCATGTCCCGCTTCATCACGTACGAGCCGGACACCGCACCCGCCGCCGCCCGCCCGGTCATGGCCGGGGTACGCCGCTCGCTGGGCCACCTGCCCGCCGCCGTCGGCCTGATGGCCGGCTCACCCGAGCTGCTCAAGGGCTTCCTCGCCGCCAACGCCGCGTTCGAGGCGACCGACCTCGACCCGGTCGCCCGGGAGGTGGTCGTGCTCATCGTCGCCACCCGCAACGGCTGCCACCTCTGCGTGGCCATGCACACCGCTACGCTCGTCCGGCACGCCGCCGCGCCGGAGCTGATCGAGGCGCTGCGGACCGGCGCGACGCTGCCCGACCCTCGGCTGGAGGCGCTGCGCCGGTTCACCGTCGCCGTCCTCGACCACCGGGACGCGGTCCCCGACGCCGACCTCGACGCGCTGCTCGCCGCCGGGTGGCAGCGCCGGCACGCGCTGGACGTGGTGCTCGGCGTCGGCACGTACACCATCTCCACGTTCGCCAACCGGCTCACCGAGGCGCCGCTCGACGCGCCGCTGGCCGCGTACGCCTGGACGCCTGCGGCCTGAGCTGCGGGGTGTTAAGAAGGGGCCCCTCCTCTACCGGAGGCGTTAACAGGGGGCCCTTCCTTACCTCCCAGGAACGTGCGGGAGGATGGCGGCATGGCGGCTCGTGGCTTCCCGTACACCGATCTCAAGGACTTCCTCGCGGCGCTGGAGCGCGCGGGCGAGCTGCGGCGGGTGAGCGCGCCGGTCGACCCCACGCTGGAGATCAGCGAGATCGTCACCCGCACCGTCCGGGCCGGCGGGCCGGCGCTGCTGTTCGAGCGCCCCACCCGGGGTGAGATGCCGGTGGCGATCAACCTGTTCGGCACCGAGAAGCGGATGGCGATGGCGCTCGGGGTGGAAGACCTCGACGAGATCGGCGCGCGGATCGGCGACATGCTCAAGCCGGAGCTGCCGCAGGGCTTCTCCGGGATGATGGGTGGCCTCGGCAAGGTCATGCAGCTCAAGTCGATGCCGCCGAAGAAGGTCAAGACCGCCCCCTGCCAGCAGGTCGTCTACCGGGGCGACGACGTCGACCTGAACCGGCTGCCCGGGTTGCAGGTGTGGCCCGGTGACGGTGGGATCTTCCACAACTTCGGGCTGACCCACACCAAGCATCCGGAGACCGGCAAGCGCAACCTCGGGCTCTACCGGCTCCAGCAGCACAGCCACAACACGATCGGCATGCACTGGCAGATCCACAAGAACTCCACCGCGCACCACGCGGTCGCGGAGCGCCTCGGCGAGCGGCTGCCGGTGGCGATCGCCATCGGCGCGGACCCGGTGGTGGCGTACTCGGCCAGCGCGCCGCTGCCCGCCGACATCGACGAGTACCTGTTCGCCGGGTTCCTCGCCGGTGAGCGGGTCGAGATGGTCGACTGCCTGACCGTCCCGCTCCAGGTGCCGGCGCACGCGCAGATCGTGCTGGAGGGCTACATCGAGCCGGGCGAGCGGCTGCCCGAGGGCCCGTTCGGCGACCACACCGGCTTCTACACGCCGGTCGAGCCGTTCCCGGTGATGCACATCGAGTGCATGACCATGCAGCGCGACCCGGTCTACCACTCGATCGTCACGTCCCAGCCGCCGCAGGAGGACCACGGTCTCGGCAAGGCCACCGAGCGGATCTTCGCGCCGCTGCTGCGCTTCCTGATCCCGGACATCGTCGACTACGACCTGCCCGCCGCCGGTGTCTTCCACAACTGCGCGATCGTGTCGATCCGCAAGCGCTACCCGAAGCACGCGCAGAAGGTGATGAACGCGATCTGGGGCGCGCACATGATGTCGCTGACCAAGCTGATCGTGATCGTGGACGAGGACTGCGATGTCCACGACTACAACGAGGTCGCGTTCCGCGCCTTCGGCAACGTCGACTACGCCCGTGACCTGCTGCTCACCGAGGGCCCGGTGGACCACCTCGACCACGCCTCGTACCAGCAGTTCTGGGGCGGCAAGGCGGGCATCGACGCGACCCGCAAGCTGCCCGAGGAGGGCTACACCCGGGGCTGGCCGGAGGAGATGCGGATGTCGCCCGAGGTGGTCTCACTGGTGGACAAGCGCTGGAAGGAATACGGGATCTGATGACGGCGGCGGTACAGGAACGGCCCGGCCGGGTCGCGTCCTTCCTCAAGCTCGTCGCCATCGAGCACTCGGTCTTCGCGCTGCCGTTCGCGTACCTTTCGGCGCTGACCGCCATGCAGCTCAACGGCGGCCGGGTGCGCTGGGGCGACCTGCTGCTGATCACCGTGGCGATGGTCGGCGCGCGGACGTTCGCCATGGCCGCGAACCGCATCCTCGACCGGCGGATCGACGCGCGGAACCCGCGTACGGCGAACCGGGAACTGGTCACCGGCGCGGTGAGCGTGCGGACGGCCTGGACCGGCGCGGCCGTCGCGCTCGTGGTGTTCCTGGCCGCCGCCGCCCTGCTCAACCCGCTCTGCCTGGTGCTCGCGCCGCTGGCCGTGGTGCCGCTGATCGTCTACCCGTACGGCAAGCGGTTCACCAACTGGCCGCACGCCATCCTCGCGGTGGCGCAGGCGGTCGGCCCGGTCGGCGCCTGGCTGGCGGTCACCGGCACGCTCGACGGCTCCGGCCCGGCCTGGCTGCTCGGCGCGGCGGTCGGCCTCTGGATCGGCGGTTTCGACCTGATCTACGCCTGCCAGGACTCGGAGATCGACCGGGAGATCGGCGTGCACAGCGTCCCCGCCCGGTACGGCCGGCGCTTCGCGCTGCACGCCTCCACCGTCGCGCACGTGGTGACGTTCGCGCTGTTCATCTGGTTCGGCGCCTGGGTCGGTTTCGGCTGGCTGTGGTGGATCGGGCTGGCGCTGACCGCTGTCGCCTTCGCCTACCAGCACCTGGTGGTCAGCCCGACCGACCTGAGCAAGGTCAACCGGGCGTTCTTCACCGCGAACGGCTTCGTCGGCATCGCGTTGTTCGTCCTCGCGCTGCTCGACCTGGTGATCCGGCTCGGCCTGCGGCCGTAACGGCAACGCCGGAACGCGGTCAGGACGCCGGGGTGACCGGATAGCGGGCGCTCTCCAGCGTCCAGTCCACGGTGCCGCGCACGGCGGCGGCCAGGCCGTCGAGGTGGATGGCGACGGCGTCGTCGAGCGCCGGGCCGAACGACGGCGCCGCCGCGCGCGGCGCCGCGAACCGGGCCATCTCGGCCCGCCAGTGCCCGGCCACCAGGTCGACCGCCGCCGGCAGCGGCACGCCCCGCTCGGCGGCCACCGCCAGGACCAGGTTGTGCCCGCCGCCGGTGGCGTGGTCGCGCTCCAGCGAGGCGATGTCGTTGAACCAGGACAGCAGGTCGTTCGCGAGGTCCGCGAGCCGCCGCAGTGCCGGGTGGTGGTAGACCGCGTCGGGCAGCGGGCGTCCGGACGCGAACTCGATGAGCGGGTACGACACGTACGCCGCCGAGGTGGCCCGGCGCAGCCGCACGTACTCGGCGACGCCCGGCGGACGGCCCGACCCGGTGGCGGTGGCCTCCCGGTGGACGCCGTCGAGGTGGTCGGCGACCGCGTCGGCGAAACGTAGCCGCCAGCGGGCCGGCATCCGGCGGCGGGGCTCCCGCCACGCCTGCACCAGCAGGCGCCGCAGCGGGCCGGAGAAGCCCGGATGGCGGGCTCGCGGACCCTCGCGCAGCAACGCGAGCGCGCCGTCGCGCAACGCGCGGATCTGCCCCGGCGTCAGCCCGTCCCGCCCGTCGCAGGCGTCGTCGACCAGGAAGAACCAGGTGAACAGCGCGGTCAGCACCCGCAGGTCCGCCTCGGTGGCGTCCGGGTAGAGGCGGCCGGCGTACCGGGCGAACCCGGCCCGCGCCAGCCGCCGCCGGGTGGCCGGGTCGGGCGGCAGGCCGAGCCGGTCGACCAGTTCCACCAGCCAGCCCTGCACGTCGTCCGCGTACGGGGAGAGGCGGGGCGTGATGGGGCAGTCGGAGCGCAGCGCCCGCAGCACCGCCGCAGTCATCACCGGCCCTTCCCACGGAAGTGGATTTGCCGATCGAAGAATTTCACGCCGAGGGAACTCCCGTGAACCCTCTGGACATCCCGGGCGGGCCGCCCGAACGGGGGTCGTGGTCCGCCGCCCGCGGCGACCAGGCACGCTTGAGGGCATGCGCGAACCATGGGTGGTGGGTGTCTCCGGCGCCTCGGGCACGCCGTACGCGGCGGCGGTCGTCCGGGCACTGCTCGACGCGGGCCAGGCGGTGGACCTGATCGTGTCCCGGGCGGCCCGGCTGACGGTGCTGGACGAGACCGGCCGGCCCTTCCGGGACGGGCACTGGGCCGAGGACCTGGCCGCCTGGCTCGACCGCGACCTCACCGGCGCGGACATCCGGCACTGGCCCGCCGGTGACCTGGCCGCCGGCCCGAGCAGCGGCTCCTATCGGGTACGCGGGATGGCGGTGGTGCCGGCCAGCACCGCCGCGTGCGCCGGCATCGCCATCGGGCTCTCCAAGGATCTGCTCCAGCGTGCCGCCGAGGTGAACCTCAAGGAGCGCCGCCCGGTAGTGGTGGTGCCCCGGGAGACCCCGGTGACCCGCAGCCACCTGGAGCACCTCATCGCGCTGCACGACGCGGGCGCCGTGGTGCTGCCGGCCAGCCCGGGCTTCTACGGCGCCGGGGCGGCGGCCTCCGCCGGGCAGCTCGTGGACTTCGTGGCCGGCAAGGTGCTGGACGCGCTGGGCGTCCCGCACACGCTGTTCCGCCGGTGGGCCGGCGAGCTGGCCTCCGGTCGCCGGGAACCCGGCCCGGCCTGACCGGACCCGGCGTACGACGAGCGGGGCGCGGCCTCGATCGGACCGCGCCCCGCACGTTCAGTACATGCCGGCGTTCGCCGGGCCGGGGCCGGTGGAAGCGGTCGGGCCCATGTTGCGGGCCTTGCCCATGTCCTCCGCCTCGTCCAGCATGCCCTCCCCCTCGAGCAGGGCCCGCACCTCGGATTCCCGAAACCGGCGGTGCCCTCCTGGAGTCCGGATACTGCCGATCCGGCCGGCCGCTGCCCATCTGGTCACGGTTTTCGGGTCAACCCGAAACAGCGCAGCGACCTCACCCGGTGTCAGCAGGCGATCTCCAGTGTCCACAGCCCCCTCCTCGCGTCGACGAAGCCCCCGGCTGAACACACTGCCCCCGGCCGGTGCGAGCCCAGAGCCGTCATGAGGGACGTATGGCAATTACAGCACCGGCTACCGGACGTGTCCGCCAAACGCGAAAAACGCACACACTGGGAAGTTAGGAAATGGTACCGGCGGAGAACCCCCGTGAGCGCACGTTTGTGATAGGCGCGGCCCGACCTCATCGTCGCCCGGTGGCCGCAGTGCCGGGCCCCGATCGAGATAGGGTCACTCTCCGTGGACACGATCGACCTGAGCCTTGTGGAGCTGTTGCGAGGCAACGCCCGTCTGTCGTACGCCGAGCTGGCCCGTCAGGTCGGCCTCTCCGCCCCGGCCGTGCACGAGCGGGTCGGCAAGCTGGAGTCCAGCGGCGTGATCCGGGCGTACCGGGCCGAGGTCGAGCCGGAGTCGATCGGGCTCGGCGTCACCGCGCTCATCGGCATCATCGAGGACTCCGACGCGGACACCGACGACGTGCTGGAGTCGTTCCGGCGCATCCCCGAGATCGAGTCCTGCTACTTCATGGCCGGCGTCGAGTCCTTCCTGCTCAAGGCGCGGGTCGGCACGATCGCCGAGCTGGAGCAGCTGATCGTCCGGCTGAACCGGACGGCCGGCGTGGCATCCACCCGTACCAGCATCGCCCTGTCGACCAAGTGGGAGAACCGCCCGCAGCCGCTGGAACCGCCCACCGCCTGATCACTCTGGCCCCGGCGCGGGGATTGCGGTTACCGTGCGCCGATGACGATCTCGGGACTCGGCGCCGCAGTGGTCACCGGTGCGGTCGGCGGGCTGGGCCGGGCCATCGCCGTCGCGCTGCACGCCGACGGCTGGAACGTGCTGCTCACCGACGTCGACGCCGATGCCGTGGCGACCGCCGCCGCGCCGCTGGGTGGCTGGTCGCGCCCGCTCGACGTACGCGACGAATCCGCCTGCGCGGACGTGGCCGCCGAGGCGGCGGCCGCACCCGGCGGCCTCGGGCTCTGGGTGAACAACGCGGGCATCCTGGTCACCGGCCCGTCCTGGGCGCACGACGCCCCGACCCGGCGCGCGGTGGTGGAGGTGAACGCGCTCGGCGCGATGAACGGCACGCTCGCCGCCGTCGCGGTGATGCGCGAGCAGGGCCGCGGCCACGTACTGAACGTCGTCTCGCTGGCCGGGCTGATCGCCGCGCCCGGCGAGACGGTGTACGCGGCCAGCAAGCACGCCCTGCTCGCGTTCAGCCTCGGCACGTTGAGCGACCTGCGGATGGCCGGCGTCCGGGGCGTACACGTGTCGTGCCTGTGCCCGGACGGGATCTGGACGCCGATGCTGCACGACAAGCTGGACGACCCGGGCGCGCTGGCATCCTTCACCGGTTCGCTGCTGACGCCGGAGCGGGTGGCCGCGCGGGCCGTCCGGCTGGCCCGGCGGCCCCGGCCGGTGGTCAGCCTGCCGCGCTGGCGCGGCGCCCAGGTACGGCTGCTCGACGCCTTCCCCCGGCTCGCCCTGGCGCTCACGCCGGTGATCCGGGCCACCGGCCGGGCCGGTCAACGGCGGCAGGCCCGCCGGGTCCGGGGAAACCCGAGCCCACCTCGCTTGTAACGTTGCCGACGTGACTCATCTCGACCGGTGCGACGAGGCCAGCCGGCGCTGGGTGACCGAGGCGATCGCCGCTGTCGAGGCGGACGCCAACCGCTCCGCCGACACCCACCTGCTGCCGTTCCCGCTGCCCCGCGAGTGGGGGATCGACCTCTACCTCAAGGACGAGTCGGTGCACCCCACTGGCTCGCTCAAGCACCGGCTCGCCCGCTCGCTGTTCCTCTACGGGCTCTGCAACGGCTGGATCGGCCCGGACACCACGATCGTCGAGGCGTCGTCCGGCTCGACGGCGGTCTCCGAGGCGTACTTCGCGCGGATGCTCGGGCTGCCGTTCATCGCGGTCATGCCCGCCTCCACCTCGCCGGAGAAGATCGCCCAGATCGAGTTCCAGGGCGGGCGCTGCCACCTCGTCCAGGACCCGGCGAAGGTGGTGGTGGAGGCGCGCTGGCTCGCCGAGGACAGCGGCGGCCGGTTCATGGACCAGTTCACGTACGCCGAGCGGGCCACCGACTGGCGGGGCAACAACAACATCGCCGAGTCGATCTACGCCCAGCTCGCGCTGGAACGGCACCCGGTGCCCGCCTGGATCGTCGTCGGCGCCGGCACCGGCGGCACCAGCGCCACCATCGGCCGCTACGCCCGCTACCGGCGGCTGCCCACCAAGCTCTGCGTGGTGGACCCGGAGAACTCCGCGTTCTACCCCGCCTGGCAGGCCGGCGACTGGTCGGTGTGCACCGGCCGAGGCTCCCGGATCGAAGGCATCGGGCGGCCCACCGTCGAGGCGTCCTTCCTGCCCAGCGTGGTGGACCGGATGGTGCAGGTGCCGGACGCCGCGTCGCTCGCCGCCATGCGGGCCGGCTCGGCGGTGCTCGGCCGCCGCGTGGGCGGCTCCACCGGCACCAACCTGTGGGGCGCGTTCGGGCTGATCGCCCAGATGCTGGCGGACGGACGTACCGGCTCGGTGGTCACGCTCATCTGCGACCCGGGCGACCGGTACGGCGACACCTACTACTCCGACGAGTGGGTGGCCGGGCAGGGCCTCGACCTCGCCCCGCACCTGGCCACCATCGACCGGTTCCTCACCGACGGCGCGTGGCCGGCGGCCTGAGCCGGCCCCCGGACTGTCAGCGCGGGTCGACCCGCTCGGCCAGCCCCGGATAGCGCACCACGAAACCCTCCGGGTCGACCTCCAGGTCGGCCGTGAACGTGCCGCTGGCGTACCGGACCCGGCCCGGGCCGAGCGAGGTGTAGACCTGCTCGGCCGGGATCACGGCCAGGCCGGGCAGCAGCACCCAGGCCACCGTCACCGCCGTCGCCATGTCGGCGGGCAGCCGCCCCAACCCGATCCGGCGGATCGGCAGCGTGTTCGTCAGCGGGGACCCGCCCAGGTCGACGTCGAGCGCGTCGTCCAGCCGGCCCGGGTCGTCGGTGCCCGGCAACCCCGCCGGTGGGTGGCCCGCCGCGCTCAGCGCCGCGTCCAGGTCACCCTCCTCGCCGGTACGCACGCGCCACCCGTCCCGGCCCCGTTCCAGGCGTACGCTCCGCGACCAGCCCGCGCCCTCTGCCTCGACCTCCAGCTGGTCGGTCGACCAGTCGGGCGCGAGCGCCAGGCGGTAACGGCAGGTGTACGGGATCGGGTCCACGGCGAGTGCCACGCCCTGCGCGGTCAGCCCCTGCCCGCCGTCGAGCACGACGTGCTCGCAGCCGGCGGTGTCGGTCCGGGCCCAGAAGAGCGACTTCGGCATGGTCCGGACGTTACGCGACCCGGCCGTCGGCGGCAGCGGATGCGCGAACGCCGCCGCCGAGCGGGTGCTCGGCGGCGGCGTCGTGGGTGCGCTCAGATCAGTGGGTACGCGCCGGCGGTCGCCCGCCGAAGCCGCGCCGGTCGTCCCGGCCCCGCCCCTCGGCCCGGAAACCGCCGCTCCGGCGCTCGGCCGGACGCGCGTCGCCCCGGTCACCGAAACGCCGCTCGGCGTGCGGGCGGTCCTCCTGGCGACGGTCACCGAAGCCACCCGGCCGGTCGTCGTACCGCCGCTCGTCGCGGTCGTACCCGCGCCCGGCCGCCGGCCGGTGCCGGTCCCCGAACGGGCGGTCGGCGCGCTCGCCGAAACGCCTGTCGTCGCGCTGGCCGCCGAAGCGGTCGCTGCGCTGGCCACGGTCGTCGGACCGCTGCTCGCCGAAGCTCCGGCCGTCGGACCGCCGGTCGCCGAAGCTCCGGTCGTCGCGACGCTCCGGCCGCCCGAAGCGGCGCTCGCCGCCACCGGCCCGCTCGCCCGAGTAGCGCTCGCCCGCCGGACGGTCGCCGAACCGGCGGTCACCGCCACGGTCCGCGAACCGGTCGCCGGACCGCTCGCCCGTGGGCCGGTCGCCGTAGCGGCGCTCGCCCCGGCCGTCGCGGTCGCCGAACCGGCGCTCGCCACGGTCGGAGAAGCCGCCCCGGCCACCCCGGTCGAAGCCCCGGCCGTCCCGGTCGCCGAAGCGGCGCGGGCCGCCGCGCCGCGGCTCCGGCTCGTCCCGCACCGGTACGCCGCTGGGCTCGCGCGCGCCGGTCAGCTCGGCCAGCGCCTCGTCGCCCGCCCGGACCCGGGTCTCGGCCGGCTCGACGCCCGCCTTCTCCATCATCGCCAGAGTGGTGCGGCGCTGCTTGGGCAGCACGAGCGTCGCCACCGCGCCCGACTCGCCGGCCCGGGCCGTACGGCCGGCCCGGTGCAGGTAGTCCTTCGGGTCCTTCGGCGGGTCCACGTGCAGCACCAGCGAGACGCCGTCGACGTGGATGCCGCGGGCCGCCACATCGGTAGCGACCAGCACGGGCGTGCGGCCCTCGCGGAACTCGGCGAGCGTCTTGGTACGCATCCGCTGGGTCTTGCCGCCGTGCAGCCCACCGGCCCGCACGCCGACGGCCGCGAGCTGCTCGACCAGCCGGTCCACGCCGAGCTGCGTACGGGCGAACAGCATGGTGCGGCCCTCGCGGGCGGCGATGGACGCGGCGACCGCGAACTTGTCGTGCGGCGGGATCAGCAGCAGGTGGTGATCCATGGTGGACACGGCGGCGGTGGCCGGTGCGGTCGAGTGGGTGACCGGGTCGGTCATGAACCGCTTGACGAGCGTGTCGACGTCGTTGTCCAGAGTGGCCGAGAACAGCAGCCGCTGCGCGTCCGCCGGGGTCTTCGCCAGAAGCTGGGTGACCTCGGGCAGGAAGCCCATGTCGGCCATCTGGTCGGCCTCGTCCAGCACGGTGATCTCGACGTCGTCGAGCCGGCAGACGCCGCGCTCGATGAGGTCGCCGAGCCGGCCCGGGGTGGCCACGACGATCTCCACGCCGCGGCGCAGCGCGTCGATCTGCCGGTCGTACGGCACGCCGCCGACAGCGGTCTTCAGGAAGACGCCCACCGACTTGCCGAGCGGCACGAGGGCGTCGTTCACCTGCATGGCGAGTTCGCGGGTGGGGACCAGGACGAGCGCGCGGGGGTGCAGCGGCCGGGCCCGGTTGCGGTCGGCGATCCGGGCGATCACCGGCAGGCCGAAGGCGAGCGTCTTGCCCGAGCCGGTCTGGCCCCGGCCGAGTACGTCGCGGCCCGCGAGCGAGTCGGGCAGGGTGGCCCGCTGGATCTCGAACGGGGTGGTGATGCCCTGGTGGGCGAGCGCCTCGACGAGCTGCCGGGGCAGGCCGAGCGACGCGAAGTCGACGGCGTCGGAGTTCGGGTCGACGGACGGGGACGTGCTGGATTCAGCGAACGTGGTCAAGAAATGCCTCTCGAGCGGGGCGCATCTTCGCGATGGCCCGCCGCGGCCTGTCACGCCGCCGAATCGCCCGCAAGATCGCCCATGAGCGCGCAATCGGGGCGCGCCAGGTCAGTAATCGGAGACAAGTGTACGGCGCTTCGCCCACTCCGCCACGGCAGCGCGAGGCGGTAGTGGGCGGGCTCACCCCCGTCACTCGATCGGCATGGCTCCGGTCAGGCCGCTGAGCGCGTCGTTGGCCAGGAAGACCACGAGCAGACTGATCGCGATGAGCATGGTGAGCGCGACCGCCAGCACGATGATCACCTTGGTGTTGCCGCCCCGGGCCGCCGGGCTCTCCTCGGACCAGCCCTGGGCCAGGATGTGCCCGGTCAGCGAGCCGGAGTTCTCCAGCGGATTGCCCTGCGGGAACGACACGGTGGCGAAACCGGGTCCGTCCGTCCCGCCGCCGTAGACGGCGCCGGCGAGGTCCGTGCTGCCGGACTGTTGACGTACCGGACGGGTCGCGTCGGCGTCGCGGGCCGGCGTGGCCGGCGGCGGCCAGGTCGGCAGCGCCGGTGCCGGGACCGCGGGCGGCGGCGGGGCGGAGACGGGCGCGGCGGCCCACGCCGGAGGCGACTCGGCGGAGGACGCCGGAGTGCCGGTCGTGGCCGGCGGCGCGGACGGGAAGGGCGTGGTGGCCGGCGCGGGCGGCACCGCCGAGCCGGCCGACGGCGTGGCGAACGACGGCGGGCCCGCGGTGACCGGTGGCGTGACGAACGACGGCGCGCCTGGGGTGGCCGACGGCGTGCCGAACGACGGGCCTGCGGTGGCCGGTGGCGCGGGGAACAGCGGCGCGGGCGACGGCGGGGTCGGACCCGGTACCGGGGTCGGCGCCGGCTCGGGCTCCGGACCGTGCGGGGCCGGGGGCTGCGCGGGCTCCGGCGGCTGGGCGGGCTCGGGCGGCTCCGGGTTCACCGGACCCGCCCGGTAGACGGTCGCGGCGGCGGGAGCGGTCACCACGGAGGCGGCGATCTCGTCGGCGGACACCCGGCTCAGGCCGGGTACCGCGGCGCTGGCCCGGGCGTGCGCCGTCCCGCCTTGCCCGGCCGGCTTCGTGGACAGCGCGGCATTGAGCCCGGCGGGCTTCGCGGACGGCGCCGCATCGAGGTCGGCGGGCTTCGCGGAGGGCGCCGCACCCGGCCCGGCCGGTTGCTCGGCGAGGGCGGGGGACGCGGTGCCGGAGTCGGCGGACCCGGCTGCCGGGGCGCCGTCCCGGGGATCGGTGGCGGTGCTTCCGGCCGCGTTCTCCGGCCCGCCCGGCGCGGCGTCGCGGTCCGGTCGATCGTCGGTCGCGACCGCATCCGCGCCGGCGGCGTCCTCACCCGGCGTCTCGCCGCCCGCCGAAGTCGACACGCCCGCCGGAGCGGCCGGTGTGGACGAGTCGGCGGGAGCGGACACGGCGGGAGCGGACACGGCAGGCGGAACGGCCGGGGCAGCCGAGTCGGTGAGGGCCGTCGGAGTGGGCACGGGCACCCGGGCGGAACCGGAGACACGGGGAGCCGGGATACCGGCCGCCGGGCCGTCCGGCGTGGCCGGGGAGGGCGTACCCGCAGCGGGTGTGCTGATGGGGGCCTCGGGTGTCGCCGGGCGTTCGGCCACGGCGAAGGCGGACCAGGTCGACGGGGGAACTGTCGCGCCGGGCTGACGCCGGTCCAGCGGCGGGGCGTCCGCCGGGGTGCCCGCGCGGTACGTGGTGGGGCTCGACGGCGCCGCCGGCGGCTCGTCGCCGGCGGGAGGCGGTACGGCCGCCCCGGCGACGGTCACCCGTGCCCGCGCGACGGCCACCGGCCCGGGGCGGGCCGCTGCCGGGCTGTCGTCGGCAGGGTCGGCGGCGTCGGGCGTCGGTCCGGGGTGGACCTTCTCCGCCGGAACCTCGTGCTCGCCCATCTCGCCCCTCCGCACCTACGCTCGCCCCCGACCGTGGCGCCGGCCGAAAGTGCCTGGATCTCACCGTGCCATATTCCGGCCCGGGCGCACAGCCGGAGTGCGGGTTGGGTCAGTCGGCGCTGCCGCTCGCGCTGGCGGAAGCGCTGGCGGACGTGCTGCGCGACGGGGCGACGCTGCTGCTGCTCGGGGCGGCGCTGGTGCTCGGCGCGGCGCTCTTGCTCTCGCTCGGCGTCGGCGTCGGCTCGTCGGGCGGGCTGGGCGGTGTGCTGGGCGTCGGGCTGGAGGTCGTCGGGTCCGGCGTGGGCGTGGTCGGCCTCGGGGTCGTCGAGGTCGGCCTGGGGGT
>NZ_MAGP01000133.1 GCF_002926165.1 Micromonospora chalcea | reverse complement strand
CCCCTTTTCCCGCGCCCCGCCCTCGCCCTCGCCCTGATCAACACCACTCCCCCGAAATGGCGGGGTCGGCGCCCCTCGGATGCCGCCACTTCGCCGAGCTGGAGTTGACCATGCCGCCCCCGGGGGGCGGGTGGAACGCCATGGGTGTCAAAACGGGCCGGAGACACCCGTGGTGTTCCACCCGGGCGGGCGTCAGCGGGTGGGGGTGAGCAGGCGGCGGTAGAGGGCGTCGAGGCGTTCGGCCTGCGCCTCCCACGTCCACCCCGGGAGCGGGGAGTCCTCACCCTCGTACGCGGCGCGGTAACGGGCCGGATCCGCGAGCACCGCCCGCACCGCGCGGGCCAGGTCGGCGGCGTCGCGGGCACGGAACACCTCGCCCTGCCCGGTGGCGCGGACCGTCTCGGCCATGGTGCGGACGTCGCTGACCACGATCGGCAGCCGCGCGTGCGCGTACTCGAAGAACTTGGTGATCAGCGCGATCTCGTGGTTGGGCCAGTGGTGCAGCGGGATCAGCCCGATGTCGGCGGTGGCGAGGAACGCGACGAGCTGGCGATGCGGCACGTACGGCAGCACGTGCACCCGGTCGCCCACCCCGTGCCGGGCCGCGCGGGCGACGACCTGGCGGACGTAGGCGGCGGCCGGGTCGGCGACGACAAGCGCCAGGTGTACGCCGGGCAGCAGCGGCAACGCCTCGACCACCGTGTCCACGCCGCGCTGCACCGCCATCGCCCCGCTGTAGACCAGCAGCGGCGTGTCCGGTGGCAGACCGCAGCGCTTCCGCAGATCGGGAGCGGATGTCTCCGTGGTGGCGGCGATCGGGGCGTTGAGGATCACGGTCGGGCGTTCGGGCAGGTCGTGGTCGCGTACCAGCAGGTCGGCGAGCGTGTCGGAAACCGTGACGACCGCGTCGGCGTGACCGACGTACTCGCGGACGTAACCGAGGTGGGCGGGCAGCCAGCGGGCGTTGTCCCGACGCGGCCGCGCCCCGGGCAGCCACTCGTGCGCGTCCCAGACCAGCTTGACGTCACGTCCGGCGGCGCGGGCGCGGTCGACGGCGCGGGCGGCCACGCCGAGCATCCGGAAGTCGTGCGCGTGGATCAGGTCGGGGCGCAGGTCGTCGACGACCGGTCCGGCGACCCGTTCGTAGTCCCAGAGGCCCGGCTCCAGCCGCCGCCAGGCCCCGTCGCGCAGCCGGGCCCGCCAGAAACGGACCTCGGCGTGCTCGACGGGCCGGCGGGCCAGCCGCGCCGCGCGCAACGGCAGTCCGCCCCGGGCCAAGAGCCGAGCCCGCAGACCGGACACGCCGCGCAGCCCGGACACCCCACGCAGGCCGGAGCCGTCGCGCGAACCAGCGTCACGGCCCGAAGCGGAGGCGCCGCCGCGCGGGCTGGAGAGGACGGCCGATGCGGCGGCGGGTGGAGTGGCGCGAGCGTCGGCGAGCGGGAGGACGCGTACCTCGGCGTCGCCGAGCCGCCAGCGGCGTTCGGCGTCGACGTGGGCGCAGCCGATCAGCGTGACGTCCCAGCCGGCGTCGGCGGCCGAGCGGGCCGCCTTCTGCACCCGCGAGTCACCCTCGACCGCGTTGTCGACGAGCATGACCACGCGCCGCATCGGCGTTCCACCCCTTCACCCGTACGCCCGGACGGGCGCGAGTGTACGGGGACGCGGGGCTGTCACGACGGCCGCGAAAACCGCTCTGAGCTGCGAAGACGCCGACTGTGCAGCGGCTGGTCAGGTGCCGGCCGGTGGAAGTTCACCGGCCGTGCACCGAACGGCCCGGTCAGGCCGTGCCGGAGGAGACCAGCGGGGCCGGGGCGACCGGCTGCCGGCTGTCGTTGCGGTTGGGCAGCGACAGCCGGATGACCTTCCACCACGCGGACGCGACCTGCTTGGGCAGCGGGCCGGTGGTGTAGTGCAGGCCGTACCTGTCGAACAGCGCGCGTACCTGCGGCGCGATCTCCTGGTAGCGGTTGCTGGGCAGGTCGGGGAAGAGGTGGTGCTCGATCTGGTACGACAGGTTGCCGGTCATGATGTGCAGCAGCCGGCTGCCGCTGATGTTGGCCGAGCCGAGCATCTGGCGCAGGTACCACTCGCCGCGCGTCTCGCCCTCGATGGAGGTCTTCTCGAACGTCTCGACGCCGTTGGGGAAGTGCCCGCACATGATCACCGAGTGGCTCCACACGTTGCGCAGCAGGTTCGCGGTGAACGTGGCGGCGAGCGTGGTCAGGAACGAGGGGCCGGACAGCAGCGGGTGCACCACGTAGTCCTTGAGCACCTGACGGCGGATCTTGCGGCCGACGGCGCGGGCCTTGGCCCGGAACTTCGGGTCCTTGAGCTTGCGCTGCTTGAGGTGGTCGCCGAGTTCCATGTCGTACGCGGCGATGCCGTACTCGAAGAACATGGCGTTGATCAGGTTCCACAGCGGCTGGCCGAGGTGCATCGGGTGCCACGGCTGGTCCTCGTCGACGCGCATGATGCCGTAGCCGAGGTCGTTGTCCTTGCCGACGACGTTGGTGTAGCGGTGGTGCAGCTCGTTGTGCGACTGCTTCCACTGGTCGGCCGGGGAGACGTGGTCCCACTCCCAGGTGGTGGAGTGGATCTTCGGGTCGCGCATCCAGTCCCACTGGCCGTGCAGGACGTTGTGCCCGATCTCCATGTTCTCCAGGATCTTGGCGACCGTGAGGCCGGCCGTGCCGACGATCCAGGCCGGCGGGAACAGCGAGAACAACAGCACCGCGCGACTACTCATCTCCAGTGTCCGCTGGGTCTTGACCACCTTGCGGATGTAGCGGGCGTCCCGCTCCCCCCGGTCGGCGAGGACCCGGTCCCGGATCGCGTCCAACTCCTTGCCGATGATCTCGATGTCCTCGGCGCTCAGGTGGGCGATCGGGTTGACGGCCTTCTTCTGGATGACGGTCACGTGGGTGGCTCCTGTCAGAGATCGATGTCGCAGGTACCGGCGGCGGCCGACACGCACGTCTGGACGAGCACGCCGTCCCCCGGTACGGCAGTGGTGACGTCGCCGTTGCGCAGGTCACGGACGGCGCCCTGGCGCAGCGGTACGACGCAGCCGAAGCAGATGCCCATCCGGCACCCGGAAGGCATCAGCACTCCGGCGTTCTCCCCCGCGTCGAGCAGGGTGGTGGCGCCGTCGGACTCGACTGTCACCCCTGCTCCGGTGAAGGTCACCGTGCCTCCCTCGCCCGGCGTGATCACCGTCGGGCGGAACCGCTCGGTGTGCAACCGTTCGACGAGGCCGTTCGAGGACCAGTACCCCTCGGCCGCGTCGAGCATGCCGATCGGGCCGCAGGCCCACGCCTCGCGGTCGAGGTGGTCGGGCACCAGGGCGGCGAGTTCGGCGACGTCGAGCAGGCCGTCGGTGTCGGTGTGCCGCTCGACCAGCCGCAGCGCGCCGCGGTCGGCGAGCGCGCGCAGTTCCGTACCGAAGATGACGTCGTCGCGGGTGGGCGCGGAGTGCACGAGCACCACGTCGGCCCGGTCGGCCAGCCCGGAGCGCAGCATCCCCATGACCGGGGTGATGCCGCTGCCGGCGGTGAGGAACAGGACCCGCTCGGGCGTCGCGCTCGGGAGCACGAAGTCGCCCTGTGCCTGGTCGAGGTGGATCAGCGTGCCGGGCCGGAGCCGGCGGACGAGGTGGTTGCTGACCTTGCCGTCGGGGATGGCCTTCACGGTGACGCTGATCCGGCCGTCGGGGGCGTCCGGCGCGGAGGTGACCGAGTACGCGCGCCACTGGCGCACGCCGTCGACGTCGACGCCGAGGCGGATGTACTGCCCGGGCAGGTGGCCCTGCCAGGCGCGGCCGGGCTGGATCACCAGCGTGGCCGCGTCCCGGGTCTCCGGGCGGACGGCGACGATCCGGCCGCGCAGCGGGGCGCCGGCGCGCAGCGGCGCGATCAGGTCGAGGTAGTCGTCGGGCAGCACCGGCGTGGTGACCGTTCCGGCCAGCCGCAGCAGCCTGTCCCGGAAGGTGACCTTCTGAGGGCGGCGGGAGGCAGTTGTGGTCATATGACCAGCGTGACCGCCCGATCGCATAACATCTTGACCAGCAAAGGTGAAAAGGTCGCGGGTTTTTGTTCGGAGGGAACAACATGACGTTGGAGGCCGGCACTGGGCAGCGCGCCGCGCACCTCAACCTCGAGGCCGGCATGGCCGCGACGCTGCGCGACCGGCTGCCGATGGTCGCCGAACGGACCGTCTCCGCGATCACCGCCGAGGTGCCGGACTACTCCGGCGCGCTCACCGGCGCCATGCGGGCGAAGATCGAAAACGCGGTACGCATCGCGCTCGGCACGTTCCTCCAGCTCATCGAGGGTACCCAGGCGTTCGACCCGAGCACTCCCCTGGCCCCGGCGCTGGAGGCCGCGTACGCGCTGGGCAGCGGTGAGGCCCGCTCGGGGCGCAGCATGGACGCGCTGCTGGCCGCGTACCGGGTGGGCGCCCGGGTGGCCTGGCGTGAGGTGTCCACCACGACGGTGCGCAGCGGGCTCGCCGCCGAGACGGTGGCCGAGTTCGCTGAGTTGATGTTCGCGTACATCGACGAGCTGTCCGCGGCGAGCGTGGCCGGGCACGCCGACGAGCTGGCCAGCGCCGGCCGGATGCGCCGCCGCAGCCTGGAACGGCTCACCCAGCAGCTGCTGGCCGGTGAGCCGGAGGAGTCGCTGCGGCGCAGCGCGGAGCGCGCCGACTGGCCGCCGCCGCAGACTCTGACGGTGGTGCTGCTGCCCCGCCGGCACCTGCGCGCCGTTCTGGCGCTGCTCAGCCCGCACACGCTGGAGAGCGGCGAGGACCTGCCCGGCATGAACCCGGTCGAGGAGCTGGCCGTACTGCTGGTGCCGGACATGCACGGCGGCCGGCGCCGCCAGCTCACCCGGCTGCTGCACGGGCACCGGGCGGTGCTCGGCCCGGCCCGCCCCTGGCACCGGGTCGCCGCGTCGTACCAGCGGGCCACCCGGGCGCTCGCGCTCGGCCTCGGCGAGCCGGACGCCGGACCGGTCGACACCGAGCGTCATCTGGCCACGCTGCTGCTCAGCATGGACCCGGAGGCCCTGGCCGACCTGCGCGCGCAGGCCCTCGCGCCGCTGGCCGCGCTGCCCCCGGCCACCGCGCACCGGCTGGCCGAGACGCTGCGGTCGTGGCTGCTGCACCAGGGACGCCGCGACGACGTGGCCGCCGACCTGTTCGTGCATCCGCAGACCGTCCGCTACCGGATGGGCAAGCTCCGTGAGCTGTTCGGCGACCGGCTGCTCGACCCCGCCGCCGTCCTCGACCTCACGATCGCGCTGGCCGTACCCCCGGAGCCGGACGCCGCCTGACGCCGCGCCGGGGCGCACGGCCCGGTGCGGCCGGGACCTCCGGCCCTGTCCGACGCCGACGGCGGCGGGCAGGGTCGGAAGGGGACGAGCAACCAGGAGGGCCGCCATGACCAGCACACCGACCCGCACCGGCCAGGACCCGAGGGTACGGGTGCTCGAGGCGGCCGCCCGGCAGTCCCTGCACGCCCCGTCGGTGTTCAACACCCAGCCCTGGCGCTGGCGGATCACCGCGGACGCGCTGGAGCTGCACGGCGACCCGGATCGGCAGCTCACGCACACCGACCCGGACGGCCGGTTGCTGATGCTGAGCTGCGGCGCCGCCCTGCACCACGCGCGCGTGTCGCTGGCGGCGTTCGGCTGGGCGGCGGTGGTCGAGCGGCTGCCCGACCCGTCCGACCCGTCGTTGCTGGCCCGGATCCGCACGACCGGCCCGATCGACCTGGACGTGCCGGCGGGCCGGCTCGTCGACGCGATCCCGCGCCGCCGCACCGACCGGCGGGCGTACGGCGACCGGCCGGTGCCGGAGGCGGTGCTGGCCCGGCTCGGTGACGCCGTCGAGGCAGAGGGCGCCCACCTGCACGTGGTCCGGCCGGACCAGATGCCGATGCTCGCCGTGTCCACCGGCCGCGCCGCCGAGGCGGAGCTGGCCGACCCCGCGTACCGGGAGGAGCTGAACCGGTGGACCAACCGGCCGGCGGGCAGCGGCGACGGAGTGCCCGCAGCCACCGCCGTGCGGCCCTCCCCACGGCGGGTGCCGCTGCGCGACTACGCGCCCGGCGGGGCGGCCGGCCTCAGCGCGGGCACGGACTTCGACCGCGGCGCGGCGTACCTGATCCTGTTCGGTGAGGACGACGAGCCGGCCGCCTGGCTGCGCGGCGGCGAGGCGCTGTCGGCGCTGCTGCTCACCGCCACCGCCGAAGGGCTGGCCAGCGCGCCGCTCAGCGACGCCGTCGAGCTGGCCTGGCCGCGCCGGATGATGCGTGACCTGCTCGCCGGCATCGGCAGCCCGTACCTGATCGTGCGCGTCGGCTGGGGCCCGGAGGCCGAGCTGCCGCCGGCGCCCCGCCGCGCGCCGGGCGACGTCATCGAGGTGGTGGACTGACTCCGGCGGCCGGCGCGGTCCTGCTTCGTCGTAGCCTCGACGTGTGTGGGATCTGGACCCGGCCGCCGCGTTCGTGGTCTTCGGCGACCAGGACTCCGGCTGCGTGTCCTACGGCGTGGAGTCGGCGGGCAGACGCTGGTTCGTCAAGCGGGCCGCGACGCCTGCGGCGCGTGAGTCGCTGACCCGCGCCCTGGGCCTGCACGCCGCGGTCCGGCACCCCGCGCTCGTGCAGCCCGAGCTGGTACGCGACGGCGCCGACGGCCCGACCGTCGTGTACCCGTGGCGCAACGGCGTCGTGCTCAACCACGCCACCGTCCACGGCAGCGACCGGGCCGGGCTGGCCCGCTTCCAGCGGCTCCCGCTCGCCGAGGTACGCGCGGCGCTGGACGCGATCCTCGACGCGCACGTGGCGGTGAGCGCGGCCGGGTACGTGGCTGTCGACCTTTACGACGGCTGCTTCCTCTACGATTTCGACGCCCGCCGGATGTGGCTGATCGACCTGGACGAGTACCGGCCGGGGGCGTTCGTGCTCGACTCCGACCGGCTGCCCGGGTCCCGCCGCTACCTGTCGCCGGAGGAGCTGACCCGGGGCGCGACCATCGACGAGCGCACCACCGTGCACGCGCTCGGCCGTACGCTGCACCACCTGCTCGACGGCCCGTCCGGCTGGCGCGGCACCACCGCGGAACGCGCGGTCGTCGACCGGGCCACGCGCGCCGACCCGGACGCGCGGCACGCCACCGTGGCCGCCCTGGTGCGCGACTGGCGGGCTGCCTGACCCTTATCCGGCTGCCGCTTCACCGCCTTCAGCGCCCCGCGCCCGGACCGAGGGCGTGACTTTCCGTCACCTCGACCCCATCCAGCACCTCGTCACAGTGAGTGAGAGGCGGTTTCCTCGGCGAATGCACCACCCTTCCGGGCGCACCACACCTGAGCAGGAAAAATATTCGACCAGTCGTCGGCGAGGCTGTTGCCTCTTCGGCGACTTTGCTCTGCAGCCTCATACGCAGCGGTAGCCGTGAGTCACCGCCGCGTCGATGGCTGCAGAGCAAAGTGGCCCGAGGTGAACCATGCGGGCGCAGCTTCGGCGCTACTCTCCGTGATGGCGACGGCTAGCGCGGCGGGACGACCAAGGGCCGACGCGGCGGGACGATCAGGGGTTGGCGTCGGACATCGGCACGCCGGCCACGACGGCGTGCGCGAGCCTCAGTCGACCGCACGGTTCGGACCGCCACCGGCCGGACCTATGACCGCAGGGCAGCCGTCGGGCGGAAACCCGCTCCCGGGGCCCGTCCGGCGCATAGCGTGGGGCGAGGTGGCCTGCCCGGGGCGCCGGTGAGCGGAGGGAGAACGCGGTGACTGAGCCGGAGGAGGAGCAGGAGAAGACCCGCAAGACCGATCGGGTGCTGTTCTCGCCCGACGGCGACCCGCACCACACGCTGGCCGAGGCGCCCCAGCCGGACGAGCACCTCCCGCCCACCGTCACCCGCGACGGCCACACGGACGTGCTCGACGACGAGCAGTGAGCGCACGAACCCGCCCGGCCGGCCGGCCGGGCGGGTTCCAGCCGCCCCGGAGGGCGGCCACGGAAGCAGCCTCAGACCGGCGGGATGCCGGAGCGGCCGATGTCGGACATGTCGTCGCCGATCTCGGTCCGGGTGCCGGCCACCGGCCCGGCGGTCGCCCCCGTCCGGTCCTCGATGCAGGCTTCACCCAGCCCGTGCATCAGCTCACCCACCGCGGCCAGCGCCGCGCCCTTGTCCGGGCAGGGCTGCCCGGTGGCGAGCACCCGCCCGTCGCCGCCGACCACGGTGAACCCCACGGTGCCGTCGGCTTCGCTCTCGATGACGAACTTCACCATGCTCCTCTCGCCGCCCCGGGCCGGGCGGCCCTTCAGCTCACGCCGTGCGACTGCAACCACAACTCCAGCAGGCCCAGTTGCCACAGCTTGTTGCTGCCGGCGGCGGCCTGCGCCCGGTCCGGCTCGGCCAGCAGCTCGTCGACGTACTCCCGGCGGAACAACCCGCGCCGGCGCGCCTCGGGCGCGCTGAGCGCCTCGACCACCAACTCTCGCACGGGCCCGTCGACGTTGCGCAGCGCCGGCACCGGGAAGTAGCCCTTGGGCCGGTCGATGACCTCGGCCGGCAGCACTTCCCGGGCCACCTCCTTGAGCACGCCCTTGCCGCCCTGGGCCAGCTTGTGCTCGGGCGGGCAGGCCGCGGCGAGCGCCACCAGGTCCTGGTCGAGGAAGGGCGTGCGCACCTCCAGTCCCCAGGCCATGCTCATGCTGTCGACGCGTTTGACCGGGTCGTCGGGCAGCATCAGGTGCGTGTCCAGGCGCAGCACCGCGTCCACGGCGGTCTGCGCGCCGGGCGCGGCCAGGTCCGCGGCGACCAGCTCGCCGCTGGCGTCGCGCTCACAGGTGTACGCGGGGTCGACCACCCGGTTCAGCTCGGCGTGATCGCGGTCGAAGAACGCGGCGGTGAACTCGGCCGCGGCGTTCTCCCGCGCCGCGTCGGCGAGCCGGTGGTGGTAGCCGTAGCCGGCGAACACCTCGTCGGCGCCCTGGCCCGACTGCGCCACCTTCACGTGCCGGGCGACCTGCTCGGAGAGCAGGTGGAACGCCACCACGTCGTGGCTGCCCATCGGTTCGGTCATGGCCGCCACGGTGGCGCGTACGGCCGGGCCGAGATCGCCGTCGGAGAGCTGGATGCGGTGGTGGTCGGTGCCGAACGCGCGGGCGACCAGGTCGGAGTAGTGGAACTCGTCGCCGGCCTCGTCGCCGCGGCTGTCGAACCCGATGCTGAACGTCTGGAGGTGGTGCTGACCGGCGCCGTCGAGCAGCGCGACGATCATGCTGGAGTCGAGGCCGCCGGAGAGCAGCACCCCGACCGGCACGTCGGCGACCAGCCGGCGGCGTACGGCCGTGCGCAGCGCGTCCCCGACGGCGGTCCGCCAGTCGGCGGCGTCCATGCCGTCGTGGGCCCGGTCGCGCCGGTACTCGGGCCGCCAGTAGACGCGCTCGCTGCTGTGCCCGTCGGCGTCGATCACCCGGACGGTGGCCGGGGGCAGCTTGCGGATCCCGCGCAGGATGGTGCGGGGCGCCGGCACGATCGAGTGCCACGACAGGTAGTGGTGCAGCGCGACCCGGTCGATGCCGGTGTCGACGTCGCCCCCGGCCAGCAGCGCCGGCAGCGTGGAGGCGAACCGGAGCCGGCCCGGGGACTCGGCGAGGTACAGCGGCTTGATGCCGAGCCGGTCGCGGGCCAGCACGAGCCGGCGGCGACGCCGGTCCACCAGCGCCACGGCGAACATGCCGACCAGGTGGTCGACGAACCGCTCACCCCACTGCGCGTACGCCACCAGGATCACCTCGGTGTCGCTGGTGCTGTGGAAGGTGTGCCCGGCCGTGCTCAGTTCGTCGCGCAGCTGCGGGTAGTTGTAGACGCAGCCGTTGAAGACCAGGGCCAGGCCGAGGTCGTCGCGGACCATCGGCTGGGCGCCGGCCTCGGACAGGTCGATGACGGTGAGCCGGCGGTGCCCCAGCGCGATCCAGCCGTCGTCCCACGCGCCCTCACCGTCCGGGCCGCGTGAACGCATCGCCGCTGTCATCCGATTCACCGCGTCGGTGTCGGGGGTGACCCCGTCGAACCTGGCCTCACCGCTGATCCCGCACATCTCAGCGCCCACCGGTCAGTCGCGGAGCACCCACCATGCCAACCTCCCGCCGCGTCGTCTCCCCGGGCGGTCCGCCGGGTACGGCGACTACCCGGCCTGTGGCGAAGGAAACCCGGATGGGCGGTTGGCGAGCCGGGCACGGCGCGCCGTCGTACGGTGGCGGTACGGGCCATGTCCCCGGGCGGTCCGGCCACGGGACGTGGCCAGGATCAACGACGCCTGCCAGGAGGACGTGTGTTCGCCAATTCCGAGGAACTCCTGCGATACCTCACCGACGAGGACGTGAAGTTCGTCGACGTACGTTTCTGTGACCTGCCCGGCGTGATGCAGCACTTCAACCTGCCGGTCGAGTCGTTCGACGACAGCGTGTTCAGCGACGGCCTCGCCTTCGACGGCTCGTCGATCCGCGGCTTCCAGTCGATCCACGAATCGGACATGCTGCTGCTGCCGGACGTGGCGACCGCGTTCGTGGACCCGTTCCGCGCGCAGAAGACCGTCGCGTTGAACTTCTTCGTCCACGACCCGTTCACCAGGGAGGCGTACTCCCGGGATCCGCGCAACGTGGCGAAGAAGGCCGAGGCGTATCTGGCGGCGAGCGGCATCGCCGACACCGCGTACTTCGGCGCGGAGGCGGAGTTCTACATCTTCGACTCCATCCGCCACGAGACCTCGGCGCACCAGTCGTTCTACTACATCGACTCGATCGAGGGCGCCTGGAACACCGGGCGGATCGAGGAGGGCGGCAACCGCGGCTACAAGACCGCGTACAAGGGCGGCTACTTCCCCGTGCCCCCGGTCGACCACTACGCCGACCTGCGCGACAGCATGGTCCGCCGGATGGTCGACGCCGGGTTCACTGTGGAACGCTCACACCACGAGGTGGGCACCGGCGGGCAGTCCGAGATCAACTACAGGTTCTCGACGCTGCTGCACTCCGCCGACGAGCTTCAGCTGTTCAAGTACCTGATCAAGAACGAGGCGTGGGCGCACGGCAAGACCGCCACGTTCATGCCGAAGCCGGTGTTCGGTGACAACGGCTCCGGCATGCACACCCACCAGAGCCTCTGGCGCGGCGGCGAACCGCTGTTCTACGACGAGACCGGCTACGCCGGCCTGTCCGACACCGCCCGCTGGTACATCGGCGGCCTGCTGCACCACGCCCCCTCGCTGCTGGCCTTCACCAACCCGACCATCAACTCGTACCGCCGTCTCGTCCCCGGCTTCGAGGCGCCGGTCAACCTGGTCTACTCCCAGCGCAACCGCTCCGCCTGCACCCGCATCCCGGTGACCGGCAGCAACCCGAAGGCCAAGCGCGTCGAGTTCCGCGTGCCGGACCCGTCCAGCAACCCGTACCTGGCCTTCTCCGCCATGCTCATGGCCGGTCTCGACGGCATCAAGAACAAGATCGAGCCGCCCGCGCCGATCGACAAGGACCTGTACGACCTGCCCCCGGAGGAGTGGGGCGACGTCAAGCAGGTACCCGGATCGCTGCCCGAGGCGCTGGCGGCGCTGGAGACCGACCACGACTACCTGCTCGACGGCAACGTCTTCACCGCCGACCTGATCTCCACCTGGGTCGACTGGAAGAACGCCAACGAGGTCGACCCGGTACGCCTGCGCCCGACCCCGCACGAGTTCGCCATGTACTACGACTGCTGAGCGACGTCCTGCTGAGCGACCCCACCGCCCCCGCGCCACCCGCGGGGGCGGTGGTCGGCGGAAACAGCCTCGGGACGGCCCCCGGCCTCGTACCGTCGAGACATGATCCCGCCTCACGACGAGCTGCCGACCGTTCCGTGCCGGTGGAGCCGTCGGTGAGGCCGCGGCCCACCACCACCGCCACCACCCCGACACCGGAGATCCCCACCGTCCTGACCCTCGGGGTGGAAGAGGAGTTCCTGCTGCTGGACCCGGTCACCGGCGAGAGCATGCCGGTCGCCGACCGGGTCCGCGACGCGCTCTCCGGGACCGCACGCGAGCAGAGCCGGCAGGAGTTCCGGCACAGCATGGTGGAGATGGTGACCCCGGTCAGCCCCGACCTCGGTCAGCTCCGCGAGCACCTGGTCACGTTGCGCCGGGCGGCCGCCGGGGCGGCCGAGGCGGCCGGGGCGCGACTGGTGGCGGTCGGCGCCACGCCGGTCTGCGAGGCCCACCGCACGGTGCCCGACGAGCAGCGCTACCACGACATGTCCCGCCGGTTCGGCCCGGTGGCCCACGACCCGGCGGTTTGCGGCTGCCACGTGCACGTCGGCGTACCCGACCGGGATCTGGCCGTGCAGGTGTGCAACCACCTGCGCCCGTGGCTGCCGGTGGTGCAGGCGCTCACCACCAACTCGCCGCTGCACGACGGGCGGGACACCGGGCACGCCAGCTGGCGCTCGATGCAGCTGGAACGGTGGCCGAGCATCGGGCCGACGCCGCACTTCCACTCGGCCGCCGACTACGACGCCACGGTCCGGGACCTGATCACCGCCGGCATCATGCTCGACGCCGCGATGGTCTACTGGTACGCCCGGCCGTCGGCGTCGTACCCCACAGTGGAGATCCGCGTCGGCGACGTCTGCCCCACAGTCGACGACACCGTCCTGATCGCCGGGCTGGTCCGGGCGCTGGTCGCCACCGCGATCGACGACATCCGCGACGGTGTGCCGGCCCAGCGCATCCGCGACTGCCTCGTCGCCGCCGCGCACTGGCGGGCCGCGCACGACGGCGTGGACGGTGACCTGGTCGACCTGCGCACCGGGCGGCCCCGGCCCGCCTGGGACCTCGTCGACGACATGCTCGGCATCGTCACGCCCGCGCTAACCCGCCACGGCGATCTGGACCTGGTCCGGCGCGAGATCGACCGGGTGCGCCGCGAGGGCACCGGCGCCACCCGGCAACGTCAGGTCATGGCCGACACCGGCGGTGACGTCCGTGTCGTGCTCGCGCACCTGGCCGCGCAGACCGTCGCGGCCTGAGATGAGCGGCCCGGCCGACGACACGCCGGACCGGGCCGGCGGCCGGTCAGCGCAGCCCGGCGAACAGGTCGTCCTCCGGCGTCGGCGCGCCGGTGGTGTCCCGCACCCGTACGAACGTCTCCATGCCCATCAGCTCGGTGAACCGCTCCTGCCCGAGGCGCAGGAAGAAGATGTTCTCCGCCTGGCTGGCGTGCGCGGCGAGCGACGCGAACTTCTGCCCGCCGTAGCCGCTGGTGTCGACCCAGGTGGTGATCTCGTCGTCCGGCAGGCCCAGCGCCGGCATCTCGTCGGTCGCCTCCGGCTCGGGGAACTCCACCCCGATCTCGCGCATGACGGTGCCGAACTGCTGGAACGCGCTGCGCGGCACGGTGGTCCAGTAGACCTTGGCCGGGATGCCGGTCTGCTCGACGGCGGCCATGGTGATGCGGTGGGCCTGGATGTGGTCCGGGTGGCCGTAGAAGCCGTTCTCGTCGTAGGTGACGACGACGTCGGGACGGTAGCGCCGGATCAGCTCGGCCAGCCGGCCGGCCGCCTCGGCCACCGGCGTGTTCCAGAACGCGCCGGGCGCGTCGTTCGTGGCCCAGCCCATCATCCCGGAGTCGCCGTAGTCGAGCGTCTCCAGGTGGGTCACCTTGAGCGCCTCGCAGCTCGCGGCCAGCTCGGCGCGGCGCATCTCGACCACGGCCTTCGGGTCGTGCCCGGGGTCGCCCGGCTTGATTCCGCCGGGGCCGTCGCCGCACCCCCCGTCGGTGCAGGTAACGAGCACAGTGGTCACGCCCTCGGCCGCGTAGCGCGCCAGGATGCCGCCGGTGCTCGTCGCCTCGTCGTCGGGGTGCGCGTGCACCGCCATCAGGGTCAGGGATCGATCGGTCACCCCGTCACCATACGAGCATCGGCCGACGAACTAGCATTGCCCGGTCCGCAGACGGCGACGGAAGCGAGGCGCGATGGGTTGGCTCCAGCGGTTGCTCGGTGGCGGACGGGTCGAACTGGACCCGACACGTCAGCAGGAGCTGCTGCGGGACGTGCGGCAGTCCTACGGGGCGCACGCCCGCCTCCGGTTCCCGGAGCAGGCCGACGCGATCACCCGGCTGCTGTCCGATGACGACGGTCTCGTGGTGGCCGCCGGGATCGTCTGCGAGGCCGCCGACCAGGCGCACGCCGACCTGCTGGGCCAGGCGCACGAGGTGTTCCGGCGTACCGGCCGGCGGCTGCTGGTGCACCGCCGCAACTACCGGCCCCTATGGAAGGAGGCCGGGCCCGCGCTGCGCTGGCCGCTCGGCGCGCTGCCCAGCGGGCTGCACCCGTACGCGCAGGTGGCCGGCGCCGTGGCGGCGGTCGGCGGGCGGGCCGACCGGCTGGACAAGGTGACCGATCCGCAGCCGTTCGTGACGCGCCTGTTCGAGGTGCTCGACCTGACCACGGCCGGCTGGGAGTTCGGCCGGGTGCGTGTGGACACCGACAGCGCGTCGCTGGTGGAGCGGCTGATGGGCACCGGCGCGCGGGTGCTCGCGACGATGGACGACCCGCCCCGGCTGCCGCCGGCGGTGCGGGAGATGATGCGCCGCAACCACCGCATCGCCGTGTACGACCCGGCCGGTCCCCGGGTGGTCGGCGAGTTCAACCTGGGCGCGCGGCTGCGCGAGACGCTGCTGGCCTGACCGTCGGCACGCCCCGCCCCGGCCGGGTTGCCGCGGCGGGGCGCGTCAGCGGTCAGGTGGTCGTGCAGGTGAGGTTCGTCGGCGGGTTGTTGGTGCCGCCGGCCGTGCCGATGAAGCCGAACGTGGTGGAGCCGCCCGCCGGCAGGGATCCGTTGTAGTCGACGTTGCGCACCGTGACGTTCGCGCCGCTCTGGATGTGCGTGCCACTCCAGATCTGGTTGATCACCTGACCGTTCGGGAACGTCCAGGACACCGTCCAGCCGCGGATCGCGGTGGCGCCGGCGGTCACCGTGACCTCGGCCTGGAAGCCGCCCGACCAGGAGCCGGTGATCGCGTACGTGGCACGCGCACCGGACGGCGCCGGGGAACTGGTGGTCGGGGTCGGGGTCGGTGACGGCGTGGACGTCGGCGTCGGCGTCACTGTCGGCGAGGGGGTCACGCCCGGCCGGGCCGCCCGGTACGTGTGGCCGGCGCGGACGGTGAGCGCCACGACGTCGGACTCCGGCCGGGTGGTGGCCGGTGTGCTGCCGTCGGTGACGTCGGTGAGGGTGAAGGCGCCGGTGAACAGCCGGGACCGCAGTCGCAGCGTGCCGTCGCGGTCGGCGCGGACGCTGATCTCGTCGGCCTGGCTGTTGCTCCAGGTCAGCGCCACCGTGTAGCCACCCCGGCCGCGCAGCCCCGCGACCTGCCCGGCGGGCCAGGCGCTGGGGAGCGCGGGCAGCAGGTGCAGCTCCCCGGTGTGGCTGTGCAGCAGCATCTCGGCGATGCCCGAGGTGGCGCCGAAGTTGCCGTCGATCTGGAACGGCGGGTGCAGGTCGAACATGTTCGGCGCGAGCCGGTCGGTGCGGACCAGGTCGCGCAGGAGCTTGTGGGCGCGGGCGCCGTCCTCCAGCCGGGCCCAGAAGTTGATCTTCCAGGCGAGGGACCAGCCGGTCCCGTCGTCGCCGCGCAGCTCCAGCGTCTTGCGGGCGGCCTCGTACAGCGCCGGGGTGCCCCGCCTGGTGATCTGGTTGCTGGGATGCAGCCCGTACAGGTGGGAGACGTGCCGGTGGGTGCGCTCGGTCTCGACCCAGTCGGCGAGCCACTCCTGCACGTTGCCCCGGGAACCGACGCGGCTCGGTGGCAGCCGATCCTTGGCCGTACGCACCTGGGACCGGAACGTGGTGTCGACGCCGAGCACCTCGCTCGCCCGGGCCGCGGCGTCGAACAGGTCACGCAGGATCTGGTTGTCCATCGTGGGTCCGGCGCAGACGCTGGCGTTGGCGTGGTGCGCCAGCTCCGGCGAGTTCGACGGGTTCGTCACCAGGTAGCCGAGCGTCGGATGGGCGACCAGGGTGTCGAGGAAGAACTGGGCGGCGCCCTTGAGCGCCGGGTAGTTGGCCTGGAGGAAGCCGAGGTCGCCGGTGAACAGGTAGTGGTCCCAGATGAGCGTGCTCAGCCAGGCCCCGCCGGTCTGCCACATGCCCCAGAACGCGCCGTCCACCACCGACGCGCCCCGCCAGGCGTCGGTGTTGTGGTGGGTGACCCAGCCACCGGCGCCGTACTGTGCCTGGGCGACCCGCGCGCCGGTGACGGTGAGGTCCTTGACCAGCTCGAAGACCGGCAGGAAGCACTCGGACAGGTTCGTGGTGTCGGCCGGCCAGTAGTTCATCGGCAGGTTGGCGTTGACCGTGTACTTCGAGTCCCAGGACGGCGTGAGCGAGTCGTTCCAGATGCCCTGCAGGTTCGCCGGCTGGGTGCCCGGCCGCGACGAGGAGATCAGCAGGTACCGCCCGAACTGGAACAGCAGCGCGGCGAACTGCGGGTCGTTCGTGCTCGCGTGCTGCGCGATCCGCACGTCGGTGGGCTGGTCGGCGGCGGCGGTGCGGCCCAGGTCGATCGTGACCCGGTCGAACAGCGCCTGGTAGTCGGCGCGGTGGCGGGTGCGGAGCTGGTCGACGGCGACGCTCTTGGCGGCGTTCAGCCGGTTGCGGGCGATGCCCTGGTAGTCGCCGTTGACGGTGCGGTAGTTGACGTAGCTGGTGCCGATCGAGATCAGGACCGTCACGCTGGTCGCGCCGGACACCCGCAGCGTGCCGCCGGAGCTGCTCACCGTGCCGCCGGTGACGGCGGCGTTGGCCAGCGCGAGGAACCGCACCGAGCCGTTGACCCCCTCCATCGAGCCGGAGATGCCGTCGAGCGCGACTGTCGCGCCGTCCGGGCTGGACACGGTGGTCCGCTGCGGGCTGTCGAACGCGGCGGAGAACGTGATCGCGTTCGCCCGGTCGGCGGTCAGCCGGAGCACTATCACCTGGTCGGGCGCGCTGGCGAACACCTCCCGCTGGTACCGGACACCGTTCAGCACATACGTGGTGGTGACGGTGGCGGTGGTGAGCTCCAGCGTCCGGTTGTACTGCGTCGCCCCGCTCGCCGACCCGAAGGAGAGCCGCAGGTCGCCGACGGTCTGGTAGGCGAGCTGACCGCCGGGGCTGCCCATCATGGTCTGGTTGATCAGATCCTGGGCCGAGGTCCACTGGTCGGCGAAGACGCGACGCCGGATCTCGGCCAGGTTGGCCGCGCCCCGGGTGTTCGCCGAGTCGTACGGGCCGCCGGCCCACACGGTGTCCTCGTTGAGCTGGAGCCGTTCGGTGTCCACGTTGCCGAACACCATCGCGCCGAGCCGCCCGTTGCCGATCGGCAGGGCGCGCAGCCAGTCGGTGCCGGCCGGTTCGTCGTACCAGAGCGCCAGGTCGTTCGCGGCGAGCACCTGCGCCGGCGCCGCCGAGCCGGCGCGGGCGGCGGCGCTCCAGGCGGCCGGCACCAGCGCGGCGCCGGTGCCGGCCGCTGCGGCCTTGATGACGTTGCGTCGTGTCACTTCAGACATGCTTTTCTCCCAACCGCGCGGATCAGAGGCGGGTCCGGGTGCGCGGCTGCTCTGTTATCGCTAACAGATTGCGCCTCGCACACCCGGACGCCGCGTTCCTGCCACTCCGCGCCCAGGGCTCCCGACCGGGCGACACGTCGGCCAACATGGACTCTCATGGATGAAGTGACATCGCGTCAAGGGGTGTTACCGCTAACAGACGCGATCCGTGGCGCACTCGCCGGGCCGAGCGGGGCGCGGGCGCGGCCGGCCGGCCCACCCGGGCCACGTGCACGATCCGCTCCGGCGCCACGTCCAGCAGCGTGCCGAGCGCGCCACGGGTGGCTGCGACGTCGACGAGCTGACTGAGCGGGTGCGCGGCCAGCCCGGCCGTGTGCAGCGTCAGCCACATCCGCATCAGCACGCGTCCGAACTCGACCTGCCCGGCCGCGTCCAGACCGGGCGGCTCGATCAGCGCCAGCACCCCGCCGCCCCGCGCCAGTGGATCACCGCCCGCGGCGGCGAGCAGCCGGGGGAGCCCCAGCGGGCGCAACGCCGGGTACGCCGCGAGCGCCGCCCGCAGTCCGGTGGCCGCCGCCCGGCCCAGCCCGAGGCAGCTGTCACTGAGCCCGTCGCTCCGGTAGCGCGGGCACGCCCGGTCCAGGCGCAGCCAGCGGCGCAGCTCGGCGACCACCGACGGGTCGGCGTACACGTGCCGGTCGGCCGTGCGCAGCAGCGCGCGCAGCCGCCCGGCCGCCGGCACCACGCGGGCCGCGCCACCGGCCCGGCGGGCGACCGCGTCCACGGCCGCGACCACGTCGGCGTCCGGGCCGCCGGTGAACCGGCCCCGGTGGGTACGCCGGTCCCACACGTCGGCGGCGCAAAACGGCGTCCGGTACGGCTGCCGGGCCGGACGCAGCCGCCCCACCCGCCGGTCCGACTCGTCGTGGTCGGCGGCCCAGTCCAGCCGCAGCCCCGCGTCGGCGGCGACGATCAGGCAGGTCTCCACGAACGCGCCGAGCGACAGCCGCAGGTCCCGCCCGGTCGGGTCGCCGGCGGGCAGCGTGTCGGCCGGGTCCCAGCCGACGGTGATCGCCCAGCGCTCGTAGCGCAGCCGCCACGGCTGGGTGTTGTGCGCGCTCGGCGCCCGCCAGCACAGCGGCTCCAGCGCGCGGAACGCGGCGAGGTCCATGCTCACCGCTCCCTGGCGTAGAACGTGTAGCCGTGCAGCGGGCGTCCGCCGAGGCGCCGGTACTGGGCGGCCGACGCCGGGTTGTCCCGCCCGACGTACGTGCTGCGCAGCGCCGTGTATCCGCCCTCGTGCAGGTTGCGGTGCAGGTGCTCCGACAGCAGCCGCTGGTAGCCGCGCCCCTGGAACCGCGGCACCACGCCCTTGACGATCAGCACCGCCTCCCGGCGGTACCGGCGCCGGGTGGCCAGCAGACGAAGCTGGTTGACCGGGTTCAGGTCGCCGCGCACAGCGACCAGGAAGTCGCTGATGTCCGGCACGCAGAGCACGAACGCCACCGGCTGCCCGTCGCGGGTCAGGTAGAGCAGCAGCGAGTCATCCAGCAGGTACGCCAGCCCGTCGGTCTGCCGCCGCAACTGCGCCGCGGAGATCGGCGTGTAGTAGCCGAGCTGGGCGAAGGAGTCGTTGAGCATCCCGCGCAGCAGGTCCAGCTGTTCGTCGAGCCGCCGGCTGTTCCCGCGGTGCAGGTCCAGCCGGGAGCCGTCGGGCTGGACGCCCAGCGCGGGCGGCGGCCCGGACGGCGACGGCACCGGGCAGATCCAGGTGTCGGAGACGAACCGCCCGGTGAACCCGTACGCCTCGTAGGCGTCCGGGTAGTACGGCGGGTTCCACGCGCTGTCCACGAAACCCCGGTCGGCGTACCCGGAGGTGATCACGCCGCCGGCCTGGTTGGGCAGCAGCGCCACCGGCCCGAACAGCAGGTCCCGGCCGGGTGTGGCGTGCGTGGCGATCGCGTCGAACAGCGGCCGGGCGGCGTGCGGGGTGAACTCGGTGAGCCCGAACAACTGGCACCGGCGGCCGAGCTTCGCGTCGAGGTCCGCGTCGGTGTGCAGCGTGGTCCGCCCGACCACCGCGCCGGAGGCGTCGCGCAGCACGTACATCGGCACGCCGTCGCGCCACCAGCGGCGGATCTGCTGCCGGGGCGTCGGCACGTAGCGGGACTCGTCCGCGTACAGCCGGTCGGTGAGCGCGAGGAAGTCGCGCAGGCCGCGCCGGCCGGTCACGCGCTCGAACCGGTGGCCGGTCACCGGCGCACCGCCGGTCCGGTGGTCTCCGCGCCCAGCGGCGTGAACCGCTCGATGTGGCCCATCGCGCCGTCCTCGGCCCGCCACGCGCCGTTTGAGTAGCCGTCCGGGGAGGCGGTGTAGAGGCGGATGAACCCGGCCGTGGCGTTGCGGTTGCCGTCGGTCAGCCACATCATCAGCCTCCGGTGGTGCCGGGTCCGGGCGAAGCGCAGCAGCGCGTCGCGGTCGGTGAAGAACGCGATGGTGCCGAGCGTCAGCGGGAACTGCCAGTAGACGGTGTGCCAGCAGTAGCCGGACATCCGGCGCATGTCGCGCACCATCCGGATCCAGTCGGGGGCCAGGCGCAGCAGCACCAGCGGGTTCGCGTACCGGGTGCCGCCGATGAACATGGCGCCGGCGCGGGCCTGGGCCGGGGCGCGGGAGAAGTCACGGGTGCGCATCGCTCACCTCACCAGGTAGACGTTCTTGATCTTCTGCATGGCGGCGAACGGGCCGCCGCCCGGCTCGTGCAGCTCCACCCGCAGGTCACCGGCGGTCGGGTCCTCCACCAGGGACTGCGCGAAGTCCCGCGACACCGAGGTCAGGTACGCGCGTACCCCGTCGCGGCAGGCGTCGGCGAGCGCCGCCCGGGCCGCGGCGTCCAGCGGGCGGCGCAGCTCCACGTGGATCACCGGCCGGGTCTCCAGCGCCGCGTCCTCGTGCAGCGTGAGACAGAACCTGTTGATCTCGGCGGCGTACGGGTTTCCGGTGTAGAGGCCGTACTCGACGTCCTGCGGGTAGAGGTTCGCGCCCAGGTAGGACACGGTGGAGTCGCTGCGGCCGAACAGCAGCAGCAACGGCAGCGTCATCCGCTCCTCGGACACCGCGGTACGGAACTCGGCGCGGCGCACCGGGTCGGCGTGCGCCAGTTCCACGATCCGGCGGTACGGCACCAGCAGCGCCTCGTCGCCGACGTTGTAGCGCAGCCGGGGCTGGAGCACGTGCGGGCCGGTCACGGTGCAGAGCAGCTCCCGCCGGTCGTTGGTCTCCAGGTAGGTGGCGAACGGGTTGTACTGGAACACCATCGGCAGCCGCTGCTCGCCGCGGCCCAGCAGTTCCGCGCGCAGTCCCGCGTCGGTGCGCAGCCGCCGCCGCAACCAGACCGTGAACCGGGTCTCCGCGCCGATGCCGATGGTCAGGTCCGACGCCCCGTACGCCGACCGCACCCGCACGAACCGCTGCTCCAGGTAGTCGCGCAACGCCTCGGTCATCCCCTCGCCGCCGCAACTGGCGAAGATCCGGTACCGCGACCACGAAAAGTCCTCGGCGTCGAGCCGGTCCCGCAGGTGCTTGAGGAACGGCGGGTACGCGGTCACCAGGTAGTCGTGGCCGGGGCCGAACTCGCGCAGCGTGTCGACGATCTTCCCCAGGTCGGGGCCGGTGTTCTTCACCGTCGCGATCCGGGCCATCGCCGCGCCGGTCGTGGTGCCGGTCGCCCAGGCGCCCATCGAGTACGCGTTGATGACGAACGGTCGGCGCATCGGGAACGCCAGCCCGGTGTACCCGGCGATGTCGCGGTGCACCGCCCGCAGCTCCCGCTCGCCGCGCGGCCAGTTGAACGGCCGCCCGGACGAGCCGGCCGACTCGTCGACCACCACGCCCCGCTCCGGCATCCGCCCGTCCCGGCACCGGGCCGAGGCGTCGTACGCCATCACGTACCCGCGTTTGTCGGTCTCCGGGAAGTCCCGCAGCCGACGGCGCAGCCCGCCCGGGCGGGCCCGCAGGAACGCCTGGTAGGCGGGCACCCGCCGGGCGGCGCGGACGCAGGTGGACCGCGCGTTCGCGGCGGCGAGCCGGTCGAGGACCGGGTGGTGGCGCCGGGCCAGCCACCTCCAGCCGGCGGGGTGGTGGGCGATGAGCCGGGCCAGCGCGGCGACCGCGCGGCCGGCGGGGGCCAGCGCGGCCTCGGCGGGCAGCGGCGTGTCGACGGTACGCAAGGCGGCGTGTCGGTGCAGCGTCTCGGCCATGACAAGGATCCTGTCGACGCCGCGACGCGGACACATGAGCGACGGGACGGTACTGCGCTGAGTACCCGTACCCAGTCGCGAAAGCTGCCCGGGCTGGCCACGCTCAGTCACCATGGCGACACTCGCCTGGTGCGTCGTGCCTGGTCCGGTGA
The DNA here is from genome assembly GCF_002926165.1 of Micromonospora chalcea. Lineage (GTDB taxonomy): Bacteria > Actinomycetota > Actinomycetes > Mycobacteriales > Micromonosporaceae > Micromonospora > Micromonospora chalcea. Next base: position 24,391 of record NZ_MAGP01000133.1, on the reverse strand, counting down.
CACTTCGCCCATGACAGACGGCAAGCGTGAGCGCACGAACGAGCGCTTCGAGAAGGTGGCCGAGGAGACCTCGGAGACCGTGACCCACGCGGCCACGGTCCTGGAGGAGGAACTCGCGGCGGGGCTGGCCGGCGCACGGCGACTCGAGGAGAAGCTGACCGAGAGCCGCCGGGTCGACCCGGAGGCGTTCGACGAACTCGTCGCGCGGGTCCGCACCGACGGGCACGCCCTGATCGACACCGTGGTCGGGCAGCTGAAGATGGCCGACGACCAGCGCGGTGAGGTGATCCGGCGGTACACGTCGGACGCGCACGACGCGCTGGACACCGTACTCAATTTGGCGCGGCTGGCCCCCGAGGTCGCAAACGGGCTCGCGGACCGGCTGGCGTCGCCGGCCCCGAAGCGGCCGACGGACCGGTAGCCGCGCGATGGCGCCGACCGCCGGGGTGGCCGGCGGGCACGTGGAACGGATGCTGGAGCGCTATCGCGGGCTCGCCCTCGGCGCGCTGCTCGACGACGTGCCCGACGGCGGCCCACGCTACCTCTACGACCTGGTCGCGGAGTATCCGCGCCGGTGGGGCAAGGGGCTACGCGCCGCGCTGTGCCTGGCCACGTGCCGGGCGTTCGGCGGCGGCGACGCGGTGGGCCTCAACGCCGCGGTGACAGTGGAGCTGTTCCACAACGCCTTCCTCATCCACGACGACATCCAGGATTCCAGCGAGCAGCGGCGCGGCGGGCGGACCCTGCACGCCGAGTACGGCGTGGGCGTGGCCCTGAACGTCGGCAACATGACGAACCTGCTGGCGTTGCGGCGGCTGGCCGCGAACCGGGCGGCGCTCGGCTCCGGGATCGCGTGGCGGCTGTTCACCGAGACCGAGCTGATGATGCGCCACTCGCTGGAGGGGCAGGCGATCGAGATCGGCTGGATCCGCGACAACGTGTGCGACCTGGACGCCGACGACTACTACCGGATGTGCCTGAAGAAGACGTCCTGGTACACGTGCATCTACCCGTGCCGCACCGGCGTCCTCGTGGCGACCGGCCGGGAGAACGCTCTCGACGTGCTGGATCGGTACGGCTGGTATCTGGGCGCGGCGTTCCAGATCCAGGACGACGCGCTCAACCTGACCGGCGACTACGCCCGCTACGGCAAGGAGATCGCCGGTGACCTGTGGGAGGGCAAGCGCACGCTGATCCTGATCGACTTCATGCGGCGGTGCACACCGGAGGAACGTGAACGGCTCGTGCGGTTGCTGAGCCGTACCCGCGCGCAGCGCACCGACGCCGAGGTGCGCTGGCTGCACGGGCGGCTGCTCGCGTACGACTGTGTGGAGTCGGCGCGGCGCAGCGCCCGGGATCTCGCGCTCGCGGCCCGGCGTGAGGGTGAGCGGGCGCTGGGCGCCGCCGCCGACACCGAGGACGGCCGTTTCCTGCTGGAGCTGACCGACTACGTGGTGGAACGGGCCCGTTAGCCGCCCAGGATTCCGCGCAGCCAGGTGAGCTGTTCGCGCTGGTGCGCGGCCTCGCCGCCCTCGTGGTCGTTGAACTCGTACACCCGCACGTCCTTGTCGCCGCCGTAGCGGTGGTAGGCGGCGAAGCAGGTCGACGGCGGGCAGACCTGGTCACGCAGGGCGATGGAGAACAGCGCCGGCGCGGTGGCGCGCGGCGCGAGCACTGCGGCGTCCAGGTAGGACAGCGTGCGGAACACCTGGTCGGCGCGGTCGCGGTGCAGCGCGAGGTACTCGACGACCTCGGCGTACGGGCTGTCCGGCCCGGCGACGCGCACGCCCCGGCGGATGTCGCACAGGAACGGCACGTCCGGCATGACGGCGGCGACGTCCGGGCACAACGCGCCGACGGCCAGGGCGAGGCCGCCGCCCTGGCTGAAGCCGGTCACCGCCACCCGGCGCGGGTCGACGGCCGGGTGCCGCCGGGCGGCCTCGGCGAAGCGCACCGCGTCGGTGATGAGCCGCCGGTAGTAGTGCTCCGCCGGGTCGGCGACGCCCCGGGTGAGGAAGCCGGGCACGGTGCCGGCCGGGTAGGGGTGCGGGTCGGGCGTGCCGCCGGTGGCGGCGCTCCACCCCTGGCCCCGGCTGTCCATGATCAGGTGCGCGAAACCCGCCGCCGCCCAGAACAGCTTCTCGTGCGGCAGGCCGCGGCCCCGGCCGTAACCGAGGTACTCGACCACGCAGGGCAGCGGCCCGTCGGCACCGGCGGGCAGGTGCAGCCATCCGCGTACCGGCTCACCGCCGAAACCGGGGATCGTGGCCGCGTACGTCCGGATCTGGGTCAGCCCGGTGTCGACCGGCTCGTAGACCGCCGCCGCCGGGTCGCCGCCGCCGTCGAGCGTGCGCGCCCAGAATCCGTCCAGGTCCGCCGGCACGTCCAGCTCCGGCCGGTACGCGAGGCAGCCGGCCAGGTCGAGGTCGGTCAGCGGCACGACGCGGCCTCCCGGACGGCGGACGCGAACCAGCCGGTGATGGTGCTCGGGTGGGTGATGGCGGTGCCGACCACCACCGTCCACGCGCCCGCCCGCAGCGCCTGCGCGGCCTGCTCCGGGGTGTGGATGCGTCCCTCGGCGACCACCGGGACGTCGACCGCGGCGGCGAGCCGGGCGACCAGGTCCAGGTCCGGCCCGTCGCCCTTTGTGGTGTACGCGGTGTACCCGGAGAGCGTCGTGCCGACCAGGTCGGCGCCGGCAGCGGCGGCGGCGATGCCCTCGTCGAACGTGGAGCAGTCGGCCATCACCAGCGCGCCGGTGCGCTCGTGCACGGCCGCGATCGTCTCGGCGAGCGTACGGCCGTCGGGCCGGGGCCGGGACGTGCCGTCGAGCGCGACGACGTGCGCCCCGGCGTCGGCGACGGCCAGCGCGTGTTCGAGCGTCGGAGTGATGAAGACGTCGTCGTCGCCGTCCTTCCAGAGCCCGATCAGCGGCAGGTCCACCGCTGCGCGGATGGCCGCGATGTCCGCCAGGCCCTGGGCGCGGATGCCGGCGGCGCCGCCGCGGGCGGTGGCGAGCGCGACCCGGCGCATGGTGTCCGGGTCGCGCATCGGCTCACCCGGGTACGCCTGGCAGGAGACCACCAGGCGGTCACGGAGCTGGTCGACGAGGGAGTTCATGAGGCCTTCCAGGCGAGCGAGGCGGCGCCGAGCAACGGCGCGTCGGGGCCGAGGGTGGAGGCGAGGACCGGCACGCCCTTCAGGCCGGGCAGCGTCTCGGCGGGCACCGCGTCGCGCAGCGCCCGCCACCACGGCTCGCCGAGGCCGGTGACGCCGCCGCCGATCACCACGGCGGCGGGGTCGAGCACGTTGACCAGGCCGCCGACGGCGGACCCGACGGCCGTGCCGCCGAGCCGGACGACGTCGCGGGCCGTCTCGTCGCCGCCTGCCGCGAGCGCGGCGACGGCCCGCAGGTCGGCCACCGGACGGCCGGTACGCCGGACGTACTCGGCGGTGAGCGCGGGCCCGGCGGCGATCGCCTCCAGGTGCCCGCGCCCGCCGCAGGTGCAGGGCAGCGTTCCGGCGTACGCCGACGGCTGGTGCCCGGCGTGCCCGGCCGCGCTGTGCGCACCGGCGAGCACGGTGTCGCCGAGGACGAACGACGCCCCGACACCGGTGCCCACGGCGACGTAGAGCACCGTGTCGTACCCGGCCGCGACGCCGTGACGCGCCTCGCCCAGCGCGTGGGCGTGCACGTCGTTGATCACGGTGACCGGCACGCCGAGGCGCCGGGCCAGGTCGCCGCGCAGGTCCGTGCCGGCCCATCCGGTCAGCACGTCGGTGGCGGACAGCACCAGGCCGGAGCCGCTGTCGATGACGCCGGCGCTGCCGACGCCGAGCGCCCGTACGACGTCCGGCGCGTCCGCCCGCAGCTTCTCGACCAGGCCGGCGGCGGTGTCGAGCACCGCGGCGGCGCCGGAGCGGCCGGGTGTCGGCGCGGTGTGCCGGCCGACGACCTCGCCGGCGGCGGTGACCAGCGCGGCTGTGGTCTTGGTGCCGCCGATGTCGAGCGCGGCGACCAGACCGGTCGTGCTCACCTCGGGCATGGTCAGAGCAGCCCGGCCAGTTCCAGCTGGGTACGCACGCGGCCCGTCTCCGCGTCGTCCAGCGGCCGCAGCGGCAGCGACACCGCGTTGCCGGCGATGACGCCGAGCAGGGACAGCGCGGTCTTGAACGCGCCGACGCCCCGGGTGGCGCCCGCCGAGGTGGCCGGGTCGGCCGCGTCGACGATGCGGAACAGCCGGGTCAGGCGGTCCTGCTCCCGCCGGGCCGCGGCCCAGTCGCCGGCCACGCAGGCGCGGTGCAGCCGCACGTATCCGGCCGGGTCCACGTTGCCCAGTCCGGGCACCGAGCCGGAGCCACCGGCGAGCATCATCGCGTCGACCACGACCTCGTGGCCGGTGAGCAGGCTGAAGTCGCGCTCCGGCGCGTGCTCGGCGATGGCGAGCGCCAGCTGGCGGAACGCGACGTCGTCGCCGCTGGAGTCCTTGACGCCGGCCAGCACGCCCTCGGCGGCGAGGCGGGTCAGCAGGTCGACGGAGAGCTTGCTGTGCACGCAGACCGGGATGTCGTACGCCAGCAGCGGAAGCTCGACCGCCGCGGCGACGGCGCGGAAGTGCCGCTCGATCTCGTGCGGGCCGACGATGGCGTAGAACGGCGCGGTCACGACCAGGCCGTCCGCGCCCAGCCGGGTGGACGCCTCGGCCCGCTCCACGACCCGGCGGGTGGTGGGCTCGATGCATCCGGCGAGGACCGGCACGGCGCCGCCGGCGGTCTTGACGATGGTCTCCAGCGCGAGGTCCCGCTGCCGGTCGGTGAGGAAGACCGTCTCGCCGGAGCTGCCGAGCGCGAAGATGCCGTCGACGCCGGCGTCGAGCAGCCACTCGACCAGCCGTTCCAGGGAGTGGACGTCGACCTCGCCCTCCTCGGTCAGGGGGGTGACGGCCGGCGGCACGACTCCGGCGAACCGCGGGGCTGGGGTGGTCACAGGTTCTCCTCGACAGACTCAGTTGTGGTGCGGCCGGTCGCCGAGGTGGCGAGCGCGACCAGTTCGGTGTTCGCGGTGCCGGCGGGCACCGGGTGGTGGCAGCGGAACTCGTGGCCCGCGCCCTCGGCGGGGCGCGGCGCGGGCATGTCCACGGCGCAGCCGTCGGTCGCGGCCCAGCAGCGGGTCCGGAACGGGCAGCCGCTCGGCGGCCGGGTCGCCGACGGGACCGGGCCGACCAGCGGAATGGGCTCGATCGGTGAGAGCAGGCCCGGCGTGGCCGAGAACAAGGCCCGGGTGTACGGGTGCCGGCCGCCCTCGGGCAGCAGGTCGGCGGGGGTCTGCTCGACGATGCGGCCCAGGTACATGGTGACGACCCGGTCGCTGACCCGCTTGACGGTCTGGATGTCGTGCGACACCAGCACCATGGCCAGGCCGAGCCGGTCCTTGAGGTCCAGCAGCAGGTTGAGGATCTGCGCGCGGACCGACACGTCGAGCGCGCTGGTCGGCTCGTCGGCGATGACCAGCCCCGGTTCCAGGGCCAGCGCGCGGGCGATGGACACCCGCTGGCGCTGGCCGCCGGAGAGCTGGCTGGGCAGCACGTCGGCGACCGAGCGGGGCAGGCCGACCAGGGCCATCAGCTCGGTCACCCGCTGCTCGCGCTGCTGCCGGGTGCCCCGGCGGTGCACGTCGAGCGGGTCGCGCAGGATGTCGCGTACCGGCATCCGGCGGTTCAGTGAGGTGGCCGGGTCCTGGAAGATCATGCCGACGCCGGCGCCGATGTGCTCGCGCCGCTCGGCGGCGCTCATCGACCACACGTCCTTGCCGGCGAAGGACACCGTGCCGGCGGTCGGCCGTTGCAGGCCGACGAGCACCTTGGCGAGGGTGGACTTGCCGCAGCCGGACTCGCCGACGATGCCGACCGTCTCGCCGGCCCGGATGACCAGGTCGGCGCCGGTGAGCGCGTAGACCTTCTCCCGGCTGAACATGCCGCCGCCGCGCGCGGCGTGCACCACGTGCACGTCGCTCAGCTCGGCGATCGGCCGGTGCTCGGCGGTGGCGCTCATCGGGCCGGCTCCTTCTCGCTGACGGTGACGGCGGGGTGGTGGCAGGCGTACCCGTGGCCGTCCGTGCCCGCCATGGTGGGCGCGGTGTCCCGGCAGATCTCGGTCGCCATCGGGCAGCGGTCGGAGAACCGGCAACCCTTCGGGAAGTCGGCCGGTGAGGGCACCACGCCGCGGATCTGGGTGAGCCGTTCCGCGCCGGTCTCCAGGGACAGGACCGAGCCGAGGAGGCCGCGGGCGTAGTGGTGGGCGGGCGCCTCCATCACGTCGGCGGTCACGCCGGTCTCCACGATCTGCCCGCCGTACATCACCACGACCCGGTCGCAGACGTCGCTGACCAGGGCGAGGTCGTGGCTGACCAGGATGAGAGCGAAGCCGAGCCGCTCGCGCAGCTCCAGCAGCAGCGCCATCACCTGGGCCTGCACGGTGACGTCGAGCGCGGTGGTCGGCTCGTCGGCGATGATCAGCTTCGGGTCGCGGGACAGCGCCATGGCGATCACGACGCGCTGCCGCTGCCCGCCGGACAGCTCGTGCGGGTACGCGGCGAGGGTGCGCCGCGGGTCCAGCCCGACCAGCCGCATCAGTTCCTCGGCCGAGCGGGTGCCGCCGCGGCGGATCATCTGGGCGAGCTGGGCGCCGACGCGCAGCGCCGGGTTCAGCGCCGACAGCGCGTCCTGGTAGACCATGGCGATCTCGCGGCCCATCAGGGCGCGGCGGCCCTTGGCGTTGAGTTTCAGCAGGTCCGTGTCCTGGAAGCGGATCTCGCCGCGTACCCGGGCGCCCTGCGGCAGCAGACCCATGACGGCGAGGACGCTCAGCGACTTGCCGGAGCCGGACTCCCCCACCAGGCCGACGACCTCGCCGGGGCGTACGTCGAAGGTGAGCCCGTCGACGATGTCGACGCCGCGGTGGCGGCCCTCGAAGCCGATGGACAGGTCGCTGACCTGAAGGACCGGCTTGCCCTGCGGCAGCGGGCGGGCGCGCTCACGCAGCCGCTGCGCCGCCTCGGCCAGGCCGGGCAGCTCGACCACCTCGCCGGTGCCGGGCTGCGCCTGCTCCAGCGCGTCACCGCTGGTGGTGGACGTGGCGCGGCGCGCGGCGGGGGCGGCCCAGGCGTCGGACATGCCCTCGGAGAGCACGTTGAGCGCCAGCACGGTGAGCAGGATCAGCAGGCCGGGGAAGAATGTGGCCCACCAGCCGCCGATCTGCACCATCTCCTTGCCGAAGGCGATGACCGAGCCCCACGAGGAGGCCGCCTCCTGCGGGGCGAGGCCGCCGCCGATGAAGGACAGGGACGCCTCGAAGACGATCGCGTCGGCCACCATGACGGTGACGAAGACGAGGATCGGGGCGGCGCAGTTGCGCAGGACGTGCCGCCAGAGGATGTGCGGGCGGCGGGCGCCGATGATGCGCTCGGCGGCCACGTAGTCCTCGCCGTACTGGGACAGCACGTTGGCGCGGACGATGCGCGCGACCGAGGGGGTGAACACGAACCCGATCGCGATGACGAGGACCAGCAGGCTGTTCTTGCCGAACGAGATGATCAGCAGCGCGGAGAGCACGATCGTGGGGAAGGCCATGACCACGTCGAGGCAGCGCATGATGATCTCGTCGACGACGGTGCGGCTGCTGCCGGCGAGCGCGCCGAGGATCGCGCCGAGCACCAGCGCGATGCCGGCCGCGCCGAAACCGACGATCAGGGAGCGCCGGGTGCCGGCGACCAGCCGGGAGAAGACGTCGCGGCCGAGTTTGTCCAGGCCGAACCAGAAGTCGCCGTTCGGGCCGGTCAGCGCCGGTCCGAGGCCGGTCTGGGTGGGGTCGTGGCGCAGCAGCAGCGGGGCGAGCACGCCGACCACGACGATGAGCGCGACGAAGCCGAGCGCGAACCGGGCCGCGAGACCGAGCCGGGCGAAGGCCATGCCGGGGCGGGACAGCCGCGTGGTGAGGGACCGGCGCATCAGTGGCCTCCGCGCAGTCGGGGGTTGGCGAAGAGGTAGAGGATGTCGACGACCAGGTTCACCAGGACGAAGCACAGCGCGATGGTGAGCACGGTGCCCTGGGCGAGCGCGGTGTCGTTCTGCTGGACGGCGCTCATGATCTGGGTGCCCATGCCAGGCAGCGAGAAGATGGCCTCGATGACGACGGTGCCGCCGATGAGGTAGCCGATCCGCAGGCCGAGCGCGGTGAGCGGGTTGACCAGCGCGTTGCGCAGCACGTTGCGGCCGATCACCACGCGCGGTGGCAGTCCGGCGCCGACGGCGGTGCGGACGTAGTCCTTGTCGAGTTCCTCGACCATCGACGTGCGGACGATGCGGGCCAGCGAGCAGCCGACCGGTACGGCCAGCGCCAGCGCGGGCAGCGCGAGGGACTGCAGCCAGAGGCCGACCGAGTCGGCGGGGTTGACGTATCCACCGGTCGGGAAGATCGGGCGGCGGACCGAGAACTCCTGGATGAACAGCAGGGCCAGCCAGAACGAAGGCGTGGCGATGCCGGCCATGGAGACGATCCGGATGACCTGGTCGGGCCAGCGGTCCCGGTACAGGGCGGCCGGGATGCCGAGGGCCAGCGCGATGACCAGCGCGCCGACGACGCCGAGCGCGGTGAGCTGGATGGTCAGCGGCAGCGCCATGGCGATCTTCTCGGCGACCGGGACCGACGGCGGGAACGTCATGCCGAGGTCGCCGCGGACGAGGTCGCCGAGGAAGTGCAGGTAGCGCAGCGGCAGCGGGTCGTTCAGCCCGTTCGCGGCGCGGAACGCCTCGACCTGCGCCGGCGTGGCCTGGTCGCCGAGGACGGACAGCGCCGGGTCGATCGGGGAGAACTGCATGATCACGAAGACGAAGAGCGTGATGCCCAGCACCAGGGGGATCAGCGTCAGGAATCGTCGTGCGACCAGGTTCAGGACGGTCAGCATTGATTCTCTTTCTCGTGGCGGGGCGCCGGGGCGTCCCGTCCGGCCGCATGGGTCACGTGCGGCCGGACGGGACGGAGGCGGGGGCGGAGCCCCGAGTGGGCTCAGCCGGTCCGGCCGGTGCCCAGGAAGTACAGGCCGGTGGTCGAGGCGCCCGAGAAGCCGTCGAGCTTGGCCGGGTCGTACGCGGTGACGACCTTGGTGTGCAGGATCGGGTAGAGCGGGGCGTCGTCCGCCACCATGTCCAGGGCCTGCTTCCACAGCGCCTTGCGGGCCGCCTCGTCGGAGGTCTGCGCGGCCTTGTCCAGCAGGTCGCCCATGGCCTTGCGGTTGGCGTCGCTCCAGCGGTAACGCTGGCCCGGCCAGGTCTCGCCGAAGTAGTACCAGCGCATCAGCAGGTCGGTGTCGACGCCGAAGACGCTCGGGTCACCGGTGGCCATGAGCACCCGGAACGTGTCCTTGGGGACGATGTCGCCGTAGATGGCCGAGGACGGCACGGTGTTGAGCGTGGCGTTGACGCCGATCTTCTTCCACTGCTCGATGACCAGCGGGGCGACGTCCTTGACCACCGAGTTGTCGGTGGTGTCGAGCCGGAACGACAGGTTGGTGACGCCGGCCTCCTGGAGCAGGGCCTTGGCCTTGTCCGGGTTGTAGTCGTAGACGGTGGCGGCCTTCTGGTACGCCTTGTTGCCCTCGTCGAGGTAGCTGGTCGCCGGGCTGCCGTAGCCGTTGAGCGCGGTCTTGATGACCGCGTCCTTGTCGATGGCGTAGTGCAGGGCCTGGCGGACGCGCTTGTCGCTGAACGGCGCGGCGGCGTTGTTGAACATGAGGAAGACCTGGTTGAAGGCCTGCTTCACGTCGATCGTGTACTTGTCCTTGAGCGAGTCGACGTTCAGGTACGGCACGGCCTCGATGGCCTGCACGCGGCCGCCCTGCAGGTCCGACACCCGGGCCGACGCCTCGGTGGTGGTGTTCCACGTCATCGTCTCGACCTTGGCCGGGCGCGGGCCGTTGTAGGTCTCGTTCTTGCTCAGCTTGATGCCGGATTCCTTGGACGCGCTGTCCACCTTGAACGGGCCGGAGCCGATCGGCGCGGTGTCGAACGCCTTGGCCGCTGCCGCGTCACCGGTCTTGGCCTTGGGCACGACCTTGATGACCGAGATCCGCTCGCTGAACAGGGCGAACGGGTACTTCAGCTTGAACTCGACGGTGGCCGCGTCCTTGGCGGTGACGCTGTCGAGGAACGAGACGAAGCCCTGCATCAGCGGCGGCGCCTTCGGGTCCGCCGGCTTCAGCACCCGGGTGAACGACCAGGCGACGTCCTCGGCGGTGACGGGGGTGCCGTCGGAGAACTTCGCGCCGTCGCGCAGCGTCACGGTGTACGTGAGGCCGTCGGCGCCGGGCGTCGGGTCGCTCTTGGCCAGGGCGTTGTAGGGTTCCCGCGTGATCGGGTCGAGGTCCACGAGACCCTCGAAGACGTGCTGGTTGACGGCGGTCGCCACGGCGGAGGAGGCGTTGCCCGGGTCGAAACCGCTGGAGAGCGTGAACGCCAGGGTGGCCTCGATCGACGTGCCCGCCTTCCCGCCGCTGACCGCGTTGGTCGAGGCGGGACCGCCGCTACAGGCCACCAGCCCGAGGGCGAGGGTCGCTCCGAGGGAGGCGACGGCCAGGGGGCGGACGCGGCGGCGCGGCACGCGCCAGCTCCGCGACTTACCGGTGGTGCTCACGTAGATGCCTCCATAGGCTCTTCATGCGCTCGCGTCGCCGCTCGCGCCGGGGATGTGAAGTGTAAGGTGTATGACGTCTGACGTCTGATGCCGGTAGGGTGAGGGTGTCAGATTCGGGAACGAAGGGCAAGGGGCAGATGACGACCATTGACGCCAGTCCGCTACGCGGCGCCGAGCGGCCGAGCCCTCGCCGGCAGGAGGTCGCCACCAGGATCAAGGAGTACATCCTGCGCAACCGCCTCAAGCCGGGCAATCTCCTGCCCACCGAGACGGAGCTGTGCGAGGCGGTCGGCGCCAGCCGCTCCAGCGTCCGCGAGGCCGTCAAGATCCTCTCCGCGCTCGACATCGTCGAGGTGCGCCACGGCCACGGCACGTTCGTCGGCCGGATGTCCCTCAACGCCCTGGTGGAGAGCCTGACGTTCCGAGGGCTGCTCAGCGGCGAGGACGACCACCACGTACTGGCCCAGGTCGTCGACATCCGGCAGACGCTGGAGCAGGGGCTGGCGGCCACCGTCATCGACGCCCTGGACGAGGAACACCGGTCGGAGCTGTCCGCGCTCGCCGACGAGATGCGCAGCCGGGCGGCACAGGGCGAGGACTTCCTCGACGTCGACCGGGCCTTCCACCTGAAGCTGATGGAGCCACTCGGCAACGACCTGCTGGTCCAGCTGACCGAGGCGTTCTGGCAGGTGCAGGCCATCGTCGCGCCGACCCTGCGCACCGAGCCGGAGGACCGGGTCATCACCGCCCAGCGGCACCAGGCCATCGTGGCCGCCCTCACCGCCGGGGACGCGGCGGCGCTGCGCTCGGCCATCGCCGAGCACTACGCGCCCATCCGGGCGAGCATCGCCCGCGCCGCCCAGGCCTGACCCGGCGACCGGACACCGGCAGGCCGCCGGCGGCCCGGCCGGCCTGCGCGCGCCCTTTGTGCACGGTCCACATCGTCGGATTCCTTGACGGGTCCCATCGATCGGCTTAGCGTACGTACCCAACATCGGACGTCCGACGTCTGACGCTGTCGCTCCGATCCTCACCCCCGTCCGGAAGGAATCCCCCGTGCCCCCTGTCCGTGCGATACCACGCCGGGTGACCGCCGGCCTGGCCGTCCTCCTCGGCCTGCTGACGGTGCTCCCCGCCACCCCGGCCCAGGCCGCCCCCGCCGACGTGAGCGCCACCGTCGGCGCCGACTGCACCACCGGCCGGCTGCTCCTGCTTCTGGACAACCGCAGCACCACGGCACAGACGTACACAGTCACCTGGCCCGGCCGGTCCGGCTCGCCCTGGACCCGCACCGTCGCGGCCGGCAGCGGCGCCGAGCTGTACTGGACGCTGTCCCCCGGCACGCCGTACACGCTGCGCACGACGACCCCGACCGGCCTGGACGAGACCACCTCCGGCCTCTTCCACTGCGGCACCGGCATGTCCGCGCTCACCAGCTTCGACTGCACCAACGGCCGCCTCCAGCTCGCGCTGGAGAACCGCACCACGACCGCCCGGGACTTCACCGTCACGTGGCCCGGACGCACCGGCTCGCCGTGGACCCGCACCATCGCCGCTGGCGGCAACTACCTGCACTACTGGACCGTCGGCGCCGGCGCCCCGTACACGCTGCGGGTCACCGCCCCCGGCTTCGACACCACGCTGCGCGGCACCACCTCCTGCGACCTGGCCACCGGCACCCCGCAGATGACCAGCACCACGCTGCTCACCACGCAGACCGTGATCCGCGACCTCAACGGCACGGGCGGCCGGTACGACGGCACCGTCGCCTCGGTCCGCATCCCCGGCCTGGCCGTCACCAACAACGGCACCGTCATCGCCGTGGCCGACGCCCGGGTGAACGGCTCGTACGACCTCGGCGGCGGCACCAACAACATCCAGATCGTGATGATCCGCAGCACCGACGGCGGCCGCACCTTCGAGCAGCCCCGGGTCATCCACGCCCCGCCCACCACCAGCGAGGGCGTCGGCGACCCCAGCCTGCTCGTGGACCGCGCCACCGGCGTCGTCTACTGCTTCTTCACCTACTCCCCCCGGCCCGGCATCAGCTTCTGGTCCGGCGGCTCCGGCCTGAACACCGCCGACGACCCGAACAGCATGCACCTGCGCTACATCACCAGCCGGGACAACGGCGCCACCTGGAGCGCGCCCGTCGAGCTGAACCCGGCCGTCAAGGACCCCACCTGGCGGCAGGTGTTCTTCTCCTCCGGCCACGGCATCCAGACGAGCACCGGCCGTCTGATCCAGCCGATCGCCTACCGGGACTCGGCCGGCACCAGCCACGCCGCGAACATCTACAGCGACGACCACGGCGCGACCTGGCGCCGTGGCGGATCCGCCGGCGGGAACATCAACGAGAGCAAGGCGATCGAGCGCGGCACCGGCGCGATCGTGCAGAACATGCGGCACAACTCGACCCGCAGCCGCTTCTACGCCACCTCCACCGACGGCGCCGCGACGTTCGGCGCGGCCACGGCCAGCACGCTGCTGACCGACCCGCTGTGCAACGCCGACGAGATGTCCTACCTGCGGCCGTCCGAGGTCGGCGCGAACCGGGCGCCGGTGCGGACCCGCACGGCCTTGTTCAGCAACAACGCGCACCCGAGCGCGCGCAACGACCTCACCGTACGGCTGTCCACCGACGACGGCGCGAGCTGGCCGGCGCGGGCACTGGTCAAGCCCGGCGGCGCCGGCTACTCGACGATGGCGGTGCTGGCCGACGGCACGGTCGGCAACCTGTACGAGGTGGGCGACACCGGCGGCATCTACTTCGCCCGGTTCAGCCTCGGCTGGGTGAAGGGCGCCTGAGAGCCGTGTCCCGCCCGGACAGCGGCGTCCGGGCGGGACACGGTCAGCGCTGCCAGCGCACCACGCCGCCGACCACGGTCAGCGCCACTGTCAGGTCCCGCAGTCGCGCCGGCTCCACCCGGTACGGGTCGGTGGGCAGCGCGATGAAGTCGGCGAGCATGCCGGGGCGCAGCCGCCCCTTCAGGTGCTCCTCGTAGGAGGCGTACGCGCCGGCCCCGGTGAAGCAGCGCAGCGCCGTGTCCAGGTCGAGCCGCTCGTGCGGGTCGACGCCGCCGGGCGGGGTCCCGTCGGGCTGCTGCCGGGTCACCGCGGCGTGCACGCCGAAGAACGGGTCGGGGTCCTCCACCGGGGCGTCCGACCCGAACGCCACGACGGCCCCGGCGTCGAGCAGGCTGCGCCAGGCGTACGAGGCGAGGTCCCGGCCGGCGAGCATCCGGCTGGTCAGCGGAATGTCGCTGGTGCAGTGGGTGGGCTGCATCGAGGCGATCACCCCGGAGCGGGCGAGCAACGGCACGTCCTCGGGCAGCAGGTGCTGCGTGTGCTCGATCCGGTGCCGCAGCCGCGCCGCCGGGCCGGGCCCGGCCGAATCGCGCCAGCGCGCGTACGCCCGCAGCACCATCCGGTTCGCCGCGTCGCCGATGGCGTGCGCCGCCACCGCGATGCCGGCCCCGGCGGCGGTGGCCAGCAGCCGCTCGAACTCCTCGGCCGGGGTGACGGCGATGCCGTGGTTGCCGGGCTCGCCGTCGTACGGCTCGCTCATCAGGCAGGTGTGCGAGCCGAGCGCGCCGTCGGTGAAGATCTTCACCGGGCCGGTGCTCAGCCACCGGTCCCCGTCGCCGGTGGCCCAGCCGCTGTCGATCGCCTCGTCCAGCGCCGTGGCCGGGATCGTCTTGTGCACCCGCAGCGGCAGCTCGCCCCGGGCGTACAGCGTCTCGTAGGCGGCGCGGGCGTCCTGCCCGTCCAGGTCGTGGATGCCGGTCAGGCCGGCGGCGAGCAGCCGGGGCAGGTGGGCGCGCAACTGCGCGACCAGGTCACCGGCGTGCGGGGAGCGCACCACCGCCCAGGACGCGTCGGCGGCCGCCTCGCGCAGGATGCCGGTCGGCTCACCGTGCTCGTCGCGTGCGATCTGCCCGCCGGGCGGGTCGGGGGTGGCGGCGTCGATGCCGAGGCGGGCCAGCGCGGCGCTGTTCACCCAGATGGTGTGGCCGTCGACGCTGGGCAGCGCGGCCGGGCGGTCCGGGCAGACCCGGTCCAGGTCGGTACGGGTCGGCTGCACCGGCCGGGTCCACCTGTTGCTGTCCCACCCGCCACCGAACAGCCAGGCGTACGGCGGCAGCGTGGCGGCGTGCCGCGCGATCCGGGCCAGCGCCTCGTCGAGGCTCGACGTGCCGCGCAGGTCCACCTGGTCCAGCCCGCGTACGTAGGACGCGGCGTGGATGTGACTGTCGATCAGCCCGGGCAGCACGGCCATCCCGCCGAGGTCGATCCGGCGCGCGCCGCCGCCGGCCCGGTCCCGGCACTCGGCGAGGTCGCCGACGGCGACGATCCGCTCGCCGCGGACCAGCATCGCCTCGGCGTGCGGGCGGGCCGGGTCGAGCGTGTGGATGCGGGCGTTCTCGTAGACCGTGCCGCTCATGGGCTCCCTGCCTCGACGCTGGGGCGGAGTCTCAGGACGTGCGGGCCGGCGACGTGTCCTGCGGCTCGCCGGCCCGGTCCGCCCGGATCCGGTCGATGTCGCCGGCCAACTCGTCGGTGATCAGCAGGTCCCGTCGGATGTCGTCGTGCGGATACGCGGTCCGCCCGACCATGTGCGCGGCGACCGGGGCGGTGGCGAGCTGGAACAGGCCCACCAGGACCAGCGTGGTGATGTCCACCCCGGTACGCAGCCGCAACGCGCAGCCGAGCAGCACCAGCAGCAGCCCGAGCACCTGCGGCTTGGCCGCCGCGTGCATCCGCGACAGCACGTCCGGGAAGCGGATCAGCGCGATGCCGGCGGCCAGGCAGAGCAGGGCGCCCGCGACCAGGCAGACGCCGGCGACGGTGTCCAGGATCGTGTCGAGCGTCATTTCGGGTTTCTCCGAGCCGCGAAGCGGGCGACGCTCACCGAGCCGACGAACCCGACCAGGGCGAGGACCACGAGCACCGGCAGCGCGGTGGCGTCCCGGCTGTACGCGGCCTCGGTGGCGATGGCCGCGCCGACGACGGCGAGCAGCACGTCGGTGGCGACGGCCCGGTCGAGGATCGACGGCCCACGGATGATGCGGACGAGGGTGAGCCCACCGGCCGCGACGAGCAGCGCGGTGACGATCACGGCGACGACGGTCACGTCGGTGCTCCTTCCAGCTCGACCGACCCGGACGGGCCGGTGGGTGCGGATCGACGGATCAGGTCCAGTTCCTCGGCCGAGCCGACGGCGGCGACGATGCGCCCCTCCAGTTCCAGCACGCTCTGCCGGAAGCGCTCCACCTCGTCGAGGCTGCGGATGCCGATGACGTGCACGTAGAGGGTGCCGGTACGCCGGTCGGCCTCCAGGATCAGGCTGCCCGGCACCAGCGACAGGGCTTCGGCGTTGAGGGTGAGGTTGAGGTCGGTGTTCACCCGCAGGGGCACCGCGATGATCGCCGAGTGCGGGTGTCTGGACCGGACGGCCAGCCAGGCGATCTGGACCGACGCGACAACCAGGTCGCGCAGGAAGCGGGCCAGGAATCTCAGCAGCGGCACCGGCCGGATCCGGCCGGCGAAGGTCACCGGGGGCAGCGGGAAGACCACGAGCAACACGGCGGCGACCACCAGTCCGCTTATCACGTTCGCCCAGCTGAAGGTGCCCCACAGCAGCACCCAGACGGTGACCAGGCCGGTCACGGCGATCGCGCGGTTGCGCCAGCGGTCGCGGGGGGTCAGCGGCGCTTTCGGCTGACTGGTCACGGCGGTCCCTCCGGGAACACGGCCTCCACGTACGGGGCACGGCGCAGCAGGTCGTCGGCGGCGTCGGTGCTGATCTCGAACAGCGGCCCGGCCACCACTGTCAGCGCCAGACCGAGCACCACCAGGGCGGCGGTCGGCACCGTCATCAGCCGGGGCAGCACGGCCCCGGCCGGCGAGGCGCCCTCGTGCGGCTGCTCGGCGCCGTCGGTTCGGGCGGCCCGGTCGGCGTCACCGGCCTCCGGCATGTCCGGGTGCGGCGCCCGCCAGAACGCCAGGTTCCACACCCGGGCGATGGCGTAGAGGGTGAGCAGGCTGGTCAGCAGCCCGCCCGCGACGAGCGCCCAGGCCAGGAACCCGCCGTCGTCCACCCCGGCCTGCACGAGGCCGAGCTTGCCCAGGAACCCGGAGAACGGTGGGATGCCGGCCAGGTTGAGCGCCGGTACGAAGAACAGCAACGCCAGCAGCGGTGACAGCCGGGCCAGCCCGCCGAGCCGGTCCAGCGCGGTGCTGCCGCCGCGTCGTTCGACCAGGCCGGCGGCGAGGAACAGCGTGGTCTGGATGGTGATGTGGTGCACCACGTAGAAGATCGCCGCGGACAGGCCGAGCGGGGTGGTCAGGCCGACCCCGAACAGCATGTAGCCGATGTGGCTGACCAGCGTGAACGACAGCAGTCGTTTGATGTCCGACTGCGCCACCGCGCCGAGGATGCCGACCACCATGGTCAACGCCGCTATCACCATGAGCAGGTCGGCGGTGCGTCCGCCGGGGAACAGCAGCGTCTCGGTCCGGATGATCGCGTACACGCCGACCTTGGTGAGCAGGCCGGCGAAGACCGCAGTCACCGGCGCGGGCGCGGTCGGGTAGCTGTCCGGCAACCACGCCGACAGCGGGAACACCGCCGCCTTGATCCCGAACGCGAGCAGCAGCATGCCCTGCAGGACCAGGCGCATGTCGTCGGGCAGCGCGTCCAGGCGGTCGGCGAGCTGGGCCAGGTTCAGCGTGCCGGTGGCGGAGTAGACCAGGCCGATCGCCACCAGGAAGATCAGCGACGAGAGCAGGCTGACCACGACGTACGTGGTGCCGGCCCGGATCCGCGTCTCGGTGCTGCCGAGCGTCAGCAGCACGTAGCTGGCCACCAGCAGGATCTCGAAGCCGACGTAGAGGTTGAACAGGTCGCCGGAGAGGAAGGCGTTGCACACGCCGGCGGTCAGCACCAGATAGGTCGGGTGGTAGACCGACAGCGGCGTCTCCTCGTTGCCGTCGGCCATGCCCTGCCCGATGGAGTAGACGAGCACGCACAGGGTGACCGAGGCGGACACCACGAGCATCAACGCGGCGAGCTGGTCGGCGACGAGCACGATGCCCATCGGCGCGACCCAGCCGCCCACCTCGACCACGAGCGGGCCGTCCAGCGACGACTGGACCAGGAGCAGTGCCGCCACGGCGACGGTGGCGGCGAGCACGACGATGCTGACCCAGCGCTGGGCGCGGGCCCGCCGGGCGGCCAGCAGCGTGAGGGCCGCGCCGAGCAGCGGCATCACCACCGGCAGCGGGACGAGCCAGGTCATCGGCCGCCCTCCGCCTCGGCCAGGACCCGAGCCTCGGGGCTGCCGTCCGCGGGGCCGCCGTCCGCGGTGTCGGCGTCGGCGGTGCCGGGGCCCTCGTCCCGGTCGGCCAGTTCCATGATCCGGCGGTCCTCGACGTCGTCCTGCACCTCGTCGTGGCCGTTGAGGTGCCAGCTGCGGTAGGCCAGGGCCAGCAGGAAGGCGGTCATGCCGAGCGTGATCACGATCGCGGTCAGCACCATGGCCTGCGGCAGCGGGTCGGCCATGTCCTCCTGGGCGGAGGTGCCGACGATCGGCGGGCCGCCGGCCCGGCCGCCGGTGAGCAGCAGCAGGTTCACGCCGTTGCCGAGCAGGATGACCCCCATCAGGACGCGGGTGAGGCTGCGTTCCAGCAGCAGCGTGACCCCGGTGGCGAACAGGACGCCGATCACCAGGATGTAGACCAGGTTGGGAATGTTCGGGCTCATACCAGCTCCTCTTCCCGTACGCCGGCCGGCTCGGTCTCCTGCTCGTCGTCCTCCTCCTGGCGGTCCATCTCGGCGCCCAGGCTGCGCAGGATGTCCAGCACCAGGCCGACCACGATGAGGTAGACGCCCACGTCGAAGAAGACGGACGTGACGAAGTGGACGTGGCCCAGCAGCGGCAGGTGGAAGTCGAGCGTCGCGCTCTGCAGGAACTCGCCGCCCAGCAGCATCGCGGCGACGCCGGTGCCGACCGCGACGAACAGTCCCGCGCCGAGCACGAAGCCGGCGTCCACCGGTGCGGCGCCGTTGAGTTCGGTACGCCCGCCCGCCAGATACCGCACCGCGAGCCCGAGACCGGCGACCAGCCCGGCGGCGAACCCGCCACCCGGCGCGTTGTGGCCGGAGAAGAGCAGGTAGATGGAGAACAGCAGGATGGCGTGGAAGAGCAGCCGGGTGACGACCTGGAGGATCACCGACTGCTGCCGGGACGTCGCGCCGCTGGTGAGCCAGCGCGGGCGCGACGACTGCTGCCGGCCGACGCCGGGGATGCCGCTGCGCAGGTCCAGGGCGCGGGTGCCGCGGAAGATCAGGCTGGCCACACCGGTGGCGGCCACCACCAGCACCGCGATCTCGCCCATCGTGTCCCAGGCCCGGATGTCGACGAGCGTCACGTTGACGACGTTCTTGCCGCCGCCGTAGGAGACCGCCTCGTCCGGGAAGCCGACCGAGATCGGCGTGGCCACCCGGCTGCCCGCCGCGACGTACGCCATGCCGGCGGTGACCACGCCGACGGCCACGCCGAGCGCCACGCGGAACTGCCGGGTGGCGCGGATCGGGCGGGCCGAGAACCGGCGCGGCAGGCGGCGCAGCACCAGCACGAACATCACGATCGTGACGGTCTCCACCAGGAACTGGGTGAGCGCCAGGTCCGGCGCGCCGTGCAGGATGAACAGCAGCGCCGTGCCGTAGCCGGTCACCCCGACCAGGATCATGGCGGTCAGCCGACGGCGGGCGCGCGCGGCGACCAGCGCGGCGACCACGACGACAGCGCCCGCGACGGCCTGCAACGGGGTGTCCCAGAGCTGGAACCGCTGCGCCCAGGGAATGCCGGCCAGCACCGCCCCGCCCGGCAGGATCACCAGCACCAGCAGGATGACGCCGAGGTAGAACGGCAGCGATCCGCGCTGGGTGGCGCCGGTGAGCTCCACCGCCGCGCGGTCGACGGCGCCCGCCAGCCGGTCGTAGCCGGTGGCGCCGTCGAACGGCAGCCGGGCGAGGTACGGGCGGCGGCGCTGCAGCAGCAGGAACAGCGCGACGCCGCCGGTGACGGCCAGCGCCGACAGGCCGAGCGCCGGCGTCAGGCCGTGCCACAGCGCGAGGTGGTAGCCGGGGTCGGCGGTCGGGAACTGGTCGGCGTACGGGGCGAGCACCCGGTCCACCGCCGGGGCGGCGATCCCGACCACGAGGCCGGCGAGGGCGAGCACCGCCGCCGGGCCGAGGAAGGCCGGCTCGATCCGTTCGACAGGGGTGTCGGGCACGTCGGGCTTGGCGGCGAACGCGCCCCAGAGGAAACGCAACGTGTACGCGACGGTGAGCGCCGAACCGGCCACCACCCCGGCGAGCACCAGCAGCTCGACCGGCCCGCCGTGCAGGAACGCCTCCAGCGCTGCCTCTTTGGCCACGAATCCGAACAGCGGCGGCAGCCCGGCCATGGACGCGGCGGCGAGCCCGGCGACCGCCGCGAGCACCGGCGCACGGCGGCCCAGCCCACTCAGCTCGCGCAGGTCCCGGGTGCCGGTGACGTGGTCGACGACGCCGACGACGAGGAAGAGGGTGGCTTTGAACAGGGCGTGCGCCAGCAGCATCGCGGCGCCGGCCAGCGCGGTGTCGCGGGTGCCCGCGCCGAGGATCACCATGAGCAGGCCGAGCTGGCTGACCGTGCCGTACGCCAGCAGCAGCTTGAGGTCGACCTGCCGCAGCGCCGTCCAGCCGCCGAGGAACAGCGTGATCAGGCCGCCGCCGAGCAGGAAGGCGCGCCACACGGTGGCCTGGCCGACCGCCGGGCCCATCAGCGCGGCCAGGAACACGCCCGCCTTGACCATGGCGGCGGCGTGCAGGTAGGCGCTGACCGGCGTGGGCGCGGCCATCGCGCGCGGCAGCCAGAAGCTGAACGGGAAGATCGCCGACTTGCTCGTCACGCCGAGCAGGACGAGCACCAGCGCGGCGGTGAGGTATCCGCCCTCCGGCAGGTTCCCGGCGATCTCGGACCACCGGTACGAGCCGGCGTGCTGGCCGAGCATGACGAACCCGGCGAGCATCGCCAGGCCGCCCAGCGTGGTCACGAGCAGCGCCTGCATCGCGGCGCGCCGGCTGGCCCGCTTGGTGGGGTCGCTGCCGATCAGCAGGTACGAGAAGACCGTGGTCAGTTCCCAGAACACGTACAGCAGCAGCAGGTCGTCGGAGACCACCAGGCCGAGCATCGCGCCGGCGAACGCGACGAACACCGCGGCGAACCGGCCGAGGCTCGGGTCGTCGGAGCGGAAGTAGCGTGCGCTGTAGACGAGCACGAGGGCGCCGACGCCGCCGACGAGCAGCACCAGCAGCCAGGACAGCGTGCCCATCCGCAGCGCGAGGTCGAGGCCGAGCTGCGGCACCCAGGTGACCGTCTCGACGACCGGCCGGCCCGAGCGCACCTGCCCGGTCCAGGTCAGGGCCCAGACCAGCGCCGCGGCGGGAACGGCAGCCAGCAGGTAGAGAGCGCGTCGACCGAGTAGGCGTACCAGCACGGGGGCGATCACGGCTGCGAGCGCATGGACCGCCACCAGAACCAGCACACACACTCCTCAAGATCGACCTGCGGTACGTCAACCCTAACGGGCGACACGGCGCGACGGTATGTCGAGAGAATCACGCGCTCGTGTCGTGTCGCCCGGGCCCATCACCGGGTAAGGAGTGAGGTTGGGTCTCGGCCGGTACGGCGGGGGCCCCGATAGGGTGGTGGGCGTGCTGCCGATGCGAGCCGCCCTGGCGGGCACCACCGGGAACGCGGTGCTGATGGGTGTCGCCGAGGTCGGCACCCCGATCGGCTGGGTGCTGCTGCCCGGCCTGCTCGGCGTCTCGGCCCGGCCCCGGGTGGCGGCACTGGTGTCGGCGTGGGCGGGCGTGCTGGTGGTGGCGTCGGTCCTCGTACCGGTGATCCCCGGCCACCGCAGCGACCCGCAGGCGCTGCTCGCCTCCACGCTCAGCCTGACCGCTGTGCCCCTGCTGGCGTGGGCCCGCCGACGGACCCGGACCGCGTCGGTGACGCGCGCCGCCGGGCCGCCGGACGTCGCGGTCTTCACCGTGCCGGCCGGCTCGGGAAGCGCCGCGCTGGCGGTCTGCGGCTCGCCCGGCGAGATCGGCGCCGCCGTCCCGCTGCGCGGCGGCGGGCTTCTCGCCCTGGTCGGCACCGTCACCGGCGCCGCGCTGGACACGCCCGCCGGGCGGCGGGCGATCGAGCAGACGTTCCGCCGGCACGCCCGGCCGGCAGCGTCGCCGCAGCGCCTCGCCGGCGTGCTCGACCAGGCGGTACGCGACCTCGCCCCGGCGGGTCACCTGCGCGCCACGATCGTGCGTGTGGACCGGTCCGGCGCGGTGGAGGCGGCGCGCTGCGGCTCGCCCGACCTGATCACCGTCGCCGCAGACCGGGCCGCCCTCGCCGGAGTGCCGGCCGGTCCGGCGCTCGGGTCCACTCGACCGGCCGGGTCCCCTGCCCGGGCCGGCTCTGCTGCCCGGGCCGGGTCCACTGCCCGGGCCGGGTCCGCGTCACCGGGCGGGGGCGCGACGCCGGCGCCGGTCACCGGCCGTCGGGTCGCCGTGGTCGCCGCCGCGTTCGCCGACGCGCACGGCGAGCGCTGGGTGCGCGTACTCGATCAGGTGGCGGCCGACGACGACCCGGCGGGGGCGGCGCGGCGCCTGACCCGCGGCCCCCGGGGTGGGCGGCGGACCGGTCCGGCGCTCGTGGTCGACCCGGGCCCGCCGTCGCGGGCATGACGCCGGGCGCGCCCGCTCCCGGACGGACCGCGCGGGCCGGTCGCGCCCGACGGCGCCGGACCCCCGGCCTACGCTGGGCGCAGTGGGCCGGCATCGGGTGCCGGCCCGGCACGGGGAGACCGCGATGACCGACAACGTCCGCCGGCCGGCGCCGGCCGCGGGCGGCGAGGACGAGCAGTGGCTGGCCGAGGTGGCCCGGGCGGCGAGCGCCGACGCCGGTGGCGTACCCGTGGAACTGCTCGGCGACTACCTGCGGCTGCTGACCGACGCGGCGGTGACCGGCCGCCGTCCGCGCCGCGCCGAACTCGACGCGGTGGGCGCCCTCGGCCGGCGCGCGGCCGAGCAGGGGGTGTCCGCCGGACGCGCGGTACGCCTCTACCTGTCCGCGGCGCGGCGGGTGTGGCGGCAGTTTCCGCACCTGGACCGCTCCGACGACAGCGAGGCGGTGCGCGCCGCCGCCGACGCCGTGCTGCAGGTGGTCGACACCGCCGTGGCCACGCTCGCCGAGGGCTACGCCGTGGCCCGGCGGGAACTGGTCCGGCGGGAGGAGTCGCTGCGCCGGGAACTCGTCGACGACCTGCTGCGCGGCGACTCCGACCTCGGCGGGCTGGTGGAACGGGCCGAGCCCTTCGGGCTCGACCTCGCCCGCGTACACCAGGTGGCGCTCGCCGCGCCCGGTCGCCGCCTGCCGGACACGGAGGCGGCGATCAGCGCGCTGGAACGGGCCGTGTTCGACCGGCTGGGCGACCGGGACGTGCTGGTGGCCACGAAGGAGGGGCTGCTCGTGGTGATCGCCCCGGCCGACCCGGTCGCCACCGACCGGGGCCGCGGGCCGGCCGGCAACCTGGGCACGCTGATGCACGGCGAGCTGGACCGCCTGGTGCGGGGCCGGCCGTGGCAGGTGGCGGTGGGCCGCCCGCACCCCGGCGTGTACGGCATCGCCCGCTCCTACGAGGAGGCGCGGGAGGCGCTGACCACGGCGCGGCGGCTGCACTCCGAGACGTCCGTGATCGACGCGCACGACCTGCTCATCTACCGCGTGCTGCTGCGCGACCAGCCGGCCATGGTGGACCTCGTCCGGGCGGTGCTGACGCCACTGGCCCAGGCGCGCGGCGGCGCCGAGCCGCTGCTGGACACGCTGAACGAGTACTTCGCCTGCGGCGAGGTGAGCACCGAGGCGGCCCGGCGGCTGCACGTCTCCGTCCGCACCGTCACCTACCGGCTGGCCCGCGTCCGGGCACTGAGCGGGTACGACCCCGCCGACGCGCGGGACCGGTTCACGTTGCACGCCGCCGTCCTCGGCGCGCGGGCGCTGGACTGGCCGCGCAAGCCGCTGCCGGCGTGACGCTCAGGCCGCTGCCGGCGTGACGCTCAGGCGGGAACGGCCACCAGTTCCGGGAAGCCGAGCAGGTTCGCCAGGGCCGACGCCTCGTCGCGGGTGAGGCTGAGCGCCACCATCCGGTCCGGGTCGTCCGGGTCGTCGTGGACGATGTCGCGCCGGCCGCCGGTCTGGTAGTCGATCACTCCGATGCGGCGGCCCTCGTCGGTGGTCAGCGTGTGCCGGACCCCGATGCCGGGGAGGATCGTGCGTTTGATGATCACGTCAACCTCCTCGGGTCAACCATAGCTCCGGGGGGTGCCCGGACCGGTTGTCCAGTGACCGGCAATCATTCGGCCCTTTGTTGGCCGGTCGTGCGCAATGCCGAGCGCCGCATTCCGGGCGAAGCTGGAGGTCCGAGGCGGTACCCGAGTAGCGAGGAGGTGGTGACCATGACCCGCACGTCGATGGCTTCACCACCGGTGTTCGCCGGTTTCGTCGCGTCCCGGTCCGCGAGCGGCGACCCGCGGCGCGCCTGAGCCCCGGCCGCCGGTGCCGTCGAGCGAATCCGCCGCCCGTCCCCGGCCACGCCC
>NZ_MAGP01000132.1 GCF_002926165.1 Micromonospora chalcea | reverse complement strand
AGATCGGCATGGAGCACAACCTGGGGCTGACCTGCGATCCGGTGGGTGGCCTGGTGCAGATTCCGTGCATCGAGCGCAACGCGGTGGCGAGCATCAAGGCGATCACCGCGGCCCGGCTGGCGTTGCGGGGCGACGGGGTGCACCACGTGTCGCTGGACAAGGTCATCAAGACCATGCGGGAGACCGGCGCGGACATGAAGGTCAAGTACAAGGAGACCGCGCGGGGCGGCCTCGCCGTCAACGTCATCGAATGCTGAGGGCACCTCCGCGCCGGCCGTGATTCGCCGTGCGCGAGATCAGTCGTCGCCGGCGAGGTCGGCAAGCGTGATCGGCTGCATCAGCGTACGAGACGCATGTCCCTGAAGATCCACCGAACTCACCGGCCGTCCCGCTTCTCGGGCGGTGAGGCATGCTGTGGCGTAACCACATGTTCGCCCCTGGCACCAGCCCATGCCAGCGCGGGTCAACAGCTTCGTGCCCCGGGCATCGCCCGCGGACAGTTCACGCACCGCCTGCCGAACAGCGCCTGCCGACACCTCCTCGCACCGACAGACGAGCGTCTGGTCGTCACACAGGTCGGGCCAGAACGCCGGCACGGGATGAACCGCGTGCAGAGCCGCCGCGAAACGACGCAGTCGACGCCGGATCCGTAGCAGCCGGCTGCGCTCACCCGCACGCAGCGGCTCCGCACGACCGAGAGACCGGGCGATCGCGTCCCCGGCGAGGTGCCCTTCCACGAGCGCCAGCTTCGCCCCGCCGACGCCGGTCACCTCGCCCGCTGCATACACGCCCGGTACCGAGGTCGCTTGATCCGGCCCGATCCTCACCACGAGACTGCCGTCGCGGTCCATGAATGTCTCGCATCCCAGGGCGACAGCCACCTCCACCTGCGGGGTGAAACCGAAGCCGACGGCGAGACCGTCGCAGCCGACGTGTCTCTCGCTGCCGGGCACCACCGAGCCCAGCGGGCTGATCGCCGCCACCGTCACCCCGGTCAGCTGCTCGTCGCCGTGCGCGGCCACCACAGCCGTACGCCGCCGATACGGCACCCGACGGCGCAGCATGCGCCAGCCGTACCGGCCTGCCTCGGTCGACTTGCTCGCTGCGCCGAGAACCGCACCGACATGCCGTGCGTACCGGACAGGGTCGTTCGCCTCGTACACGCCGACCACCGTGGCGCCGGCGTCGGCCAAGCCGGTCGCGACCGGCAACAGAAACGGTCCGGTACCCCCGACGACGACGCGTCGCGCGAACACCACCCCTTGACCCTTCAGCAGGGCCTGAGCTCCACCTGCGGTGACCACTCCCGGCAGATCCCAACCTGGAAAAGGGACAACCCGGTCATGAGCTCCGGTGGCGATGACGAGTCGCCGGCCGTACACGACGGTGGAGTGCGTGTGGACGGCGAACTGCGGACCGACGTCGTCCGGGCGAGACTCGACGAACCACAGTGCCGCGTCGGGGTGGTGATGGAGCTGGTCGAACCGTGCGCGCAGACCGGCGAAGACCGCCCAGTCCGTGTGGCTGTGGGCATCCGCTCCGGATCGGTGCCGCCAGTACTGTCCGCCGGGACGCGGCCCGGCATCCAGGACGGCCACCCGGCAGCCGGCGTCGGCCGCCGTGACCGCCGCGGCCAGACCGGCCGGTCCTGCACCGATCACCACCAGGTCGTACGTGCTCATGTCCTCTCCCGCCGCTCGTCCTGAGGTTCGATCACGTCACCGCTGCGGGCGACCACCAGACAGGCCCGCTGCGACGGCACACCGTTGACCGTGACGAGACAGTCGAAGCACACGCCGATGCCGCAGAAGACCCCCCGGGGTCGCCCTTCGACGCGTGTGCTCCGCCAGGATCGGATCCCGGCGGCCAGAAGAGCCGCGGCTACGCTCTGCCGCCCGTCGTGAGGGATCGAGCGGCCGTCAAAGATGAACATGGTGACGCTCCGGTGCGAACGGTCGTAGATCTACATGCGGGCGGCGGTCGGTCAGCAGTGCCGCGATGGCGTGCCCGGTCGCCGGGGCGAGGCCGATACCGGCGCCCTCGTGGCCGGTGGCATGGTAGAGCCCCGGCACGTTCTTGTCCGCGCCGATGATCGGCAGGTGGTCCGGACTGTACGGCCGGAAACCCCGGTAGGCGCGGATCGCGGAGACGCCGGCCAGGATCGGGAACAGGCGTATCGCAGCCGCTGCGAGCCCTCTGAGCGCCGGCAGAGACATGGCCGGGTCGAAGCCGACATGCTCCCGGCTGGACCCGATCAGGATCGTGCCGGCGCGAGTCCCCTCCACCACCGGGGAGATCTCCAGCCCAGCGGTGCTGCGCTCGACGTTCGCAACGTAGCCGGCGGCGTAGACCTTGTGCCGCACGAGCTCTGGCAGCGGCTGGGTGACCAGGACGAAGCCACGTCGAGGCAGGATCGGCAGTTCGACGCCCGCCAACGCGGCGACTCTGCCAGCCCATACGCCGGCGGCGTTCACCACCCTGCTCGTTGGCAGCAGGCCATGATCAGTCCGCACAGCTCGAATCCCCCCGGTGCCGTCCCGGAGCAGGCCGACGACGCAGGTGCCGGTCAGTACCGTTGCCCGGGCCGCACGGAGCAGGTGTGCGGCGGCGAGCATGGGCTGGACCTGCATGTCCTGGGGATAGTGCACCGCACCGACGAGATGGGGGGACAGGTGCGGCTCGTAGCCGGGCAACTCATGCGAGGCGACGGCGTGCGCCTCGACGCCCGCAGCACGCTGGCGGTCCGCGAACGCCGCCAGCGTGTCGTGCTCTGTCGCCGAGGCCGCCACCACCAGTCCGCCCTTACGCTCCAGTTCGATCTGCGCATCGCCCACCGTCTCGCCCAGTTCGCGCCACAGCGCGACGGAATGAAGCGCCAGGCTGAGTTCCGGTCCGGGTGATTTGTCGGACAGGAGGATGTTGCCTTCGCCGGCCCCGGTGGTGCCGGACGCGACGCCCGCCCGGTCCACCACTGTCACCGTCAGGCCGGCCCGGGCGGCGTAGTAGGCGCAGGCGGCACCGGTCATCCCGGCGCCTATCACCACCACGTCGGCGCCGGCGTCGATCACGACGACACCCGGTGCATCCATGCCTCGATCTCGTCGGGACGTCGAGGTAGCCCGGAGGAGAGGACTCGACAGCCGTTGTCGGTGACGAGAACGTCCTCCTCGATCCGAATCCCGATTCCGCGCAGCTCAGCCGGAACCAACTCGTCGTCAGGCTGGAAGTAGAGGCCGGGCTCGACAGTGAGAACCTGGCCGGCAGCCAGCCGTCCGTGCAGGTAGCTGTCAGCGCGGGCAGCCGCGCAGTCGTGGACGTCCAGACCGAGCATGTGGCCTGATCCACACAGCGTCCACCGCCGGTAGAGCCCGGACTCCTCGGTCAAGGCGCGTTCCGGCGACACAGGCAGCACGCCCAGGTCGGCGAGGCCGTACGCCAGCACGGTCATCGCCGCCTGATGGAACGCACGCCAGTCGGCGCCCGGCTTGAGGCAGTCCAGAGCTGCGTCGTTCGCCTTCAGGCACAACTCGTAAAGATCGCGTTGCAGCGGACTGAACCGGCCGGACACCGGTAGAACACGAGTGATGTCTGCCGTGTAGAGCGACCTCGTCTCGGCACCGGCGTCGAGCAGCAGCAGGTCCCCGTCGCGGACCGCGCCGTCGTTGTCGATCCAGTGCAAGGTGGCGGCGTGCGCACCGGCGGCCACGATCGAGTGGTATCCGACGTCGTTGCCCTCCAGGCGGGCTCGCTGCCAGAACACCCCCTCCAGGTAACGCTCGGACGTACGCTTCGCCATCGGCAAGGCACGCACCATGTCCTCGAAACCGCGGGTGGTGATGGCTACCGCCTCTTCCAGCTGGCCGATCTCCCAGTCGTCCTTGACCAGCCGCATCTCATCCAGTACCGCGGCGAACTCCAGGTCGCCCGGCCCCGCGGCGTCGGCCGTCAGCCCATCCACGTGTACGTCGACTCCACGCAGCACGCGGGTCGGAACGCTCCGCCCGGACAGAACCGATTCCAGCTCGGCCAGATGACGGGTCGTCACAGCCAGCCGCCGACGGCTCTCTCCCAAGGTGGGCCGGCGTCCGGCCCACAGTTCCCCGTACATCCGGTCACGGAAGAACTCGGGCGTGCTCCGGTCGGATCGGGGGCGAAGATAGAGCATCTCCTCGCCGTCCGGCTCGATGACCAGGACCCCGTCTGAGGACTGGTCGCCGGTCAGCCAGACATAGGCAGAATGCGGGCGGAACCGATAGTGCTGGTCGTTGGAACGCCTCTTGAAGCTTCCGGCCGGGACGACGAGCCGTTCCCCGGAGAAACGGCCGTGCAGCTGTCTCCGGCGTGCCGCGGCCCAGCCGGCGACCTCGTCGACCTGTGTGACGTACTGCTCGCTGTCCGCCCACCCGGAGAGCATGAACTTCTCCAGCGCTGGGCTGACCGGCAGATCATGACTACCGGTGTGCAGGTCGACCCGTTTCATGCAGCCTCCTCGGCGGGGTTGGGTGGGGGAGTGCAGAGGGTGATGGTGCGCAACGAGGTGTAGAAGTCCAGTGCGGCTGTGCCCTGTTCTCGAGGGCCCTGGCTGGACGCCTTCTCACCGCCGAACGGCGCATGGAAATCGACTCCGGTAGTGGGCGTGTTAACCCGGATGAGACCGGTGTCGACGGCCCGGACCACCTCGAACAACCGGCCGATGTCGCGGCCGTGGACGGACGTCACCAGCCCGTACCGAACATGGTTGACCAGAGCGGCCGCGGCGGGCAGGTCCGGCACGGTGAAGATGCTGGCCAGCGGGCCGAACGTCTCCTCGCACGCGACCGGATGGCCGGGGTCGACCGAATCGAGCAGCACCGGCGCCACATAGAGGCCGTCACCCGGGGACGTGAGACGGGTGAGAACCCGGCCTCCTGCCGCGCGGGCTGCCGCGACGCCGTCGAGAACTCGACGGCGCGCGGCGTCGGTGATGACGGGACCGACTGCGACGCCGGCATCGGCCGGGTCGCCGACGCGTAGCCCCGCCACCGCGGCCACCAGGGCTTCGGTGAGCGCGGTGGCATCGCCCACCACGATGATCCGCCGGGTCGCGGTGCACTTCTGGCCCGCATATCCCATGGTGGCACCTGCCAGCATCGTGGCAGTGGTGGCCGGGTCGGCGTCCGGCAGCACGACCGCGGCGTTCTGTCCGCCCATCTCCGCCTGCACCGGCAGCCCGGCGCGAACGGCGGCGGCGGCGACACCCCTGCCGACCGTCGCGGAGCCGGTGAAGGACACTACGTCAGCCGCTTCGACGACGGCCTGTCCGGTGTCCGCACCTCCCGGCACGACATGGAGCAGATCGTCGGGCAGCAGCCCGTCGAACAGGCCCGCCACCAACTCGCCGCAAGCCAGCGCCTCGGGTGACGGCTTGAGCAGCACTCCGTTACCGGTGGCGAGGGCCGGTGCGGCCTTCCACAGGGGGATGGCCAGTGGAAAGTTCCACGGCGTGATCAGACCAGCCACGCCCCGCGGCCGACGTTCGGTGAACAGCAGTCCCGGCTGATTCGCCGGCAGCGTCGGCGCCAGCAGGTCGCCGATCGCCGCGAAGCAGGACTGTGCGTAGTAGTCGAGGATCGCAGCGGCCCGGCTGACCTCGGCGTTCGCCTCCACGACCGGCTTGCCCACCTCACGGACGATCAGGGCAGCCGCTTCACCGGCCCGGGCCCGCAGCCGGTCCGCCGCCCCGCTCAGGGCGGCGGCGCGGCCGGAGGGATCCCGACGGCGCCAGGCGTCCTGCGCGACACGGACCGAATCGGCGAGCTTCCGCACACGATCAGGAGTGACCGGGGCACGCTCCGCGACGACATCGTCCGGCTTCTGAGGAGAACGGCTCTGAATGAGACTCACAACATGAATCCCGCCGGGAAAGGGTCCTCGGGGTCGAGGAAGAACTGGGCGGTACCGGTAAGCCACGCCCGCCCGGTAACTGTCGGCACCACCGCGGGCCGACCGGCGACGGTGGTCGTATCGACCAGCCGACCGGAGAACCGGCTGCCGATGATGGACTCGTTGACGAATTCCTGTCCGAGGGGGAGCAACCCGCGGGCGTGCAGCTGCGCCATCCTCGCCGACGTGCCGGTGCCGCAAGGGGATCGGTCGAACCAGCCGGGATGGATGGCCATGGCGTGGCGTGACAACCGGGCGGTCGCCCCTTCCGCGGCCAGGTAGACATGGTGGCATCCGGAGATGTGCGGCTGTTCGGGGTGCACGGGCCGGGCGGTGTCGTTCACGCCTCTCATGACACTGAGGCCCACCTCCAGCAGCCGTTGTTTGTCCGTGCGATCCAGTCGCAGGCCCAGCTCCGGCAGGTCGACGATCGCATAGAAGTTGCCGCCGAACGCGAGGTCGTAACGGACGTGGCCGTAGCCGGGGACGTCGACCAGCGCGTCCTGTTCCACCAGGAAGGAAGGAACGTTCTGGATGGTGACAGCGGTGGCGCGGCCCTGCTCGACCTTGACAGACGCCACCACCAGTCCGGCCGGCGTATCGAGGCGGATCGTGGTCACCGGCTCGGTGACCGGCACCATCCCGGTCTCCGCCAGTACGGTAGCCACACCGATCGCACCGTGTCCGCACATCGGCAGGCACCCCGACACCTCGATGAAGACCACACCGACATCGGCGTCCGGGCGGGTGGGCGGCTGGAGGATCGCACCCGACATGGCGGAGTGCCCGCGCGGCTCGTACATCAGAAACGTGCGCAGGTCATCGCGGTGGTTCGTCAGGTACTCCCGACGTTGCGCCATGGTGTCGCCCGGCAGGAGCGGCGCGCCTCCGGTCACCACCCGGGTGGGCATTCCCTCCGTGTGGGAGTCGACGACGTGAATGAGGCGGCTACTGCGCATCAGCGGTGCCCTGCCGCGAGCAGCCGTTCGGTCGTGGTTCGGATGACCGCGGCGTCGGTGGAGGCCAGTGGCTGGCGCGGCTGGCGCGTGAAGCCGCCGGGACGACCGACTACATCCATGGAAAGCTTGATCGCCTGAACGAACTCAGTGCGCGAATCCCAACGGAGCAGCGGATGCAGTGCCCGGTAGAGGAGGACTGCCGTCCTGAGATCACCCGCCGTCGCGGCCTCGTAAAGGCGAACGCAGCTTGCCGGAATGGCGTTCTGGTAACCGCCAATCCATCCCACTGCGCCCGCGATCAGGAATTCGAGCGCGACGTCGTCCGCGCCGGCGAGGATGTCGAGACCAGGCGCCGTCTCGGCGATCTGGTACGCCCGGCGGGCGTCGCCGCTGAACTCCTTGACCGCGACGATCAAATTTTCGTCGTGTAGACGCCGCAGCAGGTCGGGTGTCAGGTCCACCCTCGTGTCCATCGGATTGTTGTAGGCGACGATCGGTAGACCTGCCTTCGCCACCTCGCGGTAGTGGGCCAGCACTGCTGCCTCGTCAGCGCGGTACGCCGTCGGTGGCAGCAACATGACGGCCGGGCAGCCTTCCTCCGCAGCCTGCTCGGCCCAGCGCCGTGCCTCGTCGGCACCGTAGGCCGAGACGCCTGGTATGACGGCGAACCCATCAGGGGCGGCTTGCACCGCCGTTCGCACCACCGAAGCCCGTTCCTCGCTGCTGAGCGCCTGGTATTCACCGAGGGAACCGTTGGGGACAACGCCATGACAGCCGTTGTCAGCGAGCCACCCGACATGTGCAGCGTAAGCACCGAAATCGATGCCCTGGTCGGCGTGGAACGGTAGAGCGGTCGCTACGAGAACCCCACGCCACGGCGCCATTTCCATGCGGCCTCCATCAGTAATATGTTACATAGCACCATAGTGGCTGCGCCCGCCCCGTCAAGAGGTGAATCGGCCCGGCCCTGGCGCGTTCGAGGTCAGTCGATGACGTGCTGAGGGCGTGACCGCATGCGATGACGGGCCGGCCGCTGCCGGCGAGCACAGTAGGTGTGGCCCCGAGGCGCCATGCTGGCGGCCGGGGGCGGCAGCCAGCATGGCGGACGTGCTAACAGAGCACGGTGGCCCTAGTCTTCACGACGGGCCGCCCAGATGCCCCGGACGTGCCGCAAGTGGTGTCGCATCAGGCCGACCACGGCCTCACGGTCACCCCCGGCGATGAGCTCGATCAACTCGAGATGCTCGTTCGCGGAGTCGACCAGACCTCCACTCTCCACCAGTGCGTCGAGACCGTACAAACGGGTGTGATTGCGCAGGTCGGCAACCGTCTCGACCAGCCGTTGATTCCCGGCGGCACGCAACAGTGTCAGGTGGAAGGCGTTGTCCGATTCGATGTACGCCACCAGGTCCCCACGTCCGGCAGCAGAAACGATGTTGTCCGCCAACCTCCGCAGTTCCCGCACCTGCGGTTCCGACAGTCTGCCCGTCTGGTCGGCCACCACCGGAATCTCGAGAAGCTCCCGAATCTGAGTGATCTCGTCCAGATCCCGCTCGCTGAGGGCCTTGACGCGGAATCCCTTGTTCTTGACGATCGAGACCAAGCCCTCCTTGGCCAGGTCGAGGATCGCTTCGCGAACCGGCGTGGGCGAGACGCCGAAGCGTCCGGCCAGCATCGGGACGGAGTACGTCGAATCCGGCCTCAAGCTGCCAGCCACGATAGCCGCGCGCAGGGCGTGCGCTACGTCCTCGCGTAGGCTCTGCCGACTCTGAAGCGGGTTCAGGTCCAGCGTCGATGCGGCAGCGCTCGCATCGCCAGCCCGCTGGTTGCCTTTCACAGTTGCATCCGCTCCGGTCCCGTCGAGCCAACCCTGAGAACAAGCCGCCCGGGGCCCGCCCTTCATCCCTGCTGACGGCGCCCCTGTCTCTGAGCGCCACCGTCAACTACCGCGCCGATCTCGGAGCCTACCCAGTGGGTATCGCCTCGACATCTACCGGGCGACAGCCGGTGGGTCGCAGCCTGTTATACGCGACGGCGTAGCCGGATCGATCAGCTCGCCGGAGGACCTTTGTCGTAGTCGAGGCGTTGTTGGGGCGATTGGCGGCGGGATGACGCGGGCGGGTTTCGGCGCTGGAGGAAGTACCGTTCGCCGGGCCCGGGGCACACCCGGGGCACAAGACGGCGTGAAGCCTCGCCGACCAGCGACCAACGATGTGAGGCCGCGACGTGGCGCGGCCAGCGCGTCGAGCAGACCAGCGCAGGTGAAGTGGACGTACGTCTAGGTGGAGCCATCACGAGGGCTCCGGGCAGCGTGCCGGTGTGTTCGGGGTTATGCGGCCGCACGCAGCTCGGTAGCGTTGGTGCCACGGCGGCTAAGCGGCCGGTGGCGCATCCCGCGCTATGAGGAGGTTCGGGATGGATTCCTTGCCGGAGTTGACCGGGCAGCGGTTGAAGGTCTACCGGGAGCGGTCCGGGAAGACTCGCGCGGTGCTGGGTGGGCTGGTGGGTCGCAGTGCCGAGTGGGTCAAGGCGGTGGAGACCGATCGGATTCTGCCGCCGCGCATTCACATGCTGGATCGCATCGCGCGTGCGCTCAAGGTCGACGTGTCTGCCCTGGCCGGCGAGTTGAGCGACCGGTCGGCTGTGGTGAACGGTCCGGAGCATCCGGCGCTGGCGTCGGTGCGGGACGCCGTGAACCGTGTCGTGCTCGCCGACGATGCTGAGCCGGAGTCGTTGGCCGGTTTGCGTGAGCGGCTTGCGGTGGCGTGGCGGGCGCGTCATCAGGCGTCGGATCACCGGACGGTGCTCGGTGGGCTGCTGCCGAGACTTCTGTACGACGTGCAGCGGGCCGCGTTGGTGTACGAGGGCGTTGAGCGTCGGCAGGCGCAGTCGCTGTTGGCGGAGACGTTCGGTTTGACGCAGATGTTCCTCGCGTACCAGCCGGCTGCCGAGTTGTTGTGGCGGGTCGCGGACCGGGCGATGGTGGCGGCGCAGGACTCCGGTGACCCGGAGGCGGTGGCCCTCGCGGCATGGTTCCTGTGTCAGGTGCATCGGGACGCCGGGGACTGGGACACGGCCATGGCGGTAACGCACGATGTCCTGTCGGCTCTGGAGCCGAGGGCGGCCGACGCGGGCACGAATCTGCTGGCGTTGTGGGGTGCGCTCAACTTCGAGGCCGCGTACACCGCCGCGCGTGCCGGCGAGGAGGGCCGGGCCTGGCGGTACTGGGATCGTGCAAACCTGGTGGCGCAGCGTCTGCCGGAAGTTTTCTATCAGCCGCAGACGTCGTTCTCCCGGGTCGTCATGGGCGCCCACGCGGTGACAGTGGCCGTGGAGTTGCAGAAGTCCGGTGAGGCGGTGCGGCAGGCGCGCCGCCACGACTCGGCGGCCATCCCGTCGAGACCGCGCCGGGCACGCCATCTCATCGAGGTGGCGCGGGCGCACTACGGCAAGGACGACAAGGAAGCGGCCGTGACGACGCTGCGGCAGGCGTACGAGTCGGCCCCGGAGACGATCCGCTTCAACGGGTACGCCCGCCAGATCACGTTGGACCTGCTCGACGGCCCACGCTCCACCCGTGATGACGCCCGTGACCTCGCGGTCAAGGTCGGGTTGCTCTCGTGATCCAGGGGTAGGAACCCTACCCATTTCGCTCCGCGACCGACCGTAGCGTCCTGCTCACGGGATGCGGCGGGCGGTGCGGGTATCGCCTGGTCGCCGCGTCCCCCTCAGATTCGGGGGCAGGAGACCGCCCTCGTTCGTGAGCGAGGGAGGGTCCGTGCGGCGCGTCTCGTATGACGAATACCTTTCTGCCACCGCGCTGACTCTTGCTCGCAGGCACCGGCCGGTGTGGTCGTGGCGGCTCTGGCGGCGCATCTGCCGCTGTGGGTCCGACCTGCCCTGCCGCGCCCGGCACCGGATACCGATCAATCGGGGCCACTGGCCACAGGAGGGCGAGCAGTGACCGGCGGGCAGGAACAGGCGATCCTCGCGGTACACATTCCAGGGCTCGACGGCATGTGTGCCGGGTGCCGGGCGTGGTGGGCGCGGCTGACTCCGTACCCCTGTTGGCAGGTGGAATGGGCGACCAGCCGGCAGGCGCGGGCGATCACGGCGCGCTTCCTGGAGGGTGTGCGGTGACGACCCACGGACCGGTCATGCCGGTCTGGAGCTGCGGCGGCTGCGACCTGCCCTGGCCCTGCCCAACCCGGAAGCGGGAGTTGTGCGCGGAGTATTCGGGCGCTCCGGTGTCGCTGGCACTCTACCTTGGTGCCTACCTCGTCCAGGCCACCGAGGACATGCCCTGGACGCCGGCCGGCGTGCTGCACCGTCGCTTCCTCGGCTGGACCAGGGAAAGCGGCCACCTCACGCCGGTAGTGCAGCAGGGAGGTGCAGCAACCGTGCCAGCCGAACCCGGTCGAGACGAGCCCTCACCAGGCCCCCTGACCTCGCGTCGAGCCTGATCCGGCCGGCCTTTCGCCCGCCGCCGACAGTTCACACCGAAGAGGGCACCGCGCCCGCCCGGAACTCCGAATCGAACTAGCGTCTCGGCTCAGCCATGAACCTCTATCCCTCAAGCTCTGGCCTCCACGCTACGAGGGGAACCGCAATGAGGTTCCGCCCGGAAGGCGGGGGCCAGGTGCGGCGCCGCGCACCGGGCCAACATGGCCCGGTTCGCCAGGTGATTTGGGCGCTTTCGCCCGCCTTGTCTGGTTTGAGATCTATCGTGTCCCTTGCGTGACAGCCCAGCCGGGTCATCCCGTTCGCACGGCGGTTCCACGACGGCACCAGCCGGCCGGACCGCCACCGCACGGCTGTCACCGGCCCCAGGCCAGCCCACAGCGTCGCACGAGGAGGACACGTTGTTTGGATCGACAAGATTGACATCGGGCGGATCGAGCAGCCCGGGAAGGCGTCGCAAGCTCAAGGCCGTCCTGGCCGGAGGGCTCGCCCTCGGCGTCGGCGCGACGATCTCCCTCGCCGCCTGGAACGACTCGGAGTACGCCACGGGGACGTTCACCGCCGGCTCCTTCAGCATCGAGGGCAGCACGGACGACACCACCTACGCGGAGCACTCCACGTCCGGCACGGCGGCGGCGCTGGCCTTCAGCACCGGCTTCGACAACATCAGCCCCGGCGACGTGGTCGCGGCACCGTTCGCCGTCCGCCTGACCGCAGCCACCACGTATGACGCGACCGTCACGGTGGCCTCGGCCACTCCCGACCTGCCCGCCTTCACCGGGCTCACCTACGGGATCGCGACCGTGCCGACCTTCGCGGACTGCAGCGCGACCCCCACGAGCCCGACCTGGATCGTGGCGCAGGGCACGGCGCTCGACTCGGTGGCCGGCGCGGTGCCGTTCAACCTGACGCAGGGCACTCCTCCCACGACGCCTGGCGCTCCGGCGTACCTGTGCTTCGTCGTGACGGCGGACGCCGCTCTGGTGCAGGGCTCGTCGGTCACGGAGACCTGGCAGCTCCTCGCCGAGTCCGTGTAGGTGGCAGCCGTGGTCAACCGCCGGGTGCCGGCCGGATCACCACGGCTCCTCCGGACCCGTGCCGTACTCGCTGCCGCCCTCGTCCTCGGCGTGGGCACGACGTCCACGCTCGCGGCGTGGACCGACAGCGGGTACGGCACCGGGTCGTTCACCGCAAGCGTCTTCGGTACCGAGTCGCAGACCGCGTCCAGTGCCTGGGCAAGCCACACTCCGGTGGGAAACGCCGCGACACTGGCGTTCAACGCGACCGCGATGTCCCCCACGGACTCGTCGTACGCCTGGATCGACATCCGCACGACCACGATGACGAATGTCGACGGTACGGTCGCGCTGACGAGCTCCTCGGACAGCTCCGGGGCCCTGCTTCCGGTGCTCGAATACCGCGCGGTACGCACCCCGGACACCGGTAGCGCCTGTTCCGCCACCGCCTTCACCGGTTCGCCGACGTGGATCGCCGGCCCCGGCTACCTGGACGTCACCTCGGTTCCCGGCTCACCGGTGTCGTCCGTCCTCACCACTCCCGACGGCGCGACGCCAGAGGTGCGGTTCTGCTTCGAGGTGCGGATCGAGGCCGGCGCAGACAACTCGTACCAGGGCACGAGCGCCACCGTCACCTGGGAATTCACCGCCACATCTACGTAAGGGTCCTGCACATGATGAGACGAGCACGTCGAGGGCGAGGCGTCATCGCCCGCGTCGGAGACCTGGCGCTGACCCTGCTCGCCGTCGGCGGGACGGTGTGCGTCGTCCTCGTTGCGCTGGCGTTCTTCTTCGACATCTCACTCATCCTGTTCAAGACCGGATCGATGAGCCCGACCATTCCCGCCGGGTCGCTGGCGGTGGTGCGTGAGATCCCCGCGTCCGAGGTCGAGGTGGGCGACGTGGTCACCGTCGACCGCACGCCGCTTCCACCGATCACCCACCGGGTCGTTCAGATCGCCGACGGTGGCGGGCCCACCCGCCTGCTCACCCTGCGCGGGGACGCGAACGACTCCAACGACTCCGCGCCGTACGCGGTGACCCGCGTACGGCTCGTCACCTGGTCGGTGCCCGGGCTCGGGTACACGGTGCGGGCCGTGTCGAACCCGTACGCGACCAGTGCGATCACGGTCGGGACCGCCGTGATCGTCACCTGGGCGTTCTGGCCGCGCGCCACGGAACCGCCGACCCGGCGGCGTACGGCGTGGCGCCGACGGCGAACAGGCCCTCCGACGCCTGACGAGGCGGGAACAGGTCCCGAGGCCGGCGCCCCGCCGGGCCGGACAGCGGCGCACGTCGAATCGACCGCCCGGCGGTTGTTCGTCATGGTGGCCGTGCTGCCGGGCGTCGCCGCCGCGGTCCTGGCCACGCCCGGTCAGGCACGGGCAGAACCGACTGAGGACGTCATCCGGGGCAGGTACCTCACCCTGATATCGATCCGCGACGAGGCCCGCATGACATCGATGACACCGAAGGAGCCGGTGCCGTGGCAGGTGGGCGTCACCGCGCACGCCCCGCACCCGGGCACGGTGACAATCACGCTGTCGGCGCTGGGCCCGCTCGTGGTCTCGCCGAACGGACTCCAGGTCATGGCCGCCGTCTGCGCCATCCGCTGGGTGAACGGCGCCTGTCCCGGCGGGCGGGGAGAGCAGGTTCTCGCCGAGGGCCCCGCCACCAGACTGGCCGAACGCCCGGTCCCCATCAGCACGATGCGCTCCGACGAACAGCGTTGGGTACTCGTCACCGCGAGCCTGCTCCCGAACTCCACGGCCGCGGGCTCGGCCGACCTGATCCTCACGGCGACCGGGCTCGGCGACAAGGCGGCGACAGGCGGCAAGGTCGACACGCTGCCACGCACCGGCACCGACCTGCGGACGCCGATGCTCGCCGGTGCGGGCGCCCTGCTCGTCGGCCTGCTGCTCGTGCGCACCACGCGCAGGAACCGGATCAGGCAGGAACAGCCGTGAGGCGCGTAGGGATCCCCGCTACGCCGAGCTGGCGACATAAGAGCCGCGCCCGGCGACGCCGGCTCGCGGGTGTCCTCGCCCTCTCGCTCTGGATTCATGTCATGGCGCTCGCACCTGCCCAGTCGACGCTGGCCGCCTGGAACGACACCGAGTACGGCAGCACTGCCCTCGCCGCCGGCACGGTCGACCCACCGACCGACCTGGCGTGCACGGCGGGCCAGCTCACCCCGCCCACCTTCACCTGGAACCTGCCCGCCGGTGGCCTGGCCCGCAGTGGCTTCACCTGGTCCCTGAGCGACGGCTTCTCCGGAGGCGGCACTCTCGGCCCCAACGACACCTCGATCGTCGTTCCCGGCGCGCTGCTGGCTGTCGGCACCGGCACCTTCACCCTGTACGCGAACGGCCCTGGCGGCTGGACGTCGGCGCCGGTCACCGGTTCGCTCGGCATGCTGACGGATGAGCTCTACTTCTGCAGCGTCCCTTAGTGGTGGACGTAGGCAGGGGGAGCCGATCCGCAGTCGGCGGCTACAGCCACCTGGTGCCGATCTCGTTGAGGTCCGGGGTGCTGAAGGAGTAGAGCAGCTCCATGGCGTGCCCGCCGCCGGTGGTGATGGCGTGGGCGACACCGGCGGGGATGTACATCGCGGTGCCCGGGCCCGCCTCGAATTCCTCGTCGGCCACTCGGAACAGCGCGGTGCCGGACAGCACGTAGTAGAACTCGGCCGAGTCGGCGTGCAGGTGCAGCGGGTGGGTCATCCCGGGCTCCATGCGGTAGACCCCATTGAGGAACTCGCAGTCCGGGTCGCCGGTGAGCTGCCGGTCGACGAGGCGATGCACCAGCCCTTCGTCGTCGGTGTTGTGGTTGAGGCTGGAGATCAGCTCGTAGGCGAGTTCGTCGCGGTGCACGACGAACGCCGGGCGTACGGCGCCCGCCCCGGCGTCCCCGGCGGCGATCCGGCGTCCACGGCCGGGCAATGCCGTCACCGCTCGGCGTCCACGCTTGTCGCCCCGAGGGGGATCTGTGGGCTGGTCAGCGGTCCGTGATGCTTGGACAGGCAAATGGCCTCCCAGCCGGTCACGACGCCGTGGATGACGCCCGGCTCCCAGCACAGGTACTCACCGGCACGGTAGACGTGCTCCGGGTCGGTGGCGCACCAGCCGCCGAGGAAGAAGATCTCCTCGGTGCTGTGGTGGAACTCCAACGCGGTCTTGGCGAAGTTGCGTGGCAGGACGAACAGGATGGTGTCCTTGCCGGTCTCCTCCACCTTGCGCAACCGGATGCACTGCGTGGGCACATCGAGGTCGCCGTGACTGCTGGTGTCGGTCACTCCCGCGAAAGCCTCCTGGACGGGTCGCCAGTTGGCCGGGTCGAACAGGTCGACGGTCTCTCCGAGCGGTTTCGACGGCGGGGGTCGTTCGTCAGTGCGGACCTCGAACGGCGAGTCCGTCCAGAAGATCAACGTGGCGCCTTCGGTCGAGGAGACCGGGCCGATCTCGGTGCCGGAGGGCAGGAAGAGGTAGTGCCCGCGCCGGCACTGGCGTCCGGCGATGCTCAGGTCGCCGTCGCGGACCAGGAGTTCGATGTCGGCGCTGTTCCAGTGCTCGGGCATCTGCCAGCCGGGTGGAACGTCGACGACGAGCGTCTGCGCGCCGGTCTCCGGGTCGGCGTTGATCTGCCGCACGAGTAGGCCGAAGGGCAGGCCCGATGCCCGCCACACCCGCTGGGGTACCTGTTCGATGGTGACCCGTCGCTTGCCGGAATGAGCCATGGCGACCTCCTTCAGGTTGCGCCAGACTGTATGTAATCTTGCCCAGCTCGTCTAGGGCGTCGTCGTGAATACTTGGGTCTGAGCAGCAAAGTCGGCCACCGCCGCTGACCTCATCGAGGCG
This sequence comes from Micromonospora chalcea, assembly GCF_002926165.1. GTDB lineage: Bacteria > Actinomycetota > Actinomycetes > Mycobacteriales > Micromonosporaceae > Micromonospora > Micromonospora chalcea. The sequence continues at coordinate 132,246 of NZ_MAGP01000132.1, read as the reverse complement.
TAATGTATGCAAAATGCCTAAGGCTGGCTTGCGGGCAGGAGTTGCCTCCCGGTGGTCGGCGTCGGGTCGGGGTTGAGTCGACTCCTTGTGCCGTCCCGTCGAGTTGTATACGGTCCACTGCCTAGCCCGCCTGTCACTCGCGTTTCCTCATCTGCAGCGAACGGGGAAGAGATGCCCCGAAGGTTTGGTCTTGTCGGAGGCACGGTGGTCGCCGAGGACGGTGTCCACCGCGCTGACGTGCTCGTTGACTCCGGCCGCATCGAAAGTGTCGGCCGGATTCCGCCATCGGCTGATGTCGAGAAGGTCGAGGCCCGAGGAAAGATCATCATTCCGGGTGGCGTCGATGTGCATACACATATGGATACGCCCTTCATGGGGACGGTCACCTCCGACGACCACGCCTCGGCCAGCCGGGCCGCTGCCGTCGGCGGCACCACGACGTATGTCGACTACGCCTTTCAGCGCGCCGGTGAGCGTCTGCCGGAGGTGCTGGCCCGGTGGGCCGGGCGGGCGAACGGTCGTTCCGCCATCGACTTCAGCTTCCACCTGGCTGTCACTTCGCCCTACCCGGGCATGGTGGCTGACATGGCGCTTGTGGTGGCCGACGGCGTGACCAGCTTCAAGGTGTTCATGGCCTACAAGGGGCTGGCCATGCTCGACGACGGAGAGCTCTTCTCCATCCTCACCGAGTCGTCCCGCCTGGGCGCCACACTCTGCGTGCACGCCGAGAACGGTCACGTCATCGACGTCCTCGCCGAGCGGCTGGTTCGGGCCGGCCGCACCGGACCGCTGGCGCACCTGCTGTCGCGGCCACCCGAGACCGAGGTGGAGGCGGTACGCCGCGCGATCGCGCTCGCCGACCTGGCCGACGCCCCGCTGTACTTCGTGCACCTGTCCACCGCCGGCGCGGTCGCCGCCGTGGCCGAGGCCCAGCGGGCCGGCCGCCCGGTCGCGGGCGAGACGTGCACCCACTACCTCCTGCTCGACGCCGACCTCTACCACCAGCCCGGGTTCGAGGCGGCCAAGTACGTCGTCAGCCCGCCGCTGCGCACCGCCGAGCACCGGGAGGCGCTCTGGCAAGGGCTGCGGGAAGGCATCCTCGGTGTCGTCAGCTCGGATCACTGCCCGTTCTGCATGTCCGGGCAGAAGAGCCTGGGAGCCGAGGACTTTCGCCGGATCCCGAACGGAGCGCCGGGCATCGAACACCGGGTTCCCCTGCTCTACGGCCACGGTGTACGCCCCGGGCGGCTGAGTCTGTCGCGCTTCGTCGAGGTGGCCTGCACCGAGCCGGCCCGCCGGTTCGGGCTGTACCCGACAAAAGGGGTCATCAGGCGGGGCGCCGACGCCGACCTGGTCGTGCTCGACCCTGAGGCGGCCTCCGTGGTGCTCGCCCGGACGATGACGCAGAACTGTGACTACACGCCGTTCGAGCGGTGGCACGTGCCCGGCCGGGTCGAAGCGGTTTATCTGCGCGGGGAGCTGATCGCCCAGCGTGGACGATTTGTCGGCCGGCAGGACGCCGGTCGGTTCCTGGCCCGTCGCCGGGCGTGAGTGTCGACGCGGCTGGCTGCGGGATCTGACTGCTCGGAGCCTTGACAGGGTCAAGTTTGTATACAAGCATCGCTCGTGTTAGTCGCCCTACCTGGGTTGTTGCGCTAGACCTATTCAAGCTTGCACACAATTTGGAGGTGTCGGCATGGGAATACGTTCCGTGCGGGTGCGAGCCGTGGCAGTGCTCGCCGTGGCGAGCGTGTCGCTCGCGGCCTGCGGCGCCGACGATGCGGGGAAGTCTGACGCCGGCACCGGCCAGGCGCTGACCATCGCCGCGCCCGGGGTGCTGTCGAGTCTCGACTCCGAGCGCTACCAGGGCTTCATCTCGATCGACCTGCTTCCCAACACCGCCGGGACCCTGGTGCGCTTCAAGAAGCCCGAGGCCGGCGCTACCAAACTTCAGACGCCGGACCAGATCGAGCCCGAGCTGGCCGAGTCCTGGACGCTTGACGACGGCGGCAGGAAGATGTCGTTCACGCTGCGCGAGGCCAAGAGCCAGTTCGGCAACCCGATCACCTCGCAAGACGTGAAGTGGTCGGTGGACCGGATGGTGAACAGCACCGGCGTGCCGATCGCCAAGATCCTGATGGGCGTCGGCGGCTGGGACACCGCCAACCCGATCACCGTCACGGACGACAAGAAGTTCACGATCAACGTCGCCAAGCCCAACGCGGTGAGCGTGTCGATCCTGAGCACCTTCTTCATGACCATCTACGACTCGGTGGAGGCCAAGAAGCACGCCACCGCCGACGATCCGTACGCCTACAAGTGGCTCGGGGAGAACACCGCCACCTTCGGCGCGTACCAGGTGCGCTCGTTCGACCCCGGCAAGGAGGTCCGGCTCACCGCCAACGAGAACTACTTCCGCGGGAAGCCCAAGGTCACCGACGTGGTGGTCCGCGCCGTCCCCGACACCTCCAACCGGCTCCAGCTGGCCCAGAGCGGGCAGGTCGACGTCGCCACCGCGATGACGTTCGACCAGCTCTCCTCGCTGGAGGAGAGCGACCAGGCCCGGCTGGAGCGTGTGCTCTACCCGAACATCGACGTGCTGGTGCCCAACCTCAAGGCCAAGCCCTTCGACGACAAGCGGGTCCGCGAGGCCATCTCCTACGCCGTCGACCGCAAGGCGATCGTCGACTCCGCGTACCAGGGCTACTCGGCGCCCTCGAACGACTTCATCCACGACGACTTCGGTGCCCCGGCGGCCAGCCAGCCCTTCGCCCAGAACCTCGACCGGGCCAAGCAACTGCTGGCCGAGGCCGGCCTGCCAAACGGCTTCCCGATGGAGTTGGCCTACAACGCGGCCAACGTCGGAGCGCACAGCGAGCAGGTCGCCGTCCTGCTGCGCTCGCAACTGGCCAAGGTGGGCATCCAGGTCAAGCTCAACAACGTCGCCTCCGGCGCGGACTTCGACACCGCCAAGCGTGAAGGCAAGCTGCAGAGCTGGCTGGCCACCAGCACCCCGCTGGTGCCCGACCCCGCCTACTACCTGCAGGTCTTCTACTCCACGGGTGGGCTGACCAACCTGCAGAACTACAGCTCGCCGACCCTCGACGACCTCTCCCGGAAGATCCTGGAAACCCAGCCGGGTCCCGACCGCGACGCGTTGATCAAGCAGGTCAACGACTTCCTGGTGGGTGACATGCCGGCCATCCCGCTGGTCGATTCCCAGAAGTACTACGTCTTCAAGAAGGGCGTGACCGGGTTCGTCAGCTATTCCCAGGGCCACGTCAACTATTACGACATCAGCGGCTCCTGACCTCGCCGGCGTCCCACCGGCGCGGTGATCCCCGGCCCCGGTGGGCAGCACCCCAGGGGCCGGGGACCACGCAGCGACGACGCAGAACGGCAACCCGAGAAGAGCCGGCACTCGAGAAAGCAGGATGTGCACTGATGTACCGCCTAGGAGTCGATGTCGGTGGCACGTTCACGGACGTTCTTCTGATCGAGGAGGCGACCGGGAAGACCCGACGGACCAAGGTGCCCTCGACGCCTCAGGACCAGTCCGTCGGCGTCATCGAGGGCGTAACCCGGGTGCTGACCGACGCCCGGGCCCGCGCCGCGGACGTCCGCCAGTTCCTGCACGGCACGACGGTGGCCACCAACGCCGTCCTGGAACGCCGGGGCGCCCGGGTGGGCCTGGTGGTGACCGTCGGCTACCGGCAGATCCTGCACATCGCCCGCTCGTTCGTTCCCGGCGGCCTGGGCGGCTGGATCGTCTGGGACCGGCCGGCCGAGATGGTCGCGCTCGAAGACGTCCGCGAGGTCCGGGGCCGCATGGACGCCCGAGGCGAGCAGGTCGAGCCCCTCGACGAGGCGGCCGTGCGGGCCGCGGTCCGCCAGCTGGTCGACCAGGGCGTGGACGCCCTCGCCATCGGCTTCGTCAACTCCTACGCCAACCCCGCCCACGAACAGCGGGCCGCCGAGATCGCCGCCGCCGAGGCCCCTGGTGTGCCGGTCTCCACCTCCGCCGGGGTCCTGCCCGAGCTCGGGGAGTACGAGCGGACCCTGACCACCGTCGCCAACGCCTACGTCCGCCCCGGCGTCAGCTCCTACCTGAGCAACCTCAGCGCGAAACTGGTCGCCGAGGGACTCCTGGGCGAGCGTCGCGTGCTGCGCTCCGACGGCGGACTGATGACCTTCGAGCGGGCCGAGGACATCCCGGTCAGTCTGCTGATGAGCGGACCCGCCGGCGGGGTCGCCGCCGCCGTGGCGCTGGGCCCGGCCGCCGGCCACCCGGACCTGCTCACCCTGGACATGGGGGGTACCTCCACCGACGTAGCGCTGATCGAGAACGGCACCCCGGCCATCCGGCGCGAGACGACCGTGGCCGACCTCGCCGTCCGCGCCCCGTCGATCGACGTACAGACCGTGGGCGCCGGCGGCGGCTCCATCGCCCACGTCCCCGAGCTGACCGGTGCGTTGCGGGTGGGCCCGGCCAGCGCGGGTGCCCTGCCCGGTCCGGCGACCTACGGACGCGGCGGCGAACTGCCCACCGTCACCGACGCCAACGTCGTGCTCGGCTACCTGCCGCACGCCCTGCTCGGCGGCGCCATGCCGCTGGACGTGGAGAAGGCCCGCACGGCGGTCGGCACCGTTGCGAGCAGGCTGGGGGTGTCGGTGGAGGCCGCCGCCGCCGCGATCATCGACATCGTCAACGAGAACATGCTCGGCGCGCTGCGGCTGGTCTCGGTGCAGCGCGGCTACGACCCCCGGCGCTTCGCGCTGTTCGGCTTCGGCGGCGCCGGCCCGTTGCACGTCAACGCGCTCGCCAAGCTTCTCGGCTCCTGGCCGGTGGTGATCCCGCAGTCGCCCGGGGTGCTCTGCGCCTACGGTGACGCTTCGACAGGTGTGCGGGCCGAGGCCAACCGGTCCCTGGTGCGCCCTCTCGACGACGTCGACGAGGAACTGCTGCGGCACGAGTTCACCGACCTCGCCGCCCAGATCGACACCGAGTTCGACCGGGCCGGGGTGCCAGGCGACGCCCGATCGGTGCGATACGAGGCCGATGTCCGCTACCACGGCCAGGGCTTCGAGGTCTCCGTCGAGGTCGACGCGGGCCGAGGCATGGCTGTGATCCCCGGCCTGCGCAGCGGCTTCGACGAGGCCCACCAGCGCCTGTTCGGCTTCGCACTGGATGAGCGGCACGAGATCGTCAACATCCGGGCGGTCGGGGTCTCCCACGCCGAACGGATCACCCCGGTCGAGATCGAATCCGGTGACCGCGACGCCGCGCAGGCGATCGTCGGCCGTCAGCAGGTCTACGTCGACGGCGGCTGGCAGGAGGCCACCCTCTACGACCGCACCGCACTGCGGGCCGGCAACGAGCTTTCCGGGCCGGCGATCGTGGTCGAGATGGATTCCACCAGCCTGGTCCTGCCGGGCTGTGTCGCGCGCGTCGACAGGCTGGGCAACCTGCTCATCCTGCCCGCCGAGCAGGGAGGGAAACGATGAGTGCGGTCATCGTCGAGACAGTACGCCCGGAGCGTGGCGTCGAGGTCGAGACCGCGGTGCTCGACATCGTCGAGAACGCGTTGCGTAACGCCCGTTTCGAGATGGACGCGGTGGTGATGCGTACCGCGATGTCACCGGGCATCCGCGAGCAGCACGACGCCTTCCCGTTGATCGCCGACCGGCGCGGACGCATGGTCGCCGGACAGTTCGGCTCCTTCATCGACGGCTTCCTCTCCGCATACGACGGCACGGTCGAGGAGGGCGACGTCTTCTTCACCTCCGACCCGTACGCCTGTGACGGCGCCATCAGCCACGCCAACGACTGGCTGGTGCTGCTGCCGATCTACTTCGAGAAGGCGCTGGTCGGCTGGGCGGCGATGTTCGGTCACATGAGCGACGTCGGCGGGAAGGTGCCCGGCAGCCTGCCCACCGACGCGGTGTCCATCCACGAGGAGGGCGTCATCGTCCCGCCGGTGAAGTTGTTCCGCGGCGGCACCCTCGACCAACAGCTCCTGGACACCGTGCTCAACCAGGTGCGCCTGCCGAGCTGGAACCGCGCCGACCTGAACGCGGTCCTGGCCTCCTGCCGCACCGCCGAGACCCGGGTCCGTGAGCTCTGCGAGCGCTTCGGCGCTGACACCTACCTGTCCACCCTGGAGCTGCTGCTGGAGCGCAACCGGCAGGCGATGGCGAAGCTGTTCCGCCAGGTCGTGCCCGAGCAGCCGGTCACCTTCGAGGACTTCGTCGACGACGACGGACGCGGCGAGGGACCGTTCCGCATCCGCTGCTCGCTGTGGCGCGAGGGCGACCGGGTGGTGCTGGACTTCACCGGTACCAGCGAGCAGGCCGAGGGGTCGATCAACTTCCTGCTCAACGAGAACGTCCTACGGATGTTCTTCGGGGTCTACACCATCATGGCCGTGGACCCGATGATCCTCTTCAACGACGGGTTCTACCCCCTGGTCGACGTCCGCATCCCCGAGGGCAGCCTGCTCAAGCCCCGGCGCCCGGCGGCCGTCTCCTGTCGTACCCACGCCCTGGGTCGGCTCTTCGACGTGCTCGCCGGACTGCTGGGGCAGTGCCAGCCGGACTTCCTCGCCGCCGCCGGGTTCTCCTCCAGCCCGCACCTGATGTACTCCGGCCTGGATCGGCACGGCAAGTGGTTCCAGCTCTACCAGATCGGTTTCGGCGGTGTGCCCGCCCGACCGGTCGGTGACGGGTTCGACGGGCACTCCATGTGGCCCTCGTTCACCAACGTGCCCAACGAGTACCTGGAGGCCTACTACCCGCTGCGTATCGAGTCCTACGAGACGGTCCCCGACTCCGGGGGCATCGGTAGGCACCGGGGCGGCAACGGCATCCGGGTCGGCTACCGGTTCCTGGAACCGGGTGAGGTCTCGATCCACGACGACAGATGGTTCACCAAACCCTGGGGCGTGCTCGGCGGCGAGCCCGGCGAACGCGGCACGAAGATCCTGGAACGCGCCGACGGCTCCCGGCAGGTGGTCCCGGCCAAGTGTGACCACGTCGCGGTCCGCCCCGGCGACCTGCTGCACTTCGTCACCTGGGGCGGCGGCGGTTGGGGCGACCCGCTCGAGCGCGACCCGGAGCAGGTCCGCCACGACGTCGAGCGGGGCCTGGTCACCGTCGACGGCGCCCGGCGCTACGGAGTGGTCCTGGTCGACGGCCGGGTCGATGCCGAGCGCACCCGGACCCGGCGCGCGGAACTCGCCGCCGGCCGAGGCGACCTGCCCCGCTTCAACCGGGGCGGCACGGTGGAGGAACTCCGGGCGCGCTGCCTCGCCGAGACCGGACTGACCCCACCCCGGGAACCGGCGGGCGCCGGGGCGCGGCCGGAGCCGGCGCCTCCCGGCCCACGGCCCGGTGCGACGCCGGCCCGCCATCGCGACGCCGGGCTCGCAGGCGGCAGCGACCGGCCCGCCCGCGCCCAGCGACCGGCACAGTCCCCGCTGGAGGCGCTCGTGCACCACATCGCTCGGCAGGTGACCGTGCGATGAGACCACCCCACTTCCAGACCACCACGGTCCTGGGCAACGGCGGGCACCCGCACGCCAACCAACTCGCAAAGGAGAACTGTCATGGCTGACCTGCAGATGTCCGCGCTGGGCATGATCGAGACCCGGGGCCTGGTCGCGGCGGTCGAGGCCGCCGACGCCATGGTCAAGGCCGCCACGGTCGTCCTGGTGGGCACCGAGTACATCGGCGGTGGCCTGGTCACCGTCGTCGTCCGTGGCGACGTCGGCGCGGTCAAGGCCGCCACCGACGCCGGTGCGGCCAGCGCCTCCCGGCTCGGTGAGGTCGTCTCGGTGCACGTCATCCCGCGCCCGCACAACGAGGTCGAGGCGATCCTGCCGACCGGTTCGAGTCGAGGCGGAACGAAGTCCTGACCGGAGCCCGCGTGCTCATCGAAGGAGCTGAGACATGAGTCGGGTGTGGACTGCAGTCGATATCGAAGACATCGCCCGGTCGGACGGACCGCGCGAAGTCCTGCTGGGCCCGGGCGACCTGATCTCCCCGCACGCCCAGGACATCGCCCAAGGGCTGGGCATCGACGTCCGGCGCGGGTCGGCGGCACCGGCGCCGGCCGCCCCCGCCGGGGCCGGCCCCGGCGGGGGCGAGCCCCAGGGCGGCTGCGACGACGCCGACGGCTGCTCGTGTGGCTGCGAGGCCGCGGAGGAGGCGGAGCGGACCATCCGTACCATCGCCGCCGCGGTCGTGTCGGCCAACCCCGACGCGGACGCCTCCACTGTCGCCACCGAGACGCTGCGGGCGCTCGGCGCCTACGGCGGGCCCGGGGTGGGCAGCCCCGAGCAGGCCCAACCGCTGCCCGGACAGTTGCTGCCCAAGAAGGCCAAGGGCGCCCGCCCTCAGTTCTTCGCTGAGCCGGGTATGGAGGCCCTGGTCTCGACGATGGTGACCCTCACCTCGGAGGTGTGGGTGCTGCGTGAGCGGGTGATGACCCTGGAACAACTGCTGGCCGACCGGCGGGTTGTGGAGGGGGGCGCGGTGGACGGCTTCACGCTCTCCGCCGAGGACGCCGAGACCAGGGACGCCGAGGCGGCGGCGTTCGTCGCCCGGGTGCTGCGGGTCTTCTACGAGTGGCGTGAGGAGATCGTGCGGGAGGAGACCCCGGAGTCCTACCGGGAGGTCATCCGGCGGGCCTTCGCACAGGTGGGGGAGGACAAGTGAAACAGCAGCAGCGACACGGCCTGTTGCCGACGGAGAACCACGACGAACTGGCCCGGGAGACGTTCGTCCGGGCCCTGAAGTCGCACATCTCCACCGAGGTGACCCCGGGGGTACGGGAGCTGTACGCGCACCGCGTCCTGCCCAGGTACCAGCAGGAGATGGGCGTCCCGCCCCGGGACCGGGAGACGGTCCGCCGGGCGATGGAGCCCGAGCCGTACTACCAGCTCTGGAGTTCGGTGCGGCGGGCGAGCCAGGACCTGCTCTGGAACGTGGTGGCCGACAGCATCGGCCGGCAACTGGACGACCTGCGGGCCAGGGCGGAACGGACCGGCCGTACCCTCGGCTCGCTGGAGCTGGATCCCGACTTCGTCCTGCCCTGGTATTTCTGGGGCATCGACATCCACGCCATGCCCGGCGGCTACCGGGGCGAGTACGTCCCCGGCGACGTCACCGCCGGGGCGCTCTACGACCGCGGCGTCTACGTCTACGCCATGGGCCAGATGGGCGAGCTCAACGACGACTACGGCCAGTCGGTGGTGAACAACTACCTCAAGACCGTGCACAAGGACTTCCGCCCCAGGCGGATCCTGGAGATCGGCTGCGGAGTCGGCAACTCCACGCTGCCCTACGTCGACGCCTATCCCGAGGCGGAGGTGCACGGCATCGACGTCGGTGCCGCTCTGTTGCGCTACGCCCACGGCCGGGCGGAGTCCCTGGGCCGCAAGGTGCACTTCGCGCAGCGCAACGGCGAGGACACGGGCTTCCCGTCGGGGCACTTCGACCTGGTCGTCTCGCACATCCTGCTGCACGAGATGCCGCCGGAGGCGGTCCGCGCCGTCCTGCGGGAATGCCACCGGCTGCTCGCCCCGGGCGGGATGATGATCCACGCGGATTTCCCGGGCTACGCCGGGTTGGACCCGCTGGTGCAGTTCCTCATCGACTGGGACACCTGGAACAACAACGAGCCGTTCTGGGGCCCGATGCGGGACATGGACCTGGTCCAGGCCGCCCGGGACGCCGGGTTCACCGGCGACTGCACCGAACTGTCCTGCAAGCGGGAGTGCGTCGAGGAGGTCTCCACCCCCACCGGCCGGGTGCTGCAGAGCGGTGAGCGGCGCAGCAGCGGCACCCTCGCGCTGCTCGTGGGCCGGCGCTGACATGGCCCACAACGATGTCGAGTTGCGTACCTTCGCGTTCGTCGACCGACTCCAACCGCAGATGGCCGCCCTGCTCGGCAGTGTGATGTCGGGTGACCCGGTGGTCGAGGGGATGTCCGAGCTCTACCTGGAGATCTCCCCGGGCAGCGACGTGTACGCCCTGGTCGACGCCGCCGTCAAGGCCACCGGGGTGCGCCCCGGCTCTCAGGTCGTCGAGCGGCAGTACGGCATGACCGAGTTGCACTCGATGTCGCAGGACGCGGTGCGCCAAGCCGGTCAGACCATCCTGGACCTGCTCGGGATCACCGAGGCCGACGCGCAGCCGGCGGAGCTGGTTTCGGCGAAGGTCGTCTCCAACATCGACGCCTACCAGGCGCAGCTGGTCAACCGTTCCCGCAAGGGCTCCCTGCTGGTGGCCGGCGAGTCGATGCTGGTGGTCGAGTGTCAGCCCGCCGCCTACATCTCCGCTGTCGGCAACGAGGTGGAGAAGTCCGCCAGTGTGAAGATCATCGACGTCCGGGGCGTGGGCCAGTTCGGCAGGTTGTGGATCTCCGGACTGCACTCGGAGGTGGAGGCGGCGCGCGACGCGGTCCGTCGAGCGTTCGAGACGAAGCCCTGGTCGCACCGACGCTAGAGAAACGAGGTGGTGTCGGCATGCGTGTCGCCCGCGTGATCGGCTCGGTGGTCAGCACCGTCAAGTCGGAGGCGCTGACCGGGGCCAAGCTGCTCGTCGTCGCGCCGCTGGGCGATGCGCCCGCCGGAGAGCCCTACGTCGCCGTCGACACCGTCGGCGCCGGCAGGGGAGAGGTCGTCCTGGTCGCCACGGGTGGCGCCGCGCGGCTGGCGCTGCGGCAACCCGGTCAGGCGCCCGTGGACTCCAGCATCGTCGCGATCGTCGACCGGCTGGAGACCGAGGCGTGGCTCAACTACGTGAAGGACTGACGTGGATCTGTGGGATGCGGGTGCGCTCGGCATGGTCGAGACACAAGGGCTGACCGCCTCGATCGTCGCCGTCGACGTGATGGGCAAGGCGGCCGAGGTACGGCTGATCGGCGTGCAACGCATCGGCGATGGAATTGTCACGGTCTCCCTCGTCGGCGACATGGCCTCGGTCACGTCTGCGGTGGAGAGCGCCCGGCAGGCCGTGGCTGCGATCGGCGGGACTGTCGTGACGACCGTGATCGGTCGACCGGCCGTGCCGACGGACCTGCTGCGTGAGCCCCGGACAGGCGGGGCGCCGAAGCCACCGGCCACCGCTCCACCGTCCGCCGCGGGCGGGGCCGAGTTGGAGCCCGGACCCGCCGCGGCGCCGCCCGCCGTGCCCGCCCGCCGATCGGCCGAAAAGGCCGGCGGGAGCCCCACCCGGCGCGCCGCGCGCTCGACCGCCCCGAAACGGCGTCCGCCCGCCGCCGGGCCGTACGAGCCACCACCCGAACCCACCGCCCCCCGAGCCCGAGGAAAGTGACATGCGCGGATACGTCGGCCCGCCCGGCGGGCAGATCCACTACCGCACCGCCGGCACCGGCGGGCCTGCCCTGGTGCTGTTCCACGAGTCGCCGCAGGCATCGAACGTCTTCGCCCCGGCCCTGCCCGCCCTCGGCCGCACACTGCGCGCCTTCGCCTTCGACACCCCCGGGTACGGGCTGTCCGACCCGCCCCGCGACCCACTGGAGATCCCCGGCTACGCCCGCCTGCTGCTCGACGCCGTCGACGCCCTCGGTATCACCGAGTTCGCCGTCGCCGGACAGCACACCGGAGCCTCGCTGGCCCTGGCGGTCGCCCAACTCGCCGGGCCGGACCGGGTCACTCACGCCATCCTGTCGGGGCTGGTGCTGGACCAGGCCGAGCGGGAGCGCCTCGGCGCCTCCTGGGCGCCGGACAAGCCGATCGACCCGGCCGGCCGGCACCTGCAGGATCTCTGGGCCCGCTACCTCGACATCTGGGAGGGGCCTCCGGAGTTGGTGAACCTCGCGGTGGCCAACATCGCCTCGGTCTTCGAACGGTACAACTGGGCGTACCGGGCCGCGTTCGCCTACGACCCGACCGAGCCGCTGCGCGCCCTGCCCTGCCCGGTGCTGCTGCTGACCGCCGCCCGGGACATGTTGGCCGACGGCGACGCGTTGGCGCAGGCAATCCGTCCGGACGCCGTCGCCGTGCGGCTGACCGACACCACCGGCCAGTTGCCCTGGCGGGTGCCCGAGGAGTTCGCCGCGGTGCTGTCGTCCTTCGTCACCACGGGCCGGCTGGTATCCGACCGGGCAAGCGCGCGATGAGCGGCGAGGTCGACCTGCTGGTGATCGGGGCCGGCACCGCCGGCCTGCCCTGCGCGATCGAGGCGGCGCGGGCCGGGCTCCGCGTCGAGCTGGTCGACGGGGGCACCGACATCGGTGGCACGCTGAGCGTCTCGGCCGGGCACATGAGCGCCGCGGGCACCCGTCGGCAGCGCCAGGCGGGTATCGACGACGACCCGGACCGGCACTACGCCGACGTACTGCGCATCGGTCATCACCGCGGCGACCCGGCGCTGATCCGGCTGGCGGTCGACGAGGCGGCCGGCGTCGTGGACTGGCTCGACGAGCATGGTTTCCCGTTCGCCCCGGGCACACCTGTGGTCTACCACGGGCACTCCCCGTACTCCCGGCCGCGGACCTACTGGGGGATCGGGCATGGTCGGTCGATCCGAGAGACGCTGCGTCCACTGCTGGACAAGCAGGTGGCCGCGGGCCGGGTCGCCCTGCGGCTGCGCTCGCGGGCCACCCGGCTGACCAGCGCCGCAGGCACGGTCACCGGCGCGCTCCTGGACACCCCCGAGGGCCCCCGCGAGGTCCGCGCCGGGGTCACGGTGCTGGCCTGCGGCGGGTACGGCGCCAACCCGGAGCTGTTCCGCGCGCTGACCCCGGGCGGCCCTCGGCTGGTGACCAACGCGGTGCCGACCTCCACCGGCGCCGCGATCGAGATGGCCAGGCCCCTGGGGGCCGAGGTCCGCTTCGCTGATCTGCACACGCCCCGGCTCGGCCTGCTCGAACGCCGCTCCCAGCCGGGGCGGGTGGACTTCTGGTCGGAGTTGGCGCACCTCGCACCGGTCGAGCGCCCGCCCCGGGAGATCTGGGTCAACGCGGCCGGGCAACGGTTCGTCGCCGAGGACCTCGACGACGTCACCGGACACGAGCGGGCCGTGCAGGAGCAGCCGGGGGGCGAGTTCTGGATCGTCTGCGACTCCGAAGCCCTGGCGGCGGGGCCGCCTCTGGTACCGGCCTGGGGGCACGAGCGGTTCCGGGTCGAGGCGCAGCGGGGGGACGTGGCCTGGGTCGCCGACGACCTTCCTGGCCTGGCCCGCCGGGCGGGCATCGACGCGCAAGGGCTGGTCGACACCGTGCGGTCCTACAACCTCGCGGTGCGGCAAGGGGTGGACCCGCTGGGCCGCCGGGCTCCCGCGCATCCCCTGGTCCGGCCGCCCTACTACGCGCTTCGCTCGGTGGCCGCGCTGCTGTGCAGCTTCGGCGGACTGGACGTGGACACCGAATTGCGGGTCCGGCGGCCCGGTGGCGCAATAGTGCCCGGGCTGCACGCCGTCGGTGAGGCCATCGGCATGGGGGCCACCAGTGGCGCGGCGTTCTGCGGGGGGATGGCGGTGACGCCGGCGCTGGCGTTCGGGCGGCTGCTCGGCCGTCGGCTGGGCGCACGGGCGTGACAGGCGTCGGGGCCGTCCGGGCCGCTTCTGTATGCAGGAACGTGGGAATGTGAGCGCGGTGGCGCGCGGCTGATCGGCCCAAACTGCTGTTGACAGCGAGTCCCGACTCCCTGTTGTATACAACGACCACTGAGTGGCTGCTATGAGAGGTGTTCATGTCTAGCGATCTGCACCATGAGGGACCGCTGCACGGCGTACGCGTGGTCGAGTTCGGCTCCCTGCTCGCGGGGCCGTTCTGCAGCCAACTCCTGGCCGACTTCGGCGCCGAGGTCATCAAGTGCGAACCCCCGCGCCAGGGCGACCCGATGCGCGAGTGGGGCCGGGAGAAGCCGTACGGCAAGTCGCTGTGGTGGCCGATCGTGGCGCGCAACAAGAAGTCCATCACCGTGGACCTGCGCACCCCCGAGGGCCAATCGGTGGCCCAGCGGCTGATCGCCCAGTGCGACGTGGTGGTGGAGAACTTCCGGCCCGGCACCATGCAGCGCTGGGGCCTGGGCTACGAGCAGATGTCCGAAACCAATCCCGGGCTGGTCATGGTCCAGGTCTCCGGCTTCGGTCAGAACGGTCCCTACTCCGCCCGCCCCGGCTACGGCTCCGTCGGCGAGGCCATGGGTGGCCTGCGCTACGTCGTCGGCGACCCGCAGACGCCGCCCAGCCGGGTCGGCATCAGCCTCGGCGACTCCCTGGCCGGCACCTTCGCCGCCCTGGGGGCCCTGCTCGCGCTGCGGGTCCGCGACCGCACCGGCCGGGGCCAGATGGTCGACTCGGCGATCTACGAGGCGGTGCTGGCGATGATGGAGTCGCTGCTGCCGGAGTACGCCCTGGCCGGTCACGTGCGCGAACGCACCGGTGCCATCCTGCCCAACATCGCCCCCTCCAACGTCTATCCCACACGCGACGACGGGCTGGTGCTCATCGCGGCCAACCAGGACACCGTCTTCCGGCGGCTGGCCGCAGCCATGGACATGGCCGAACTCGGCACCGACGAGCGCTTCGCCACGCACTCCGCCCGGGGCCGCCACCAGGTCGAACTGGACGCCATCATCGCGACCTGGTCGGCGCAGCACGACACCGAGCACCTGATGGCCACGATGGTCAAGCACGACGTCCCGGTCGGCCGGGTCTACCGCGCCCCGGAGATGCTGGAGGACGAGCACTTCGCCGCCCGGGAAGCCATCGTCCGGGTCGCCCACCCCGAGTTCGGCGAGTTCCCCATGCAGAACGTCGTACCGAGACTGTCGGCGACCCCGGGGCGGATCAAGTGGGCCGGGCCGCGGCTCGGGGAACACACCGACGAGGTGCTCACCGACATCGTCGGGTTGGAGTCCGCCGAGATCGACGCGCTGCGAACCAGCGGCGTCATCTAGGGGTGGACACGGTGGATGACCTCCAGGGCGACTACCGCAGGGCCGGCTTCGGCGGGGACCTGGGTCGCGGATCACGTCGAGCACTGCTCCTGGTCGACCTCGTCCGGGCCTACCTCGACCCGGCCTCACCGCTCTACGCCGGCGACACCGACCCACCGGCCCTGCGGGCCTGCGCCGCACTGCTCGACACCGCGCGCCGCCACGGCGTGCCGGTGATCCACACCCGGGTGGAACTGAGCCCGGGCGGGGCAGACGGTGGCCTCTTCGCCCGCAAGGTGCCCGCCCTGCGGGTCTTCGAACACGGCAGCGCGTTCGCCGACGCCCCGCCGAGCCTGGCCCCGGCGCCCGGCGAGACGGTGGTGACCAAGCAGTACGCCAGCGCCTTCTTCGGCACCAGCCTGGCCAGCACCCTGCGTGTCCTGGGGGTGGACGCCCTCGTCATCGGCGGCGCGTCGACCAGCGGCTGTGTCCGGGCCAGTGCGGTGGACGCCCTGCAGCACGGCTTCGTCCCCCTCGTCGTCGCCGAGGCATGCCTGGACCGCGACCCGCGACCGCACCAGGCCGCCCTGTTCGACCTCGGTGCCAAGTACGCCGAAGTGCTGGCTCTGGACGAAGCCACGGCGCTGCTCGGACCGGGAGGTTTGTGATGCGGGTCCTCGGCTACGCCCGACGGCGGGTGCTCTTCCTGCCCGTGGGGCTGCTCTCGGTCGTCGTGCTGGCCTTCCTCCTGGTCAACGCGTTGCCGGGCAACCCGGTCGGGGTCATCGCCGGGCCGGCCGCCGGCCCGGAGGAACTGGCCGAGATCGAGCGACGTCTCGGTCTGGACCGGCCACTGTGGGAGCGGTTCGTCGACTACCTCGGCGGCCTGGTCCGCGGCGACCTCGGATCGTCGTACTACACCGACCGGCCGATCCTGTCGGAGATCCTGCGCTTCGCCCCGGCCACCCTGGAGTTGGTGATCCTCTCGCTCATCGTGGCCGCGGTGCTCGGTGTGGGCCTGGGCACCCTGGGCGCGTACCACAAGGGCAGGCTGGCCGACCGGGGCTCCCGATTTGTGGTCACCACCTTCCAGTCGATCCCCGACTTCTTCCTCGCCCTCCTGTTGATCTACCTCTGCTTCTATCTCGCCGGGTGGGCTCCCGCCCCGGTCGGCCGGCTCGGTCTGATGGACGAGCCGCCGCCGGCGGTGACCGGGGCACTGCTGGTCGACTCGCTGATCGCCGGTGACATGACGGTGTTCCGTTCGGCGGTGGCGCACTCGATGCTGCCGGTGCTGACCCTGGGCATCTACTACTCGGCGTACTTCGCCCGCAGCACCTACGCCTCGCTGGTGCCCGCCCTGGAGTCCAAGCAGGTCGAATTCGCCCGGGCCTGCGGTCTGCCCGAGCGGACCGTGCTGGCCTACGCCTTCCGTCAGGCCCGCACCCCGATCCTCACCTACGGCGGCATCCTGCTGGCCGCTCTGCTCGGCGGTGCGGCGATCATCGAGACGATCTTCTCGTGGGGTGGCTTCGGGGAGTGGGCGATCGACTCCATCCTCCAGCTCGACATGCCGGCCGTGCAGGGCTTCATCCTCGCCGCCGGTCTGGGAACCCTGTTGGCCTTCACCGCACTGGACATCCTGGTCGCGGTGCTCGATCCGAGGGTGCGCTATGACTGAAACCTTGGCCGCCGATCCCACCACGGTCACCGCGCCGAAGGGTCGCAAGCCCCGCCGTGGTCGTCGCCGCCTGCGCCTGTGGGTGCCCAGCGGCATCCTCGCCGGCATGCTGGCGGCGGCCTACCTCGCGCCGCTGCCCTACGACCCGGCCGAGCCGCTGCCCGACACCCTTGCCGCACCCGACGGCGAGCACTGGATGGGCACCGACAAGTTCGGCATCGACGTCTTCAGCCGCCTGGTGGCCTCGGCCGGAGTGGACATCCCGCTGGCCCTCGCCGGCATGCTGATCTCGCTGGTGGTCGGCGTACTGCTCGGGCTGGCCGCCCTGCACCGAGGGCCGTGGGGAGAGCGCGTGGTCCGCGCGCTGGACGTCTTCCAGGCCTTCCCCCTGCTGGTCCTGGCCATCGCACTGGTCGCCCTGATGGGCAACAACATCGAGAACGTCGTGGTGGCCATCGCCATCATCAACGTCCCCCGGTTCGTCCGTCTGGTCCGCAGCGAAGGGCTGACCATCCGGGAGAGCCGCTACGTCGAGGCCGCCCACGCCATCGGCGCGACCGGGCCGCGGGTCATGTTCCGTCACGTGCTGCCGAACATGACCGGCATCATCCTGGCCCAGGCGTCGCTGGCGGTGGCCCACTCGATCGTGGTGATCGCCTCGCTGTCCTTCCTCGGCATCGGCATCAACGCCGCCGACGCCAGCTGGGGAGCGATGATCCAGACAGGAGCGCAGAACATGACGACCGGCCAGTGGTGGGTATCGGTCTTCCCCGGACTCGCCATCTTCCTGACCGTGCTCTGTTTCAACGCCATCAGCGACGAGCTGCAGGACTCCTTCGGACGGGCGAGGCAGCGATGAGCGCCCCCCGCCAGGCGCTGAGCCGCCCCACCAACACCGGCCAGGGCGCGGACCGGGAGCCCCGCCTGCTGGAGGTCAGCGGCCTCACCACACGCTTCGACACCCCCGACGGGCTGGTACACGCGGTCAACGGCGTCGACTTCCACGTCGACCGGGCCGAGATCGTCGGTGTGGTCGGCGAAAGCGGATGCGGCAAGTCGGTGACGATCCGGTCGATTCTCGGCCTGGTCCGTCCCCCGGGGCGGGTGGTCGAGGGCACCGCCCGATTCAACGGGGTCGACCTGCTCGGCCTGCGTGCGGCCGAACTGCGCCGGCTGCGCGGCGCCGAGATCGGCTTCATCGCGCAGAACCCGTTCAGCGCGCTGAATCCGGTGATGCGCATCCACCGGCAGTTCGCCAACATCCTCGCTGCGCACGGCATCCGCTCCGACGCCATCGCCCGGGACCGGGCCCGCGACGCGCTGGCCGACGTCGGCATCGCGGGCCCGGACCGGGTCCTCGACGGTTACGCCCACCAGCTCAGCGGCGGGATGGCCCAGCGCGTCGTCATCGCCATGGCCATGCTGCTCAACCCGGCCTTCGTCATCGCCGACGAGCCGACCACGGGCCTCGACCTGACCGTGCAACGGCAGATCCTCGACCTCATCCGGGGCCTGGTCCAGCAGCACGGCCGTTCGATGCTGCTGGTCACCCACGACCTCGGCGTGGTGGCCCAGTACTGCGACCGGGTGGTCGTGATGTATGCCGGCAAGGTGATCGAGCACGGCTCGGTCCGTGACGTGCTCACCAGCCCGCAGCACCCGTACACGCAGGCGCTGGTCCGGGCCGTTCCCCGGCCGGGCCATCCGTTGGTGCACCTCACCGGGAGGCTGCCGGATCTCGTCGACTATCCGGCCGGCTGCCCCTTCCAGGCCCGCTGCCCGCACGCCTTCGAGCCCTGCGGGCAGGTGTTCCCGGAGCCGACGACCTCTGCGTCGGGCCGGACGTACTGGTGTCACCTGTCGCAGGAGAGGGAGGCCGCTCGGTGAGCCTGCTGGAGCTGACCAACGTCAGCAAGGAGTTCTCCGTCGGCGGGACCACCACGGTCTACGCCCTCGACGACGTGTCGCTGACCGTGAACGCCGGCGAGACACTGGCCGTCATCGGCGAGAGCGGGTCGGGCAAGTCGACGTTGGGCCGGCTGGCCCTACGCCTGATCGAGCCGACCCGGGGTTCGGTGCACTTCCAGGGCACCGACATGCTCGCGCTGCCCGCAGCCGGACTGCGCCAGCTGCGCGCCAAGGCGCAGATCATCTTCCAGGAACCGTTCGAGTCGCTGAACCCGCGTATGCGGGTGGCCGACATCGTCGGCGAGCCACTCGCCATCCACCAGCCGAAGACCCCGGCGGCCGACCGCCGGAGCCGGGTCGCCAGGGTCATCGACCAGGTGGGGCTGGCACCCGAGATGGCCCGCCGATTTCCCGGTGAACTCAGCGGGGGACAGCAGCAACGGGTCGGCATCGCGCGGGCCATCGTCACCGAGCCCTCCCTGATCGTCCTCGACGAACCCACCTCCTCACTCGACCTGTCGGTCCGCGCCCAGATCCTGCAACTCCTGGCCGACCTGCAGACCGAACTCGGCATGGGGTATCTGTTCATCTCCCATGACATCCACACCGTTCGCTACGTCAGTGACCGGATCGCGGTCATGTACCGGGGGCGGGTGGTGGAGACCGGCCCGTCGGAGCGGGTGTTCGCCGACCCGCAGCACCCCTACACGCGCGCTCTGCTGGCCGCAGCGCTGCCCGTCGACCCCGACCAGGAGCTGCCGCCGGCCCGCCTGGTCGGCGACCCGGTGAGCCCGACGGAGAAGGTGAGCGGCTGCGTCCTCTACGGTCGGTGCCCGGTCGGCGAGGACCGGTGTGTACAAAACGAGGTGCGCCTGACCCCCTTCGACGCCGACCGCGCGGTGGCCTGCATCAAGCCGGGCGCACCCGGGAGCTGACCGGGCCCGGAGGCCCGTCCAGCCTCCGGGCCACCGGGCCCGGAGGCTGGATCGCGGTCGGAACGGCGCGCCCCGAGCGCTCAGAGATCCGGGTTGTCGGACATGGCGTCCAGCAGCACTCGCCGGGCGGCCAGCACGTGCGCGCGCATCGTGCTCGACGCCCATTCGGCGTCGCGGGCGCGGAGGGCTGCCACCAGGTCACGGTGGTGGGCCATGCTGCGGGCCAGCGCTTCCGGGGTGTAGAGGCGGAACGCCCGAACCACGAGCGGGACCTCCACCACCGCCGAGAGCAGGGAGGTCAGTCGAGGGCTGTCGGCAGCGCCGATGACCAGACCGTGCAGTTCGGCGTTGAGGTCGGCGATGTCGTCCAGATCCTGCGGGGTCATCCGCTGCGCCCGCTGATCCATCTCGTCGCAGAGCAGGCTCAGCCTCGGCAGGCAGTCGGCGTCGATGCGCTGGGCGGCCAGGGCCGCGCCGTAGCTCTCCAGCCGGGCCCGGATCTCGTAGGTGTCCTCCAGATCGCTGAGCGACCACTCGGCCACCCGGGCCCCCCGGTTGGGCTGGAAGACGACCAGGCCCTCGGCGGTGAGCCGGCGCAGGGCCTCCCGGATCGGGGTCCGACTCACCCCGAACTGCGAGGACAACTCCACCTCGCCCAGCCGCTCCCCCGGGCGGATGGATCCGTTCAGGATCGCGCTCCGCAACGCCTCGTAGGCGTCCTGCCCGGCATTGGTCACCCGTGCCTCCGTGGTCTGAAGCGATGTCGCGACCGGTACCTTGCCGACCGCCTGCCGCTCTGAGATTGTATACAGATGATGGTGCGTGTGGTGGAAGTGTCCCCCCGGGACGGGTTGCAGAACGAGTCCGAGGTCCTCCCGACAGCGAGCAAGATCGAGCTGATCCGGCGCTGCGTCGAGGCCGGAGCGCGGCGGGTCGAGGCGGTGTCGTTCGTCCGCGCCGACCGGGTGCCCCAGATGGCCGACGCGGAAGCCGTCATGGCCGAGGTGCCGCGCCGCAGCGACGTATCGTACATCGGTCTGGTGCTCAACCGACGCGGGCTCGACCGTGCCCTCGCCGCCGGGGTGGACGAGGTGAACTGCGTCGTGGTCGCCACCGAGACGTTCAGCCGGCGAAACCAGGGCGCCTCGGTCGACACCATGGTCCAGGCCTGGTCCGACATTGCCGCAGCCGCCCACGCCGCCGGCCGTCGGGCCAGCGTCACCGTCGCTGCGGCGTTCGGCTGCCCTTTCGAGGGCGACGTCGCCCCGTCGACGGTCGGTGAGCTCGTCGCCCGGCTCGCTGAGGGCGAGCCGGACGAGATCGCTCTGGCCGACACCATCGGTGTGGGAGTGCCCGCCCAGGTGCGGCACCTGGTGGCCGCAGCCGGCGCGGCCGCGCCGGGCGTACCGCTGCGCCTGCACCTGCATGACACCCGCAACACCGCAATCGCCAACGCTCTGGCTGCTGTCGAGGCCGGCGTGAGCGTGCTCGACGCGAGCGTCGGCGGCATCGGTGGCTGCCCCTTCGCCCCGGCGGCCACCGGCAACGTCGCCACGGAGGACCTGGTCTACGCCCTGCACCGCTCCGGCCACCAGACCGGCCTCGACCCGCGTGCGGTGATCGAGACGGCGGCCTGGATCGGTGACCGGCTCGGCAAGGCCAGCCTGCCGGGTGCCCTCGGCCGGGCCGGCTGGTTCCCGGACGAGCCGGCCTGAGGTCATCGGGACCGGCTGTGGGCCGGCCCGCCCTTCACTACTCGACGCGGTCGCCGGGCGAGCGCTGTTCCGCTGGAAGTTCGACCAGGTGGACGAGGTCTTCATCCCGGCGCAGGTGCCGCCCGCACCTGTCGCCGTCGATGCGATTACGGATGAAGCGACCACCCCGGCTGCCCACGGCGCCGGGGCGGAAAGTCAGCCGGGCCGAACCCCACGCCCCGCCCCGCGCGTCACACTGCGTCAGTGGGGTGAACCGGTGACGAGTCCGAGGTCGACCGGGGTAGGTCCAAGGCCACTTCACCGAGAAGTGAGGAGCATGGGAGATCCACGTGTGAAGAGTCTAGGTACCGTCGACGGGGTGGCGGCCGGCTGATTCGCCAGGCCCCTTGAGCCGGGAGCGGCGTGGCCTGTCGCTTCGGTCTCTCGGGCAACTCGCTCACCGGAGCAAGAGCCATATCCACAAGTTGGAGGCAGGGCTCGAAGCTCCGACGGTCGACACAGCCCGCCACCTGGACCGGATCCCTGACGCCGGGGGAGTGCTCGCTCGGCTGGTCGATGCGCCGATCGACCATGCGGTCGAGGCAGGCGAGTTGCGGGCGAGAGTCGCCGCCACTGATGTCAGCAACGCCCTGCTCGAACGGATCGAGCAGGGCGTCGACGACCTCGCCAGCTCCTATCCGACGATGGCCCCGGCGGATCTGTTGCCGTTGGCGCGACGACACCTCTCCTATGTGGTGCGGTTGCTGCACTGACGGGTAACAGTTGCTCAACAGCGTCGGCTGTTGGTTGCCGGCGGTTGGTTGGCGGTGCTGCGGGCCACGGTTCACATCGACCTGCGGCAGCGAAATGCTGCGGCTGCTCAGCTGCGAGCTGCTCGTGACCTTGATTGGCGGCGAACTTGCCGCAGGTGGCGCGGGCGGTACTGGCCGATCTGGATCCGCGCGGTGACGGGGGAGCGCGGCCTCGACCTCGGACTTGCTCTCGTCGCCGCCGGTCAGCCGGACGAAGCGGTTGCGCTCGGGGCGCAGGCCGTGGCATCCGGGCGAGTGGTGCCGTCGAACTGGTGCCGACAGCTCACACCGAAGCGGTCGGCGTTGGTTCCGCGACCCGGCCTGCGGGCGTCGGTCAGGTGCCGACGCGGCGTGTCTCGTAGGCCCACATCACGATCTCGACGCGGTTGCGGGCGTTGAGCTTGCGCATCAGGGCGGCGATGTGGGTCTTGACGGTGCTGAGGCTGATGGACAGCTCATCGCCGATCTCGCTGTTGGTCCGCCCGCGAGCGGCAGCAAGCAGGACCTGTTCCTCGCGAGCGGTCAGCGGCTCGACAGGCTCAGGTGGCACCGAGCGCGGGCGGCTGTTCGCGAAGGAGGACAGGAGCCTCGCGGTGATGTTCGGTGCGATCAGGGCGTCGCCCCGGGCCGCGGCATGGACGGCCTGGGTGAGCATCTCGGCGCCGGCGTCCTTGAGGAGGAAGCCGCGGGCGCCTGCCTTGAGCGCGCCGTAGACGTACTCGTCGAGGTCGAAGGTGGTGATGACGACGACGGCCAGAGGATCGGCGACGTCGGCCCCGGCGAGCCGGCGGGTGGCTTCGATCCCGTCGACCTCGGGCATGCGGATGTCCAGCAGGCACACATCGGGACGCAGCGAACGGGCCATGGAGATCGCCCGGCGGCCGTCGGCGGCGTCGCCGACGACGGCGATGCCCGGTTGGGCGTTCAGGATCATGCAGAGCCCTGCCCTGACGATGTCCTGGTCGTCAGCGACCAGCACGCGGATGGTCATGACGTGCGCGCTGTCCGAGGCAGCGAGGCGTCGACGCTCCAGCCGCCGTCCGCGGCAGGTCCCGCCCGGAGGGTGCCGCCGAGCAGGCTCGCCCGCTCGGCCATGCCGCGCAGCCCGTAGCCGGCGTGCGAAGAGCTGGTCGTGGTCGCCTCGCCGTCATCGCGTACCCGCAGGTGCACCTGGTCGCGGGATGCGGTGACGTCGACGGTGACTCCGGTGGCGCCGCGGGCGTGGCGGGTCGCGTTGGTGACCGCCTCGGCGGCGATCAGGTAGAGGGCGGTGCCGACTGCCGGCTCAACGGCCTCGGCGTCACCGGAGACCTGCACGCGGACGCCCAGCACCTCGCCGCCGGGACGAGTGAGTCGCTCGATGTCCGCCACGCCTCGCCGAGGGGTGAGATCGGCGTCCGTACCGTCGCGCAGCACGCCCACGAGGGCTCGCATCTCCCTGAGCGTCCGGGACGCCTCTTCCTCGATGGTGACCAGGGTGGCCAGCGCGCGCTCCGGATCTGCGGCGGCCAGCGCGCGACCTGCCTGCGCCTGGACGGCGATGGCCGAGACGTGATGGCCGACCGTGTCGTGCAGCTCGCGGGCGAGTTCGTTGCGCTGGTGGAGACGGACCTGCTCGACGTCGCGCTCGTGGCTTCTGGTGCGGTAGCGCACTGCCGCTCCGAGCGCGGCAGAGCACAGGAAGAAGCCGTAACCGGCGACCTTCTCCGCGGGTGAGGTCGACTCCGCGACGAGGGTGACGGGTAGCCAGATGAGGATGATGCCGAGTCCGAGGGCAGCCTCGCGACCTGCTCCCCAGCGCAGCAGGGCGTAGGGCAACACGAGCAGCCCTGCGATGCCCAGCAGGCCGGTGGCGTCGATGACCGCGATCCTCGCGATGTCGAAGAGGAGAACGGCTCCGAAGGCAACGGTTACCGCGGCCAGCGGTCGCGTGCGTCGATACAGCAGGCACGCCGCGACCACGACGCTGACACCGACCAGCAGCGGCGCCCATGCCCTGTCGTCGCGCAGCAGCATCTCGACGACCGAGATCACGACAAGAGCCGAGGACAGCGCCCAGTCCCGCCACAGACGCACCGGCGCACCTGTGGGGCGAGGCTCAGCCCAGATCCCAGCAAGCATGCTTCCCCCTTTTCCGAGAACGTAAGGGGGCCGCCCCTCGGGCGGATCAGCCGAAAGTACGGCGAGTTTCCCGCGCCCGGGGCCAGGACAGCCCGAGCCCGCAAGCGGATGTGACGCCCGCCGACGCTGGTCAGTGTGGAGACATCGAGTGAGCCGACCCGGCTGACGCCAGCAGACAGGAGACGTGATGACCAGAACCGACAGACGGGCCGGTGCGCTCCAGGAAGCGCACCTCCCGGTCCAGGCGAAGCTCGCCGCGGCCTGGGCCAGCTTCATGTTCCTCTACATCTACGTCGACTACCTCGCCCTGTACAAGCCCGGCTTCATCGACGACATCCTGGCCGGCGCCGTGCACGAGTTCGACACGGGCCCGACCTTCGTCGCCCTCGCGCTCACACTCATGGCCGTCCCGATCCTCATGATCCTGCTCTCCACGACGCTCCCCGCCCGTGTCAACCGCGCCACCAACCTCGTCGTGGCAACGCTCTACATCCCCGTCACGGCGTACAACGCGGACGGCGAGTCCTGGGCCTACCTCTACTTCTACGGCTTCTCCATCGGGCTCGAACTGCTGCTCCTGGCCTTCATCCTGCGCACCGCATGGACCTGGCCCCGGGCCGTTCGAGCCACCGCCGGCCGCGACCTCGCCCAGGCCCCGGCGTGACGCTCGAGGCAGGCCCCGTCGGCGGGGTCGGTTGCAGCTGCTCCGGCAGCAGCGACCGCGAGCAGCCGATTGCGTCGAATGTCGTTATATCTGTGTCTTCGCAGAACTTCATGGCATCCGCGAGACCGTATCGACCTTCTTCTTCTTTCCTCTGGCTCCTGGTAGAAGTGCGACATGCCCTCACGGCGTGTCACGTCACTGGCGGATGAGAGCGGATCGCGACGTGCTGGCTCGCCGCCGATGCACGGGTGTACCTCGCCGGGGCGGGCGGTGCCTCGGGTTTCATGATCGGTCGACTGCTGCTCGCGGTGCTCAGTGCGGGCACACAGCTGGTCACGGCAACTCGTCGTCCAGCACTGGAGGTGTGATGAGCGAACCTGCCGAGGTCGATCGCCTGCTCAGCGCCGCCGACGAGATCACCGCGCGGGCCGGTCTCGGCCCGGACACCCGGGCGGCCGTTGAGCGGGCGGTTGCCGCTGCCCGTGGTCTGGGCGATCCCGGGCGTCTGCTGCATGCTCTCGGCCGCGCCACTCTGAACCTCTCTCAGGAACGGCTCGCCGATGGCGGTGACGTCACTGATCTGCGGGAACAGGCCGAGGAGGTCATCGCGCTCGCCGGCGATCTGCTCTCCGATCCGGACTGGCATGCCGACGCTGTGGTCCGCACCGTGCAGGCGGGCCAGATCCTGGCCGGCATCGGGCTCGTCGATCGCGGGCGCGATGTCGTCGAACGGGTGTGGCGGTTGGTCGCGCCCCGGCCCGCCGACGGCCTCGACGCCCGCCGCGCTCGGACCGCGGCACTGACTGGGCTGGTCACCCTGAGACTCGAGACGGACCCATCCGTCCTGGGACCGTTGGCCGCCGAGATGGTCGACCTGCAGCGTGGGCTCGCCCGCGACACCGGCGAAGCGGCCGCCGTGATCGACCTGGCGGACGCCCTTGGAATCTTCGCGCGGGTCGCCAGCGCTCTGGGGCGGCCGGACCTGATGCGGGTGGCGCTGACTGAACAGTACTCACTGGAACAGATGTTCCAGGGTTCCGGAGCCCAGAAGCGACTAGAACGGACCGAGGCGTCGCTGGCGCAGCTGCAACAAGCCGCGCCGGAAAACCTGGTGGTGCCCGACTCGGGCGCATGGCGGGTCCGCCGCTCCTACCTGGATCTGCTGGCCCAGCCCGCACCATCCGGCGTTACCGCCGGCGGGTTCGCGGCTCGGCTGGCGGCGGAGTCGCGGGTGACCGGCCGTGCACCCGGCAACCGCCCGCCCGCTGACCCGTCGGTGATCGCCGATTGTGCCGCCCGACTCGATCAAGGTATCTCTCTGGCCGACGCGGATCAGATCATCGAAGCCGACCGCGTCCTCGCCGAGCTTGCCGACGAGTTGAGCCTGTACGACGGGGCGACGTCGGACCCGGCCCGGCGGGACGTCCGGCGCCTCTGGTCCGCAGCCCTCTACCAGCGGGCGATGCTCCGGCACCGGATCGGCCACTGCGACGACGCCTGGGACCTTGCCTGGCTGTCCGTGGTCGTTGCCGTCCGGCGGCACGAGGGCCTGCTACGCGGGACCACCACCGAGCGGGAGGCGTTGGCCGACGCGGTCACCCACATGGTCGACGCCGCCGTCGTCGCGGAAGCCACCGGACGTCACGAAGACCAGATCATGCTGCTGTCGGAGGTCATCGACCGCTGCGCGGACGCGGAGGCGGCCTACCCACGGCTGCGCCGAATCCTCGGCACGGCCCTGCACAATCTCGCCTCCGCGCTGCTCGAACGCCGGCAGACAGCGACGGCGGCGCCCCTGGCCGAACATGCCTACGCGATCCGTCATGAGCTGGCCGTGCTGGACCAGCGCGCAGCCTGGGAGTACGCGAACACACTGCTGCTCACCGCCGCGCTCGCCGTCGACCGTCAGGACTGGCGAATCGCCGTCGAACGTCTCAGCGCAGCTGGGCGGCTGCTGGTTGCCTTACGGACGTACCCGGAAGCGATGGCCGGATACGCAGGACAGCTCGCCATCGAGGTCACCACCCGGGCGCCCGAGCTGGTGGATCGGGCCCGTGCCGCCGGCACCTGGCCGTATCAGACTTGGACCCCTCAGGCGTAGCGCCGCCCGTTCGGCGTGAGACCTCGCCCACGCGTGGGACGCCAAGCTCCGTCCCAGTTTGGCGGGAGCCTCGGTAGGGAAGTTTCGCGGACACCTCGATGAAGGAGGGGGTATGGAGACGTCCGCTAGCGTCGGGCGCAGTTATCGACAGCCGACAAGGCCATGCGTGGCGGCGCCTGCTGCAGCGCCACCGCCGAGGGGGCGAGCCTAATGGCTCGCGTCGGTCGCTACGGGATCCCGAGGTTCGTGTGGTCCCTGATCTGGCTCGTCGTCTGCATCTTGATCGTCATCCTGTTGGCCCTGGTCATTCACCACTTCGGAGGCGCCTCTCTGTCGCTCAAGCTCGGCCACTTCTACCTGAACGTCGGCGTCACCTGACTTGCCACCTCGTCGACACTCCGGCGGCGGTCCGCTGCAGTACTGGCCCGGACCGCTCGGAGGGTGCCCGCGCGACGCGGGCACCCTCCGGGGCCGGCGGTGCCGGATTCCCGGCTCGCCCTCAGCTCGTGGGGCCGGACGCCGCCCCGCCGAGGGTCACCTTGAGGATCTTCTCGTTGCTGTTGTTCGGGGTGCTGTCCTTGTCCCCGCCGGTGCTCGTGGTCAGCCACAGGTTGCCGTCGAGGGTCGGTTCGACGGTGCGCAGCCGGAAGTACGTCCCGACGAAGTACTGCTGGACGTTGGTGAGCGTGTCGCCGCTGATCTCCGCACGGTACATCCGGTTGCCACGCAGGCAGGCGATGTAGAGCACGTCCCGGACGATCGCGATGCCGCTGCACGAGGCCTCGGCCACCGGGTACGTCCGGATCGGGGCCCTGAAGTCCGGGTTGGCGCAGTCGCCGGAGGTGCCTTCGCAGGCGGGCCAGCCGTAGTTGCCGCCCTTGACGATGATGTTGGTCTCGTCCATGACGTTGTTGCCGAACTCCTGCTCGAAGAGCCGGCCCTGGGAGTCGAAGGCGAGGCCCTGCGGGTTGCGGTGGCCGTAGCTCCACACGTGGTTGCCGAAGGGGTTGTCCGCCGGCACCGTGCCGTCGGGGTTGAGCCGCAGCACCTTGCCGCCGAGATTGTTGGTGTCCTGGGCCACGTCGGGGTTCTGTCCGTCGCCGGTGGCGGCGTAGAGCTTGCCGTCGGGGCCGAAGCGCAGCCGGCCGCCGTTGTGGTACTTGTTGCGCGGGATCCCGGTGACGAGCACCTGCCTGGTGCCGGTCTGCAGCGTGCCGTCGTAGCGGATGCGCACGATCCGGTTGTCGGTCGTGGTGGTGTGGTAGATGTACAGCCAGCGATCGGTGGTGAAGGTGGCCGAGACGGCCAGCCCGAGCACGCCGCCCTCGCCGCTGGTGCCGGCCACGTTCGGCACGGTGCCGATGCTGCGTTTGTCGGTGCCGTCCGGGTTCATGGCGACGATGTCGAACAGGTCGCGCCGGCCGTAGAGGACCGTGCCGTCGGGCAGTTGCACAAGGCCCCAGGGCAGGTCCTTCTCGGTGGTGGCCACCGTGGCGCCGCACACCGGGCTCGTGCACCCCGTGCCGGTGTGCGCGGTGACCGCGGCGCTCGTCCCCGAGACATTGCCCTGGGCGTCGCGGGCGGTCACCGTGTACCGGTAGTCGGTGTCGGGCGTCAGCCCGGTGTCGGTGAACGTGGTCGCCGGTGGGTTGCCGCCGGTGCCGGTGGTGGAGCCGACGGCCGTACCGTTGCGCAGGATCGTGTAGCCGGTGACCGCGACGTTGTCGGTGGAGGCCGACCAGGTGAGGGTCACGGCCGTGCCGTTCACCGTCGCGGCCAGGTTGGTCGGCGTGCTGGGCGGAGTCGTGTCCTGCTGGCAGAACGGCGGGGTGACCGAGAGCGTGGAGCTGGCCTGCGAGACGTTGCCGGCGGCGTCGCGGGCGTTGACGTACCAGCCCCAGGTGACACCCTGCACGACGCTGAGCGTGGCGGTCAGCGTCCGTCCCGAGACCGAGGTGACGAGCTGGCCGTCGTGGTAGATGTCGTAGAAGGCGACGCCGACGTTGTCCCGGGACGCGTACCAGGAAAGCGTGACGGACTGGCAGGTCAGCCGGCTGCTGCGCAGGCCGGTCGGCCGGGTGGGCGGGCTGGTGTCGGCGGCGAGCCGGGCCGCCGGCCGGCTGCCGGCCGCCGGCGCGGCCGCCGCGGCGTTTGCGGGTACGCCGGTCAGGACGGTGCCGGCGCAGATCAGCAGGGCGAGCGGTACGCGGTGCCGGAGCTGGTGAGGATTGGTCCGCACGGGTGCTTTCCTTCCCGGGGTTCTTGGTCAGTACGGGTAGCCGGGGACGTTGAGCCGGATGCTGTACAGGCCGGAGTCGTTCGTCCGGCCGGAGGTGATGTAGAGGGTCTGCCGGTCGGGTCCGCCGAACGCCACGTTCGTGGTGCCGGCGCCGCCGGAGCGGATCGTGCCGAGCTGCGCGCCTGAGGGCGAGTAGACGTGGATCAGCCCGTCCGAGCCGGAGGCCCAGTACACGTTGCCGGCGCAGTCGACGGTGACGCCGTCGGGACCGCCGAGGTAGTTGACGAAGACGCTGCGGGCGCCGGTGCTGCCGTCGGGCTGGACGACGTACTTGTAGATCTTGTTCTCGGAGTAGGCACCCACGTAGAGGGTGCCGCCGTCCGGCGAGAGCGCGATGCCGTTGGGTTGCCGCAGCCGGTCGTCCACCAGTGAAACCTGGCCGCCGGAGACGCGGAAGACACTGGTACGTCCGCTCATCTGGTCGGGTCGGTTGCCGCGCTGGAAGTTGGGGTCGGTGAAGTAGACGACGCCGTCGGAGCGGACCGTGACGTCGTTCGGTGAGTTGAACGCCCGGCCCTGGTAGTCGGCGGCGACGGTGCTGCGGGTCCGGTCGCTCAGCCGGTACGCGGAGACGTTCCGCTGGTCGTGGGTGGCGGCGATGATCTGCTGGGCGTCGGGGCTGAGTGCCAGGCCGTTGCTGCCGGAGTCGGCGATGAAGGTGTCGAAGGTCGAAGGCGGGGTGAACCGGCGGATCGTGGAGGGCTGCACGTTGTACGGCCCGGTGCCCGCGGCCATGTCGGACATCAGCAGGTAGCCGCCGTCGGCGATCCAGACCGGTCCTTCGAGGAACGAGAACCCGCCCTGGATCTTCGTCGCGGACACGGAGCCGGCCGGCAGCGGCGGGCCGTACCCGGTGCCGGCCGGGCAGACCCCGGGGGGCGCGCCGGGCGGCCCGGCGAGCGGGTAGGTGTGAACGTTCACATGAGCGGCGCGCCGAGGTGCCGGGGGCGCGGCGCCGGCGGGGCCTGGTGCGGTGGTGAGCGCGAGGCACAGGCCGGTGAGTGCGGCGATGGTTGGACGCCAGGTCATCGGGTACTCCAATCGGAGTCGGTGAATGCGAGGCCCGTGGCTGCCTGGACCGGCCCCGGCTGCCGACACCTGCTATCGATTAGTATCGATGTATTGGATGCAGCTTAGGCGAGGAAGCGGCGCCCCGCATCAGTTCCCCACGATCGCCTTCGGCGCATGCCCGAAAGGTGCCCGATGACGTGACCGGGTTGAGCGCGGACACCCCGTACACCTTCTGCCGATGTTCGACGTGACCCGCGCGTCTACTCACGATTCCGTCCCGGTGTCGTACTGCTCCTGCCGCCGGGCTCCTACCCGAGCTTGCTGCCCGCGCGGGCGGCGGCGAGAGCGGCTGCCATCCGGGTCAGGCGTGCGCCCTGGAAGCAGGCCGTCTCGAGGACAGCTCTGGCGTACTCGGGATCCCGGCTGGCGCGGCTCTCCACCTGGCTGACGCCGTACGGGTTTCCGCCGGCGACGTGAGCGGTGTCGTAGTTCAGGTAGCCCGTAGGCAGGATGATCGACCCCCAGTGGTGGAAGGTCTGGTAGAGGCTGAGCAGAGTCGCCTCCTGGCCGCCGTGCTCCTCGTAGCTGGCGGTGAAACCGGTCGCCGGCTTGTCGGCCAGTTCCTCCGCCTGCCATGGGCCGGTCGTGGTGTCGAGAAACTGGCGCAGCTGAGAGCAGATGTTCCCGAAACGGGTCGGCGTGCCGAAGGCGTACCCGTTGGCCCACCGGAGGTCGTCCAGGGTGGCGACCGGAATGTCGCCAGTGGCGTCGAGGTGGGCTCGCCACTGCGGCTTGGCATCAATGACGTGCTCCGGCGCCAACTCTGCCACCCGGCGCAGGCGGACCTCCGCGCCGGCGTCCGCGGCTCCGTCGACAAATGCCTGCGCGAGCCGGTGCACGGTGCCGGTGGCGGAGTAGTAGATGACGGCGATCCTGGCATCGGTATGCATGCTGCCTCCTGGGTCGGCTCGGTACTCGGTCAACCGTGCCGAGCAGGCTTACCGTTCGCTGACCACCCCCTTACCGACGCCGCTGAACGGCTGTTCGTCGAGGTCGAGCTGTGCGCCGCGGCTCATCTCGGCAGCGAGTTCGTCGCTGCCGAGCGCCTCCCGGAGGCGGGCGGTGATGCGCTGGACGTCGTGTTGCTCGCTGGGAGGCAGCGGCGCGCCGGCGGCCTCGCGCAGCGTCCGTGCCGCGGCGAGCAGCCGCGCGGCGGGCCGACTGTCACCGCCGAGGCTGATGGCCCCGGCCAGGCCCTCGAGAGCCAGGGCGACCGCCCGTTGATCACCGGTGGCGCGCGCCGCGTCGAGCGACTCACGGTGGTGGCGCTCGGCGAGGACAGCATCACCGCGGTGCTCCGCGATGAACCCCAACTCGGCCAGCGCGAGCGCGCAGCCCGGCAGGAAGCCGGCACGGCGGTTCCAGTCGAGCAGGTCCCGCTGCCGGGTCTCGGCGGCGTCGAGGTCGCCCCGCCGTCGCGCGATCATTGCCAGGCCCGTGCCGGCGAAGGCGACGGCGGAGGAGCTCGACTGTTCCTGGGCCACCTGTAGCGCGCGGTCGTGACTGACGACGGCCTCGTCGAGGTCGCCTCTCAAAATGGCGAGCCGGCCGATGCATGCCAGCTGCCGGGACACCGACGTCCACAGCCGCAGGTGTTCGGCGATGCGCAACGCCTCCCGGTAGCGCGTGGCGGCGCGATCGTAGTCGCCGTGGATCTCGGCCAGGGTTCCCAACAGGCTCGTCGGATGTACTTGGCCCCAGCGGTCGCCCAGTTGCTCGAACAGCGCCCGGCTGGTCTCGCAGTCACGCTGCGCCGCGGGCAGGTCGCTGCGGAGTACGAGCGCGAGGTCCGCTCGGATGGCGCAGGCGGCAGCGATGCCCCACCGGTCCCCGCCGGCGCGGAACGCCGCCAGCGCCGCGTCGACCAGGACGGCCGCCGCGCCCGGATCTCCGGAGCCGAGCATCATGGAGGCGAACAACCACTGCGCGAACGCCTTCTCCGGCCCCTCGTGGTCCTGGTAGCTCTCCAGGATCCGCTGCCGGGGAGCGGTCGGATCGCCGTCCCGGGTGGCGAGAGCGGTCAGCCACATCTCCGCATGCCGCCGCAGGCCGTCCGGTGCGACGTCGACCTCGCTCCTCGGGACGATGTCCAGCGCCGTTCGCAGTGACCGGCTCACCTCTCCGAACCGACCCCGGAGCAGGCGGTACCAGGACAACGAGGTGGCGAGCGCCAAGCCCACGCGGGCCTGACCGTCGGTGGCGGCGACGTCGAGTGCCGCCCGGAGGTTGGCGCTCTCGGCATCGAGCTCACGTAGCGCACGACTCTGATCGTGACCACGTAGCCGTCCGGCGGCCTGCTCGGCGAGACGGGCGAAACACGTGGCGTAACGGCGACGAGTCGCGGGCAGTTCGGCGGCGCTGTCGAGCTGTTCCAGACCGTAGGCAGCCACCGTCTCCGGCAGCCGAAAGCGTCGCGGACTCTCGCCGTGCCGCACCATGACCAGCGATCGGTCGATCAGGCGTGCCAGCACGTCGAGCACCTCGTCCGATGCCACCTGCCCGCCCCCGCACACCTGCTCGGCGGCGGCCAGGGTGGCGCCGTCGGCGAAGACCGCGAGCCGGCGCAGCACCGCGCGTTCGGGAGGTGACAGCAACTCCCAACTCCAGTCGATCACGGCGCGAAGCCCCTGCTGACGCGGGGGCGCGGTGCGCCGGCCGGATGACAGCAGCCGGAAGCGATCGTCGAGCCGTGCCGCCAGCTCGCCCGGGTCGAGAACGGCCAGACGGGACGCGGCCAGTTCCAGCGCCAGCGGTACGCCGTCGAGACGCCGGCAGATGACGGCAACCGCGTCCGTGTTCCGCTGATCGACGGTGAACCCTGGCTCGGTGGCGCGGGCGCGGGCCACGAAGAGCCGAACCGCCGGAGCCTCGGCGATCTGCCGCGCGCCGGCTCCGGGCTCCGGCAGGGCCAGCGGCGGCACCGGAAAGACGGCTTCGCCGGGGATCCCGAGCGGCTCGCGGCTCGTCGCCAGGATGCGCAGGTCGGCCACGGCGCCGAGAAGCTTCTCGGTCAGTCGAGCGACCGGCGCCACCACGTGCTCGCAGTTGTCGAGCAGCAACAGCATCCGCCGACCTCGCAGCGCGGCGACCAGCCGGTCCATCGGCTCGCGCGGTGGTCGATCACCGGGCAGGCCGGGCGGGCTGTCGTCCCGGATCTCGAGCGTCGCCGCCACCATGTCGACGATCTCGGTGCAGGTCGCGTGGTCGCCGCAGTACGGCTGGCCGGCCAGCTCGACGAGCCACACGCCAGCGGGGAACGTGTCAGCCAGCGCACGAGCGGCCTCGATCGCCAACCTGCTTTTTCCCACCCCACCCAGACCGGTCAGGGTCACCAGCCGCTCGTTCGTCAGCCGCTCCCGTACCGCCTCGACGGCCGCGTCGCGCCCGATCAGTCCGCCGTACGGACCGGGCGACAGAGGCGCCGGCAGGTTGGTTCGGGCCGGAGCCGACGCCGGTGCCGGCGGCTGGAGGGCGGGATCCTGGCGCAGGATCGCCCCGTGCAGCTCGACCAACTCTCTGCCGGGATCGACACCGAGTTCGTCGCGCGCCTGCCGACGGAACTGCTCGTAGGCGAACAGCGCCTC
Source organism: Micromonospora chalcea (assembly GCF_002926165.1). Lineage (GTDB taxonomy): Bacteria > Actinomycetota > Actinomycetes > Mycobacteriales > Micromonosporaceae > Micromonospora > Micromonospora chalcea. The sequence goes on along the minus strand of NZ_MAGP01000132.1, from coordinate 98,467 downwards.
ATGCTGCCGTCCCGAGCCGTACAGGGCGCGCAGGTGCGCGGCCCGTAGTCGCTCACGCCACGGGTGGCCTGCGACCAGGTCGGTCAGTTCCCCGGCGAGCAGGTGGTGCTGGCCAAGATCGAGCCGGGCCTCGGCCAGTTCCTCCAGCGCGGTCAGGCGCTGGTCGTTGAGCCGATCGACCGCCTGGCGGACGAATCGCTCGTCACTGAAGTCGGCGTACGGGGAACCGCGCCACAGCGACAGAGCCTCCGTCAACGTCGCCGCCCGCACAGCGGGCTCCCGCTGCGCGCCCGAACGTAGCAACAGAGCGGCGAAGCGACCGGCGTCGACCGATTCCGACGACGTCCGCAGCCGGTAGCCGGCCTCACCGGACTCGACCAGCGCACGGCCACCCGCCTCGCCCGCCTCCAGGGCACGCCGCAACTGCGACACCTTGGTCTGGAGCGCCCCGAGCGCGTTGCCCGGCGCCTCGTCACCCCAGAGATCTTCGATCAGCCGGTCGGCGGTCACCGGGCGCCCCTCATGAACCAGCAGGTCAGCCAGCAGACCACGCACTTTGAGGCCGGGCACGGCGACAGGTGTGCCGTCCGACGTCCACACCGCAACGTCGCCCAGCACTCCGAACCTCATCGCTTCACACTAGCCAGCCGGCTCTCCCGCCCCGCGAAGGTCCGCCGGCCGTCGATCTGCTCGGCGGGAAGCGACGCGGGGTCACCGACGCGTACGTCAGCCGGCCATCAGCCGACGGTAAGGAGCCCCGGGAAGGCTGAACCGAGCCGACACCGGAGGAACGACATGGATCAGCTACAGCGGCGCCCAGCCGCTCGCCGCGACAGGCAACTCGCACCGGGGCGGGTGGCCACACCCTGGCTCGCCCTGCTGGCCGGTCCGCTGTCGTTCGGGATTGCCGCACCGGCACTGCTGCTCGACGACCTGGCGCGCGCGACGGGTAGTGGGGAACAGGCCGCGGCCGCCGGTGTGACCGCCTTCGGCTGGGGGATCGCGTTGGGGACGCCGCTGTTGGCGGCGCTGCTCGCCCGTCGCGGCGTACGAGCGGCCCTGACCGTCGCGTCCGCGCTGGTGGCAGCGGGGACGCTCATCCTCGTGCTGATCCCGAGCGTGTCGGCGATGGTGGCCGGTGCGGCGGTGCAGGGACTGGGGTCTGCCGGCCTCACCGTGACCGCGATGAAACTGGCCGACTCGGCCCGGCAGATGGGCGTGGTCGCCGCGTCGCTGGCGGTCGTCGGGGCCACCGGTCCGCTGACCGGCGCACTGATCGCCGACCTCTCCTCGTGGCAGGCGGCGCTGGCGTTGCCGCTGCTGGCGGTGCTCGCCGTGCCCGCGACTCGCCGCGGCACCACCGCACCGGACGCGGCGCCGGCGCCGTTCGACTTCTTCGGGATGACCATCCTGGCCATGCTGGTCACCGCAGCCGTCCTCATTCCGCACCGGCCGCTGGTGGCCGGCCCGGCCACCGTCGTGCTGCTGCCTCTGCTGGTGGCCTGGACCAAGGTCCGCCCGGACGGCTTCCTGCCTGCTGCGGTGGCACGGAACGGCCGGTTCCTCGCGGCGTGCGCGCTGGCCTTCGCGCTGGGAGCGGGGAACTTCGCCCTGCTCTACGCCGCGCCGGACCTGCTGCGACAGCACGCGGGATGGGCAGGCACCCAGAGCGGGCTCGTGCTGCTGGCGCCGTACCTGATCGGCGGCATCTGCTCCGGGTTCCTGGTCGCGGCATCCGTGCGGGTGCCACGCCGCGTCGCGGTCGCCATGTTGCTCCTCACCGGCGCCGCCGCGCTGCTGCTGGCGACGGTCACCACCGCTGTACCGCTGCTGCTTGCGGCGATGACGCTCGGTTCCTTGGCCGCCGCGACCGGCCAAGGCGTACTCGCCCTGCACGCGGCCGGCGTCGTATCCGGCTCCCACCGGGCCGAAGCACTGGGTCTGTTCAACCTCGCCTACCTGCTCAGCGTCGCGATCGGACCAGCCATCGCCGTGGCGCTCTCCCATCCGACCGCCTGATCACCCCACGTTACGTCGCGGTCGGCACTATCGTGACATTCAGGTCCGGCAGGCCGCGCCGTACGAACCGGTCCTCCAGGGAGGGAAGTTCACGTGCCTTCAGACGTACATCCGGGCTCGGATGTCCTGATGCCCGCGGCGTTCCTGGGCCACGGCAACCCGATGAACGCCCTCGAGATCAACCGGTACACCTCCGCGTGGAGAGCCTTCGGCGCCGCGGTGCCGCGTCCCCGCGCGATCCTGGTGGTCAGCGCCCATTGGTACATCAACGCCACGGCCGTCACCGCGATGCCCCGGCCGAGGACCATCCACGACTTCTACGGGTTCCCGCAGGAGCTGTTCGAGGTGCAGTACCCGGCGCCGGGGCTGCCCGAGCTGGCTGAGGAGGTCAGCGACGTCGTCCATCCGACCTGGGTCGGGGCGGACGTCGACAGCTGGGGCATCGACCATGGCACCTGGTCGGTGCTGATGCACGCCTTTCCGGACGCGACGATTCCCGTCGTCCAGCTCAGCATCAACGCCGACAAGCCGATGGACTACCACCTTCAACTCGGCGCCCGGCTCGCTCCACTGCGTCGGCGCGGCGTGCTGATCGTGGCGAGCGGCAATGTCGTGCACAACCTGCGCGGCATGGACTGGACGCTGACCGACGACGGCTTCGACTGGGCGCGACGCTTCGACGAGGACGCCAAGGCCCGGATGTTGACCGATCCGGGCGAGTACGCGACCCTCGACGCCCACGGGGACTTCCGCCGTGCGGTACCGACACCGGATCACTTCATCCCGGCGTTGTATCTCGCCGGTCTGGCCGCCGCCATGGACACCCCCGACACCGAGGTCCTCGTCGACGGCTACGCCTACGGCTCATTGTCCATGACGGCCTACACCCTGGGCATGTCCTGTCCACCGGCTGCCGGCCGGGGCGGATCCCCGCAGCCACCGCCCGGGCTGCCACCGGACGGCTCCAACATCTGAGCAAGCGCCGGCTGGTCGAATGCTCCCATGGATCAAGGTGCAGTCGCGGTCGGTCCGGCGCTCGCCGCCGTACTCGTCGTTCTCGTGCTCGTCGCCGTGGCAACGGTGCGGGCCGGTCGGCTCGGCCACGCCCGTGGCATCGCTACGGCGGCGCTGCGCGCGGTGGTGCAGTTGTGCGCCGTGGCGCTGCTCATCACTGCCGTCCTACGGTCGTGGTGGGCCAGCGCCGGGTTCATCACGCTGATGATCCTGGTCGCGGCGGCGACCTCCGCGCGCCGGGTCAGCTCGCTTCGCCTCGGCTGGCCGGTGCTGGCGCCGATCGCGGCCGGCGCGCTCCCGGCCTGCGCCCTCGTCGTGGCCTCCGGCACGGTGCCGCTGACCGAGGTAGCGGTCGTTCCGATCGCCGGGATCCTCATCGGCGGGGCGATGACGGCCACCTCCCTGGCGGGCCGCCGCGCGTTGGACGAGCTTCGCGACCGCCATGGCGAGTACGAGGCGGCCCTGGCGTTGGGCCTCGTGCCGCGGGATGCGGCGCTGGAGATCTGCCGGCCCGGCGCGGGGCAGGCGCTGGTACCCGCGCTGGACCAGACACGCACCGTCGGCCTGGTCACGCTCCCCGGTGCCTTCGTCGGCGTGCTGCTCGGCGGCGGCACACCCGTCCAGGCCGGGGCGGCCCAGCTACTGGTCCTGGTCGCGCTCCTGGCCGTCGAGGCGATCGCTGTCGTGGTGACCGTCGAGCTGGTCGCCAACGGACTGCTTCGCCGACCGGGCCCTGCCGTCCAGGTACCGCTTCGACGTGTGGCCGCCTGGCCGGGAAAGAACCCGAAGACGTGATGGAGCAGCGACGCGGATCTGCGAAGCCATCTGGATGCTGTCGCCCGGGCACCGCGGGCTATGCCGTCGGCCTGGCTTCGTGCAGGATCCGGGCCAGCTCGGCCGGTCGGCTGAGCATCGGCCAGTGCCATGTCGGCAGTTCCTCGTACCGCCACGAATCGCCGGCCATGTGCCGGCACAGCGGCACGGTGGCGGCCATCTCGCGTGCCTGCTCGGCGGTGAAGCTCGACAGCACGCCGAGGCGGGGCAGCTTCTCCCACGCGCCGGTGAGCCGCACCGGGGTGGTGGCAGTCGCCCACGGCTGGGCCACCGACCGCTCATCGAGCAACGCGACGACCGATTCATCCACGTCTGCTGCGCTCGCCGCCAGCCCGGCCCACGGCGGGGGTGGCAGCCGCCAGCCGTCGCCGTGTTCGGCCACCATCGCCGCGTTGCGGTCACGCTCCGGGGGCGGGCTGAAGTCCTCGTTCGCCGCCCCGTCGGGCAGCGGGCCGGTGTCGACGAAGACCAGTTGGGCGATGCGGTCAGTCATGCGGTCGGCAACGGCGGTTGTCACGACCGCGCCGGCGTAGCTGTGCCCGACGAGCACCACGTCGTGCAGGTCCTCGTAGCGCAGCAGGTTGACCACGTCGGTGACGTGGACGTCGAGGTCGGTGTCCGGGCGGGCCAGGTGGGCGCGCTCGCCCAGGCCGGTCAGGCTCAGCGGGTACACCTCGTGGCCGTGCCCGCGCAGGGCGGCGGTGACCGGGCGCCAGGCCCATGCGCCGAGCCAGAACCCGGGAACCAGTACGAAGGTCGTCATGCCTGACACGCTACGATCAATACCGGACAGGTTCCGCCCGGATTGGAAGTGGGGATTCGTGACCCGGCCGACGGCGCGCGTACTGGCGTTGCTGGAGATCCTCCAGGCCGGCGGCGGCTTCACCGTCGCCGACCTGGCCGGTCGGCTGGGCGTCGACGAGCGCACGGTCCGCCGCTACGCCGCGCACCTCGCCGACCTGGGCATCCCGGTCGAGGCCCGGCGCGGCCGCTACGGCGGATACCGGCTCGCGCCCGGATACAAGCTGCCGCCACTCATGCTCACCGACGAGGAGGCGGTCGCCGTCATGCTCGGGCTCGTCGCCGCCCGCCGGGCCGGGCTGGTCACCGCCGAAGGCGCAGCCGCCGAGAGCGCGACCGCGAAGATCCGCCGGGTGCTGCCGGCGGTTCTCGCCCGGCGGATCGATTCGCTGCTGGAGACCGTGGACTTCACCGCGCGGGTCCGGAAGTCCGCCCCGCCCGGCATCGAGGTGCTGCTGGTGCCCGCGGAAGCGGCCCGGCATCAGCAACCGGTGGACATCACCTACACCACCTGGCGTGGCGAGGTCGGCGAGCGCCGGCTCGACCCGTACGGGCTGGTCTTCCACGCCGGCCGGTGGTACGTCACCGGCCACGACCACAACCGCCGGGCCGTACGGACGTTCCGGCTCGACCGCATCGGGACCGCCCGCCCCACCCCGGGCAGGTTCGACATCCCGGCCGGCTTCGATCCCACCACGCAGGTACTCACCGGGCTGGCAGCAGTGCCGTACGCGCACGACATCTCCGTGGTGCTGCACACCAGCCCGGAGCAGGCGCAGCGACGGATCCCGCCCTCGGTCGGCACGCTCACCGAGGTTCCCGGCGGAGTGCGCCTCACCGCCCGCGCGGAACGGCTCGACGGCGCGGCACAGATGCTCGCCGGGCTCGGCTGGTCGTTCACGATCGAGCGCCCGGACGAACTCAAGGACGAGATACGCGCCCTGGCCGCCCGGCTGCTCACCGACACCGACGCCTGATCGGGCACTCACCCCGCGTACCGGCCGGATCGCTCCGGGCGCGCTGTCCCTGGCGGCGAGGCAATCGGCGGGGAATGATCGGGGTACACCGCGGGCTGCCCGCAGCAGTCCACGGCGCAGCAGAAGGGCGGGTCGACGCCGATGACTCCGACGCAGCTACGGGCCTACGTCGCTGTTGTCCGGCTGGGATCCGTCAAGCAGGCCGCCGCGCAACTGGAGGTCTCCGAGTCGGCGGTCTCGCTGCTCATCGGCCAGCTCCGGCGGGAGTTCGGAGACCAGTTGTTCACCCGGACGGCGGCGGGGCTGGCCTTCACCCCCGGCGGGCTGCGGCTCGCCAGCCGCGCGGCCGAGATGCTGGGCCTGCAGGACCGTACGGTCCTGGAGGTCAGTTCGGCGGCACACGGCCGCCGGATGCTGCGGGTCGCCGCCTCCAGCGAGTTCGCCGAGTTCGCCGCGCCGAGACTGATCGAGCTGTTCGCCAGACGCGCCGCCGACCTCGACATCGAGCTGAGCGTCTGCGACCCCGGCTCCTTCGAGTCGCTGCTGCTGACCCGGGCCGCGGACGTCGCGATGGGGCCGCTGCCGCCGGTGGCTGATCCGGCGATCTCCGGCCGGCCGATGATGAACTACCGGCTGGTGACTGTCCTCGGCCCGGATCATCCGCTGGCCGGTGTGCCGGCGTCGCCGGGGCAGCTGCGTGACCAGACCTGGCTGCTCGGCCCTTCGGCCACCGACACCGTGGGCGCTGTCCCGGCGATGCTGCGCCGGCTCGGCGTACCCGAGGAGCGGCAGCAGATCTTCCAGAGCCACGCGGCGGCGCTGGGTGAGGCGCAGCGTGGCCGGGGGATCGCGCCCGCGCTGTCGTTCACCGTCGCGCCGGATCTCCGCAGCGGCCAACTCGTGGCGTTGTCCGGGCCGCACGCCAAGGCCGAGGCGGTGTGGCATTCGCTGGTGCTCGTCACCCCCGGCACACCGTCCGTGGCAGCGGAACTGTGCCGCTTCGCGTCGACGCCCCGGGCGATTCAGGCGATGATGCGCGGCGTGGGCGTCGCGGTGAACCGCTTCCGGCCCTCGGTGCACGTGACGCTCTGGAGCTGACCGGCGGCGTCCAGCAGGTCCCGGAACGTCGCGGCCGGCAGCAGCCGGTCACAGTAGGGCAGGGCCGCGGCCATGCCCGCCACCAGGGGAGCGAAGCCGGGGGCGCCGGCCCGTGGGTTCAGCCAGACGATCCGGTGGGCGCGGCGGCTCAGCCGTGCCATCACGGCGGCGAGTTCGTCCGGGGGGTCGCTGTCCCAGCCGTCCGAGCCGATCAGCACCACCGCCCCGCGAACCGCGTCGCCGTGCGGGGACGCGAGCAGTGCCCGCAGGTTCGTCGCGATGCGCGTACCCCCGAACCGGTCGGTCACGGCGGCGCCGGCGTGCGCGATCGCCGCGGACGCCGACGTGTGCCGCAGCGCGACGGTGAGCCGGGTGAGCGTCGTGGCGAAGGCGAACACCTCCGCGTCGGTGCTCACCGCGAAGGCCCGCAGCAGGTGCAGGTACGCGTGGGCCTGGGCCCGCATCGACTCGCTGAGGTCGCACAGCAGCACCACCCGGCGTGGTCGGCGTACCTGTCGCTCGCGGACGACCTCGACGGGCTCCCACGCGGTGCGACGGGCGCGGGCGATCGTCGGGCGCAGCGCGACCCACCGCCCGGCCGGACCGACGGCGTGCCGCCTGGTGCGCCGGGACGGCCAGCGGGCGACGGCCTCGCGCAAGGCGTCGCCGAGCAGCGCGAGCTGGGCGGCGTCGAGGTCCTCGAACGGCCGGTCGGCGAGCCCGGCGAGGGCGCTGGGTCGTCGCTCGGGCAGTCGCACCCCGGCGTCGGAGGGCTCCGCCTCGGCGACGGGCGTCGGCAACGTCGCCCACGGCAGCCCACCACCGTCGTCGGTGTCGTCGGTGTCGGCGGGCACCGGCAGGTGCACGTCGTCACGAGCGCCCGGCGGGGCCGCGGACCGGGTGAGCGGCAGCGGCGGCGCGTCGGCGAAGACAGCGGCGAAGACGCGGTCGAAGGCGGCGAGGTCGGCGTGCCGCCGCACGAAGCTGATCCGGGCGGCCCAGTAGAGCGCGGTCGTCTCCCCGGGGGTCCACACGCGGAGCGCCCGGACGAAGTCACCGGCCTCGGTGAGCCCGGCGGGTACGCCGGCCCGCCGCAACCGGTCGGCGAACGCCGTCGCGAACGCCGCGCGGTCGACGCCGCGCAGCAGACCGCCGCTCACCGGCGGGCGACCCACCAGGCGATCATCCCACCGACGACGACGATCCCGACGAGCACCGGCACGAGGCGCTTGACGACGGCCCCACCGGCGATGTCGAGCAGGTCCAGCGTCTCCGGTTCGGCGTCGGCGTCGGCATCCGGTCGACCGGTGGGCGCCGAGACGGCCACGGGGGTGCCGGCCACGGTGGTCCCGGACGGGGTGGCGTCCGCGTCGGCCGCGAGGGTACGGGGCAGGGCCGTGGAGGCGTCGGGCCCGGTCGCGGCGGACTGGCGCGGTCGGGCGTGGCGGCGACGGCCGGCGCGGGCTCGGACGCGTCAGGCGCGGTGGCCGCGTGCGGGTCGCCGGTCTCCTCTGCCGCCAGCCTCGCTTCGAGGTTGGCGACGAACTGGGCGAGCAGCTTGCCGGACACCTCCTTGATCATGCCGCTGCCGAACTGGGCCAGCCGCCCCGAGATCTTCAGATCGGTGTCCACGCTGACGACTGTGCGCTGACCGACCGGCCGCAGGTGGGCGGTGACCAGGGCGGACGCGTTCGCCGCGGACCGCCGGTCGCGGCCCTTCGCCTCGATCACCCCCCGGTACCGCTCCTCGTCCTTCTCGACGAAACGTGCGGTGCCGGCGAACTCGGAGACGACAGGGCCGACCTTGACCTTCACCGTGCCCTGGTGGACGTCGCCGTCGACGCCGGTCAACTGGGCGCCCGGCAGGCACGGCGCGACGCCCTCCAGGTCGGTGAGGATCGCCCACGCCTGCGCGATCGGAATGTCGACGGTGAACTCGTTGGTGATCTTCATGCCGGCCTCTCCTGGTGTGCGCCGAGCGCGGCGGCGACGGCGGCGCGGTCGTCGGGGGTCTTGGCGATGGTGCCGATGGTCCGGACGACGTCGTCGGCGGAGAGGTCGGCGGCGCCGAGCACTGACAGCGCGGCGACCCAGTCGATGGCCTCGGCCATGCCGGGCGCCTTGTCCAGGCCGAGGGCACGTACGTCGCCGACGAAGGCGGTCGCCGTGCGGATCAGCCCTTCGGTGGCGCCCGGCACGGCCCGCCGGACGATCTCGGTGGCCCGGTCCATCTGCGGAAAGTCGATCCAGTGGTACAGGCAGCGGCGGCGCAGCGCGTCGTGCAGGTCGCGACTGCGGTTGGAGGTGAGCACCACGACCGGCGGCGTGGTCGCGGTGAACGTGCCCAGCTCGGGGATGGTGATCCCGGACTCGCCGAGGAACTCGAACAGCAGCGCCTCGAACTCGTCGTCGGCCCGGTCGATCTCGTCGATCAGCAGCACCGGCGGGACCGGCCCCGGGTGGCGTACCGCCCGCAGGATCGGCCGTTCCTGCAGGAACTCCGCGGCGAACAGGTCGGCGTCGGTGAGCGAGGCGTGCCGGGCCTCGGCCAGCCGGATGGCGAGCAACTGCCGCTGGTAGTTCCATTCGTACAGCGCCTCGCCGGGCGTCAGGCCCTCGTAGCACTGCAGCCGGATCAGTGTCGTGTCCAGCGCCCGCGCCAGCGCCTTCGCCGCCGCGGTCTTGCCGACGCCGGGCTCACCCTCGAGCAGCAGCGGCTTGCCCAGCTCCAGCGCGAGGAAGACGGCCATCGCCATGCCGTCGTCGGCCAGGTAGCCGACGGCGTCGAGCCGGCGCCGCACGGCCAGGGGGTCCTTCACCGCGCCTCGCCCGAGAGCAACCGCCGGTAGTCCGCGCGGGTGTCCACGTCGATCGGCACCGGCCCGTCCACAGGTATCTCCGTGACCGGGTGCCGGCCGGAGTGCAGCAGCTTCCACACCGCCTTGTCGCCGTGCAGGACACGCAGCTCCGGCAGGACGTCACGGGCGAACCAGAACGGGTGTCCCAGGCCGTCGGCGTACCGGCACACCGCGAGCGGGGTGGTCGCCGCCGCGACCCGGCGTACGTCGGCGGCCCGTACGCCTGGTTGGTCGCCGAGCAGGAGCACGAGCCCGTCGGCGCGCGGGTTCACCGCCTGCGTCGCGGCGCGGACCGACGATCCGCAACCAGTGCTGAACTCGGCGTTCTCGACGACCTGGACCCCGGTCAGATCCACCCGATCGCGGATCAGGTCGGCGGCGCCGCCGAGGGTCACCAGCAACTGGTCGAAGGCGCACGAGCGGGCCAGGTCGAGGGTGGCGTCGAGCAGCGTCCGCCCGCGGTACGGCAGCAGCTGCTTGGCCTCGCCGAGGCGTACCGAGGCCCCGGCGGCCAGAACCAGGCCGGTCACGAACACGGCTACGCCGCCACGTGCCGGTCGAGGCAGCCGGGGCAGCAGAACCAGTGGTCGGTGCCGTCGATCCGCACGTGCGGGGTTTCCGGTCCGATCAGGACTGTCATCCCGCACACCGGGTCGACTGCTTGCTGGGGGAGCGCCGCGGGTGGTGCGGGGGAGGAGGCGAGGCCGTCCACCCGCAGCGCCCGCACCACCTCGGCCATGATCGACAGCGCGATCTCCTGTGGTGAGCGCGCCCCGATCTCCAGCCCGGCCGGGGTCCGGACCCGGGCGCGCTCCGCGTCGGACAGCGCCAGTTCGTCGAGCACCGCCGCCCCGCGCTTTCGGCTGGCGACCAGCGCGATGTGGCCCACGCCGGCGTCCAGGGCGGCGCGGATGGCGTCCTGCTCGCCCTTGCCGAGGCCGGCCACCACGACCGCTGTCGCGCCGGCGTAGTCGCCGGACGTGGCCACCTCGAAGTCGAGGAAGGCCGCCAGGGTGGCCACCGCCGCGCTGATCGGCGTGTCGCCCACCAGACCCAGCACGGGTACCGGTAGCACCGGGCGCAGGAAGATCTCCAGCGCCCCGCCCGAGTGGCACGGGTTGACCACGACCCGTGCCCCCGGCGTCTCGGGAAAGGCGGGCGTGCCGTCCGGCAGGACCCGCAGCAGCAGCGCCTTGCCGTCGCGGAGGGTGTCCAGGGCGGCCGCCCGCACCGAGTTCTCGGCGCACACCCCGCCGACGAAACCCTCGATGGTGCCGTCCGGCAGGATCACCGCGTCGTCGCCGGGCCGGGCCGACGTCGGGTCCTGCGCCCGGACCACCGTGGCGTGCACGAACGGCGCGCGCGAGACGGTCAGATCCTGCGTACGGCGGGCGATCGTCGTCATGGCCACCTCCCCTAGATCGGCGGGCGGGCGTTGCCGCGCATCGCGTCCCAGACGCGCGACGGCGTCAACGGCATGTCGGCATGCCGTACGCCGAAGGGTTCGAGCGCGTCGACGACCGCGTTGACGATCGCGGGCGGGGAGCCGACGGTGGCGGACTCGCCGACGCCCTTCGCACCGATCGGGTGGTGCGGCGACGGGGTGACGGTGAAGCCGGTCTCCCAGTCGGGCACCTCCAGCGCGGTGGGCAGCAGGTAGTCCATCAGCGACGCGCCGAGGCAGTTGCCGTCCTCGTCGAACGCGATCATCTCCATCAGGGCCATGCCGACCCCGTCGGCCAGCCCGCCGTGCACCTGCCCCTCGATGATCATGGGATTGATCCGGGTGCCGCAGTCGTCGACGGCGATGAAGCGCCGCACCTTGACCTGCGCGGTGCCGGGGTCGATGTCCACCACGCAGATGTACGCCCCGTGCGGATACGTCAGGTTCGACGGGTTGTAGCAGATCTGCGCCTCCAACCCGCCCTCGACGCCCTCGGGCAGGTCACCGGCGCCGTGGGCCCGCATCGCGATGTCCTGGATCGTCACGCTCTTACCCGGATCGCCCTTGACCCGGAAGGAACCCTTGTCCCACTCCAGGTCGGCGACCGAGACCTCCAGCATGCCGGAGGCGATGATCCGGGCCTTGTCGCGGACCTTGCGGGCCACCAGGGCCGCCGCGGCGCCGGAGACCGGGGTGGACCGGCTGCCGTACGTGCCGAGGCCGAACGGCGTGTTGTCGGTGTCGCCGTGCAGCACGTCGATGTCGTCCGGCGGAATGCCGATCTCCTCCGCGACGATCTGCGCGAACGTCGTCTCGTGCCCCTGACCCTGGGACTGCACGCTGAGCCGGACCACCGCCTTGCCGGTCGGGTGCACGCGCAACTCGCAACCGTCGGCCATGCCCAGGCCGAGGATGTCCATGTTCTTGCGCGGCCCGGCGCCGACGGCCTCGGTGAAGAACGCGATGCCGATGCCCATCAGCTCGCCCCGGGCCCGCTTCTCCTGCTGCTCGCGCCGCAGGTCGGCGTAGCCGGCCATCTCCATCGCCAGCCGCATCGTCGGCTCGTAGTCGCCGGAGTCGTACACCCAGCCGGTCTTCGTGGTGTACGGGAACTGCTCCGGCCGGATGAAGTTCTTCAGCCGCAGCTCGGCCGGGTCCATGCCCAGCTCGTCGGCGAGGCAGTCGACGATCCGCTCGACGAGGTAGACGGCCTCGGTGATGCGGAACGAACAGGCGTACGCCACGCCGCCGGGCGCCTTGTTCGTGAAGACCGCCGTCATCTTGCAGTACGCGGCCTCGATGTCGTAGCTGCCGGTGAAGACGCCGAAGAAACCGGCCGGGTACTTCACCGGCGCGGCGGTGCCGTTGAAGGCGCCGTGGTCGGCGAGGACGTTGGTGCGGATGGCCAGGATCCGGCCGTCACGGGTCGCCGCGATCTCACCACGCATGATGTAGTCGCGGGCGAAGCCGGTGCTGATCAGGTTCTCGAAGCGGTCCTCCATCCACTTCACCGGCTTCCCGGTGACGATCGAGGCGACGATCGCGCAGACGTACCCCGGATAGATCGGCACCTTGTTGCCGAAGCCACCGCCGATGTCCGGCGAGATCACCTGGATCTTGTGCTCGGGGATGCCCGCCACCAGGGCGTAGAGGGTGCGGTGCGCGTGCGGCGCCTGCGTGGTGGACCAGAGACGCAGCTTGCCCTCGACGGCGTCGAAGTCGGCGACCGCGCCGCACGTCTCCATCGGCGCCGGGTGCACCCGCGGATAGACCAGGTCCTGGCTGACCACGACGTCCGCCCGGGCGAACACCGCCGCGGTGGCCGCCTCGTCGCCGGTCTCCCAGTCGAAGCAGTGGTTGTCGGTCTTGCCCTCCAGGTCGTCGCGGATCACCGGGGCGTCCGGCTCCAGCGCGCGGCGGGCGTCGACGACCGGGTCGAGGACGTCGTACTCGACGTCGATCAGCTCCAGCGCGTCCCGCGCCGCGTACGGGTCCTCGGCGACGACGAACGCCACCTCCTGACCCTGGAAGCGCACCTTGTCGGTGGCGAGCACGGCCTGTACGTCGTTGGAGAGCGTCGGCATCCAGGCCAGACCCTGCTCGGCCAGCATCGCCCCGGTCACTACCGCCTTGACGCCGGGGGATGCCTCGGCGGCGCTCGTGTCGATGCTCAGGATCCGCGCGTGGGCCACCGGCGAGCGGAGGATGGCCAGGTGCAGCAGCCCGGGCAGCCGGACGTCGTCGACGAACCGGCCCCGGCCGCGCACGAAGCGCGGATCCTCCTTCCGCAGCATCCGGCCGTAGCCCACCGGCTTCTGGTCGTTGTCGTGGAAGGTGTCCACGCGCTCGTGCACAGTCGTCATACGACGCTCCCGGCGGGCCGGCCGGCGTTGTCGATCTCGCCGGCTTCGGGTGATTCGGTGGTCTCGGTGACCGCGGCGGCCGCGTTCGCCTCGTGCACGGCGGCCCAGCGCACCGAGCGCACGATGGTGGCGTAGCCGGTGCAGCGGCAGATCTGGCCGGAGATCGCTTCGCGGATCTCCGCCTCGGTCGGGTCCGGGTTGCGGTTGAGCAGCGCCCGAGCGGTCATCATCATGCCGGGCGTGCAGAAGCCGCACTGCAGGCCGTGGCACTGCATGAAGCCCTGCTGGACCGGGTCGAGCTCCGCGCCCTTGGCCAGGCCCTCGACGGTACGCACCTGGTGGCCGCCGGCCATCGCGGCCAGCACGGTGCACGACTTCACCGGTTCGCCGTCGAGCCAGACGACGCAGGTGCCGCAGTTGCTGGTGTCGCAGCCCGAGTGCGTGCCGGTCAGGCCCAGCACGTCGCGCAGGAAGTGCACAAGCAGCAGCCGGCCCTCGATCTCCCGGGTGACCTCGACGTCGTTGACGGTCATGGTGACCTGCATGCTCAGCTCCTCGCCCGTTCCACGGCCCGGCGCAGGGTCCGTCTGGTCAGCTCGTCGGCCAGGTGCCGCTTGTAGTCCGCGCTGCCCCGCTGATCGGTGGCCGGATCGCAGCTGCGCGCGGCGATCGCGCCGGCCTGCTCGAAGAGGCTCTCGCTGGGTGTCTGCCCACGCAGCGCCGCCGAGACCTCCGGGATACCTGTGGTGTTCGGGCCTACGGCGGCCAGCCCGACCCGGGCGTCGGAGATCACGTCGCCGTCGAGCCAGACCGCGGCGCCGGCCGAGACCACCGCCCAGTCGCCGGCCCGGCGTTCCACCTTCTCGTAGGCGCTGCCGCAGCCGGGCCGCACCGGCAGCCGGACCTCGACCAGGATCTCCCCGTCTCCGACGGCCGTCTCGTACGGCCCGACGTGGAACTCCTCCATGGACACCACCCGTTCGGCGCCGCCCGGCCCGCGGATCACGCAGCTCGCGCCCAGGGCGGTGCAGACCGCGGACAGGTCCTCCGACGGGTCCGCCTGGCACAGGGAGCCGCCCAGTGTGCCCCGGTTGCGCACGATCGGATCGGCGATCACCCGTTCGGCGTCGGCGAAGATCGGGAAGGCCGCCGTCAGGGTGGCGGACTCCAGCAGCTCCCGATGCCGGGTCAGCGCACCGATGCGTAGCTCGTCCGGGCCCGCCTCGATGTAGCCGAGCTCGTCATGGAGATCGTTGATGTCGATGAGATAGTCGAAACTGGCCAGCCGCAGCTTCATCATCGGCAGCAGGCTGTGCCCGCCGGCGATCAGCCGTGACGTGCTGCCCAGCCGTTCCATCAGGCTGATGGCGTGGTCCACACTGGTTGCTCGTTCGTACTCGAACGGGGCCGGCACCTGCATATCGCACCTCCGGAAGTCGTCAATGTGGTGCCGGTGCCCGCGGAAGTCAACGCCGACCTAAGCAAGTCCTTAGGTCGGCGTTGACGGTGCCGCGGCTGCTCACGGATCGTGCGGCAATGCGAGACATCGTCGACGGGTTGAGCGCGTGGCGTGCCGTTGGCGTCCGGTTCGCCGTCGCGACGGTGGTGCGGACCTGGAAGTCGGCGCCCAGACCGCCGGGCGCGGCCATGGCGGTCTGCGCCGACGGTGAGGTCGTCGGCAGCATCTCCGGAGGGTGCGTCGAGGGCGCGGTGTACGAGCTGTGCCGGGAGGCGATACGGACCGGACAGGTGCGCACCGAGACGTACGGCGTCGGCGACGACGACGCCTTCGAGGTGGGCCTGACCTGCGGCGGCACCATCGAGGTCCTGGTGCAGCCGGACGTCGTGCTGACCGAGCCCGACGCGGTGCTCGCCGCGATCCGCGCGGGTACGCCGGTGGCGACGGCGTCCGCCGGAATGGCCCAGATGGTGGTCTGGCCCGACCGGGTGGCCGGCACCCTCGGCGACGCCGACCTGGACCGCGCGGTGACGCAGCAGGCCGAGGGGATGCTGGCCCTCGGCACCACCGGAACCGTGCGACTCGGTACGCGCGGGCAGCAGCGGCACGACGAGGTGTCCGTGTTCGTGCAGTCGTACCTGCCGCCACCACGGATGATCGTGTTCGGCGCGATCGACTTCGCCGTCGCGGTGGCCCGGATCGGCCGCTTCCTCGGCTACCACGTCACGGTGTGCGACGCCCGGCCGGTGTTCGCCACCCGCAAGCGCTTCCCCGACGCCGACGACCTCGTCGTGCAGTGGCCGCACAAATACCTGGAGTCGACGGCCGTCGACGAGCGCACCGTGCTCTGCGTCCTCACCCACGACCCGAAGTTCGACGTCCCGCTGCTGGAGGTCGCCCTGCGCACCCGGGCCCGCTACATCGGCGCGATGGGCAGCCGCCGCACCCATACCGACCGGCTGCGCCGCCTGCGCGAGGCGGGCGTGGACGAGGCCGCCCTCGCCCGGCTCTCCTCACCGATCGGACTCGACCTGGGGGCGCGGACGCCGGAGGAGACCGCCGTGGCGATCGCCGCCGAGTTCGCCACGCTGGCCGCCGGAGGGTCCGGCCGGCGGCTGACGGACCTCGACACCCCGATCCATCAGCACTGAGCGGACCAGCGGCGAACGTGTCGCCCCCGGCTCAGGCCGAGCGCCTCGTCCACCCGGTCCAGCACCGTCACGTCGTCGTGGCCGACACCGCGCAGCAGGTCGATGGCGGTCGCCCGGATCTGCCCGACGATCATGGTGACCGGCAGCGGCGGATCGGTCCGCAGCAGGCCCGCGGCGATCCGCTCCGCCTCCAGCGCCGCCGCGTCGGCCCGCTGCGCGTGCCGGTCGGCGTCGGCGCCGGTGAGGTCGTGGGCCATGGCCTCACCGGCCGACCGTACGGCGGAGGTCAGCGCGCCGATCGCGGCGGCCAGCTCCGGCGGCGTGGCGGTGTGCCGGCGGGTCAGGGTCACGCCGGCCCGGGCCAGCACGCGGATGTTGCGGGCGGCGTAGTCGAGCTGCCGCAGCGTGGCCTCCACCTCGGCGAGCTTGCCCAGGTGCCGGCGGCGCAGTCCCAGCCGCAGCGTCTCGCCGGTGGCGAGCACGGCGGCCTGCATCTCGGCGACGCAGTCGTCCACCTGCCGCGACCGGTCCAGCGCGGCGCGGGCGGCGTCCTCGTCGCAGCCCTTCAGTGCCGCGTTGACCTGGTCGAGCAGGTCGGCCAGGTCGGTGTAGCTGCGCCGGGCCTGGGCCACCAGTGGTGCCAGCGGGTCACGGGCGGCCATCAGCTGGCTGGCGGCAAGCGCCACGGCGCCGCCGATGAGCGCGTCGACGAAGCGGAACGGCATCAGCGTCCCGTTCGGCGCGGAGACCACCACCAGGTACATCGCCGAGACGGTGGCCTGCACGACCAGGGCACGGCGGGCCCCGATCACCACGAGCGTCGTGGTGGTCAGCAGCAGCACCAGCAGGACCGTCTCGGTGCCCGGGCCCAGCGCGTACACCAGCAGCTCGGCGACGAGCACGGCGGCTGCCACGGCGAGCAGGATCTCGACGGTCTGCCGCAGCCGTCGCCCGCGGGACTCGCCGAGCACGACGAGCGCGGCGGTCGGCGCGAAGAACGGATCCGGGTGACGGATCACCACCGCCGCCACGATCCACGCGACCACAGCGGCGGCGGTCAGCTCGACCACTGTCATCCCGTCGCCGCGTAACCGCGCGACGGCGTCGCGTACCCAGCTCCGCACCGGTCGTACCCCTCTCGCCGGACAGGCCGGGACCCGGCCGCCGATTGATCTTCCGCGAGGAGGCCCACTACCCCGGCTGTGACCTGCTCAATCGCTGACGCCGGCAGCCGGCGCGGCCGACGACCCGCACCTGCCCGGGGTCAGCGGCGGATGAGGCCGAGTTCGGTGGCGGTGGCGACGGCGGCGGTACGCGACTCGACGCCGAGCTTGGCGTAGATGCGGGCCAGGTGGGACTTGACGGTGCCCTCGGTCAGGTGCAGGCGGGTGCCGATGCTGTGGTTCGACAGACCGTCGGCGACCAGGGCGAGGACCTCGGTCTCGCGTCGGGTCAGGGCGGTGCCCGGCGTACGCAGGCGGTTCATCAGCCGGTTCGCGACGGTGGGCGCCAGCGTGGTGCGTCCGGCGGCGGCGGTGCGGACGGCGGCGGCCAGGTCCTCGGGTGGGGCGTCCTTGAGGAGGTAGCCGGTGGCGCCCGCCTCGATGGCGGGCAGGGTGTCGGCGTCGGAGTCGTACGTGGTGACGATCAGCACGCGCGGCGCTTCCGGGCCGGCGGTGATCCGGGCGGTCGCCTCGGCGCCGCCCATGCCCTTGCCGAACTGCAGGTCCATCAGCACGACGTCGATGTCGCCCGCGGCGGCGCGGCTGACGGCCTCCTCGGCGGTGGCGGCTTCGGCCACGACGACCAGGTCGGGTTCGGTTTCCAGCACGGCGCGCAGTCCGGCCCGTACGACCGGGTGGTCGTCGGCCAGGAGGAGGCGGATGGGAACGTCGTCGGTCACGGTCGGCCCTCGGGCTCGGTCCTGGTGGTCGGGGCGAGGGGAAGCTCGGCGGTCAGGGCGGTGCCCCGGCCGGGCGCGGACGCGACGGCCAGGGTGCCGCCGAGGGCGGCCATGCGGGCGCGCATGGCCGCCAGGCCGAAGCCGCTGCCGTCGACGTCGGGAGCGGGCAGCTGTTCCGGGTCGAAGCCGCGCCCGTCGTCGACGACGTGCAGGGCGATGCGGTCGCCGAGATAGCTGAGGGTGACCTCGGCCGTGGTGGCCCGGGCGTGGCGGACCGTGTTCGCGACTGTGGACTGGGCGATACGCAGGAGCGCCACCTCGTGGGCGGTCGGCAGCGACACGGGGTCGCCGGTGAGGTGGAAGCGGGCGGTGAGGCGGTGGCGGGCGCTGGTGGTGCTGCACAGGCGTTCCAGGGCCCCGGCCAGGGTGGTGCCTTCCAGGGTGGGCGGGGTGAGCGCGGCGACGAAGCGGCGGGCCTCGGCGAGGTTGTCCACGGCGACCTGACGGGCCGCGTCGACGTGACCGGAGGCGGCGTCGGGCCGGCCGGGCAGGCCGCGCTCGGCGGCGCGCAGCAGCAGCTGGATGCTGGACAGGCCCTGGGCGAGGGTGTCGTGGATCTCGCGGGCCAGACGCTCGCGCTCGGCGAGTACGCCGGCGGTGTGCTCGGCCCGGGCCAGGTCGGCCCGGGTGGCGGTGAGTTCCTCGATCAGCTGCCGGCGCTGTTCGCTCTCCCGGTACAGGGCCTGGTACCCCCACACCACCCCGACGGCGACGGCGGCGCCGAGCGCGGGACCGATCACCGTGGCCGCGGTGAAGGAGCCGGTGTGGGCGCCGAACCCGGCGACGGCCGCCACGGCGGTGACGATCACGGCGGCCAGGCCGGCGCGGCGCGGCAACAGGTGGAGCTGGAGGAAGTACAGCGGGAACGCCACCCAGATCGCGTCGGGGGACAGGCCCAGCAACACCAACCACACGGCGCCGACGGCGGCCAGCCACCACGCGGCGGCCCGCCGCGAGCGCCGGATGCGGGGGAGGAGCGGCCCGACGGCGTACGCCAGGCCGCACGCCACCGCCACCGCCACGATCGATCCGGCGTGCGGCCGGTCGTCGGCCACCGCCCGGCCGGCGGCCAGGACGAGCAGGCCGATGATCAGCAGGTGCAGGCACCAGGCCAGGGCTCGGGTGGTCGAGGTCAGGGCAGGGGCAGCGGTGCTCACAGTGCGTCCCACGTTACCGACGCCGGCGCCCCGGGGGCCTCTATCGAAAGTTAGAACCCGGGCGTCGCCTTTCGGCCCGCGAAGTGCTGTCCCACGCCGGACGCGCACGCCGGCGCCGGCCGCGATCGTGGATGCATACCGTTACACCGCCCGAAAGGACAGGCCACTGCCGTGTTCGTCGCCTGGAGAGACCTGAAGTTCGCCAAGGGGCGCTTCGCCCTGATGGGGACCGTCATCGTGCTGATCACCCTGCTGGTCGGGCTGCTGTCCGGGCTGACGGCCGGACTGGGCCGGCAGAACATTTCCGCCATCACCGGCCTGCCCGCCGACAGGATCGCCTTCCAGGCACCCGGCGACGGCCAGGACGTGTCCTACTCCAACTCCACTGTCACCGAGCGGCAGTGGCAGCAGTGGGCCGAGGCCCCCGGCGTGACCGGCGCCGAACCGCTGGGCATCACCACGACCAGGGCCACCGCCGGAAACCGGAGCGTCGGGGTCTCCGCCTTCGGCGTCCGGCCCGGCTCCCGCCTGGCCCCCGACAGCGGCCGGATCGACGACCGCTCGGCGGTGCTGTCCACCAAGGCCGCCGACGACCTCGGTGTGCGGGCCGGCGACTCCGTCACCCTGGCCGGGCAGCAACTGACGGTGGCGGCCGTACGCGGCGACGCCTCCTTCAGCCACACCCCCGTGGTGTGGATCAGCCTGGACGTGTGGCAGAAGAGCGCGCCTCCCACCGGCACCGGTGACGGCAGCCAGACGGCCACCGTCGTCGCCCTCACCACCACCGCGGACGCCGACCTGGGAGCCACCGACCGGCAGGCGGGCACCAGGACGGTCTCCGTGGCCGACTCGCTGTCCGCGATCGGCTCCTACACCTCCGAGAACGGCTCCCTGCAGCTGATGCGCGGCTTCCTGTTCGCCATCTCCGCCCTCGTCATCGGTGCCTTCTTCACCGTCTGGACCATCCAGCGCAGCGGCGACGTCGCAGTACTCAAGGCACTCGGCGCCCCCACCGCCAACCTCCTCAAGGACGCCCTCGGACAGGCCGTCGTCCTGCTCACCGGCGGCACCCTGCTCGGCACCGGCATCGCCGCCGCGCTCGGCGCCCTCGTCGCCGGGTCCGCGGTGCCGTTCCTCCTCACCCCGGTGACCGTCCTCCTTCCCGCGGCCGTGATCGTCGTCCTCGGCGTCCTCGGCGCCGCTCTGGCCATCCGCCGCATCACCTCCGTCGACCCGCTGACCGCCCTGGGGAGCGCCCGATGAGCCTGAACCTGACCGACGTCACCCTCACCTACCCCGACGGCGAGGGCCGCCTGACCGCCCTCGACCGCGTCACCCTTGACGTACCCAAGGGCAGCCTGACCGCCGTGATCGGCCCCTCCGGCTCCGGCAAGTCCAGCCTCCTCGCGGTCGCCGCGACCCTCATCACCCCCGACTCCGGCACCGTCACCATCGACGGCACCCCCACCACCGGAATGACGCGGGGCGAACTCGCCGACCTGCGCCGCCACAAGATCGGCATCGTCTTCCAGCAGCCCAACCTGC
The DNA here is from genome assembly GCF_002926165.1 of Micromonospora chalcea. Taxonomy (GTDB): domain Bacteria; phylum Actinomycetota; class Actinomycetes; order Mycobacteriales; family Micromonosporaceae; genus Micromonospora; species Micromonospora chalcea. The sequence continues at coordinate 77,784 of NZ_MAGP01000132.1, read as the reverse complement.
TGCCCTCCCTCACCGCCGCCGAGCAACTCCAGGTGATGGCCCAGATCGACGGCCGTCCACCGGCCGGAGCCCGTACCCGCGCCGTGGAACTCCTCGACGCGGTCGGCCTCGCCGGTCAGGCCGACCGCCGGCCGCACCAGCTCTCCGGCGGGCAGCGCCAGCGCGTCAACATCGCCCGCGCCCTGATGAACGACCCCACAGTCCTGCTCGTCGACGAACCCACCAGCGCGCTCGACCACGAACGCGGCGCCGCCGTCATCGACCTGATCACCCGCCTCACCCACCAGCAGAGCACCGCCACCGTCCTGGTCACCCACGACCGCACGAACCTCACCGCCGTCGACCAGATCGCCGAGGTCCACGACGGCCGCCTCCACCTTCCGGCACCGGCCCGCTGAGATACGGGTCGGTGGTAGTGCCTGCTGTACCCGAACCGGGCAGCCCGCTGGATGGTCGCTGTTCCCCCAGCTCAATAGCGTTTCTGGTGCGCGCAGTTCCTGCCGAGCACACGGAGAGAGGCCACCAGAATGGGACAGACCGTCGAACCGGCGGTACGCGTCGAACAACTCACCCGCGTGTACGGCGCCGGCCGCAACCAGGTGACCGCGCTCGCGGGCGTCGACGTCGGCTTCGGCCGGGGAACCTTCACCGCGGTGATGGGACCCTCGGGCTCCGGCAAGAGCACGCTGCTGCAGATCGCGGCCGGGCTCGACCGCCCCACGAACGGCCGGGTGGTCGTCGGCGGCACCGACCTGTCCGGGCTGTCCGAGACGCGCCTGACCGAGCTGCGGCGTACCCGGATCGGGTTCGTCTTCCAGGCGTTCAACCTGATCGGCGCGCTCACCGTCGAGGAGAACATCGTGCTGCCCCTGCGTCTGGCCGGCGTCCGTCCGGACCGGGCCTGGCTGACCCACGTGGTCGAGCGGGTCGGCCTCGCCGACCGGCTGCACCACCGGCCGGCGGCGCTCTCCGGCGGCCAGCAGCAGCGGGTGGCGATCGCCCGGGCGCTGGCCACCCGCCCCGAGGTCATCTTCTCGGACGAGCCCACCGGCGCCCTCGACTCGCGGACCGCGACGGAGGTGCTGACGCTGTTGCGCGCGGTCGTGGACGAACACGGGCAGACGGTGGTGATGGTGACCCACGATCCGATCGCCGCGTCGTACGCGGACCGGGTCCTCGTACTGGCCGACGGCGCGATGGTCGCCGACCTCCCGCAGCTCGGCGCCGTCCGGATCGCCGAGCACCTGGCGTCGCTGGACGGGCGGGTCCTCCGATGACCGGCCTCGCCGCCCGCCTGCCGCGGCACCGCACCGGCCCCGCCGCCGCGACCCTGCTGGCCCTGATCGTCGGCGTGCTGATCCTGGTGGCGATGGGCACGCTCGTCGAATCGGGGCTGCGGTTCCGCCCGGAGCCGCGGCTCTGGGCGAGTGCCGACGTGGTCGTCGCCAACCGCACGATCAGCCACACGTTCCGGGAGTTCGACGGTGACACCACCACGAGCACCGTGGCGCTGCCCGAGGGCGGCACCGTGGACGCCGAGCTGGTGGACCGGATCCGCCGGGTGCCGGGCGTCGTGGCCGTCACCGGCGACGACCGGGTGCCGATCGGCTCACCCGCAGCCGTGGGACACGGCTGGGACACGTACGTCTTCACCGGTCGTCCCCTCGCCGCGGGCGCCGCGCCCCGGACCGACGACGAGGTGGTGGCCGACACCCGGCTCGGGGTGTCGCCCGGCGACCCCATCGAGCTGGTCGTCGGCGGAATCAACCGGTCGTACCGGGTGAGCGGAACCGCCGAGACCGGTACGGCGGCGGTGTTCTTCACCGACGCGCAGGCCGCGCGCCTGTCCGCCCACCCGGGCCGGGTGGACGCGATCGGCGTACGGATGGCGCCCGGCGCCGACCTCGGCGCGGTGCGCGAGATCGCGTCGGCGGCCGGCGCCACGACGTACCCCGGAAAGGACCGCGGGAAGGCCGAGCAGTCGGAGAACCTGGCCGCCCAGAGCCTGCTGGTCGGGGCCGGGGCGGCCTTCGGCGGGTACGTCGTCCTGTTGATCGTGTTCGTGGTGGCCGGCACCATCGGGCTGTCCGTCCGGCACCGTCGACGTGACCTGGCGTTGCTGCGCGCGGTCGCCGCCACGCCGGGGCAGGTGCGCCGCATGCTGGTCGCCGAGGCCGCGCTGCTCGCCCTGGCCGGCTCCGCGATCGGCGGCCCGGCCGGCCTGCTGGCGGCCCGCTGGGTGCACGGCGAACTGGTCGGGCGCGGGTTCGTGCCGGCCGGCTTCCCGATGGCGGGCGGTCTGTTCGCGGTGCCGGCCGCCATCGGTACGGCCGTCCTGGTGGCGGTGGTCGCCGCGCTGATCGCCGCGCGCCGGGTCACCGCCATCAAGCCGATCGAGGCGCTCGGCGAGATCGCCGTCGAGCCCCGGTGCAGCGGCCCGGCACGGATGATCGCCGGCGTGCTGACGCTGATGGCGGCCGGCAGCGCCGGGGCGTTCACGCTCGGCGGAGCCGGGTCGGCCGGGGCGCTGGCCGGCGCGGTCGGCATGCTCTACCTGTTCGTCATCGCGGTGGCGCTGCTCGCACCGATGATCAACGCCTACGCGGCACGCCTGCTCACCCCGGTGCTGCCGCGCATCTGGCGGGCCGGCGGCTACCTGGCCGCAGCCAACCTGCGGGCCAACGCGCAGGGCATGGCCACCGTCCTGACCGCCCTCGTGCTGTCCGTCGGGTTCGGCGGCTCGGTCTGGTTCCTGCAGGACAACCTGGAACGGCAGACCGCCACGCAGAGCAGCGCCGGAACGCTCGCCGAGCGGGTGCTCACCGCTCCGGGCGGACTGCCGGCGGACGCGGCCCGGGAGATCCGCGAGCTGGCCGGGGTGCAGGCTGCCACCGGGGTACGCCGCACCCAGGTCGTGGTGCGGGCGCTCGGCGGCATCGAGCCGGTCGGCGCGCAAGCGGTCGACCCGGAGGGCCTCACGTCGACGATGGACCTCACCGTGCGCAAGGGCGCCCTGGCCGAGCTGCGCGCCGGTACCGTCGCACTGTCCACGATGCAGGCGTCCTCGTCCGGCTGGGACGTCGGCGACAAGGCGGAACTCTGGCTGGGCGACGGCACCCCGGTCACGTTGGACGTGATCGCGATCTACGACCGTGGCCTCGGCTTCGGCGACGTCACAGTGGCCGCCGAGACGGTCGCCGGGCACACCGCGGCGAACACCGTCGACGAGGTGCTGGTCCGCGGCGGCCCGGACGCCGGCACCGCGTTGGCCACGTGGGCGGCGGCGCGGCCCGGCGCCGAGATTCTCGACGCCGCCACCCGTACGCGCCTGCTCAGCACCGATCTGGCGCTCGGCGCCTGGCTGAACCGGCTGCTGATCGGCGTGATGGTCGGGTACGCGGCGCTGGCGGCGGCCACCACGATGGTGATGGCGGCGCTGGCCCGCCGCCGCGAGCTGGCGTTGCTGCAACTCGTCGGGGTCACCCGCCGTCAGATCCGCGGGATGGTCCGGGCCGAACAGGCCGGGCTGCTCGGCACCGCGGTGCTGATCGGCGCGACGATCGCGGTGCTGACGCTGGCCGCGATCGTCAACGGACTGACCGGCAGCCCGATCCCGTACGTGCCGCCGCTCGGGTGGGCGGCGGTGCTCGGCGGTACGGCACTGCTGGCGCTGGTGAGCACGGTGTGGCCCGTCCGGCGGCTGCTCGGCGCTCCGCCGATCGACAACATCGGCCTGAAGGAGTAGGTCCATCGGGACGTGCGGCAGCCTGATCGTCAGGGCGTCGAACTACAGGTGTCCGCCGGATGCTTCCGCCTTGCGTTCCTCGGCCAGGACGGTGGCGCTGACCTCGTGCACGAACGCCCGGACCTCGTCGAACCGGCCGGGATCGCTGTCGTGGCCGGAGTCGTACCACCAGTCGCGCGCCCAGACGATCAGGTCCGCCCATCGCGGCAGGACGTCGGCGGTTTGCTCGGCGGCCTGCCGCTTGGACAGTTGCCGCCCGTCGCACAGGCGCTGGTAGGCGCGGCAGAGCGTGAGTACCGCGTACGACTGGGCTCCGGGTGGGGTCATGTCGAGCACCCAGTCCGGCCAGTCGCGCACGTGGTCCCGCAGGGCGGCGCGCACGAGGCCGGGTTCGACGGCGGGCAGCAGCTCGCCGGCCGGCGGTCCCAGCAGCGTACGGCCGTAGTCGTGCACGGCGGCCCAGGTCACGACGCGGTGTGTGGTGGCGGGCAGCAGGTGCAACGACTCCCCGGGACTGATCCGGGCGATCACGTGGTCCCGGCCGGGAACGAGGCGTACCGCGTCCAGTGACACGTATTCCACCTCGATCCGGCCGGCCCACAGCGGGTGCCGCCGGTCGAGGTCCGCGTGCAGTTCGGCGAGGACGCCGAGGAGCTCCTCGTCCGGGTCACTCGCGAGCACCGCGAGCAGGTCGAGGTCGCTGCGGTTCATGTCGAAGTCGCCTGCCACGAGCGACCCGTGCACGTACAGGCCGAGAAGGTCGTTTGTCAGCGTGCGGCGCCACGCCTCGCGGAGGTCGGAGAGAACCGTGTCGGGTGGGACCACCGGGTGATCCTGCACGGTGGTCGCCGCGGGGCCACCGATAAAACCGGCCCGCACCGCCGGTCGTGCCTACGTGCTCGGCGGGTTGCGGTGCCGCTCGGCGAGGCCCGACGCGATCTGCCGCTGTGCGTCGTGCCGGTGCTGGTCGGCGCCGGCCTGGCGAACCGCGGCCGGATCCTCGTCCGACGGGCGCCTCGTCCGGTCGCGGCGGGCGACGAAGACGACGAGCGCGAGCACCACCACCACGATCACCGCGAGCGACACCAGCATCGTTCTCATGCCATCGACGCTACGGCGTACGCGCCAGCCCCGCCGTGGTGACGGTCGGAGGGCTGCTCCGTTCGCCGCAGGACGGCAGGCTCACGTGTCGTGATCGATGACGTCGCGCAGGGAAGCCGGGCCGTTCCGCCGATGACCGACTCCCGGCCCGGCGAATGAACGCCTGGTCTTCCCGGGGCGTCATTCGCCGGCTCGTTCGGTCCCTTTTGGCCGCCCCAGCACTGCCTCACCGATGACGGCGCCGGTTCGGATGCCCTCTCCCAGTCCCGCGGTCGTCGCGAAACCTCCACCCATCGGGCAGAAGGACAGCCCTCGATCGGCGCTCACCAGGGCCATGGCCTGGAGCGCGGCACCTACCTCTTTCAACGCGGTCGCATAGACTATGGAGTCGTAGGAACGGGCGGGGCGGGCGTAGTCGAGCACGAACAGCACCATCGCCTGAATCGACGTGTGCGGGATGCCCGTCAATCGATGGGCGAGGCCCAGCCACCGGTCGATCGCCGGCGCGGGTCCTGACGCCGGCGCGAGTTCGTGGCTCACGGCGTCGTATTCATATGCCCCGCGTTCCAGGTCATGGGCCGAAGCCGCGATGACGACGGCGGACAGCCCCGACAGCGCCCCGCCGGTCGGCATCGAGCGCCACGCTCGCTCGCTCGCGACGGTACGCTCCAAGCGGCGAATCCGAAGTGACGCATCGAGGACGGCGCTGATCTCCGCGCTCCCGATGGGCGGACCGCCATGGTCGCGCAGCGATGACCTGGCGGAAATCGCCTCCTGGAGCGTCATGCCCTCCTGTGAGCGGTCGTCGTGGCCGAGAGCGATGCGCTCCGCTGTCATCGGGCGCCTGACCGGGTTGTCGATCTCCCAGTGAGTTGTTCCGATCTTGGCACCGTACAGCCCGAAGCTTGTGTCCAGGCGCGTCGCCCCGTGGAAGAGCGAATCGTGAAACTCCCACTCCTCCGAATGCTGGTTTCGCCCGGTGACCAACAGGCCGGCCCGGCTCAGCAGGTCGAGCAGTTCGCTCTCCGGGGCAGAGTCGACCTCGACATCCGCCCGTGCGATCAGACGTGCGGCGAACTCGACGGCCCATGTCGAGGTCAGGACGACGCGATCTGCCGAGTTCCCGCCGGCCAGTTCCGGCCCGTCGGGACCGAAGCGCATGTGGGCCGACGGAAGGGCGCGAACCGGCCGCACGTACGGCGACGGCGGGGAGTGGCGGACCCGGCGGGCGCCCGGTTCATGCCGCGCGAGTACGTGCTGTTCACGGACGACTTCTACGCCGAGGACGCCGCGGGCGTCGAGTTTGGCCAGCTCCTCGCCACCTCGCGAGGTGAGCTCCCGGGCGGACGACAGCCCGCCGACGGCCGCGACGATCTCCCTGCCGACCTCGGGCGGCATGCGGACGGTCATCCGGCGGCCGCTGTGGGTCAACGCGAGGCCGTCGGCGTCCGGTTCGATGCTCCACCCCGCTGCCGGGGCCCAGCGTCTCATGACGTCGACCCGATGGGCGGAAGGACTGTGCCCGGAGCGGAGGACACCGCCATTCCGTGTAGCCGCGACAGTGTGTCCAGGCGAACGAGACGCCCGGCCTGGATCACGGCTTCGACCTCTCTGTACGCGGATATGTCGACGAGCGGATTCGCGCGGAGCAGAACGACGTCTGCCACCGTGCCGTCGCTCAGGGAGCCCAGATCCGGACGACGGAGAGCCTCGGCTGCCCTGCACGTCGCCGCCGCGAGCGCTTCGTGCGGGGAGGCGCCCCAGTCAACCATGGCCTCCAGCTCGGACGGCAGGGAGTCGAAACCCACCCCGGCGGCTCCGGCGTCCGTCCCCGCGATGAGGGTGACGCCGGCCGCCAGAGCTCGCTCGAAGCTGCGTCGTGCCTCCGGGAGTTGACTGACGGCCATCTCCACCAGACTTTTGCCTCCCTGCCGGATCCAGAGCTGCGGCCGCCTCACTATCGATTGGAGCGCTACAGCGGTGGAGCAGAGGGCGGTGCCTTGTTTCGACATCGCACCGGCAGCGGCCTCCGATATCGCGAAGCCGTGCTCCAAGGTGTCGCAGCCGGCTTCCACGGCCGCGTCGATCGAACGCTCCGAGAAGTTCGCGTGTACGGCTACGGGGATGTCCAGCCAACGGGCCTCGGCGACCGCCTCCCTCAGTTCCTCCGGCCGGAGTTCCATCCGGCGCGCCGCGCTGCGCATCACCAGCTTGATCACATCCGCGCCGTCGGCGGCGTTTCGACGCACGAGCGCGCCGATGGATCCGGCGCCTTCGGACTCGACACCGAGCCAGCTTCCGTGCCCGCCGACTGCGGTGATGACCGGACCGGCGACGAACGGCCTGGCCCCGACGAACAAGTCCCGGGCCCAGGCGTTGCGGATGGAGTACCCGAGGTCACGCGGAGCACCCAGGTCGCGGACCGTCGTGATCCCACTGCGCAGCGCGGTCGCCAGATTCGCGACAGCCGTCAGCGTCATGGTGGTGGCCGAGATGTCCGACCAGCTCGACGCGGTCCGGCCATGAGGATCGCTGGTCGCGTGGACGTGCATGTCGATGAGCCCGGGAACGGCGAACAAACCGGTGCCGTCGAGGTGTGGGAGGTCGGCATCTGCGGTGGTGCGTGTGCTGACTGAACCGGAGATGATCGACAACGAGCCGAGGGTGGTGGTGCCGGAATCCGGATCGATGACGGTGCAGCCGGCAATGGTGAAATCCGCGGTCGGCGTGGCCGTCACGACGATCCTTCGGAGACGCGGGCAGCGCGCACTGCCTCCCCGTGCCATCCCCGCGCGCGCGACAGATTCACGGCCAGGTCCACCAGTTCGTCCGCCTCCCGGCCGCGGCCGGCCATGTGGTGCCAGCGCGCCAGCTCTGCCAGCGCGAGGATCCGGGCGCCCAGGTAGGCGTGCCGGCCGGTGCCCGTATCCACAGGCGACGTCATGGCGTCGGTCGCCTGACGGACGGCAGCGAGCAGCCATGACTCCGGGTCTGGAGCGATGCCCACCAGCGCCTCGAGCGCGTTCGCCTCGTCCTCGGGCACCTCGCGGGAAGCGGCTAGGGCGATTCCCGGCGCGAGGTAGGCGTAGACCGGCTCACGGTGGGCGCCGGTAAGCCGGACGTGGTCGAAGTATCGTCCTGTCGCTTGAAGGGCGGCGCGGGCCGAGTCGTGACGTGCGGCAGCGAACGCCTGGTGCGACAGGATGAAACCGAACTGGCGGAACGCCTTCGAGGCGAGTTCGGTGTCGCCGCCGTCGCGAACCTGACGGAGGAGATCTGTCGCGTGCTCGTACGAGGACCAGGCGCCCGCGACGTCACCGGATGCCAACTGGACGTATCCCATGTTGTGCCACGACTGGGCGGCAGCCATCAGATCTCCGGTGCCGAGGCGCACCTGGATCGCCTCGCGGAAGTCGTTCACGGGCGGATCGTCGTCGAAGTGGTGAAACCGCCATACGCCGATGGAGTGGCAACATTCGGCGAGAGCCGACAGGGCCTCCGAATCACGGAGAAGATGTCTCGCTGTCTCCGCCAGCTTGATTGCCTCCGCCCCTCTGCCCTGCTTCTCCACCGCCCACGCCGTGTTGAGCAGTGCTCGCCCCTCCCCGGCGACATTCGCGGAAGCGGCGCATTCCGAAGCGGTCCGGGAAAACCGTTCCTCTGCCTCGACGTAGCGAGCGGGATCGTCCAGACCTAGCTGAGCTGGCGTGAACAAGGGCGGTCACCTCGACGTCGTCGACTGATTGTTGAGATTGACGCCGATCGTAGCGTTCGGGTGGCTTGTTCACGAGGGTGTGCGACCTGTCGGCAGTTGATGCGCGCCGTGCCTGTGAGGCGCGTTCACCACCCACTTTCGCGTCCGTCATCCTCCTTGCCGCCGCCATCGGCCGAACGGCGCGATGGGCTACACTGGCCCGGAAAGGCGTCGATAGGGACGAGTACCACTGCACGCAGCCAGCAGAGACCCGGGGATGGTGGAAGCCCGGGGGTGTGCGCAGCGGGAAGATCACCCTGGAGCCGTCGGAAGAAAGGCGTCACGCCGAGTAGACCCGACCACAACTTAACGAGAGGGCCGCGCGCTGTGGCCAAGGAGGGTGGTACCGCGGGGCCCGGGCCTCGTCCCTCCACCGAAGTTCGGTAACCGCTTCGTTGGAGGATCCATGTACCGCGCTGTGCCCGCGCAGGCGAGCTTTCCCGATATCGATCACGGCATCCTCAAATTCTGGAGTGATCGTAAGGTCTTCGCCCTCAGCCTGGAAAGATCGCAGGGGCGGCCGGAATGGGTCTTCTACGAGGGGCCTCCAACGGCGAACGGCATGCCAGGGGCGCACCACATCGAAGCCAGAGTGTTCAAGGACGTCTTTCCCCGGTACAAGACGATGAAGGGCTTCCATGTCGCGCGGAAGGCCGGCTGGGACTGCCACGGACTTCCGGTGGAACTGGCTGTCGAGCGCGAACTCGGCTTTTCCGGTAAGCGCGACATCGAGGCCTTCGGCATCGCGGAGTTCAACGCCCGGTGCCGCGAGTCGGTGACCCGGCATACCGACGAGTTCGCCCGGCTGACCGAACGCATGGGCTACTGGGTCGATATGGACGACGCCTACCGGACGATGGACCCGGAATACATCGAGTCGGTGTGGTGGTCGCTGAAGCAGATCTTCGAAAAAGGGCTGCTCGTCGAGGACTTCCGCGTGGCGCCCTGGTGTCCTCGTTGCGGGACGGGGCTGTCCGATCACGAGCTCGCCCAGGGGTACGAGGTGGTCACCGACCCGTCGGTGTTCGTGCGGTTCCCACTCACCTCGGGCCCCCTGGCGGGCCAGGCTTCCCTGCTCGTGTGGACCACGACCCCATGGACGCTGGTCTCCAACGTCGCGGTCGCGGTCAATCCCGACGTCACCTACGTCGTAATGACCGACGGCCAGGAGCAGCTCGTTGTCGCGGAGGCGCTGGCGGGCAGCGCACTCGGTGAGGGATGGACCGTCGTCGGCGACTCCTTCAGTGGCAAGGACATGGAACGCTGGACCTACCGGCGGCCATTCGACCTGGTCCAGGTCGAGGACGCGAACTTCGTCATCCTCGGGACGTACGTGACGACCGAGGACGGCACCGGCCTGGTGCACCAGGCGCCGGCATTCGGCGCTGACGACCTCGCCGCGTGCCGTGCGTATGGTCTTCCGATGGTCAACCCCGTCCGTCCGGACGGCACGTTCCAGTCCGACCTCGCGCTCGTCGGCGGCACGTTCTTCAAGAGTGCCGACGCGGTCCTGGTGGCGGATCTCGCCGAGCGGGGACTGCTCTTCCGCGAGGAGGCGTACGAGCACAGCTACCCGCACTGCTGGCGTTGTCACACGGCGCTGTTGTACTACGCGCAGCCGTCCTGGTACATCCGCACCACTGCCATCCGGGAAGCGCTGCTGCGCGAGAACGAGGCGACGACCTGGCAGCCGCAGAACATCAAGTACGGCCGCTACGGGGACTGGCTGAACAACAACGTCGACTGGGCGTTGTCCCGCAGTCGGTACTGGGGCACGCCGTTGCCTATCTGGCGCTGCCCGGACAACCACCTGACCTGCGTCGGCTCGCTGGCCGAGCTGAGCGAGCTGGCCGGGACCGACCTGTCCGAGCTGGATCCCCACCGTCCCTATATCGATGACGTCACCTTCGACTGCCGATGCGGCGCCACCGCGCGCCGGGTGCCCGAAGTCATCGACGCGTGGTACGACTCGGGCTCGATGCCTTTCGCGCAATTCGGGTATCCGCACAAGAACGTCGAACTCTTCGAGAAGCGGTACCCGGCGAACTTCATCTCGGAGGCGATCGACCAGACCAGGGGATGGTTCTACACCCTCATGGCGGTGGGCACCCTCATCTTCGACAAGTCGGCCTACGAAACGGTCGTCTGCCTGGGCCACATCCTCGCCGAGGACGGCCGCAAGATGTCGAAACACCTGGGGAACATCCTCGAACCCATCCCGCTGATGGACGAGCACGGTGCCGACGCGGTGCGCTGGTTCATGGCTGCTGTCGGTTCCCCATGGTCGGCCCGGCGCGTCGGGCACAACACGCTTCAGGAAGTCGTCCGCAAGACTCTTCTGACCTACTGGAACACCGTGTCCTTCGGGGCGCTGTACGGCCGTGCCGCCGGCTGGTCGCCGTCGGCGGCAGATCCCGCGCCCCGTAGCCGCCCGCTGCTGGACCGATGGCTGTTGTCGGAGCTCAACAGCCTGGTACGCGACGTGGACGCCGCGATGGAGCGCTTCGACACCCACGAGGCCGGCCGGCTGCTGTCCACGTTCATCGACGATCTTTCCAACTGGTACGTTCGCCGCAGCCGCCGGCGTTTCTGGCACGGCGACCCGGCCGCCCTGGCCACGCTCCACGAGACGTTGTCCACCCTGACGCTCCTCCTCGCGCCGATCACACCGTTTGTGACCGAGCGGGTGTGGCAGGACCTGGTGGTTCCGGTCACGCCCGGTGCGGCGGAGTCCGTGCACCTCGCCGCATACCCCACCGGCGACCTGTCCCTGATCGACCCGGAACTGTCGGCGCAGATGCTTCTCGTGCGTCGGCTCGTCGAACTCGGCCGCTCCGCCCGCGCCGACTCCGGCATCAGGACGCGCCAGCCGCTGTCCCGCGCGGTCGTGTCCGCGGCAGGTTTCGCCGACCTGCCGGCGGAACTCCTCGCCGAGATCGCGTCGGAGCTCAATGTCGTCTCGGTGGCACCCATCACGGCCACCAGCGGTTCACTCGTGGACACGACGGTGAAGGCGAACTTCCGCCCCCTGGGCAAGAGGTTCGGCAAGGCGGTCCAAGGCGTCGCCGCGGCGATTATGGCGGCCGAGCCGACCGCCCTCGCCAACGCCCTCCGTACGAGAGGTGAGGCGACCGTCGACGTGGACGGTGAGGCGGTGGTCGTCACGGTGGACGAGGTCGTCATCACCGAGACTCCACGCGCCGGATGGGCGGTCGCCAACGACGCAGGTGCGACGGTGGCGCTGGATCTGGACATCACGCCGGAACTCCGCCTCGCCGGGATCGCGCGGGACGTGATCCGCCAGATCCAGGAGGCCCGCAAGTCCACCGGCCTGGAGGTCGCCGATCGCATCGAACTCCGCTACGAGGCGACCGCTGACACCCTGACGGCGTTGACGGAGCATCAGAAGCTGGTGGCCGACGAGGTGCTCGCGACGGACTTCACCCTCGGGCGGCCGACGTGGGCAGATGCGACGTCCTTCACCGACGAGACGCTCGGCCTGACGTTCTGGCTGCGTAAGGCATGAGGAGCGCCGGGGCCACGAGCACGCCGCCCGTTCGGCCGTGCGTCGTGGCCCCGGCCCTTCGTATCGGCCGGCGGTGGGCCGAGCGGCGGGTCAGCGAACCCTGTGGACGTCCGTGGCCAGAACACTGAACCGCCCGGTGTGGAACACCAGTGCGTCGGTGCGGTCGCCGTGGCCGATGTCCAGCACCGAGCCGAGGAATATGGAGTGGTCGCCGCCCTCGTACACGGCGGCGAGCTCGCACTCCACCCAGCCGAGGTTGCCCTCGATGATGGGGGAGCCGGTGTGCTCGCCGGGCCGGAAATCGACGGTACGGAACTCCCGCTCGTCGCGCGGCCGGCTGGGACTGGCGAAGTAGCGCGCCAGTTCTTCCTGTCCTGCGGCGAGGATCGACACCGCGAACATCCCGTTCGCCAGGATTGTGCTGTGCATTGCGGCGGACTGCTTCACGCACACCAACACCATCGCCGGGTCGAGCGAGACCGACGTGAACGCGTTGGCGGTCATGCCGTGCGGGAGTTCCCGCCCGGACGTCACCACCGTGACGCCCGTGGCGAACGCACCCATCACCGCCCGCATGTCGACGTGACGGTCACCGCCGCAGCGGTCGCGGGACACGGGCTTCTGCTTAGCGGCTGTCACCGTTCACCTCTTCCGTCAGCCACCGGGGCCGTCAGCACGTCGCGCATCATCCACAGCGCTCCCTTCCCCGTCAGGTGATTGGTCGGCGGCATGCGCGCACCGGCCTCGGCTCAGTCGCCGGAGCCGGCATCGATCGCCGACCGGGTGGAACTCCTCGCCACTATCTGCTCGGCGGTCGCTCGTATCGTCAGCCAGCCGACGTTCGCGGGGTCGTCGAAGCCGGCGTCGGGGAAGGTTCCTTCCAGCCGCGCCAACAGCTCCACTGCGAGGAGGGAGTCTCCACCCGCCGCGATGAAATCGTGGTCGACGTCCACCGCATCCGTCTCCAGCAGTTCCCGCCAGAATCCGCTAACTGTTTCGAGTACCTCAGACGAATCCACGTCGCTCTCCTCAGCGAAGCTCCGAAAGCGTGCCCTCGGCGCGCGCAATCGAATTCTTTAAATCGTTCTTCAGGATCTTGCCGTTCTCGGTCACGGGCATCGATCCGACAGCGAACACGCGGCGTGGTATCTGCTTCGGTGGTAGACGCTCGAGCAGGTGCACGCGAATGTCGTCCAGGCTCGTCCTTCCCGGCCGGAGCACCACGACCGCGGCGACGTACTCACCCAGCCGGGGATGCGGGAGTCCGAGCACGGCCGCGGCCTCGACCATCGGGTGCGAGAGGAGGGCGATCTCGACCGGGCGTGCCGAGAGCTTCTCCCCGCCGACGTTGAGGACGTCAGAGACGCGGTCGCTCAGATGCAGGTTGCCCTCCTCGTCGAGATGGCCGATGTCTCCGGTCGCCGTCCAGCCGTCCGGAAGGAAGGTTTTCGAGGGCACTGAGTCGTGCAGGTAGGAGCGGCGTCCGCGGAACCGCGGACAGGACATCTCCACGCGGCCGTGGACGCCCGGGCCGACGACGAGCCCCGTCTCCAGGCTCCTGATGCGGATCCGGGTGCCTCGTGCCGGTCTCCCGACGACATCGGGATCCGCGCCCGCTGACGGCATCTCCACCATCGCGGGCCAAGCCTCGGTGGTTCCGTACGCGTTGACCACCCGAACGGACGGCAGCATCCGGCGGATTCGTTCCACATGAGCCGGATTCAGCGGCGCCGAACCGCAGTGGATTACCTCCAGAGACGCGAGCATCTCACGTTGCGACGAGGTGAGCGTCGTGAGATGTGCCAGCATGGCAGGCGTCAGGAACAACAGGGTGACCTGACAGTCGGCGACCGCCTTGCACACGTCATTGGTGTTGAACTCCGGCAGCGCCGCGACCGCCCTGGTGATGGGATGCGTGAGCCCGGGCCCGTCGATGCCCTGGAACGGGGCGTACAACATCATGAGCGCGGCCGCCGTACCGATCGGGAAGGCGTGCAGGATCGGCGGGCCGATGCCGCCGTGAGCGGACGGCGGGCGGGCGTAGACCTCCGTGAAGAGCGCGTGCGGCGTCACGACCGCCTTGGGCAGGCCGGTCGTGCCGGACGTGTAGAGGATGTCGGCCGTCTGCTCGGGGCGGGTCGTCGCCGGCGGGGGAACCCGGTCCCCACAGCGCGGAGGCTCGACCGGAAGAACCTGATACGGATCGCCGCCCGGGCCGTTCCCCACCGGCGACGGGTCCGCAGCGATCCATGCGGAGATGCCGGCGTCCTGGGTGATGAAGTCGCGGACGGACGCCGGAGCTCCCGCCGAGACGGTGACAGTGACCGCGCCCAGCCGTTGCACCGCGAAGTAGGCGACGCACAGATCGATCCAGTGCCTGCGGTCGAACAGCAGACCGACACGCATGCCACTGGTGATCCCTGCCTCGGAAAGGCGCGCGGCCAGCGCCACCGAGTCGTGCAACCACTCCGCGAAGGTGAGACCACGCACGAACGGTTCGACCAGCGCGAGGCGGTCGGGAACCTCCCCGGCTACGCGCTCGAGCAGCCCGAACGTCCCCGTGCAACGGTCCGTCGCGCCGCCTGCCCCTCTCGTCGTCACGGTGCCACCCGGGTCGCGACGTATCGGTGGTCGGCGCCCACCTCGTCCGCGACGTAGGCAGCCGCGAGGTGATGGACGAACGGCTGGAGGCCGAGCGCTGACAGAAGAGCGGGGTCGGTGAAGCCCGTGCGGGTGGTCGAGCTGACGCCCTTCGCGCGAAGAGCGCGAGCGACTTCCGCGCTCAGCCGTCCGCCGTCGACGAGGAAGCCGCGGAACGCCTTTTCGTGGCGATAGCGTCTCCGGTAGGCGGCGAGATCGCCGAAGACCCCGATGGCGAGGGGAGCCAGGACGTCAAGTCGCGGATCCGCCGCGGCGTCCATGGACGCCAGGCGGACTCCTGAACCGTACGAGGCGGGGTCGGCCACAGTGACCAGGACGCGACCGTCCACGCGCGACACGATCAGTAGCCCGTGGGCCGCTCCGTAGCTGTAGAGCAGCTCGGCCGGGTGCACCGCCTCGCGCAACCGCCGGCGATTGGCGCGCACCCGGGTGAGAGCGGTCCAGACCACCGCCGCCCACGGTTCGGGAATCTGCTCCCGGCGACCCTCGGGGACCGCCGGCTCGCGCAGGGCATCGAGGTCGTCTTGCGAGAACAGCCGCAGCGCCGATGCCCGGAGGCCACCAGTCGAATCCGCTCCGTCGCGAAAATGATCGATTCCGCTCCAGGCGTGGTAGCGGCGCACCGGCCCCCACGACGTGCCGTCGGCACCTTCGCGTTCGACCAGGAGACCGAGGCGGATCAACTGCTGTACGGCCGGGTCATCGAACTCCTCGGCGACGACCTGGTGCAGAAGCCGCTCGACGCGGCCCGCGCCCAGGCGCCACGACCGGCCCAGCGCCGGTGCGCTGATCCGGATGGTGTCGGAGCCCTCGTTCTCCATGGTCGTTCCCGCAGCCCACGTGTATGCGGCTCCCATGTCACAGCCCTGCCCAGCAGACAGCACCGACAGCCAACTGTCTGCCGGAGTCCAGCCCGACGACGTCATGGAACCCGGCGAGCACCGCATAGTTGCCGCGCGTCGCCCATCCCAGGTCCGAGCCGTACCCTTCGAGCTCGCCTATCGCGAGTCCTCCGATCCAGAGTTGCTCCATGTACTCGTCGGCAGCGTCCCGCTCGGCGTCGACGGACACTGATACGACGACCGATGCGCCGACGTCGAACTCCGCCCGGCCGTACGCGACCGGAAGAAGGGAGGACAACTCCTCGCCGAGGTCGTGCCGGCTTCTCGGGATCAGCAGGGTCCCGTCCGGGCTGTACCACCCGGGACCCAGTTCGCCGGCGTCGACAACCGCGACGTGGAACCCGACCCCCTTCGCCGCATACCGCCGGCGGCACCGACCCACCGCGCCGAAGAGTTCTGCGGGCGACAGACGTGCCCCGCTCACGACAGGCGGGTAGTGCTCGACCACCGCTCCCATGTTCGACGGGTCGGGAAGCGCCTCGGGCATCGACAGCGTGCGCGGCGACGAGCCGTTCCTCATCGCGTCGCTGACGAGGTCGAAGGCGGCGCCCCATCCGTGCTGCTGCCACGGTGCCCGATCACTGCCGGACGTGGGATATGACCGCCACCCACCCGACTCGAAGACGACGACGGCCTGATCGGTCGGCAGCACCGGCCGGCCTCCGCCATGCCGCGACGCGCCAGGCACCCCGCCGCCGGTGAACGGCGCGTCGGCGATCTGGCGCTCCTCGACGACCGGGGGCACCGGTTCCGCCGGAGTTCCTGGACTAGACAAACGGATGGTCATTGTTCACCCCGCCACCCGAGCGACGGAGGAACGCCTCTACCTCGGACGGGAAGCGCGGAGCGTAAAGCAGCGGGAACGGATTGATCTGGAGATGGAGCAGGGCAGGGACCACCGCGCGAGCGACCACGGCGCCGGCGGCCCATGCCGGGGTGATGTCGCTGTACGCCCAGCGGAACCCCTCTGCGGAGATGGCATCGCCGATCTCGGTCCAGGTACGTCCGCCCGAGGTCGGGCCCTGGGCTTCAGCCACCTGGTCGACGAAGTAGTCGCCCAGGTGGGCGCGCCCGTGCCTCGCCCACCACAGCGCCCGGGTGTTGATGCCCACCGGCCGCTCCTCGGGGTCTCCCCGGCGGAGCAGACGCCAGCCGAGGTGAAAGATGTGCACCGCTTCGATCGCCGCTGAGCGGATCGCATCCGCCGCGTCCGCATGGGCGGCCGACCCGAAGGCCACCTCCGGCAGTCCGTCGCGGGTGCCGACGATGGCGGCCAGCGCGACCTGCAATCCGAAATGGCTGCCGGGCAGCAGCCCGACGACCACGTCAGCCGCACCGCCGAGAATTTCCGCGATGTCGTGAACGGAGTACCGGTCGTCGCCGGGACGGACTCGGGCCGCGCGGCGCCCGGAGTAGACGGCCGCCGCAACGGCGTGCCGTTCCACGACCTCAGTGAGCGCGCGGGTGAGGGCCGTGTCCCAGTCGACCCCGCAGGCGGCGCCGATCGAGGTCATCGGTTTGACGCGGGTCGGATCCGAGTCGTGGACCCGCATCCGCTCGACGTCGGCGGGTACGAACACCTCGCCGTCCGGAGACTGCATCGTCACCCAGGTGTTCTGGGAGTGCGCGTTCCATGCGAACGGGCGGAGCAGCGGCTCTTGCGAGCACTGTTCCGGGCTGAAGGTCGCCCGGTCGTCGAGACGGATGGCCTTCGAGCCGAGCTCGTTCGCGGACGCACGCACAGGTGCGAGGGCTGGCTCGTGCAGCGCGGCGCGCTCGACAGCCTCACCCAGTGCTCTCTCGTCCGCCCGTGCGGGGTCAAGATCCCACGCGACGCCGAGCACGTCGTCGTCCGCCTCGACGACAGAGCCGAAGAGCCCGTCGAAAGGACTCGTGAATCGGACGCATTTCCAATCATCGCGGACGACCGCAGCGGTGAGTGCCATTTTTTGTGGGTCAGCCTTTCCTGCTGGTCTTCCGACCGAAGGTGATGGTGTAGACCGGTGCCTCGTCATCCGAGAGCCCGAGCAACTCCGCCAGCACGTTGTCGTTTGTCGCCGGGGTGATCAGCGCGCCGCAGTCGTACGACTCCGCCGCGATGATGAATTTCTGCGCGACTCGACCTACCTCGACGTACAGTTCGCGCAAGGCCCTCTCGTAGGGGAACATTTCCTGGCGGCGGGGGAAGTCGACGATCAGCACGATCGTGGCGCTTGCCGTCATGGGTGCCTGCATGCCGCACATCAGATCGGCCATCTCCTGGCGGAAGCTGCCGGAGGTCAGCTGATCGGCTCGCTCGCCGGCGAGGTCGAGAGCCCAGATGCCCGAATCGACGCCGTTGATCGCGTACACGACGGCGGCCATACGCACGCCTGCCAGCGAGCCGGACGGCTCGAAGGGTGCCATGAGCGCGGAGAAGCAGCGGAAGATGGCGGCGACGGTCTCCCGCGACAAGGGCTCCGGCTCGAATTGGCGGGCCGTGCGTCGTCGTACCAGCAGTTCACCGACGCTGACCCCGCCGGTGCCGGCCGTAGTGCCTTCTTCTGCCCAGTTCCACTGCGGCGTCGACGTCGCTGGACGCGTCGGCTGAGCCTGACTGCCGCGGGCCGGATACCGGGCCTCCCGCCTGCTCTCCGAGATCTGCTCGGACCAGTTGAAGTAGTCGAGGCTCGGACGCCACCCGTTCGTGACCCAATCGGTCGAGATCGAATCGAGGTCGTCCGACGGAGACAGTTCGCGGGCCCCGACCTCGGGGGCGTCCGACACGAGTTTCCGGGCGAGTTCGGCGGCGTCGAAGCGGACCGACTGCGCCGACTGGGAGTCTTCGAGAACGGCGGCGTCACGGTCGGGTCGGATGACGAGGAGTGGCGACCATGTCGTGGACATCAATCCCGGCTTTCTGCAGGCTGATCGGCTGCGTGTACGAGAGTCGCTGCGATTGTCGCCTCGACGCGGTGGTCGGTGCCGAGCGCGTCCGCGACCTTTTTGCCGTCGAGGTGCTGGGCATGCCGGACCGCCCAACCGTTCGCGCGGCTCAGGTACTCGGCAGTACCCATGAGGTGGCCCACATCCATGTGCACCGTCCGGAAGGTCCTTGGTTCCCGGTAGCGGTAGCGGTTCCGGGCGAAATAGGAGTTGAAGAATATGAGTGCGTAGGGGCGGTTGTCGTCGGCGATACCCGACAGGTCCGCCAGGTCGCGTGACGAGGCGTCGAGGTGATCCATGCGGTCCAGCGCACCGTCGACGGTCGCGACTTGGTAGACACCGTCGTCGATCCCGCCGACGGCATGCGTGACGACGGAGAACTCCGTCGGATGGCGACTACCGCCGGAAGGGCTCGTCTTCCGCAGCAGGTTGGCCGATTCCGCGAACGGCATCCTGGCCTGACGAATCGGTCGGGTCAGCAGGGAGAGCAGCGACGCAAGGCGGTCGTAGTCCAGCGGCTGCGCCGCTACCGCAAGGTTCGTCGCCGCCGAAGCGGTCGCGGGGAACAACTCCGGGGCGGGGTCCGGCAGTGCGTACACCTTCTCCTGGTCGTGCAGCCGGGGCCGGGCCCGATCGACGTCGGGTTGCTGCGCGTTGTACGCGACCATCCGGCGTACGTCCTCCGCGGAGTTGCCGTCAGCCTCGTAGAACTCGAAGGGGTATCCGTAAGTACGCGCGTGATAGCGGGAGGCGGCCCGCCATCCATTCTCGGCCCACGACTCCAGCCACCGCCGCGTCTTGATCGCCTCGGCGTCGTCATCGCGCACCAGGTACTCGTGGGCGACCAGCCACTCGGCGATCAGCTCCGCCCTGCGCACAGAGCCGATCGCCGCCATGATCGGCTCCGACAGGGAATAGATGGTTCCCGGAGCGAAGGCGGCAACGAGCAGACCCGCAGCCGACGCGGGAACCTTGTGTCCGTTCAACCTGTCGTCTCGGCTGATGAGCCACAGGTCACTGGCCGCCGGCTCGATGCGCACAAGAGGGTGCGCGCGATACGTTGCGGAACGGGCGTCGGTGCCGTTTTCTGCGGCAGCCTCAGCTAGCGTCTCCAAAGCAGGGTCCTATCTCTTGTACGCTCCGACCGGTTGACTTTCTGGACAACCTGAATGATTGACATCCTGTCGGCGTTCCCGGATACGGCTGCCCGATGACAGGAAAGCGCGTGCTAACCGGCCGAAAGACGGCCGGTTAGCACGCGACAGTTGGATCACAGGGACGTGAAGCCGCCGGTGCAGCCGCCCTGGATGAGGGCCGTCGAGAAGAGGTCGACCTCCTCGAAGAGACCCTCGATGTTGTCGATGGACGATTCCTCGGCGGTCTCGTTGAGGGAGACCTCTGCGTTTTGCGCGGACATTTCCTGCGCGGTGGTTGTCATCATGCAAAAAGCATTACAGGGCTATTTAGCTATGTCAATGAGTGCAGCTGCGGCGGGCGGAGTCCTGGCTCTTCCGGACATATTTGCGCCTCGACGTCGACGCGACGAGCGAGCGTCCGGCCACCGCCCGGCGCCGGGCGGTGGCCGAAGAAGTGCCAAGGCTGAGGTGCGGTGGGGCGGACGATCGCAGCGTGTGGACGGTCGGTGGGTTTGGCCGCTCAACCCACCTCGGTCTGGACGCGGATCGCCGCTCGCGCGGAGAGTTGCTCCCACTGCTGCGACAGTCCGCGACTGAGGCGGGCCACCAGCGGGAGGCAGTGCGGTGGAAGAGCGTTGATGATGTCGTGGTCGGAGACCAGGCTGAGTTGTTGATGCAGCATGCGCAGCAGGGTGCGCCCGGCCTCGGTGTAGCGCACGGACGGATCCTTGGCGAGGTTCTCCAGCGCCAACGCGGTGACGTCCCGGCTCGGCTCGGGCGCGCCGGGCGCCTCCTTGACCGCGGACAGTGCCCGTGCCGGCGACGGTGAACCCGCCGCACCTTCGTTCTGTTTGCGGCGTATGGTGCGGACCGTGTTCGGTGAGACGCCGGCCAACCGGGCGATTTCCCGCAGCGAAGCATCAGGTCGTTCGGTCAGGAGCGCGACGACAGCTTTCCGGCCGGCGTCGGCGTCTGTCGGCCGGACCCGTCCGTCCCGGCCGGTCCGCTCGGCCGGCATCGGCTGGCCGCTGCGCTGCCTCAATGTGCTGATCGTCTTGGCCGACAGCCCGGTGGCGCGGCCGAGTGACCGGTCCGACCAATGCGCGAACATCTCCAGCAGACGTTCGGCCGCCGCCCGGCGGTCGGCCAGGGTCAGCGGCAGGCCGTGCTTGATGTTGCTCGTGACGCTGCGCAGGAAGGCCATCTGGTCGTCGTCGTCGAGCATCAGCGCGTGAATCGAGTCCGCACCACGGAGCAGTGCCGCCTGCAGACGATGCATCCCGTCGATGACGCGCATGGTGCTGCGCTGCACCAGGATCGGCGGGTGCTGGAGTTCGGACTGGGCCAACAGCTGTACGTGCGTCTCGTCGACCCCGTGCCGGCGGGGGCCCTGACCGGGCAGGAGCGACCGGATCGGTACCGATACGGCCTCCTGCTGGCTTCCTTCGGTCCAGCTCTCCACAACCTGCAGCGGATCGTTGGCGTCGATCAACCTGTCCTCCCCGTGAACAGCTGCTGATGCCTCGCTGACCGGCTCTTCGTGGGCTCAGTCGTCGCCTCTCGTGAGTGGAACCGGTCCGATAAATCAGAGAACAACTTGTCGGAAATTTCGGGCTCCGGTGATGCCGCTGGTAATGGGCCGATCCTGAGTGCTCTGGCGGCCCGCGGCATGTGCAACTGTAGCTTCTGACCGCTTGCACAGGTGCCCCGTGGCACCCGGAAATTTCTCGGATTCAATGCGTCGACGCTCTTTTCCCTGCTTGGCGGTCGGTCTCGCTGTGGTGTAGGGCAGGGGGTCACCTACGCGGTCGCGGGTGGCATGCCGTGCGACCCGGTGTCGCGTGCGCAGCTGCGGAACCGCATCACTGCCGCGCCGGGATTCTCGGTGCCTTTCCGTAACTTCCGGGAGTGAGAGGGCCATGGCGACCTGGGCGCCGCCTACCGGTTCGAGAGCGACTGCGGCCTGCTGTCGTCGCGTGCCCGGGCACCCGGGCCGCGAGGTGGTCCACGTCGCTGATCAGTCCTGTACATCCCCTGCCCTCGAGACGAACCGGTGCGGGCGCATGCCGACCCGGCAGCCACGAAGCGCCTCGACGACAACGGTGTCGGAAGGAGCGCTGGTCTCGCGGCCGCTCCGAGGACTGGCCACCATCGCCACCAGGGAAGCCTCACCACCGGGAGTCTCAACCGCAAGTCGTAGGGTCATGCCCGGAAGCGCCGCATGCAGGCGTGCCGCCGTGGTGGGTAGGTGGATCCAGCTGTGGTCGATCTTGACCCAGTCGTCCGTCGCGCGGAACGACACGACGCCGGTCTCCGCGACGAGAGCGTCCGCGCTGAGCTCCGGTCGCAGGACCGCGGTGACGAGAATCGACTCGAACGCACGCAACCACTGCTCCGCCTCGGCGGGAGCGACATAGGCGGTGTCGACGAGCATCAGCACTTCGAGTATGTCGTCGCGGCGGTCCAGGTAGCAGAAGAGGGTGCTCGTGCTGCACTGGTCGCCGCCCAGCCACCGGACGGAGGTCCTGGCCGCTTCCTCCCGTATCCGCGCGGCGTTCGGTGCCTCCGCGGGGAGCGGCACGAACAGTCGGCTGTTGAGCCAGTAGGAGAGATCCAGCGGGAAGCCGCGTCGCTTCTCGACGCGCTCGCGCACCTCCATCAGGCCTCGGTGCGGGAAGCGCCCGGTCAGTGTCGCGTGGTGGATGGCGCCGGCGGATCGCCGCAGCAGTGCGTCGAAGTCGGCGTCGTCGATCGCCACGCAGGTGGGAACGTCCTGGGTGAGGCAACCCACCACGGCAGCCGTGTCCCGACCGGCCCGGTTGCTGACGCACACCTGGAGGTGGGCCCGGCTCAGCCCGCTGACGTGGGCCAGCACGAGGGAGAGGGCCGCGTGGCCGACCGCCGTCTCGCTGACCCCGTGCCGCTTGGCCAGGTGACTCAGGCACCACGCGCCGGCTGACGTCTGCATCACCACGTACCGATAGCGGGGATGCAACGGCTCGACCGGGAGCCGGGGCAGCATGCTCTGAGGCATGCGTGCAAGGCTCCGTTCGTGCCGGAGCAGCGCACGGGCCCCTTCCCGCCGGCCGGCCTCACTGCTCTCCCAGTGGCTGACATCGACGGGGTGGATCGCCGACGGCTCGCCGTCGGAGAAGTCAGCCTGGAGGACGTGGCGGAGGTGCCAGGTCATCCAGTGAGCGCCGAGGTAGTCCGACGCGAGATGGTTGATGGCCAGCAGGACGAAGGCCGGGCCACTCCGATCGGTCAGGATGCCCACGCGAACGGGGAGGTCGTCGGCCTCGAACGGGGTGCCCGCCAGCTCGGCTGCCGATTCGAGAGCCGATGTGAAGGTGGCTGTCACGGCGGTGATCACCGCGACGTGCAGGACTCCCTCGGTTGTGACCCTTTGCTGTGCGGAGGGCGCGTCCGGCTCGAACAGGGTTCGCGCGGACTCGCAGGCCTCGACCATTCCTCTGATGGCGGACGCGACCTCGTCGGCTTTCAGACCCGGCTTGATCCGGTGAGCGAACTTGAGGTTGAGCGAGGCGTTGTTCGGCTGGAGATCCGCCATCAGTTGCGCCATCCTCTGCTGTCCCCAGGTCAGATCGGCGGTTCGCCCGGACGGCGCACGAAAACGAATTTCCAATTTTTCTCCGTCCCGCAGTGACATCTTCTCCGTTGAACACAACACCGAAAACAATTCGATTCAGAGAGGGGCTCGCGTCGAAGGCTATCGCTGGCATCCGTGCGGGGCAAGGTGGTTGGCGCGGCGATGGAAATGGTGCATGCTCGTCCGGTGACATTGATCCAAGTCGCAGGACTGCGTAAGGTCTTCCGCAAGCCGGAGAAGGCGCCGGGGCTACGCGGTTCCCTCCGGCACCTGCTCCAGCGTAGATTCTCCGAGCACGTCGCTGTGGACGGCATCGATCTGTCTGTGGCACAGGGCGAGGCAGTGGCCTACGTCGGTCCGAACGGCGCCGGCAAGTCCACCACGGTGAAGATGCTTTCCGGGATCCTGGTTCCGACGGCTGGACAGGTCCTCGTCGACGGCTTGGTGCCGTACCGGGCGAGGGTGGAGAACGCGCGACGCGTCGGCGTCGTCTTCGGGCAGCGAACGCAGCTGTGGTGGGACCTGCCCGTACGTGACTCGCTCGAACTGCTGCGGGACATGCACGGTCTGGGCGCCGCGCGGTACCGGGAGACACTGGCCCGCCTCGACGACGTCCTCGGCTTGGCCGACCTTCTCCCGGTGGTCGCCCGTAAGTTGTCGCTGGGGCAGCGCATGCGGGCCGACCTCGCCGCGGCGCTGCTCCACGAACCCCGGATCGTCTACCTGGACGAGCCGACGATCGGCTTGGACATCGCGGTGAAGGACCGGGTGCGTTCCTTCGTGCGTCGGCTGGTGGCGGACGGGACGACGGTCATGCTCACCACCCACGACCTCGCCGACATCGAGGACATCTGCCGGCGCATCGTGATCATCGACGCGGGACGTGTGGTGTACGACGGTGACCTGCAGTCGGTGAAGGACACCCATGTCCGCGAGCGGTCGATGTCCTTCGAGCTGGCCGCCGGCTTGCCGGGCGTCGATCGGATCGCCGCGCGACTGCCGGGCGCTCAGGTCCGCGCGGGGTCGGACGACCGCGAGCTCACGGTCACCTTCGACCGGATGACGCTCGGCGCGCGAGAGGTGCTGGCGGCAGTGCTCGCCGAGGCGGAGATCGTCGACATGCACATCGACGAGCCGGCCATCGAGACGGTCGTCCGGAAGGTGTACGCGGGGCAGTTGCGGCCCGAGCCCGACGGCGGGGTCGATCGGGAGACCGTGTCATGACATTCGTGACCGCCGGTGCGGTGCCGTTGCCGGCTGATACCCGATCACGCCGGATACGTGCCTATCGGAGCATGGCCCGGATGGCGCTGAAGAGCCTTCTCGCCTATCAGACGAGCTTCCTCTTCGGCATGCTGGCCTCGGCGTTCGGGGTCCTGTCCATGCTGTACCTGTGGCGCTCGGCACTCGCCGCCGGCCCTCGGCAAGGATTCGACTGGCCGCAGATGAAGGCGTACCTGCTGGTGGCGTTCGTCGTCGGTTCGCTGGTGTCCAGCTATACCGACTATCGAATGGCCAACCGCATCCAGCAGGGCGACGTGGCCATGGACCTGGTTCGGCCGGTCGACTACCAGTGGTCGCGCCTGGCCGAGAGCGTCGGGTTCGCCGTCTACGAAGCCGGCACGGCGATCGTGGTCGTCCTGGCAGCCGCCGCGATCTTCGGCGGCATGCCGCCGCCGGACCGGGACACCGTGCCGCTGTTCATCCTGTCCGCCTTGCTGGTGCTGCCCCTGCGGTTCGGAATCGTCTACCTGAGCGGCCTGCTCGTCTTCTGGACACAGAACTACGTGGGTGTGCAGGCCGCCCGGATCGCCCTGATCACGCTGTTCTCCGGGGCACTCGTACCGCTGGCCTTCCTGCCCGAGTGGATGCGGGTCATCGCCACGTACCTGCCGTTCGTCGGAATGGCGTCGACCCCGGCGCTGCTCTACACCGGCTCACTGGACGGCAGCGACGCGACGACCGCCGTGCTGGTGCAGGCGGCCTGGGCGGTCGCGCTGTGGTGGCTGGCGCGGTTGATGTGGTCGGCCGCCGCTCGGAAGCTGACGGTCCATGGTGGCTGAAGCACGACGAGCGCTGTGGCTCTACCGCCGTCTGCTCGGTGCCCAGGTGCGCGCCACTCTCCAGTACGAGGCCGACTTCTGGATCATGAGCCTGTCGGCAGTTCTCGTGCAGGCCGTCGGCGTGGTCTTCCTGTGGGCGATCTTCCGGAGCATCCCGGAGATCAACGGCTGGCAGTTCTGGGAAGTCGTGCTCATCTACGCGCTCGTGGTCGTCGCGGAAGGGCTGAGCGTGCTGGTCGCGCAGGGAGCCTGGACTCTCGCGGTGACTGTCAACTTCGGACAGCTGGACGCGATGCTGTTGCGGCCCTATCCACCGGTCCTCCAGGTGCTCAGCTCCGCGGTGGGAATGAACGGACTGGGCAATCTCGTCCTCGGCACCGGTCTGCTGATCGCCGCGGTGCGGCACGTCGACGTCAGTTGGAACGTCGGTCGCGTCGCGCTCGGGCTGCTGCTCGTGGTTGCGGCGGCCGGTGTGAAGATCGGGCTCAACCTCCTCACGAACTGCGCCGCCTTCTGGTTGCGTTCCCCGTACTCCATGTTCGCGTTCTCCATGCACAGCTTCGGGGAACTGGCTCGTTTTCCGGTCACCATCTACGGCCTTGGGGTCCGGATCACCCTTACCGTCGTCCTGCCCTATGCGTTCATGAGCTTCTTCCCCGCCGCGGCTGTCCTCGCGCACGGGCCGGCTCGTTGGCTGGGGCTGCTGACGCCGGTCGTCGCCATCTACTGCCTGTGGATCGGGACGACCGTCTTCCGGTACGGGCTCTCACGATATGAAAGCTCCGGTCACTGATGTGCGAACACATCGGCCGCCACGCCGATTCCGTCGTCCAGTCTCTCGGAGCCCTCGGATGAGTCTCCTCGGAGGGCTGCGGGACGTCGTGCCGACTCCACCCGAGCACCGGGTGTGGATCAGCAGGGCCGAGGCGCTGGACACCTTGCGGTGTACGCCCGAGGAACTGGCGCAACTGGTTGCCGCCGGCCTCGTGGAGGAGGACGGCCGACACGACTACTGCGACGTGTGGAACGTTGGCCTGCTCAGCGGCACCGGACGCAGCAGTCCGGAGCGGATCATGATCTTCTTCGCGAGGATGCTGAAGTCGTACGGCGCGGACTGGGTCTCCGCGCGGGCCTACGAGATCGTCGGCTGGGCCCAGTGTCCCCGCGCGGAGCACTGCCCGTCGTCCGAGTGGAGCGCGCCTGTCCTACCGGACGTGCAGTGGCAGCATGAAGAGATCCAGGCCGGGAGGGCGGAGTGGCGCGGCAGGGTCGAACTGACCGGGAACACCGCCACGGTGCGAGATCCGAGGGTGCGGGAGGTCTGGGACGACCTGCTGCGGCGGTACCGCTTCCACTTCACACCCATGACCCTGTCCTCCGATGTCGCCGGCACCAGGCACCGGGGCGTCGGCGACTGCGACTCGCTGTGCCAGGTACTGATGTCTGAACTGCTGGACCGTGGTGTGGCGGCCGAGCAGGAGTCGGGTTACATCTTCGGAGGCGCACGCCTGGGCCTGCATTCCTGGGTACGGCTCGTGGACACCGACGGGGAGGTCAAGATTCTCGACCCGGCCATGGCCCTGTTGTCCGACCTCTTCTTCACGCCCGAGTACAAGGCGTTCTGCTGCGGGTCCGGCAGTAACCGGGTGCTACGTCGCGCGAGTCGCGAGGGCATGTTCGCGGCTCATCCGTGCGTCACCGAAGACGGCAGGATTTTCTACGAGTTCACGCTCCGGTCGATCCGCCCCGGTCGGGCGCCGGGCCCGCGGTGCAGTGAGGGAGCAGGATGAACGGTCCTGAGGTGGAAGTCGCAGACCATGACGGGACGCGCGGCGGAGCGGGGGCCGCTGCCGTCGGTCGTCCGGTCGTCATCGACGGCCGGTCTCCGCCGCTCACCTCGCACGACCTGCACGCTGACGTTCTCGGCCTGCGACGTCGCGTACCCCGGGGTGCGACCGTGGCCCTGGTGGGGCAGAGTTCCCGCCTGGTCGCCTCAGCCATCGTCGCACTCGAGGGCTGGGCCGCCCGGGTCGAGTTCGTGGGTGACCTGAGTCCGACCGTTGGCTCGGCGGAGGCGGTGGTCCTGCGCGAGGCCGGGGATGCTGCCCCAGCTGCCGGCCACGCATCCCACGGCGAACTGTCGGCCGGGGACGCGAGCACCGACGTGCGTACGCTCTGGCGTGTCTTCTCCTCAGGCACGACGGGGACGCCCACCCCGACCGACCACAGTCTCGACTCGCTGACGCGGCGGATTCGCCCGGTACGCCCGGCGCGGAATCCCGGCGACCGCGAGCAGCGGCGGTGGGGTCTCCTGTTCTCTCCCACCCGGATGGCGGGCATCCAGGTCGTCCTCCAGGCGATCCACGGCGACACCCTGGTGGACGCCCACCACGCCGCCGGGCTCGACGAGCGCCTCCAGCTGTTCGCCGGAGCCGGCGTCGACGCACTGTCCGCGACTCCGACGATGTGGCGGATGATTCTGCGCAGCAGGGCCTGTGACGACCTCCGGCTGCAACAGATCACGCTGGGTGGTGAGATCGCGACACAGTCGCTGATCAATGCGTTGCGGCGGCGGTTCGATGCGCGCGTCACGCATGTCTACGCGTCCACCGAGGCCGGCGCCGCCTTCTCGGTGAGCGACGGCAGGGAAGGTTTCCCCCGGCATTTTCTCGAGCCGGCTCCCGGCCGTGTGGCACTGGAGATCCGCGACGGCGTCCTGTTCGTCCGGGCGCCGGGAAGCAGCACGGCGCAGCCGGACGGATTCGTCTGCACGGGCGACCTCGTCGAGCCTCGCGGTGACCGGGTCTACTTCGTCGGCCGGAAGTCGCAGACGGTGAACGTCGGAGGGGACAAGGTCTCGCCGGAGCGGGTCGAGGAGCTGATCCGGCGGCATCCCGCAGTACATGATGCCGTGGTGACGCCCAGGCGCAGCCCGATCACGGGCTGGATCCTGACCGCCCGGGTTGTGCCTTCGCCTCTCGGCAGTGGGCTCGACCCCGACGAACTGCAGTCGGCCCTGCGGTCATTCGTCGCCGACCATCTGCCCCGGTCGCATACTCCTGCCTCGATCACCGCGGTAACCGAGTTCTTCTTGTCGCCCACCGGAAAGGTCAGCAGAGCGTGAACGAGGCGGAATCCCGCGGCGACTGCCCGTACGCGGTAGTGACCGGAACCAGCAGTGGCCTGGGGCGGGCGGTGGCCCGGCGGCTCGGCAGCGACGGATACCGGGTGGTGGGCCTGGCCCGCCGCGAGGTCGACCCGGACGAGGTGGGTCCGGGCTATGTCCACGTCCGTGCCGACTTGAGTGATCTGGAGTCCTTGCCCGGCCTGGCACGTGCAATCGTGGAGGCGCACGGCGCCCCCTACGCGTTGGTGAACAACGCCGCTCGCGGCACCGACGGTCTCCTGCCGCTGGTGAAGGACAGAACCATCTGGGAAACAGTGCAACTCGACCTTGTGTCGCCGATGGTTCTGACGAAGCATCTTGTCCGCTCGATGATCTCAGCGGGCCGGGGACGCGTCGTCAACGTCTCCTCGATCGTTGCCTCGACGGGATTCCGCGGTCTGTCCGTCTACGGGGCGGCGAAAGCGGGTTTGGAGGGGTTCACCCGTTCGCTGGCCCGCGACGTAGGGCGGCGCGGCGTGACGGTCAATGCGGTGGCGCCGGGCTTCCTTGACACCGAGATGACCGGCGCCCTGGGGGCGGAGAGCCAGGCGCGCATCAAGGGGCGCAGTCCGATCGGCCGGTTCGCACGTCTCGACGAAGTGGCCGCCGCAGTGACCTACCTTCTTTCCCCGGATGCCGCCGGTGTGACCGGAACGCTGATCACCGTGGACGGCGGCTCCACCGCATGAGGCCCGGACCGGAAATGTGGACGGACAAACACGTAGGGAAGGTGGCGCAGTGCTCGAGCGGGAACGTGTAGCGGAGATCGTTCTTCGTGAAGTGGTCAAGCTGATCAAAGAGGAAGGGGGCGAGGACGGCGACGTCAGCCTGCAGAGCGGCCTGGCCGACAGCGGCTTGGACAGTCTCGCCTTCGCCGTCCTCGTTACGCGGCTCGAACAGTCGATGGGATTTGATCCCTTCCTCGCGTTGGAGGACGAGATCTTCCCCCGGACGGTGGGGGAGTTGGTGGAGGTCTACGTCGGCAATCAAATGGAGAGCGTCCCACCTCACAGGTGATGACTGCCGCTCCCCGGCAGGTTGGACGACTTCCCAAGGGAGCCCATCGGCGCGCCGTCGTCACGGGCGACGGCCGGGCTACTCGGTGTCGCCGTCGCGGAGGTGGTCCAACTCGGCGAGGTACATCGCCTGCAGGCGGTCGTGGTGCCGGACCAGCAGCCGGACCTCCTCGGCGCTGTAGCCCTCGACGAGCCGTTCCGCCCGCTCGGCGAAACGCTCGTACGGCCGCTCCAGGTCGGCGATCCGTTCCGGCCGTATGGTGACGACGACACGCCGCCGGTCTGCCGGGTCGCGCTCGGCCGTCACGTAACCGGCCTGCTGGAGCCGGCGGAGCATGCTGGTGACCGCACCGGTGGTGAGGCTGGTCCGCTCGGCGATCTGCCCCGCGGTGGCGGAGCCGATGTCCGCCAGGTAGTCCAGGCACTCCAGGTCGCTCACGGCGAGGCCCAGCCGCTCCGCGATGGCGTACCGGAACACCATGGACAGCCGCGACGTCTCCCGCCCGGCGCGCATGAGGTCGGTGATCGCGGAGGCGCGGGCCGGATCGTGGGACATGCGGGCAATCATGCCTCCGGCACGGTGACCCGGTGCAGCCGAGGTAGCACGCGGGTCAGCACCCAGTGTGGCGCGGCCGCGCCCCCGGTGAGGCGGCGCATCAGTCCGGAGGCGGTGTCGACGGCGCGGAAGGCGTAGTCCGTCATCTCGTCCTGGTAGGCGGCGATCGCCTCCTCCGCCGAGGTGGCGCCCGCCCGCGCCTCGACCAGCCGGCGGCCGAGCAGGGCGGCGTCGCGGAGCGCGGTGTTGCCGCCGTGGGCGCCGAACGGTGGCATGACGTGTACGGCGTCACCCATCATCGTGGCCCGTGGCACCGCCCACCGGTGCGGCCGTCGGCCGGTGGCGAAGAGGTTGAGCACCGTGGCGTCCAGCTCGGCGGTGTCGACCAGGCGCCGGATGAGCGGATGGAAGTCCGTACTCAATCGGTCGGCCAGTTTCCACAGCGCCAGCAGGTTCCCGCGGACGTCGGCCGGCAGTTCCTCCTGCCGGAGCAGCAGGCCCCACATGACGTAGTCGTCGCCGCTGGGCGCGTAGTTGCCCGGGGCCAGGCGTGCGAACGCCGCCTGCGGGCTCTCGCCGAACCGCATGGAGGTGAAGAAGAAGGCGCTGCCGGGCCGGTCGGCGATGGCCAGGACCCCGCTGGTACGCAGTGCGTCGGGGATGACGCTCTCGCCGTTGCGTAGCAGGGGAGAGCGGCCGTAGATCCCCGCCATCGAGGTGTTCGCCGGGTCCGCGTCCGGCATGAGCTGTGGTCGCAGGGCCGAGCCGACGCCGTCCGCGCCCACCACGACGGTTGCCGCAGCGGCCTCGCCGTCGGAGAACCGCAGTCGAAGCCCTGCCGGGCCGCCGCTCTCCACCGCGACGGCGTCCTTGCCGTAGTGGATGCGCCCGTTCAACCCGGACTGCAGGATCGACCGCAGGGTCAGCCGGTCGACCTGGCGGGTCGCGCCCGGCTCGTCCTTGAACGTGATGGTGAAGGCGTCCCGCAGCCGGCTGTTGGTGAAGCGCAGGTGACCGCCGGGCTCGTCGCCGGTGGCCAGCGCCAGGTGGTAGAGCGAGCGGGGCAGGCTCTCGCGAAGCGCCTCCAGCCCGTACCGGTCGAGAATGATCCGGTAACCCTGCCGCCGGATGAAGGGGCCCGGGTCCCGCTCGTAGACGTGCACGTCGATGCCGGCGCGCGTCAGGTACTGGGCGAGGCAGAGGCCGGAGAGGCCGGCGCCGGCGATCGCCACCGAGAAGTCCGTCGATGTGCTCATGCAATTACCTTAATCATTAAGATAATTTGGGCAAGGGTCACTGTGAACAGTCACCTTGGACGGATACTCAAGTTGGTTGTATATTCGGCTCATGGGATCGGCTTCGCGTCCCGCGCTACGGGAACCGTCGTACTTCGTCCTCGCCGCTCTGCTCGGCGGGCCGCTCCACGGCTATGCCGTGATCAAGCGGGTCAAAGAGCTGTCCGACGGGCGGGTGACCCTCGCCGCCGGGTCGCTGTACTCCGTGATCGACCGGCTGCTCGGCGAGGGCCTCGTCACCGCCGACGGTGAGGAGATCGTCAACGGGCGTGCCCGTCGCTACTACCGGCTCACCGACGAGGGCTGTCTCGTACTCACCGAAGAGGCCGACCGGCTCGCCCAGGCCGCCCGGGTGGTCATGGATCGCCTGCCGCGCCGGGTCCAATCGCAGGCAAGTGCCCGTCACCCTTCTACCGCGAGGATCAGACCAGCATGAGTTCCGATGTCCTGGAGAAGCGCTACCGGATGCTGCTGCGGGCCTACCCCGCCGACTACCGCCGCGAACGCGCCGACGAGCTGATCGACACGCTGATCGGCGACGAACCCACCACCCGCCGCTGGCCCAGCGCCCGGGAGGCTGCCTCGCTCGTCCGGGGCGGCCTGCGGGTGTACGGCGGCGGCACCGCGCCCCGGCCCACCGCCGTGCTGTTCTGGCAGGGCATCCACCTCGGCGCCCTCGCGGTGCTGGCGCTGGGTGTCCTCATCGGCCTGGACGACATCGTCGAGGCGTTCCAGTTCGGCGGACTCTCGGACCCTCTGACCGTCCTGCGGAATCAGGGCATCCACGAGATCGCGCTGATCGCCGCGCTGGTGGCGCTCGTCGCGGGCCGCGCCCGTACCGCCGCCGTTCTGGCGGTGACCGCGGCGGTGGTGCCGACCGTGATCTCGCAGTACCTGTTCCTCAACGGCCTGCCGCAGTGGTGGGCGCCGGTCGTCGCCACGCCGCTGATCGTGCTGGGGCTGCGGCGTCCGGCGGACGTGCCGCCGGCGCCCCGGGCCAACGCCGTCCTGGTCACCGCCGGCATCCTCGCCCTGCATCTCATCCCCGCGGGCGGCCTCCGCATGGCCGACGCCGGTCCGCGGATCGTCGTCGCCGTCATGGTCGTCGCCGGGATTGCCGCATTCCTGTGGGTGGCCACGGCCGACCAGCGGCTGCTGATCGCCGTCGTCCCCACCCTCCTGCTGGGTACGCTCCACCAGTTGGACAACAGCGGGTTGACGGGGGAGTTGCTGCGCCGGCCGGACGCCCTGCCGTCCCTGGTCGTCGCGGTCCTGATGGCTGTCGTCGCGGTCGTGTCGACCCGGCAGCGGCAGCGCACCCGAGCCTGACCAACTCGCGGGTGGTCCACAACGGCGGCCGGCAGGGATCTGTAGCCGACTGTGGCACACGGCCACCGCACGTTCATCGGCGGTCCTCAGACCATCGATGAACGTGCGGTGGCCGTCCTCATGGCTCGCCACACCCAACGCCGAAGTCGAGCGACGCCGGAGTACTACGGCTTGCCTGTCAGTACAAGGTGCCCATCCCGGTAAGATCACCGCTTCGCTTGACTCGCTTATTCACTCCCGTGCCGAGCGTCGGGAACATCACCGGATAAGAGCTGCCCGTGTAGTGCGCCAAGCCAAAGCCGTGCCCAGCCTCATGCGTGGCAACGGAGATGAGGTCGAAACGCCCCGCAGGGACAGTCCCGGAAAGGCCGGTGAACCAGTTCGTGACCCGGTTGTTGAATGCTATGTCGACCTCTACCCTGAGGCCGGAGCCGTCGACCCACGAGTAGGTGGCTCCCAAGATGTCCGGATCAAATCCGGCCCATCCGACTACATTTCCGTTGTCCCTCGTTCCCCACGTGTAGCGGGTGGTTGACCCTCGATAGTCGGCGAAGGCGAACGTGTAGTACGTGCCGCATGCGGAAGAAGTGTCAGTTATGAATTGGAAGCCGTACTTGATGGCTTGAAGCGCGTCCGAGGCCGGCTGCGACCGGCTGTTGTAGGTCCACGGAAACACAGATTGCTGCCATACGCCGCCGCTGAAGTTGTATTCGTAGGAGCTTCCGCAGTACGCAGGCACAGCTGCGAGCCCAGATGACTGAGTCTTCGCTGCCCCGGCTGGTTCTGGGTGCTTGGTGGCTGGTTCTGCGCGTTTGGCGAGGATGCGCTTGAGAGCGCCCGCTGTGGCAGTGGATCCAAGCGCGGGCGTCTCGTCGATCTGCAACGCCAGCTGACCGTCGGTCGCCCGATAGACAGAAGCAGCGCTCGGGCCCGTCGAGCCGGGCGTCCGCAGAACCTGCACGATGGCGACCATGCCTGGCTCCGGAACTGCAACCTCGAGACCCTCGGCGACTCGGACGACGGTGTCCGAAGCCAATTGGCAAGAAGTGCCGACCGACTTGATCTCGCTTGGTGACAAGGTTGAGCTGCATGGAATCTCGGCAGCGAACGACGGCGTCGTCGGCATCAAAGCGACCGCAGGCATCAAAGCGGTTAATGCGATTACGGTGCCAACTGACCTACTACGGCCTTCTTTTCGAGCCATGGAACACCCAACCCCCGTTGAGAGACATAGTCTTAAATTTTTGGATGTCTGGACACTGTACGAGGCCGGGTTCCCTTAGTCAAGATTCAGGTCCTTCGCCCGTGCGCGACAACTGGACAGGACGAGGCAGCAGGAAGCTCCTCAGTGCGGAAATTGCGTCTGGTCGATCATGTGTCCACGCAGGAGCTTCGGCGGCACGAGCGACAGAGGGCTGTTCAGCGTGACGCTCCTGATAACCCCGTACGCGATGAGGCCGCCGCCTCCACCTGCCTTCGGGCGGACGGAGGCGGCGGCCTCTTTGGTCGTTTCCGCGCCGGCTGCCGCAGCATGCCCGCGCGCCATCTCCGAGCGGTGGGCGCGTAGCTGGTCGACGTGGGCGGCGACGATCGCGGCCACCCGGCTCCTGCGGCGCGCCAGCTGGCACCACCAGGTACCGGTCCGGGTCGGCGGTGCCGCCGGTTGAGCTACTGGATCACCGCAGCGCGCTGAAGAAGGCGCGCAGGTCTGCAGCGAGCAGGTCGGGCTCTTCCTGGGCGAAGAAGTGGCCGCCGACGGTGGGCTCGCGCCAGTGGGTGAGGTTGGCGTAGGTGCGTTCGGCGAACGACCGGGGCAGGCCGGCGTCCTCCACGCTGACCGTGATACCGGCGGGCACGGCGACGATCGGCAGTGGTGGGGCCAGGCGGTCGTCACGGTAGGGTCGGAAGGACGTGCCGATGCAGTTGGTCACCCAGTACAGCATCACGGTGGTCAGCAACTCGTCGAAGCCGAACCGGCGGGAGATGTCGCCGCCGCAGTCGCTCCAGCGCTGGTACTTCTCGATGATCCATGCGGCCAGTCCGGACGGCGAGTCGCTTAGTGCGGCCGCAAGGGTGTCGGGCCGTGTCTCCTGGATGATTCCGTAGCCCCAGTCGTCTTGGGCCTTCGCGTCGAGCATGGCGACGAACGCCTCCTCGGCTGGGCTGAGGTCGCCCCTGCGGTCCGCCGGCGGGAACTTGATGTGCTGCGAGAAGACCCCGATGACCCGATCTGCGTGACGGGCGCCGAGCCACGTCGACACGCCGGACCCGATGTCGCCACCGTAGGCGCCGAAGCGGTCGTAGCCCAGACGGGTCATCAGCTCAGCCCACACGTCCGCGACAGCCGCCTCGGTCGTCGGGCCCTCGGCGAGTGGCCCGGAGAAGACGAAGCCCGGCAGGCTCGGTATGACGAGGTCGAAGTCTGCGAGCCGGGACACCAGGGGCAGCATCTCCGTGTACGTGCTGGGCCAGCCATGGGTCAGGATCAGCGCCGTGGCGTCGGGCGATGCCGAGCGGACATGAACGAAGTGGACCGGCGCGCCTCGGACCGTGGTGACGAACTGAGGGTGCCGATTGAGGGCACGCTCGACCGCACGCCAGTCGAATCCGTCGAGCCAGTACCGCACCAGATCTGCCAGGTACGCAGGGTCGGTGCCGGCGCCCCACGGCTCTCCTGGGGCGGCCGGCGCGAGCCTTGTCCGCGAGAGCCGAGCCCGCAGGTCGTCCAGGACGGCTTCGGGCACATCGATGTGGAAGGGCGTCACCTGATCATGATTCCATCGCAAGGAGTCACTCGGCAGCCGCCCGAATGGGCAGGCTGCAGACTCGATCTCCGATCCGGGCGAGACATCCCCGACACCGAGGTCCTCGTCGACGGCTACGCCTACGGCTCGTTGTCCATGACGGCCTACACCCTGGGCATGTCCTGTCCACCGGCTGCCGGCCGGGGCGGATCCCCGCAGCCACCGCCCGGGCTGCCGCCGGACGGCTCCAACATCTGCGGAAGCGCCGGCTGCTCGGTGGCACCATCGATGAAGCCGACCTGCATCAGCAGCGCGAACACGGTCAGCGCCGGGGCGGGCCGGTCCGCGAAGTCCGCTGCGTCAACTCGGTTGTGTGCCGCTGCTCGGCCTGGCAGCCTGGCTGCCTCGATCTGACGAGAGGCGGCCATGACGCGGACCTTCCTGCAGCCGGACGATCTGCACGACCTCGTGTCGGACCAGTTCGGCTCCGACCGGCGGCTCGCTGCCCTGGACCGGCTGACGGGCGGCACCAAGAAGGGCGTCTACCGGCTCCGGCTGGACGACCGGACAACAGTGATGCTGTACGTGTGGGCCGCGGACGAGAACTACTGGCCCCCGTCACCGACCATCCCGGACGACCCGTTCACCGATGCGTCGGGCGCGGATCTCTTCGCCGCCAGCCACGCGGCGCTCACCGCGGCAGGTGTGCGTGTCCCGCATCTGATGATGATCGACCGGGACGGCCGTCACCTCGACGCCGACGTCGCGCTCGTCGAGGACGCCGGCGCGCGACGGCTGGAGGCGGTGCTGGAACACGATCCGGCCACCGCCGCCAGGCCGCTGTCCGCGCTCGGCGATGCCCTGCGCCGCATGCACACCGCCTTCGGACCGCACTACGGCAAGGTCGCGGCCGTCGCGCGAGGTGAGGCGTCCCAGACGCGGCGCGCGGAGGACGTGATCGTCGACCGGGCGCTCGGCCACCTCGACGCGGCAGCGGCCCGCGACGCCCGGCTGGCCGACGCCCATCACCGGATCACCGCCCACGTACGCCACCTCAGGAGCGCGGTCACCCCGCGCGTGGAGTACGGGCTGGTGCACGGTGAACTCGGCCCGGATCACGTGCTCGTCACGCCGGCCGGCGAGGCCGTCATGATCGATTTCGAGGGGCTGACGTACTTCGATGTCGAATGGGATCATGCCTGGCTGCAGATGCGCTTCGGCGAGTCGTACCCGGCGCTGCGCCCGGTCGATCTCGATCCCCACCGGCTGGAGCTCTACCGATACGCGCAGACGTTGTCCTTGATCGAAGGGCCACTACGGATCGCGGACACCGACTTCCCGGACCGGAAGTGGATGCTGGACCTGGCCGAGTGGAACATCACCAAGGCGCTCGCCGCGACCTGACGGCAGCCTCAGTCGGCCGCCGGTCTACCAGGGGAGCGGGCCCTCGGCGTCGAAGTAGCCGCCGGTGGGGCCGTCGGGGCCGACCAGTGCCATCCGGACGATGATCTCGGCGCCCTGCTCGACGGTCTGGATCCCGGTGTTCCCGTTCAGGTCGGTCCTGGTGAAACCGGGCTCGACCGCGTTGATCCGCATGTTCGGGAACGCCTTCGCGTACTGCACGGTGATCATGTTGACCGCGGCCTTCGAGGCCGGGTAGGCGACACCGGGGTACGCGTACGCCGGGGTGACCGGGTCGGTGACCCGCGTCAGCGAGGCCAGCCCGCTGCTGAGATTGACGATGACCGGGGCCGCCGAGCGCTGCAGCAGCGGCAGGAACGCGCCTGTGACACGGACGGTGCCGAAGACGTTCGTCTCGAACGTCTCCCGCATCATGTCGGCGGTCACCTCCGCGGCGCCGATCACCCGGTTGCCGGTGCCCCGGCCCTCGACGCCCGCGTTGTTGATCAGGACGTCCAGCCCTCCGTCCGCCTCGACGGCTCGCGCCGCGGCCGCCACTGACGCGCCGTCGGTGACGTCGAGCTGGACGGCCCGGGCACCCAGCAGCTCGGCGGCGCGGCGCCCGCGTCCGGCGTCCCGGCTGCCGACGTAGACGGTGTGGCCGGCGGCGACGAGCCGACGGGCGGTCTCGAAGCCGAGTCCCTTGTTCGCTCCGGTGATCAATGTCGTGGTCATGGCTCCATGCTGCGGCGCGGCGGCGCGGTGACCCAGTCGTCCGGTTTTCCTGGGACTGCCGGTACCAGGCAACGCCCCAGCTCGGCGGCGCACACTGGGGGCATGGCGACGGAGTTCGGGCAGGCGGTGCGCCGCTGGCGCGACCGGGTCCAGCCCGCAGCCGCCGGGCTGCCGGCCGGCGGGCACCGGCGTACGGCCGGCCTGCGTCGGGAAGAGCTGGCGCTGCTGGCCGGGGTCTCCGTGGACTACGTCACCCGGCTCGAACAGGGCCGCGCGTCCCACCCGTCGGGGCAGGTGGTCGAAGCCCTGGCCCGGGCTCTGCGACTGTCGGCGACCGAGCGCGCCCACCTGTTCCGGCTGGCCGGGCTGGCGCCGCCGGGCGCGGAGACGGTGCCCGCGCACCTCACCCCGAGCGTCCAGCGGATGCTGGACCGGCTGGCCGGTACGCCCGTCGCCGTCTACGACGCGTCCTGGACGCTGCTCGTGGCCAACGTGCCATATGCGGCGTTGATGGGGGATCCGTCCGGGTGGCGTGGTCACCAGCGCAACGCGGTCTGGCGGCATTTCCTGGGCCCGGGCACCCGGGCCCGGCACACGCCGCAGTCACTGCGAGCGTTCGAGATGGCGCTGGTCGCCGACCTGCGCGCGGCGGCGGATTGCTACCCGGCCGACCAGCGGCTCCGGCGGCTCATCGCGGAGCTGCGGGCCGGCAGCGACCGGTTTGCGAAACTGTGGAAGTCCGGCGCGGTCGGCCGCCACGAGGCCGCCCGCAAGACCATCGACCACCCGAACGTCGGCCCGCTGACGCTGGACTGCGACGTGCTCACCGTGGCGGGCAGCGACCTGCGCATCATGATCTACACGGCCGAGCCCGGCACCGAGGACGCCGACCGCCTCGCCCTGCTCACCGTCCTCGGCACCCAGGCCCTGGTCGGCTAGCCGCCGCTCGCCCGGGACGCCGTGGCATCGTCAGCGCTTGGCGACGGTGAGCAGCACCGCCGAGTCCTCGAGCGCCTCCAACGTGTGCCGGCGGTCAGCGCGATCACCGTCTGGCGGAGCCTGTGCTCGTGGCCGCCGTAGACGGTGGAGCTGCTGCGGCCGTTGGGCGCGGCGTGCGCGAGCTTCAGCTGTTCGCGGGCCAGTGCGGTCAGGGATGACTTCTGCACGAGGGTCACCTGCTCACGGCATGGTGGCTTTCGGGGCGCCCTTGCCCGGGTCGATCCGGGTCGGACCGGCCGCCGAGGGCCGGATGTCGAAGTCGAAGATCTCGGTGGGCAGGTAGACGGTCGCGCAGGAGTTGGGGATGTCCACCACGCCGGAGAGCCGGCCCTCGATCGGTGCGGCGCCGAGCAGCAGGTACGCCTGTTCCGGCTGGTAGCCGAAGCGGGTCAGGTAGTCGATGGCGTGCAGGCACGCGCGCTGGTAGGCGAGCTGCGAGTCGAGGTACCGCTGTTCGCCGTCGAGGGTGACCGAGAGCCCGGAGAAGGCCAGCCACTGGGAGTACTGCGGCGGCGTGTCACCCGGCATGAAGATCGTGTTCTCGGCGACGCCGTACGTCTGCATGCCGTTCTTGATCAGGTCGACGTGCAGGTCGACGAAGCCGCCCATCTCGATGGCGCCGCAGAAGGTGATCTCTCCGTCGCCCTGGGAGAAGTGCAGGTCGCCGAGGGACAGGTTGGCTCCCGGCACGTACACGGGGTAGAAGACCCGGCTGCCGACGGTGAAGTTCTTGATGTCCTGGTTCCCGCCGTTCTCCCGTGGCGGCGCGGTTCGCGCCGCCTCCGCGGCCACCCGGTCGAAGTCGGCGCCGGTGAGGCTGCCGAGGATCGCGTCCTGCGGCTCGGGGGGCAGGGCCAGGGGCGGCACCCGGTCGGGTGCGGTGGCGATCAGCGCCCCCTCCCGCTGGTTCCAGGTCGCGAGCAGCGACGCGGACGGGGCGGTGCCCATCAGTCCCGGGTGGGCGATCCCGGTGAACGAGACCCCGGGGATGTGCCGGGAGGTGGCCTTGCGGCCGGTGAAGTCCCAGACCGCCTTGTACGCGTCGGGGAACTGCTCGGTCAGGAAGCCGCCGCCGTTGCCGGTGGGGAAGATGCCCGTGTAACCCCAGCCCTGACCGGCCAGCGGACCGGACTCCTGCGGGATCGGGCCCATGTCGAGGATGTCGATCATGAGCAGGTCGCCCGGCTCGGCGCCCTCGACGGCGAACGGGCCGCTGAGCGCGTGGACCCGGGTCAGCGGAGCGTCCCGGATGTCCTCGGCGGAGTCGTCGTTGTGGATCGCGCCGTCGAACCACTCGCGGCAGTGGACGCGGAACGACTGTCCGGGCCGTACCGTCGCCACGGGCGGGATGTCGGGATGCCAGCGGTTGTGCCCGACCTTCTCCTGGTCGGTGAACCTCTTCGTGGAGTCGAGGGGGAACAGCAGTTCAGGCACGGTCTTGAGCCCTTCTCGTGGTCACCATCGGGGCAGTCGGGCGTGGGCCGGGTTCGTCGAGCGGCGCGCCGGGCGACGGCCGGGCACCTGCCCGACCACCGCCGGCTGTTCCGCGCTGCGTTCGGTCCGGTCGACGGCCTCGCGCAGCGCCGCGGGCGTGCGGGTGAGCCGGGGCGCGGAGAACACCCGGGTCGCCGGGCCGTCACATCGGGGGCAGCTCGTCGACGGGCCCGCGGTGCCGACGGGCATCACGACGTCGAAGCTGCCGTCCTGCGGGCAGCGGTACTCGAAGGTGGCCATCGCCGATTCCCGTCCGGCCTTCGTGCGTGCGGTGGCCGTTCCGCAGCGGCCCACCCTGTCGTTCCGATTGTGGCTGATTGCTCAGATAGGCGGTGCAAAACGGCGAATCAGGCGCTGCCGCTGACATCCGGCCGCCCCGACCGAGGCGTGGGACACGTTGGCGATCATCGATTCGTTGGCGGCATCGTCGGCGTATGGCTGCCGTCTCCTCGTCCTCACTTCTGCGCCGTCTGCGGCCGGGTCTGCCGGCGGCCGTCGTGGTGTCCACGGCGGTGCTCGGCACCGCCCTGACCGCGGTGCCGCCGGCGGGCGCCGGCGCCGCGTACCCCGCTGTCGCACCGGCGCCCGGCGGGGCCGCGGCGCCCGTCGCGGACCCGACCGGGACCGTCTCGCCGCCCACGTCGACGCCCAGCACGCCCAGCACCACGCCGTTCCCGCCGAGCCCGCCCACGAACCTGACCGCCACCCAGGTGCGGACCACCTCGGTCACCCTCACCTGGACGGCCGCCACGCGCGGCTGCTGCCCGGTCGTCGGGTACGACATCACCTACTACCAGGCGTTCGACGACGTGATCTACAGCCTCAGCCTCGGCGACGTCACCACCACCACGATCACCAACTACATCCAGCCGGGCCGGCAGTACTCGTTCCGGGTGTCGGCCCGCGACGGCGACGGCCGCCGCTCGGCCGCCACCGACGCGCTGACTGTGGTCACCCCGGTGACCGACACCGGCCCGGACACCACCCCGCCGAGCGCGCCGCAGAACCTCACAGTCGGCGAGGTGACCGGCTCCACCGCCACGCTGTCCTGGGCACCGTCGACCGACAACGTCGGCGTGCTCGGGTACAACGTCTACCGGTTCGACGGCTGGTTCACCTCGACGCTCGTCGCCACCGTGCCGGGGACCACGTACACCGGGCCGCTGCCCCCGTCGACGCCGCTGCGCACCCTGTACTACGTGCGGGCCCGGGACGCCGCCGGCAACGTGTCGATCGCCTCCAACACCGTCACCGTGCCCACGACGACCACTCCGCCACCACCGCCGCCCTCGACCTGCCGGGTGACCTACCGGAACCAGTCCGAGTGGGCCGGCGGCTTCGTGGCCACGGTGACGGTCCAGAACACCGGGACGGCGGCGGTCGACGGCTGGATCGTCACGTTCGGCTTCCCCGGCGACCAGCAGATCACCAACGCGTGGAACGCCACGGTCGGGCAGACCGGCGCCACGGTGACCGCCCGCAACGTCGACTGGAACCGCGTCATCGCCCCGGACGGATCCGCGACCTTCGGCTTCCAGGGACGGTGGGGCGCCAGCGACGCGCCGCCGACCGGCTTCTCGCTCAACGGCGCCCCCTGCACAGTCGGCTGAGAGGAAGTCCTGTGACCACACGCCACCGCCGCCGCGCCCTGGCCGGGGCCGTCACGGCCGTCGTCCTCGCCCTCACCACCACGATCGGGGGTACGCCGGCGCCCGTCGCCGCCGCGAACACGCTGAGCATGCGGGGCGCGGACGTCTCGTCGTTGCAGCGCAGCCTGGACCTGGGGGCGAAGTACTACGACGCGGGCGGGGTCGCCCGTGACCCGCTGGACATCCTCAGGTCCGCCGGCGTCAACTACGTCCGGCTGCGCGTCTGGAACAACCCGGCCAGCGGCTACAACAACAAGAGCAAGGTGCTGGTCCAGGCGAGAGCGGCCAAGGCGAAGGGCCTCAAGGTCCTCATCGACTTCCACTACTCCGACACCTGGGCCGACCCCGGCAAGCAGTACAAGCCGGCCGCCTGGGCCGGCCACAGCCTGAACCAGCTGCGCAACGACGTGTACGCCTTCACGTACGACGTCTGCGCCGCCCTGCGCGGGCAGGGCACGCTGCCGGACAGCGTGCAGATCGGCAA
Source organism: Micromonospora chalcea (assembly GCF_002926165.1). Taxonomy (GTDB): domain Bacteria; phylum Actinomycetota; class Actinomycetes; order Mycobacteriales; family Micromonosporaceae; genus Micromonospora; species Micromonospora chalcea. Next base: position 35,493 of record NZ_MAGP01000132.1, on the reverse strand, counting down.
CGAGATCAACGTCGGGATGCTGTGGAACGAGGGGAAGGTCGTCAACAACGACTTCGCCCCGCTGGCCGGCCTGCTGAAGCAGGGCTACAACGCGGTGAAGGCCTGCGGCGGCGGCATCCCGGTCATGATCCACACCGCCAACGCCGACAGCAACGCCAACGCCCGCTGGTTCTACGACGGCATCCGCGCCCAGGGCGTGCAGTGGGACATGACCGCGCTGTCGTACTACTGCATGTGGCACGGCAGCCTGGCGAACCTCTACAACAACATCGTCGACCTGCGGAACCGCTACGGGAAGCCGGTGGTGATCGTGGAGACCGCGTACCCGTTCACCCGGGACGACGCGGACGGCCAGCCGAACGTCATCGGCGACGTCACCTGCGACGGCATCAGCGCGACCTGGGCCGGGCAGGCCCAGCAGTTCGACTGGGTCCAGAACACCGCCCGCAACGCCGGCGCCATCGGGGTCTTCTACTGGGAGCCGACCTGGTACGCCGTCCCCGGCAACGGCTGGGACCCGGCGAACATCAACGGCACCGGGAACGGCTGGGACAACATGGCCGTCTTCGACTGGTTCGGGCGGGTGAACCCGGGGGTGCGCTGGACGCCGTGACCGGCCGCCGGCCGCACCCCGGGTGGACCCGCCTGCTCATCGCCTGAAGAGGCGGCCTATCGAGTCGCGCCGGCCCCAGGCGATGAACACGAACAGGAAGAACAGCACCACCGGGGTGATGACCAGCGCGCCGCCGTCCAGGATGAACGCCTGGGTGATGGCGGCGCCGACCATGAGCAGCGCCAGCCCGACGGCGGCCGGGCCGGCGAGCCGCGGCACCAGCAGCCCGATGCCACCGGCCAGCTCCACCAGGCCGATGAAATAGCGGAACCAGGGCGCGGCGCCCATGTCCTCGAAGGACTGGACGGTGTTCGTCTCGCCGAACAACTTGGGGCCGGCCGAGGCGACGATGAAGAAGACGCCGAGGAAACCCTGGAGCACCCACAGCGTGCGGTGCAGCCCACGGGCGACGGGCGGGGGAGTGGTGTCGACAACGCTCATGGCTCTCGTCCTCCTGAAGAATCAGCTGGTGCATCCGAACGGATGCACCAGCTGAGACCGGACAGGACATGTGAACTCATCGGTGATCCGGCGGACCGCTACCAGGCCTTGCCGCGGATCGGGGGCACGTCGAGATCGCGCTCGCCGCCCCGGTGCTCGGCGAGCAGCCGGCGGCGGATCGAACGCCAGGCGACGCGCTCCTGGCGGCGGCCGAGCCTGCGGCAGGACTGGAACGTGCAGAGCCGGCAGCCGCAGAGGTTGGGCGCCTGCGCCGACACCTCGCGGTGGCAGCGGGTGCGGATCCACTCGGGCGCGGCGAGGAACTCGGCCAGGTCGCACGGGCCGGAGCCGTGCCGGTGGATGTCGGTGAACCATTCGCGCAGGTACGGATCCCGCTGCTGCACACGCTCGGGTCGGTGGATGTCGGTACGGGCCATGTGACGACCGCCCTTCCGGCCGCCCGCGCACCATGCGCGGGACTAACGCCTCTCTGGCATGCCGGTCACCTCCCGTCGCCGGTGGACGCCCTCATTCTGCTGATCATGGATCGGGCCAGGCATCCGATTTCCGGGGCCGCCCAATGGGTCGATCAGGCCGTACCATCGCCCGGTGAAGCTGCGCCGCCGGCTCGTCGCCGCGTCTCTGCTGCTGGCGGTGGAGACGATGGCGCTCGCGCTGCTCGTCACCGAGTCCCTGACGGGTGCGATCGCCGCCGCCGGCCTCACCTGCCTGTCGTTGTGGCTGCACCTCGCCCTGCACGAGGGCGGCCACCTCGTCGCGGCGAAGCTGCTGCGCCTGCCGGTCGTCGCGGTCCACATCGCGCCCTTCACCGGATGGCGCAACGAGGTGTCGGTCCGGCCGTCGGCGTCGATGCCGGCGTTGCCGCTGCGGATGGCGCTGTTCCATCTCGGCGGCCCGGTGGCGAACCTGGGCGCCGCCGCGGCGCTCGTCGTCGTGGCGACGCACACGGCAACGGTGTCGACGCGCCTGGCGCTGTTCAGCGCCGCGTTCGTCGGAGCGCTGCTCGGCCTGGGCAATCTCGTTCCGGGGAGTTCGCCCCGCAGTGACGGCCGCAACCTGCTCCGCTGGCTCGGGGCTCCGGCGGCCGCCCGGGCCGGACTGCGGGCGTACTACCACCAGGACGTGCGGCGGCCCGCCGAGGACGGTCCGAAGATCATCGGGAGTCCGCCCGGGCGGTAGCGCGGTCGCGGCTCAGCCGAGCGGGCCGGTCACCGCGGTGACCGTGCCGCCGGGCAGGAAGCCGGACCGGCCGTGCCCACCGTGCGCCACCGGGCCGGGCAGCGAGACCGCGGCCGCCGCGTACATCCGGGCCGGCCCGGCGGGCGCGCCGCCCTGCCAGGCCAGGTAGCCGGAGACGGTGGCGGGTTCGCCGGGGAAACGGCGGGCCAGCTCCGCGACGTACCGGGACACCGGCTCCGCGCGCGGGTCGAACCGGAGCGCGAGCATCTGCCCGGTCGCGGGGCGCAGCACCGCGGCGGTGAGCAGCCAGGGCGCCAGATAGGTGCCGGCCGCCGCGCCCGGCCCCCGCGCGGCGTCGCGCAGCGCCGCCTCCGCCCCGGCCCAGCCGGTGACCACGAGCGTCGGATGCCGTCCGGACCCCGGGGGTACGACACGCAGTCCGGCGCGGCGCGCGGCGTCGGTGACGGCGGCGACCGCCGCGACGGAGCGGGCCGAGGAGTCGCCCACGACGCCGAGGGCGCCCTCGGCCCGGGGCGCGAGGAAGGCGACTGTGGCGTCGAGGTCCTCGCGGTCACCGGAGGTGAGGGCGTCCGCGGGGCAGCGCGACAGCGGCTGCGGGTCGTCCCGCAGGAGCACGCCGAGGGCCGCGCTGACGCACTCCGGCCCGTCCGGACCGCGCAGGTCGGGACCGGGCGCGTCGGCCGCCCCGGCGTCCAGCCGAATCACGGCCTGGCGTCCGCCGTACGCGACGTGCAGCCGGCTCGGGCCGGGCGGAAGGTGTACGAGGGCCCAGCCGTTGGTGGCACCGGGCAGCCGGACGGCGGGGGAGAGGCGGTCCGCCCGCGTCCCGACCGAGACTCCCTCCGCGCCGACGTGCACGAGGTTCCAGCCGGGCCGCTGCGGTGCCACCACCAGCGGGAGGCCCCGGCCGCCGTTGTCCACTGCGACCAGCAGCGGCGCGCCGGGGCGGCCGGGCGGCGCGGGCAGCGCCACGGCGGTCGCGGTGGCGGCGACGATGACGACCGCGGGCAGCACGACCGCCTGTCCCCGCAGCAACGCCCGGTCCGGCTGCCGTCGGCGTCGCAGGCCGGCGCCCAGGCCCACGGCTCCGGCCACGGCGACCGCAAGGCAGACCCAGCGTGCCGGGCCGGCCCATCCGGGGCCTTCCGGGCCGAGGGCGGCGTGGTCGGTACCGAGCCGCACCGCGCCGGCCGCCGCCTCGGCGGTGACGGCGGCGAGCATCCAGGGCGCCGCCCGGTGGGCGACGCGCCGCCGGGCCGAGTCCGCGCCGAGCACTGTGGCGACGCCGCCCAGCAGCACCGCGGCGGCGAGCCCGTGCCCGGCGGCGGCCGTCGCCTCCGCGACTGTCGCGGTGGGCAGCGCCAGCAGGCCGGCCCCGGCGGACACGAGCAGAGCCAGGGGTACGCCGACCGCGCGCCGCCCGGCGCACCCGGGCAGGGCGAGGCAGGCCGCCGCGAGCACGAGCGTTCCGGCGGCGGGGGCGTCCCCGCCCAGGCCGAGGGTGAGCAGGTGCGCGACGGCGGCGGTCACCGCCGTGGCGGTGAGGCGGCGGGGCGCCGGGGCGGCGAGCGGTCGCAGCAGCACAAGCCCGGCCGTGGTGGCCGTCGCGGCGAGGGCGAGCAGCGCGGCGAACCCGGTGGCGGCCGGCGCGACGCCGCCGCCGTCCGCGGCGTGGGCCGGCCCCGCCGCCAGCAGCGTGGCCGCCACTGCGGCGAGGGCCGCGCCGGTGAGCCGTCCGGCCGATCGGGGTACGCCCCGGCGACCGTCGGCGGTACGCGGTGTCGCGGTGCGGTCGGGCACTCGTGTCTCCTCGGCTGTCACACGGGTCGATCGGCCGGGTCGGCAACCGGGGGATACGTGTTGGCGGCGTACCAGTCGCCGCGGCCCCGCGGCAGCAGGTCGAGCACGTTCCACACCGGGGAGAGCAGGTCGATGCCGCGCTCGGTGCCGTCGACGAAGTTGGCCGGCTGGCTGTAGAAGTGCCGGACGCCGTCGCCGTCGCGGACCAGCACGCTGACCATCGGGCGCTGGTCGCCGTTCGGGTGCTCGGCGCGCAGGTCGGCGTTGAAGTCGGTGCCGTGGCTGGAGAGCAGCCGCAGGCCGGCCCAGCCGCGCCGGGCGCCCCAGGCGCGCAGCTTCTCCGCCGGGGCCTTGCCGACCACCACGAACGCGGTGTGCTGCTGGAGGTGGTGGGCGACGCCGTGGAACCCGTCCACCCACATCGAGCACATCGGGCAGGCGGCGTCGGCGTCCGGGTGGAACATCAGGTGGTAGACGAGGAGCGTGCGGTGCGCGCCGAAGAGCGCGGACAGCCGGACGGGGCGCAACGGGCCGGGCGCGGTCAGGTCGGCCGGTCCCTCGGTGAGCGCGACGTCGGCCACCGGCGCGCCGAGCGGCAGCTCCCGCCGGGCGGCGGCGACCTGTTCGATCTGGTCACACAGGCGGCGTTCGGCCTCGGCGAGGCGCAGCCGCGCGGCCACGTATCCGGCGTCGGCGCCGTCCGGCCACATCGGCAGCGCCGGCGCGCTCGCGTCCTCAGTCATCCTCTCGTCCTTCCTCGACCCGCGCTAACGCCGGCCGTCCGCTATAGGATATAGAAGTGATCAACGGGTAGGTGTCGACAAAGGGGGTACGCGCGTGACGGAGACGACCGCGCCACCAGGGCTGCCGCAGCACGGCCGGTTCGCCACCGCCGACCCCGACGCCGACATCCACGAGTGGCTCGCCGACTGGCGCCGCCAGGCCCCGATGCGTGTGGACGTCGTGCCCCTGGCCGGCCTGCGCGGCTGGCGCCAGGACGCCGACACCGGAGTCCTGGCCCACCGCAGCGGCCGGTTCTTCCGGGTGGAAGGGCTCTCCGTCGAGGTGCCGGGCGCGGCCGTGCCCCGCTGGGACCAGCCGGTGCTGCACCAGCCGGAGGTGGGCATCCTCGGGCTGCTCGCCCGCCGCGACGGCGACACGCTGCGGGTGCTGGTGCAGGCCAAGGCGGAGCCCGGCAACCAGGACGGCCACCAGCTCGCGCCCACCGTCCAGGCCACCCGGAGCAACTGGACCGGCGTCCACGGCGGCCGCCCGGTGCCGTTCCTGCACCACTTCCGCGACCCGGACCCGCGCCGGGTGCTCGTGGACGTCCGCCAGTCCGAGCACGGGTCCTGGTTCCTGCGCAAACGCAACCGCAACATGGTGGTCCTCACCGACGAGGACATCGTGCCGCCGCCCGGGTTCCGCTGGCTCAGCCTCGCCCAGCTGCACCGGCTCCTGCGCCACGACGACCTGGTCAACATGGACATCCGTACCGTGCTCTCGTGCCTGCCGGCGGAGCTGACGGCCCGGGCGGCCGGCCCGGCCGGGGACGCCTTCACGGCCGCGCTGCGCCGCTCCTGCCGGCCCGGGCCGGGCAGCCGGCACCACACCGGCGAGCTGCTGCACTGGATCACCGACGTCCGCAGCCGGACCGAGGTGGACGCCGACCGGACGGCGCTGCGCGGACAGGCGGCGTGGCATCTCGGCGAGGTCTCCCTGCGACACGACAGTGGGCTGTTCTTCGAGGTCATCGGCGTGGACGTGGACGCCGAGGGGCGCGAGGTGGCGAGCTGGTCGCAGCCGATGCTGCGGCCCTGCGGCCAGGGGGTGGTGGCGTTCCTGGCCACCCGTCTCGACGGTGTGCTGCACGTGCTGGCGCACGCCCGGGTCGAACCGGGCTTCGTCGACGTGGTGGAACTGGCGCCGACGGTCCAGTGCACGCCCGCCACGCTCGACTACCTGCCCGCCGCCGCGCGTCCGCCCTTCCTGGACCAGGTGCTCGGCGCGCCGCCGGAGCGGGTCCGGTTCCGCGCGCTCCTCTCCGAGGAGGGCGGACGGCTCTACCGGGCCCGTAGCAGCTATCTGGTGGTGGAGACCGACGACGTCGACCTGGAGAGCGACCAGTACCGCTGGGTGACGCTGCACCAGCTCTCGGAACTGCTGCGGCACAGCAACTACGTGAACGTCTCGGCCCGCAGCCTGATCGCCTGCCTGCGCGGGCTGCTGGACGCCGGCTGAGCGGGCGGACCGGGTCACGCCCGGTCCGCCCGCCGCGACGGCGGTCAGTCGCCGAAGCCGGTCGGGTGGGCGTCGCCGACCGCGTTGAGCAGCACACCCTGCTCCAGCAGCGCCTTGCAGGCGCAGAGCACCATGGTGAACCCGCCCATTGAGTCGATCGCCTTCGCCACGGCCTGGTCGGCGCTGCCGGCGAAGCCGGTCTCGGTGACCCGGACCAGCGTCGTGTCACCCTCGCCCGGCAGGAACCGCCACTCGAGCTGGGTGGGGGACTCCGGGTCCCACTCGGCCAGGATGCGGCTGTTCTTCTCGACGTCCTTGACCGTGACGACGGTGGAGACGCCGTACATCTCCCAGTCCCAGGTGACGGTGGCGCCGGGTTCGAGCCGGCCGCTGCTCTTGGTGAACCAGAACTTCGTGGTCACCGCCGGGTCCGCGAACGCCTCGAAGACCTCGGCGGCGGGCCTGCGGATGAGCATCTGCGCGGTGACGGCAGGCGGTTGAGTCAAACGGTCGCTGTCCACGGGGTAGCCGTGTTCCCTTCTCGTGTTATCGGCACTGCGTACAAACGGTGGCGGGGTCAGGCCCGCCGGCGGTACAGGAACATGGAGAGCGGGGCGAAGACGGCCACCAGCGCCGCGCAGCCGACCAGCGCCGCGCCTACCTCACCGGCGGTCGCCGTGCCATGGGCCAGGCCGCGCGCGGCGGTGACCGTCAACGCGAACGGGTTCAGGCCGACCACGGCCTGCAGCCAGCCGGGAAGCGTCTCCTGCGGCACGAAGAAGTTGCTGACGAACGACACCGGGAAGACGATCGCCTGGCAGGCGCTCAGGGCGGCGGTCGGTGACTTCAGGGCGAGCCCGAAGACCACGTACACCCAGGAGAAGGAGAAGACGAAGACCAGGGTGATCAGGATCGTGGCGAGGACGCCGAGCACGCCACCGTCGGGCCGGAAGCCGACCGCGAGCCCGACCGCCACGGCGACCGCGCAGCCGACGACGTAGAGCACGTTGTTGCCGAGCAGGGTGCCGACGATCGCGGCGGGCCGCCAGATGGCCAGCGCGCGGAAGCGGTCGGTCACCTCCCGGGAGTTGTCCAGGTTGACCACCGCGCCGATCCGCATGCTGATCATGATCCCGGTGAACACCACGATGCCCGGGATGTAGAACTGCATGTAGCTCGACGTCGAACCGGCCAGCGCGCCGCCGAACAGGAAGCCGAAGACGAGCGTGAACATGACCGGCACGCCGAGCGCCTCGAGGATCTGCGTCGGGTCGCGGCGTACCTTCTGCACCGCCCGCCACGCGAAGGTCAGCGTGGACGACAGCGCGCCGGGACGTGCCGGCCGCGCCGCGGACGGCGCCGAGGCGCCACGGCCGGTGCCGGTCTCCACCATGCTGCTCACGCCGCCTCCTCGGTCTCGGTCCGCGAGCCGTCCGCCCGGTGCCCGGTGAGGGCGAGGAACACCTGGTCCAGGGTGGCGTGGCCGAAGGCGTACTCGGCCAGGCCGACGCCGGCCCCGGTGAGGGCGGCCAGCGCCCGGGTGGCCTCCTCCTCGGCCGCGACCTGCGCGGTCAGCTCCATCCGGTCGGCGCCGGCGTGCACCGCCGTGCCCAGCGCCTCCGCCAGCATCCGCTCGGCCGTCTCCCGCTGCCCGGCGTCGCGCAACCGCACCCGCAGCACGCTCGCACCGATCGACCGCTTCAGCTCCACCGGCGTGCCCTCGGCGATGACCCGGCCGTGGTCGACGACCGCGATCCGGTCGGCGAGCTGGTCGGCCTCGTCGAGATACTGCGTGGTGAGCAGGACGGTGGCGCCCTCGCCGACCATGCCCCGGACGAGTTCCCACACCTGGTTGCGGCTGTGCGGGTCCAGCCCGGTGGTCGGCTCGTCGAGGAACATCAGGTCGGGTGTCACGATCATGCTGCTGGCGATGTCGAGCCGACGGCGCATGCCGCCGGAGTAGGTCCGCACCAGCCGGGCGGCGGCCTCTTCCAGGCCGAACGTGGCGAGCAGCTCCTCGGCGCGGCGGCGGGCCGCGCTCCAGGAGAAGCCGCGTAGCCGGGAGAGCAGGACGAGATTGTCCCGGCCGGACAGTTCCTCGTCGACCGACGAGTATTGCCCGGTCAGCCCGATCCGGTCGCGGATCGCCCCGGCCTCGCGCACCACGTCGTGGCCGAGCACGCGGACCTCGCCGCTGTCGGGCGGGACGAGCGTGGCGAGGGTGCGGACGATCGTCGTCTTCCCGGCGCCGTTGGGGCCGAGCACGCCGAACACGCTTCCGGCCGACACGCGCAGATCGATCCCGTCGAGCGCGCGCACCTCGCCGTAGGATTTGCGCAATCGTGTGATCTCGATGGCGGGAGTGTCGGTCTGCTGTGCGGACAACCCAGCCGTACGCGACATTGTGTTCACAAACATATAGTAGCAGGACGTTTCGCTCCGGTCACGCCTCTTGATCCGCGCGTCGCGCGCGTTCCGCCACCACGTGATCGTCGCATGGACACCCGTCGGTCGATAGCTATAACATTCTCAAGCAGCAACTTGCCGCCGAGAGTGGAGGAGCGGACGTGTCCACACGCGAGCTGACCGAAATCGACGAGGTAGCGGAGATCTACGACGACGGCGCCTGGGCCGTCGAGGTGCTCGGCGGAAACATCCACTTCGGATGGTGGGAGGACGACGACGACCGCACGCCCTTCCTGGAGGCCATCAACCGGTTCACCGACATCGTCGGCGACCGCCTCGGCCTGCGCCCCGGCGATCGGCTGCTGGACGTCGGCTGCGGCGCCGGCGAGCCGGCCATCCGGCTCGGCCAGCGCAGCGACGCCGACATCACCGGCATCACCAACAGCGCCGAGCACCTCAAGCGGGCCCGGGAACGGGTCAACGAGTCCGGGCTGCGTGGCCAGGTCCGCTTCGAGCTCGGCGACGCCGCCGCGCTGAGCTACCCCGACGCCTCCTTCGACAAGGTGCTCGCCTTCGAGTCCCTGGTGCACGCGCAGGACCGCCGGCAGTGGCTCGCCGAGATCCGCCGCGTACTCAAGCCCGGCGGCCGGCTCGTGCTCACCGACCTCGCCGAGGACGCCCCGCTCACCGAGCGGGACCGGCAGATCCTCACCGACTTCACCCTCGCCCCGCCCGGCCCGCCGATGGCCGCGTTCGACCTGGTCCGCGACGCCGGCGTCGTGGTGGACGAGTTCCTGAGCTGCGGCGACAAGATCAGCCGTTCGTTCCCCGCCTACCACGAGCGGGTGCAGCAGCGGCGCGACACGCTCGCCGCCGCGCACGGCGCCGAGAAGATCGACGCCTTCCTCGCCGAGATGCCGGCCGTGCTCGACGTCCTGCGCACCAAGGTCGGCTGCGTCGTCATCGCCGCCCACAAGCCGCGCTGACCCGCCCGGCACCGGTGACCGGAAGGAGCAGGCAGATGACCGCCCCCGCCGTCACCGGCTGCCGGATCTGCGGCGGCCCGGTGACCGAGATGCTCGACCTCGGCCGCCAGCCCCTCTCCGACGCGTTCCCCCGCCCGGCCGACCTCGACGGCGAGTTCTTCTACCGCCTCGCGGTGGGCCGGTGCGCCGACTGCACGATGGTCCAGCTCGTCGAGGAGGTGCCGCGCGAGCGGATGTTCCACCACGACTACCCGTACCGCTCGTCGCTGTCGTCGGTGATGCGCGCGCACTTCACCGGCACCGGCCGGGAACTGCTCGCCACCGAGCTGACCCGGCCCGGCGCGTTCTGCGTCGAGCTGGGCTGCAACGACGGGGTGATGCTGCGGACCGTGGCCGCGGCCGGCGTACGCCACCTCGGCTTCGAGCCGTCCGCCGGGGTGGCCGAGCTGGCCCGTGGGCAGGGCGTACGGGTGCGTACCGACTTCTTCGAGGAGGAGACCGCCGCCGACGTGCTCGCCACCGACGGGCCGGCCGACGTCATCTACGCCGCCAACACGATCTGCCACCTGCCCTACCTGGACTCGGTGCTGCGCGGCGCGCGGCTGCTGCTCGCCCCCGGCGGCGTCCTCGTCTTCGAGGATCCGTACCTCGGCGACATCCTCGCCCGGACCGCCTTCGACCAGATCTACGACGAGCACTTCTACTACTTCACCGCCCACTCGGTACGGGCCGCCGCGGCCCGCTTCGGGCTGGAGCTCGTGGACGTGCGGCGGCTCCCGGTGCACGGCGGCGAGGTGCGCTACACGCTCGCCCGCGCCGGGGCGCGTAGCCCGTCCCCGGCCGTCGCCGACCTGCTGCGCCAGGAACGGGAGCAGGGAGTGACCGGGGAGGCGGCGCTGCGCCGGTTCGCCGCTGCCGTCGCGCGTACCCGGTCCGAGGTGGTCGCGCTGCTGCGCTCGCTGAGGGAGGAGGGCCGCACCGTCGCGGCCTACGGGGCCACCGCGAAGAGCGCCACCGTCACCAACTACTGCGGGCTCGGGCCGGAGCTGATCTCGTACGTCTGCGACACCACCCCGGCCAAGCAGGGCCGGCTGACCCCGGGCGCGCACATCCCGGTCCGCCCGCCCGAGGCATTCGCCGACCCCTACCCGGACTACGCGGTGCTCTTCGCCTGGAACCACGCCGAGGAGATCATGGCGAAGGAGACCGGCTTCCGGGCCGCCGGCGGCCGGTGGATCCACTACGTGCCCACCGTGCGCGTACGGTGACGGCATCGGTGGCGCGCGGCTTCTACCGCGCCGGATACCCGGAGATCTACGACCTGGTGATGCGGCACCGGGGCCGCGACCACATCGCCGAGGCCGCCACGCTCGCCCGGACGGTCCGGCGCCGGAACCCGGCCGCCGCCTCGCTGCTCGACGTGGCCTGCGGCACCGGGCTGCACCTGGAGCACCTGCGGACCCACTTCGCCCCGGTGACCGGCGTGGACCTGTCCGCGGAGATGCTGGCCCGAGCCGGCGCCCGGGTGCCGGACGTGGCCCTGCACGAGGGCGACATGCGCGACCTGGACCTGGCCGACACCTTCGACGTGGTGGTCTGCCTCTTCGCGGTGCCGCACCTGCGCGGCGCCGCCGAACTGGACCGGACCGTCGCGCGGCTGGCCGCCCACCTGACGCCGGGCGGCGTGCTGGCGGTCGAGCCCTGGTACACGCCGGAGACGTTCGTCCCCGGCTACGTGGCCCGCGACATGGTGCAGGAGCAGGACCGGGTGGTGGTCCGGCTGTCCCACTCGACGTGGCTCGACGACGCGCGCGACCGGATCCGGATGACAGTGCACCAGGCGTACGCCGACCCGGAGGCCGGTATCCGGCACGACACCGCGACGACCGATCTGACGCTGTTCCGGCCGCAGCACTTCGCCGCCGCGTTCGCCCGGGCCGGGCTCGCCGCCGCGCACGTCACGGCGCCGCCGTTCCGGTGGGGCCTGTGGATCGCCCGGCCCGCAGGTGCGCGGTGACCGGCGACCGGCCACGCGTGGTCGTGCTCGGCGGCACCGGGTTCGTCGGCGCCCATGTCGCGGACGCCTTCGCCGCCGCCGGCCACGACGTGCTCACGGTGGCCCGCCGCGCCCCGGCCGGCCACCGGCACCGGTTCACCGCGCTCGACCTCGGCGGCACCGGTCCGGGGACGCTGGCGCGGCTGCTGGACGCCGAGGACCCGGTCGCCGTGGTCGACTCCACCGGCAGCAGCTGGGGACTGGGCCCCGGCCGGATGGCGGAGCGCTGCACCCGGCTCAGCGCGCTGCTGCTCGACGCGCTGCGCCGCGCCGCCTGCCGCCCCCGGCTGGTCCATCTCGGCTCGGTGCTGGAGTACGGGCAGCCGGTCGCGCCGGCCGATCCGCGCCGTACGCCCGCGCCGGACACCGCGTACGGCCGGGCGAAACTGGCCGCGACCCGGGCCGTACTGGCGGCAGCCGACGCCGGTGAGGTCGACGCGGTGGTGCTGCGGCTGGTGAACGCGCTCGGCCCGGGGCTGCCCGCGACCAGCCTGCTGGGCCGGGTCGCCGCCGCGCTGGCGCCGGCCGCGCGGGCCGGCGTCGCCGCGCGGGTGACGCTCGCCCCGCTGGAGGCCCGGCGTGACTTCGTCGACGTCCGGGACGCCGCCGAGGCCGTGCTGGCCGCCGCCGGGCGCCCGGTGACCGGCCGCGTCCTCGACATCGGCCGCGGCGAGGCGGTGCCGGTGCGGACGCTGGTCCGGCTCCTGGTGCAGGTCAGCGGGGTGCAGGCGACAGTGGTGGAGCGTGCCGGCCCGGCCGGCTGGCGGGCCGGGACCCGGTGGTCGTGCGTCGACCCGACGCCCGCCGCGGCGGCCCTCGGCTGGCGGCCGCGCCGCGACCTGCGCCGGGCGGTCACCGACTTCTGGCACGACGAGCTGCGCCGCTACTCCGGCGACGGGGAGCCGGCGGCGGCGGGGCCGCCGCGTCAGCGGGCGCCGTAGCGCCGGCGGGGAATCGACAGGTGGCGCGACCGGCGTCACCGGCTCGGCGGTACGGCGTCGGCCGTGCCGCCGCGACGACAGGGAGGGCAGGAGTCATGCGCGTACTGTTCATGCCGGGTCCGGCCATCGGCCACGCGTTCCCGCTGGTACCGCTCGGGTGGGCGTTCCGCGCCGCCGGGCACGAGGTCGTCTTCGTCACCGCCGGTGACGCGCTGGCGGTCGCCCGGGCCGGGCTGCCGGTCCTGGACGCCGTGCCCGGACGCACCACCTCGGACATGCAGGCGCAGTTCATCCGCGACGTGCCGCGCCTCTTCGAGCCGATCGGCGCCGACCCGATCGCGGAGATGGAGGAACGCAAGCCGTACATCGTCTCGGCCTGGGATCCGTTCGTCGACGCCCACGTCGCGCTCGGCGAGTGGGTCCAGCCGGACCTTGTGGTGTACGACCCGATCTTCGCGGTCGGCCCGGTCGTCGCCGCCCGGCTGAAGGTGCCGGCGGTGGCGCACAGCCTCGGGCTGGCCCGGTTCACCCCCGACCTGCTGCGCGAGCTGCCCGGCGCGGTGGCGATGCGCCGGCACGGGGTGACGCTGCCCGAGGGCATCCGGACCGTCGACATCGCCCCGCCCAGCCTGGTCGAGGGCGGACCGGCCGACATCTCCATGCGCTACGTGCCGTACAACGGCGGCGGGGTGCTGCCCGACTGGGTGCGGGAACCGGTCGCGCGGCCCCGGATCGCCGTCACGTTCGGCACGCTCGGCGGGCCGGACCGGTTCGCCGCCGGCATCGCGCGGGTGCTCGCCGCCGCGCCCGGGCTGGACGCCGAGTTCGTGCTGGCGATCGGGGAGTCGGCCGCTCCGCCCGACCTGCCGCCGAACGTGCGGACCACCGGCTGGGTGCCGCTGAACCAGTTGCTGCGCGGCTGCGCCGCCGCGATCCACCACGGCGGCGACGGCACGACGCTGACCTGCGCCGCGCTCGGCGTCCGCCAGCTGGTGCTGCCCGGCTCGCCGGACGAGCTGGTCACCGGCGAGCTGCTGCGCGCCCGGGGGCTGGCGCACGTGCTGGGCTCGGTGGACGAGCTGGACGCCGCCGCGATCGGCCGGCTGCTCACCGACGCGGAGCTGGGCCGGGTGACCGGCGAGGTGCGGGCCGAGATCGCGGCGCTGCCGTCCCCGGCCGAGGTGGTGCCCCGGCTGACCGCGGCGGTGTGAGCCCGGCGGCGGGCGGCTCGTCGCCGCCCGCCGCCGGTTGCGGTCAGCGCAGTTGCGCGTCGGCCACCGCGAAGAGCAGCCCGTGCGGGTTCGCCTTGCCGGTGTCGCCGTGCGGCCAGCTCGTCCGGTCGAAGCTCACGCAGCGCCGGCCGGTGTGTTCGTCGCGGAACGCGCGGTCCTCGGTGAGCCGGCCCGCCGGGTCGACCAGCGCCATGCAGATCCGGGCGTCACCGTCGAGTCCGGTGGGCGCCACGAAGTAGTTCGAGGTGACCACCCGGGAGACCTGGTCGGTCTGGCGGAAGTGCTTCCCGCCCGCCACCGGCCGGAACGTGTCCATCGCGCCCCAGTGCGGCCCACCGAGCGTGGTGTCCACGATCGGCAGCGCGCTGACCAGCGCGGGACAGTCCGGCTCGGCGCCGCCGCGTACGGTCTCCGCGATCGTGTCGATCCGGCACGAGGTCCGGCTGCCGGCGGCGAGGAGCCGGCGGATGTCCAGCACGTACACCATGCCGGACTCGGCGTTGACGGCCGGTGAGTTGTTGCCGCCGAACATCACCGTGTGGAACAGGAAGCGGTCGTCCGGGCTCACCATGAGCCAGCTGCCGCCGTCGGCCGCGCTGGTCGGGGTGTCACGCGGGTAGATCCGGCGGAAGGCGGTCGCGTCGTCGAACACCTGCCGCCAGGTCAGCTCCCGCTTGGTGATGTCCGGCGTGTAGTAGACCGCGCCCATCCCGGTGGCCACGAACGCTCCCTTGTGCCGGGGCTGGTGCGTCACCGCGGGCTCCATGGCCAGCAGACCCTCGCGGCTGTACTCGTCGTCGACCCGGGGCCCGTCGGGCAGGTAGGACAGGGAGAGCAGGCGGGGCCGGTTCCGGTCGCTGATGTCGTACGTGCGGACCGTGCGGCGCTGCAGGTTGGGGTCGGTCACCAGGCCGGCGACGACGTGCCGCACCTCGACGAAGTCGCTGGTGACCAGCCGGTTCAGGTCCTCGCGCAGCGCGATGCCGTGCGGGTTGGCGCAGGTCGGCACCGGCAGCGCCGGCTGGTTGGGGCAGGAGACCGGGTCCTCGGCGGTCTTCTTCGCCGCCGGCATCTCGGCCAGCACCCGGCCGTCGGCGCCGAGCCGGACCACCTCGCCGGGGGAGCCGGCGAAGCCGTTGCCCACGCGGGTCTGCCCGTCGGAGTAGGTGCAGGGCCCGGCGACGTCGGGCCCGCCCATGTACGACCCGTACGCGGTGCCGTCGCGCAGGACGGTGAACGCGTCCGGCACCGAGCCGCACGGGGTGTCGTGCGGCAGCGTCACGCCGCTGAGCGAGACCCGGGGCAGCCGGCTGACGTCGAAGACGTAGACGGTGTCGCTGAGCAGGCCGCCCGCGTACACCTTGTCGCCCTTTCGCCAGGTGTACTGCATGTGGTGCGGCTCGTTGCCGAAGACCGAGTCGACGGTGACGGTGTTCGCCACCCGGCCGTAGTCGGGGGAGCCGGGGGTGGCGTCCACGACGGCGAGGAAGTCGGGGTCGGGCCTGCCGTCGGGGCCCGGCGCGGCGTCGCCGGTCCAGACCAGCAGCCACTGGCGGGCGGGCGCGCCCGGACGTTCGGCGGCCTGAGCCGTGCGGGTGAGGTGGTTGGTGATCCGGTACTGCTGGCCGTCGCTGCCGGTCACCGTCGAGGTGACCCGTCGCACGGACGCCCCGGCCGCGGCCGGGGGTGGCACCAGGCCGCTGCTGACGGCGACGAGCGCGATCACTCCGATGTGGGCGGCCCGCCGGAGCGGACCGCGCAGTTGTGGACGGGGCATGGACGTCCTCCTGGTCACGTGCGGGATTGAGGCCGGAACATGCCAGGCGTCGCGGTCGAGGGGGACGGAGAAGTGCCGGGGAGCGGCGCCCGCGGCAGCGAGCCTACTATCCGAATTGCAACTGTCAATTGACGGGAAGTCGACTACAGGGAGATCCACTGCGCGCAATTTCCATCGAGTGCCGGAGGTGCCGCGATGGTCGACAGTGGCCGATGTCGGGGCAGGTCAGCTCGGTCCCGAGGGCTTGCCGGGAAAGGCTGTTCGCGCGCCCCGCAGGGTTGGTGCCAAGCCCGCGGCGACGGCGTCGCGGCGCGGGTGATTCCGTCCGTTCGGGCCAGTGGCCGGGAGCCGCCGGTACCGACGTCGGTTGACGAACGTGTAGCTAGCCGATGGGGCGGCGACTAGGATGCGGGGTGGTGATGCCGGGGTGAGGCGCCGCGGCGACGACGCTCCCGGGGAGGTCCGCCGCCATGACCGTCGGAGTCTGGAACTACCTGGCCGAGTACGAGAGCGAGCGGGAGGACGTCCTCGGCGCGGTGGACCAGGTCTTCTCCTCCGGCCGGCTGGTGCTCGGTGAGAGCGTGCGCGGCTTCGAGCGGGAGTTCGCCGCCTACCACGGCGTGCCGCACTGCGTCGGGGTGGCCAACGGCACCGACGCCATCTCGCTGGCCCTCTGGGCGCTGGGCGTACGCCCCGGCGACGAGGTGGTCACCGTCGCCAACACGGCCGCGCCGACCGTGCTCGCCATCGACGCGGTGGGCGCGGTGCCGGTCTTCGTCGACGTGGACGAGGCGACCTGCCTGATGCGCGTCGACCGGGTCGCCGACGTGATCACGCCGCGTACCCGGGTGCTGCTCCCGGTGCACCTCTACGGGCAGTGCGTCGAGATGGCGCCGCTGCGGGCGCTCGCCGCCGCGCACGGCCTCGCGGTGCTGGAGGACTGCGCGCAGGCGCACGGCGCGCGCCACCACGGCCGCGTGGCCGGGTCGCTCGGTGACGCCGCCGCCTTCTCCTTCTATCCGACCAAGGTGCTCGGCGCGTACGGCGACGGCGGCGCGACGATCACCGCCGACCCGGACGTGGAGCGGCGCCTGCGCCGGCTGCGGTACTACGGGATGGAGGACCGCTACTACGTCGAGGAGACGCCCGGCCGCAACAGCCGCCTGGACGAGGTGCAGGCGGAGATCCTGCGCCGCAAGCTGCGGCGGCTGGACCGCTACGTCGCCGCCCGCCGCGCGATCGCCCGCCGCTACGACGAGGGGCTCGCCGGCACCGGCCTGGGCCTGCCGGTCACCGCGCCCGGCAACGAGCACGTCTACTACCTCTACGTGGTGCGGCACCCGCGGCGCGACGAGATCCTGGCGGCGCTGCGTCGCCACGGCATCGAGCTGAACGTCAGCTACCGCTGGCCGGTGCACACCATGCGCGGCTTCGCCCACCTCGGCTACACCGAGGGGTCACTGCCGGTGACCGAGCGGCTGGCCGGGGAGATCTTCTCGCTGCCGATGTACCCGTCGCTGGACGAGGGCGCGCAGACCCGGGTGATCGACGCGCTGCGCACGATTCTGCGGGCCTGGTGACGCTCCGAAGCGGGCACCGCAAGAATTGAGAATCATATAGCAAACTGCGCTCGCGCGGATCTACCATCTCGGCATGGAGCCTTCCACGTTCAGCACCCCGGTCGGCGACTTCGCCGACCTCCGTGACGACTTCCTGCGGCTCACCACCGAGATCGGCTGGTGCACCGTCGCCACTGTGGACGGACGCGACCGGCCGCGCAGCCGGATCATGCACGTCTCCTGGGAGGTCGGCGACGCCGGCCCGACCGGCTGGGTCAGCACCTCCCGCACCCCGGTCAAGACCGCCCACCTGGCCCGCAACCCGTACGTCTCGTGCAGCTACTGGACACCCGCGCACGACGCCGTCTTCGTCGACTGCCGCGCCACCTGGCTGGAGCCGGGCGACACCAAACGCCACGTCTGGGACCTCGTCGCCGCCGAGGCGACCCAGCGCGGCTTCGACCCGTACGCGGTCTGGCCCGACGGCCCCGCCGACGCCGGCTTCGAGGTGCTCCAGTTCGACCCCTGGCGGGTCCAGATCACCCTTCAGGACCTGGCCAACGGCCAGACCATCGGCTCGTCGCGGGTCTGGCACGCCGCCGGGCGGCCCGCGTCCACCGGCGCGCTGCTCTCCCGCTGATCCCGACCGGGCCGCCGCCGCACGACGGACCGGCCGCTCTCCGCCGACGCGGCGAGCCGCGCGGCCCGACACCGAGGGAACGCACCATGACCACCACCCTGCGCACACCCGCGTCGGCGCCCGGCCGCCTGCCCGTGCTCGGGCACGGCCTGCAGATGAAACGACGACCCGCCGAGTTCCTGCTCGAACTCCAGTCCGGCGAGCCGGTCGTCACCATCGCGCTCGGCAAGCGCCCGGCGTACGTGGTGAACGACCCGACCCTGATGCGGGAGCTGCTGCGCGACGGCGACACCTTCGTCCGGGGCGGGCCGATGACCGAGCGCTTCCGGTCCATGTTCGGCAACGGCCTGGGCATCTCCGAGGGCGAGTTCCACCGCCGGCAGCGGGCGCTGATCCAGCCCGCCTTCCACCGCAACAAGGTCATCCACTACACCGAGCTGATGAGCCGGACGGTCGCCGGCAAGCTCGACTCCTGGCGCGACGGCCAGCGCCTCGCGGTCGAGAAGGAGATGGACGAGCTGGCCCTCACCAACGTCGTCGAGGTCGTCTTCGCCGGTGACCGAAGCCTGGACCGAGCGCGGTTCATGGCCGCGACCACCACCGTCCTGGGCGGACTGTTCCGCCGGATCACCGACGTGACGGGCGTGCTGACCCGCCTGCCCACCCAGGCCAACCGCGACTACGACGCCGCGGCCGAATACCTGCGGGCGACCATCCGCCGGGTCATCGCCGAGTACCGCGCGGCCGGCACCGACCACGGCGACCTGCTGTCGATGATGCTCTTCGCCCGCGACGAGGACGGCCGGCCCGCGATGAGCGACGAGCAGGTCCACGACGAGGTGATGACGTTCTTCATCGCCGGCAGCAACACCATCGCCAACACGCTCTGCTGGGCGCTGCACCACGTCGGCGCGGACCCCGAGGTGCAGCGGCGGCTGCACGCCGAGGTCGACCGGGTGCTCGACGGACGGGCCGCCGGCTACGCCGACGTGCCGGCGCTGGAGTACACCCGCCAGGTGCTCTCCGAGACGCTGCGGCTGCGCACCCAGGGTCTGTTCAACAACCGGGTCACCGCCCGCGACGCCGAGCTGGGCGGCTACCTGATCCCGGCCGGCTCGGACGTGCTCTACAGCTTCCACGCCGTGCACCACAACCCGCGCATCTACCCCGAGCCCGAGCTCTTCGACCCGGACCGGTGGCTGCCGGAACGGGCCCGGACGCTGCCCCGCGGCGCGTTCATGCCGTTCGCCACCGGCGTGCACGGCTGCATCGGCGACCAGTTCGCCTGGACCGAGATGATCGTCTCGCTGGCCAGGCTCGCCGCCCGCTGGCGGCTGGAGCCGGTGCCCGGCCACGAGCCGAAGCCCGTGCCGGCCATGACCATGCCCGTCGACGCGCTGCCGATGACCGCGCGCCGCCGTACCCGCTGAACGACCGACGCCCGGCCACCGGCCCACACGGACCGGCGGCCGGGCGTCCGGCCGCTCAGAGCTCCCCGGCGATCACGTTGCCCGGCGCGTCCGGGTCGGCGCTGAGGTAGAACTCGTGCGCCGCCCGGCCGTACTCCTCGGTGGTGAGGTAGCCGTCCCGGTCGGTGTCGAGCCGGTCGAAGATCCGTTGCGTGTCCTCCGAGCGCATGCCGCTCTTGCTCTGCGCTGCGAACATCTCCGCGTGGTTGATGCGCCCGTCCCGGTCCGCGTCGGCCACGTCGAACACGGCCAGGCTGAACGGCACCGCCGCGTTCGTCACGAACTCCGGGAACTCCGGCTTGTCGGCCCACGCCACCCACTCGGCGACCGTCACCCGCTTCTCGCCGTCGGGCCCGTCGCTGCCGCGCATCCCGCGCCACATCCGGGCCGCCGCGCCGTGGATCCGCCGCCAGCCCGGCGAGTACGGCGCCACGCCGTACGTGTCGCACCAGATCTGGGCCATCGCGGTGATGTCCAGCCCGTCGATGACGCCGTCCCCGTCGGCGTCGTACGAGGCGAAGACCTTCTCCAGCTTGCGGCGTTGCAGTTCGGTGGTCATCTCGGTCCTTTCGTAGCGATGGATGGGGGTCAGGCCGGGGCGACCGCGCGGACGGTGAGCGCGGTCGAGGTCAGGTCGACCAGTCCGTCCGGGCCGGCGCGTCCCTCGGCGGCGGCGGCCACCTCCGCCCAGAGCGCGTCCCGCCCGGCCGGATCGAGCGCCTCTACCCGGCGGCGTACCGGTGGCGGCGCCACCGCCCGGGTGAACCGCGCGTACTCGGCCGGGTCGTGGAACCGGAACGGGACCGGGTACTCCTCGACTGTCACGTCCCGCAGGCCGGCGTCGGTCAGCCCGGCCGCCAGCGCCTCTGGATCGCACAGGCGGTACGGGCCGGGGGCGTCCGGTGGCCCGGACGGCAGGTCCAGCCGGCGCGCGAGCACGCCGTACCCGAGCGACATCAGCGGCACCCGCGGCGGTGGCGCCCACACCGCCGCGGCGCGCACGCCGCCCGGGACGAGCAGCCGGGCGATCCGGCCGAACGCGGCGCCGGGGTCGACGGCGAACATCAGGCCGAGCCGGCTGAGCACCACGTCGAACGCGTGCGGCGGCAGCTCCACCGTCTCCAGGTCGGCGACGAGGAAGTTGACGTTGCGCCGGCCCTCGGCCCGGCGGCGGGCCACGGCGAGCATGGCGGGGGAGAGGTCGACGCCGGTGACCGTGCCGGCCGGGCCGACGATGTCGGCGGCGCTGAGCGCCGGCTCCCCCGGACCGGTCGCGACGTCCAGGACGCGGTGCCCCGGCCGTACACCACCCAGGGCCAGCAGCCGCGCGGTGAGCGCCGCGCCGCCCCGCTCGAAGGTCTCCCACTCGCGGGTCCAGCCGTCGCTGACGGCGTCCCAGGTCCGCCGCTGTTCGGCCTTCACCGCGGCGGCATCTGTCGATACGGACATCGCTTTCCCTCCTGTGGTCCGTCAGGTCACCCGCCCGGCCGGGCCGGTTCGCGGTCGGCAGGCCGGCCGCCGGCGTCCTCCGGCTCCCGCAGCACCCAGGCCCGCCGTCGCCCGCCCGGCCCCGGACCGGCCGACGAGGGCGTGCCGCCGGCGGGCCGGTCACGCCGTCCCCGCGCCATCAGCACGAGCAGGACCGCTCCGGTGACCACCGGCGCCAGCAGCAGGGCCAGGCCGGCCGCTCCGCCCGTACCCCCGTGGTGGCCGCCCCCGGCGGACCCGTCCGGCGGCGCGGTGGCCGGCGGGGACGCGGCCGGGGCGGCCCGCGGCGGCGCGCCGAGCCCGGCGGCGACGGTGAACGGGACCACGCCGGTGGCGGTCTGCCCGGTGGCGAGCTGAGCGTGGTAGCCGACCCGGTAGCGCCCGTCACCCACGACCGTCACCGGCACCTCGACGCCGTTGTCGCGGTAGCGCGGCGCGCCCGTCGCGCCGAACGCGCCGCCCGGGCCGATCAACCAGACATGGGTCCGCTCGGCGTCGAGCGGGCCGTTGAAGGTGAGCGTCACCGCCGCCGGGGCCGTGGTCAGCCGGGCGCCGGCCGGCGGGTCGGTGGTCACCAACCGCGCCGGCCGCAGCTGCGCCGCCAGGGTCAGCCCGGCCAGGCCGAGCGCGAGCAGCGTGAGCAGACCCGCCGCCAGCCACCTCAGCCCCGGCCCGCGCCTCACCGGACTTCGGCCACCCGGCGGCAACTGCACCGCATCCGGGCCAGTTCGTCGGCGAGCGGCGTGCGGTGCAGGTACATCGCCACCACCATCGGCAGGAACACCACCGCGTTGTAGAACAGGTGCAGCTCCACCCGGGGCGCCACCAGTTGCAGCAGGCTCGTCGGCACCGGCTGCCCGGCCAGGTTGCTGCCGGTCAGCGACTGCACCAGCAGCAGCAGGTGCTCCAGGTGGTGCCACACCTGGATCAGCAGCGCCGCCATCCACCAGGTCCGGGCGCGGCCGACGAAGCCGCCGCGCAGCAGCCAGAAACCGGCGAGCATGACCAGCGCGTACCCGTAGTGCAGCCACTCGCTCTCCACCAGCCACGGGAACGGCATGCCGAGTACGCCCCGGGCCTCCGGCCGGGACCAGCCGAACACCCAGATCTGCGCGGCCTGCACCAGGTGCTCGGCCCAGTGGGCGATGACGACGACGAGGAAGATCTGCAGGGCAGCCCGGTGCCGGCTGCCGTTCAGATCGAGCCCCGAAGCGCCCGCGTCGCGCTTGTCCGACAGGGTCACTGCGCCTCCTTCAGGAGCGGTTGGACGTGCCGGCGGCCGGCGGCCGGGTGGGAGTTCCCGTACCTGTCGAACCGGCCCCGCCGGAAGATCAGGGCGTCGCTGTCGGCGGCCGTGCGCGCGACCACCAGCCGGCCCACCACGATCACGTGGTCGCCGCCGTCGTGGCAGCGCCACGGCCGGCACTCCAGCCAGGCCAGCGCCCCGTGCAGCAGGGGCGCTCCGGTCCGCTCGCCCGGCGACCAGCCGACAGTGGCGAACTGCGCGCGCCCGGGCCGCCGGCGCCGGTCGGCGAAGTGCCGAGCCAGGCGCTCCTGCCCCCCGGCCAGGACGGAGATGCCGAACCCGTCCGCGTCGGACAGGCAGGCGGACATCAGGCTGTCCCGGCTCACGCAGAGCAGCACCAGCGGCGGGTCCAGCGAGACCGAGGTGAACGAGTTCGCCGTCATCCCGTGCGGCAGCGGACCACCGACCGTCAGCACCGTCACGCCGGTGACGAACTCGCCGAGCACCGTACGCAGCGCGGCGGCGGCCGGCGGCGCGTCCACGGCGCGCTCAGGCACGGCCGGCCACCCCCTCGGCCGCCCGGTACGGCGCCAGCGCCCGCACCAGCGGCGTCGGCACGCGGGTCGGCACCACCTGCCCCGCGACCTCCCGCATGCAGGCGATCCGCTGGTGCCCCCGGGCCACCGGGACCAGCCCGCCCGGGCCGTCGCGCAGGTAGTCGAAGGCCAGGCCGAGCTGCGTCTGGGTCAGCTCGGTCAGGCTCATCCGGATGCGCAGCTCGTCGAACGCGTCGAGCTCGGCGAGGTACTCGCAGTCCACCCGCAGCGTGAACAGCTTCAACCCGGCGCGCAGGTCGTCGACCACCGCCGGGGCGTGCTCACGCAGGAACATCTCCCGGCAGCGGCCCTGCCAGCGCAGGTAGTTGACGTAGTAGACGTTGCCGACGAGGTTCGTCTCCTCGAACCCGACCACGTGGCGGTACTCGTACCAGGCGGACATGTCACACCCCCGTCGCGGTGAGGACGGCGACGACCACCGGCTGTGGCTCGCCGGTCATACGGACCGGGCCGGTGGCCACCGTGACCCGGCCGCTGCGCACCAGCACCCACTCGCCGTCGCCGCCGGCCACCGTGAGCGGGGCGTCCACCGGCAACCCCGCCTTGACCAGGCACTCCTTGGCGCACCAGACCCGGGTGGCGGCGACGTCGGCGTCCTCGCCGAGGTCGGCGGCGATCTGCCCGGCCAGCCCGGCGTGCCGGCCGAGCAGGTCGGCCCACACCTCGGCGGGCCGGGGCCGGACCACCTCCAGGTCGCAGGCGAGCGGCCCGGCGCCGGCCACCAGCAGGCTGGCGACGTCGCTGTGGGCGGCGGAGACGTGCCGGCCGTTGACCTCCTCGGGCCGCCCGTCCGGCCGGTACCGCAGCCGTACCGGCCGCCCCACGGCCCGTCCGACGGCGACGGCGGTGACCTCCCGTCGTGCTCCGCCGGTCCGGTCCGGACGCGGTTCCACCACCACCGCCAGGTCGGCGTCGAGCAGCCGGCCCAGCCGCCGCTCCAGCGCCGGTCCGAGCAGCGCCGGCGGCCACGGCAGGGCGGCCGGGCGGTGGCGCACCGCGCGCAGGCGCAGACCGAGCCAGCGTTCCACCACCGTCCCGGCCGCGCCGAGGACCGTCACGTCGTACCGGTAGGTGTCGTCGCGGTGCTCCCGCTCCACCGCCACGAAGCGGACCTGCTCGGTGGCGGCGAGCTTCGGCCCGGCCGGCTCCACCCGGTCCACGGCGATCGGCAGCAGCGTCGCGTCCGGCACGCAGACCTGGATGCCGTGCAGGAAGGCGTCCCGCGCGCCCGCGTCGCCGAGCAGCAGCCGCTGCGGCAGGAACGCGTGGAACCAGCGCATGTCCTCGGTGGTGGCGACGTCCGCCTCGGCCCGCCGGGACGCGACCCGGTGGTAGCGCACCAGCCGGCGGAACCGGTCGCCCTGGAAGAGCAGGTCACCGTAGAGGTCCCGGCCCGGCTCCAGCGGCACCGGCGGCAGCCCGCCGGTCACGCCCGGCGCCTCCCGGTCGCCCTCGTCCGGCTCGAAGCGGACGGTGCCCCGGAAGTGGTCGGCCGCGAAGCCCGTCTCGTCGCTGCGGATCGCCACCTCCACCACGCCCGCCTCGGCCTGCACCGCGGCGATCCGGACGGTGACGCGCCCGCCGCGGGCCACCACCACGGGCCGGGGGAAGCTGACGCCGGTCAGCACGGGCACGCCGGTGGCGCCGGCGAGCGCGGTGGCCACCTGCGCCATCGCCTCCATGCCGAGCACCGCGGGCAGCAGGAGGTTGCCGTCCAGGTCGTGCTCGGCGAGGTACGGGTCGCTCTCGGCCGACAGGTCCGCCTCGACCACCAGCTCCACGCCGTCGTACTGCACCAGCGGACGTTCCAGGAAGCGCAGCAGCGGCAGCTCCCGCCGCTCGTGCCGCAGCGTGTCCAGCCCGTCGGTGCGGCCGGTGACCACCACCGAGGCGGGCAGCCGGGGCAGCGCCAGCACCTGGCGCAGCAGCCGGACGCCCTCGTCCGGCGGGATGGGGGTGATGCCGGCGCGCAGCAGCGACTCGACGGCGGAGAGCCGTTCACCCATGCCGACGCCGGACCAGACCGACCATTCCAGACAGACGGCGCGGCATCCGGTGAAGCGCCGGCCGGCCTCGGCGGTCAGCCGGGCCAGCCAGTCGTTGGCCAGCGCGTAGTGCGCCTCCCCGGGCAGGCCGCCGCGCCCGATCACGCTGCCGAACGTCACCAGCAGCCGCAGCTCGTCCGGCTCGACCGCGGCGAGGACGTGCGCCAGGCCGTCCACCTTCGGCGCCAGCGTGGCGCGCAGGGTGTCCGGGTCCAGCGCGCCGAGGGCGGCCGGCCGGTTGACCCCGGCGCCGTGCAGGACCCCGGCGACCGGGCCCAGGTGCGCGCGTACCTGCGCCACCGCGGCGCGTACCGCCTCCGGGTCGGTGACGTCGGCGCGCACGTACCGCAGGCGCACCCCCGCCTCCCGCATCCGGGTCAGGTTCGCGGCCAGCTCCGGGTCCGCGGCCGGGTCGGCCCGGCCCAGCAGCGCCAGCCGCGCCCCGGTGTCCCGGGCCAGGGCGAGCGCGCACTCGGCGGTGATGCCCTTCCCGCCGCCGGTCACCAGCAGGACGTCGTCCGGCCGCAGCGGCGGACCGGCCGGACCCGGGCGTGCCGGGCCGGGCGGCGGCAGCGGCCGCAGCAGGGGGACCCGCCGCCGGCCGTCCGGGCCGAGGTGCGACTCGGCGTACCCGTCGGTGGCCGCCACCTCGCGCACCACCCGGTCCACCAGGTCGTCGGCCGGGGCCGCCTCGACCAGCGTCACGTGCAGACCCGAGCCCTCCAGCCGGGCGGTACGGGCCAGCCCGGCGACGCCCCGGCCGTGCTGGACGACCACCAGGCGGGCACCCGGAGGCTGGGCCACCGCCGCCTGGACGGCGCGCAACGCGAGGTCCAGGTCCACCTCCTCGCCCGGGCAGAGCAGCACGCCGCCGCCGACGCCCGCACCGGCGAGCGCGTCGCGCAGCGCCTCCGCGTACGGGTGCCCGGCCGGCGCGTACCACTGCCAGGCACCCGGGCCGCCGGGGCCGGCGCCGGCCGGCTCCACCGGTTGCTCGACCAGCTCGACTGTGAAACCGCGCACCCACGGGGCGACGCCGTCCACCCGCCGGTCGGCGGGCGGGGCGGCCGGGTCCAGTTCCCGCAGCGCGTCGGCGATCTCCCGCAGCGTGGCGGTGGCGAAGTTCGTCGGCGCCTGCACCGCGGGCAGGCCCAGTTCCCGGGCGGCCTCGTTCACCAGCTGACCCACGGCGATCGAGCTGAGGTGCAGACCGTCGAGGAGCCGGGTGTCCGCGCCGACGCTCTCGGGCGGCAGCTCCGCGCGGGACGCGGCCAGCCGGCGCAGCACCGCCAGCGGGTCGGCCGCCGGTCCGCCTCCGGCCGGGGCCGTCTCGTCGACGGTCACCGGCCCGCCCGCGGCCTGCGGGGTGGCCCCGGTCGGGGACGCCGCCGCCACGGCCACGGCGGGCGCGGCCTCGCACGGGTTGGCGAAGAAGCGCCGCCGCGCGGCCAGGTCGAGCGGACGGATCGGACGGTCGCTGACCAGCGCGGCGTGGTCCACGGGCGCGCCCAGAGCCCAGAGCGCGCCGACAGTGCCGAGGAACCCGGCGAGCGTCGGCGCGTCCGTGCCGGTGGCGAACACCGGCACGTCGACCAGCTCCCGGGCCATCCGGGCGAGCACCTGGCCGGGACCGACCTCGACCAGCGCGTCCACCCGCCGGCCGGCCGCGGTGACCGCCGCGGCGAAGCGCACCGGCTCGGTGATCTGCCGGCGCAGCAGCGCCGCCAGGTCGGTGCCGGAGGTCAGCTCCGCGCCGGTGACTGTGGAGACCACCGGCCGGCGCGGCGGGGCCAGGCGGACCCCTTCCAGCCAGTCGCCGAACTCGCGGGCGGCCGACGCCATCAGCGGGGAGTGGAACGCGTGCGAGACGGCCAGGTCCGCCCAGTGCACACCGGCGTCGGTGGCCCGCTCGCACACCCGCCGGACCGCGTCGGACGGGCCGGCGACCACCGTCTGCCGCGGCCCGTTGTAGCCGGCCACCACCACCGGTTCGGCGCCGATCAGCCGGGTGGTGGCGGTGTCGTCGGCGGCGATGCCGGCCATCGTGCCCGGTTCCCGGCAGCCGGCCATGACCGCGCCGCGCGCCGCGGCGATCCGCAGCAGCGCCTCCGCGTCGACGGTGCCGGCCCAGTGCAGCGCGGTGATCTCGCCGAGGCTGTGCCCGACCGCCACCCGCGCCTCGACGCCCAGTTCGGTGAGCACCCGCAGGCCGGCCAGGGAACCCGCGGCGATGCGCGGCTGGGCCACCTCGGTGGCCACCGGGTCCGCGTCGGCCGGCAGCGCCGCCAGGCGGTGCACCTCGGCGGCGGCCGGGAAACGCCGGGCCAGCGCGCCTCCGTCGACGCCGCGGCCGGAGCCCTGGCCGGGGAAGAGGAACCCGAGCCGGGCCGGGCGCAGCGTGCGCCGCAACGCCAGCCCGTCGGCGAACAACTCCTCCTCGCCCCGGTCGAGCGCCGCCAGGGCACGCTCGAACCGGTCCACCGCCTCGGCGGGGGAGGCGGCGACCACCGCCAGCCGCATCGGCCGGCCGCGTACCTCGCCGGCCAGAGCGCCGGCCAGGTCGGTCAGCTCGCCGTACGACAGCCGGGCCAGCGGATCCAGCAGCGCGGCCACCCGTTCCCGCAGCGCCACCGGGTCGGCCGCGTCGAGCAGCAGCAGCTCGGCGTCCTGGGTGTGCCGGGCCAGCCGCAGCTGCTGCCGCCGGACACGTTCCGGCACGGCGGACGGGCCGGCCTCCAGCACCAGGTGGGTGTTGATCCCGCCGAAGCCCATCGCGGTGACCCCGGCGCGCAGCGGCGCCCCGTCCGGCCACGGCTCGGCCACCGGCGCGGCGCGCAGCGTACGGTCCGCGGCGGTCAGCTCCGCGCGGGGACGGGCGCACCCGGCGGTGGGCGGGACGATGGCGTGCCGCAACGCCATGGTCGCCTTGATCAGCCCGGCCACCCCGGCGGCGGCCTTGGTGTGCCCGATGAGCGCCTTGATGGAGCCGATGGCGGCCGGATCGGTGGCCCCGGCGTCGCGCCGGGCGGCGGAGAGGGCACGCAGCTCGGTGGCGTCGCCGACGGCGGTGCCGGTGCCGTGCCCCTCGAAGAGCGGGACCGTGCCGATGCCGAAGCCGGCCCGCTGGTACGCCCGGTCCAGCGCCAGCCGGTAGCCCTGCGCCTCCGGCCGGGTCATCCCGCCGCGCCCGTCGGAGGAGACACCCCAGCCGGCGATCGTCGCGTGCACGACGCGCCCCTGCGCCACCGCGTCGTCGTGGCGCATCAGCACGACCATGCCGCAGCCCTCGCCCGGCCAGAAGCCCTGCGACCGCTCGTCGTACACCCGCATCTCGTCGCGGGCCAGCGCGCCGGCCTTGGCGAAGCCGACCATCTCGAACGGGTCGATGGACAGGTCCACCCCGCCCGCCACCGCCACGTCGGCCTCGCCGTCGGCCAGGGCGCGCGCGGCGGTGACCACGGACAGCAGGCTGGAGGCGCAGGCGGCGTCCACCGTCCAGCCGCCGCCACCGAGGTCGAAGTGGTTGCAGATCCGCCCGGCGATGGTGTTGGAGAGACCACCGGCGAGCGTGTCCTCGTCGATCGGCGGGAACGGGCTCTTGTACCGCTCCTCGGTCACCGCCAGGAACTCCGCGATCCGCCGGTCGGGCCACCCCTGCTCCTGCAGCCCGGCGGCCAGCACCCGGCGCACGTACGGCCAGCGCAGCCGCAGCACGTTGGCGCGGGAGAACTCGCCGGTGAGGGTGTTGCCGACCACCACGGCGGTACGGTCCCGGGGCAGCCCGGCGCCGTCCGGCCAGCCGGCGTCGGCGAGCGCCTCGCCGGCCACGTCCAGCGCCAGCCAGTGGGTGAGGTCGGTGGAGCGGTAGGTGCTGCCGGCGATCCGGTGCCGGATCCGGTCGAACGTGTACCCCTCGATGACGGCGGCGTGCCGGTTGTAGAAACGGTCCGGGGTGGCCGGGTCGGCGTCCCAGTAGTCCTCCAGGCTCATCCGCTCCGGCGGCAGCCGGCGGAACGCGCGGCGTCCGCTGAGGGCGTTGCGCCACAGGTCGGCCACCGAATCGGCTTCCGGGTAGCGGCAGCTCATGCCGACGACCGCGATTCTGCTCATGTCGTCACTCCTGGGGTTGTGCGATTCGCGGATCAGGCGGGCACGGGCCGCTTGCCGTTGTCCGCGGAGACGGGACCGGCGGTGGCCGGTGTCCCGGGCGTTGCGGGCGAGACGGGTTGGTCCTGCTCGCGGCGCCGCTGCTCGCGGCGCGAGGCGTGCAGCGACCAGAGGAAGGTGCCGCGGACCAGGCAGACGATCGCGGTGGCGAAGAAGAGCCCGTACGTCACCGAGGCGCCGGTCAGCACGCCGTACACCAGCGCCACGCCGCCACCGAACGCGAACTGGGCGGCGGGCCGGCTCGGCGTGGTGCCCGGATCGGTGATCATGTAGTTGGTGAACAGGACGAACGCGGTACCGGTCATGGTGGCCAGCGCGGCCACGATCGACGTGTCCAGCACCAGGCCCCGGACCACCGACTGCACCACGAAGATCGACAGCCAGCCGGCGATCAGCCACATCCGGCGGGTGAGCTTCGCGTTGAGCATCGTGCCGAGGACGAGGATCACGGCCACGATCGCCCAGTCGGCGGGGCCGGAGAGGTTCTCGGTGAAGTGGTACGGCGGCGCGATGGAGACCCACGGGAACAGCAGCAGCACGATCGCGATGCCGAAGTTCGACGGGTTCATGAAGTGCCGCAGCCGCCCGTTGACCGGCGCCCGCAGCAGCCACTTGCCGCTGATCGCCACCAGCACGCCGAAGAGCATCACCAGCACCCGGTCGTTGGTGTAGAGCAGCATGTTCACCGCCAGCGCGGTGATGTGCGCGGGGAAGAGGAACTCGACCAGGTTGCGCACGCCGCCGGCGTACCGGGGGGCGCGGCCCTCACCCCGGGCGCCCACCGCCTCCAGCAGCAGCTCGGCGGCGTACGCGGTGAGCACGGCGTACACCGGCCAGAGCGCGGGCTGCTCGAAGCCGAGGACCGTGTAGCCGAGGATGTTGAGGACGGTGATCGAGATCGCGAAGCGGCGCAGCGCTGTCACTCGCGGGTCGCGTGGCTTCGTCATGAACTCGCCTCCTGTGCCTGGGTGCCGAGGGTGAGCGCGTGCCGGCCGGGGGCGAGCGTCACCGTCTGCGCGCGTGGCGCGCCGGTGCGGTCCCGCCAGGCCAGGTCGACCTGGACCAGCCCGGTGACGTCGCCGAGGCCGATGTGCACCTCGAAGCTGCGCCGGCCGGAGTGGCCGCTGCCGCCGTCGACCCGGCCGCGCAGCACACGGCCGTCCGGGGTGCGGACGGTGACGTCCGCGCCGATCACCGGGGAGCCGGTGGCGGCGTCGCCGGCCGGCGGCCGGTTCAGCTTCAGGGACAGCTGCGATCCGGTGCCGGGGCTGTCGTTGCGGTAGAACACCGGCGCGTCCCACTGCCGGGCCACCGCCATGTCCAGCCGGCCGTCGCCGTCGGCGTCGCCGAGCGCGATGCCCCGGGTCGGGATGGGCACCGCCAGGCCGAGCTGGCCGGCGATGTCGGCGTAGGCGCCGCCGGGCATCCGGGCGTGCAGGCGCAGCGGCTGGCCGCCGGCGATGTCGTCGCCCTGCCGGACCCGTGGCCACGCCGAGGTGTGCTCCAGCAGCGTGTCGTTGGCGGTGGCCAGCTCCTGCAGCTGCGCCCACCGGTTCACCTCGCCCTTGACGAAGCCGCTGGTCTGCACGATGTCGGGCCGGCCGCTGTTGGTCAGGTCGGCGATCTTGACGTCCCAGCTCCAGCCGCTCCAGGCGAGGTTGAGCGGGGCGCTGCGGTCGACGAACGGCGCCCGCCCGTCGGCGAGCCGCTGCCGCAGGTCGTCGGTGTCCCGGGCCTGGTTGACGAAGGCGAAGTTGCTCTCCTGGATGCCGAACGAGGTGGTGATGTTGCCGACGTACATGTCGTAGAGGCCGTCGCCGTCCAGGTCGCCGACGTCCACGCCCATGCCCTTGAAGGAGTCGTGCCCGAGGATCTTCGACTTGGGCACGGTGAGCCGGCTGCCCTCGCCCTCGACCAGGGCCAGCCGCACCCGGCCCGGCGTGGAGCGGTTGTGCAGCAGCCGGTCGGGGCCGAAGTCGTTCGCCACGTACAGCTCGGGCAGCAGGTCGCCGTCGAGGTCGGTGGCGGTCGACGCGAGTGCCCAGCCGCGGGAGACGTCGTCGTCGAAGAGGTCCGGCACGTCGGCGAAGGTGACGCTGTCGGCGGTCGCGCCGGTCCAGCGCAGGACATGGTCGCGCCCGCCGTTGTACGCGGCCGACATGGACCTGTTCATCGCCACGCCGCCGCTGACCGTGTGGTCGAGCACCGGGCCGTCGGGGAAGTAGTTGCCGACGAACACGTCCTCGTGACCGTCGCCGTCGAAGTCCGCCACGCTCACCGTGTTGGTGTTCCACCGCGGCCCGGTGTAGCCGCCGTCGGCGGCGGCGGGCCGGGGGACCAGCTCGACCGGCTGGAACGCCGCCGCGGACAGACCGGTGGCGTCCGGGCGGGCCAGGAAGATCACCGGTGTCCGGCCCCACCAGTAGACCAGCAGGTCGGTGCGACCGTCCTCGTTGAAGTCGCCGGGCGCGCAGCCCATCGGCGCCATGTGCGGCCCCATCGGCAGCGGCGCCGGGTCGAGCACGAACGGCTGGTACCGCTCCTGGCGCGCCCCGGGCGTCGGGGTGACCACCACCCGGTCGATCCGCGGGTCGGTGACGCAGAGGTCGTTGGCCAGGCCGTCGCCGTCGATGTCGTTCATGGCGACCCCGGCGCCCACCGACGAGATCCACGCGTCGATGTGCGTGTACTCCTTGTTGACCCGGCGGATGCTCTGCTGCGGCAGACCACCCGGGATCGCGATGGACAGCGGCGTGAACCGGTAGCCCGCGGCCACCCGTCGCCGTTCCTCGTCGGTAGCAGTGGCCGGCTCGGCGATCAGGAACAGGCCGACGATCAGCAGCAGGGCGGTCAGCCCGGCGAGATGACGTCGGCCCCAACCCAGGATCATGGACACCCGGTCAGCACCTCCCCAGCAGTACGAGATGGTCGGCGATCCGCTGACGCCACACCGCGAAGGCGGGCAGCGACGCCGAGTCGGTCAGATCGGTCAGGGCGGCATCGGTGATCGCGGCGGCCTGCTCGATGCTGGTGACGCAGAACGCGCCGACCGCGACAGCGGTGTGCGTCGGCACGTGTCCGGCCCGCATCCGGGCCTTGGCCGCGAACGCGGCGCCCTGGCCGAGCGCCGCCCGGTGCTCGCCGGCCGCCTCGCGCAGCGTTCGCAGTTCCGTCAGATCGGCGCCACCGGCGTAGCTGGCGGCCAGGCCGACCCCGCTCCACAGGTCGGAGTGCCGGTCGGCGGGGAACCGGTGGAGCAGCCGGACCAGTTCGGCCGGGTCGGCGCCGGCGACGAACCACAGCGCCCGGCCGATGCCCTGGTCCACCGCGTGCGGCGCGTAGTGCCGCAGCTCCGCCGGCCAGATGTGCGCCGGGTCGCGGTGCCGTTCGTGGACGTACCGGCCGGTGTGGAAGTAGGCCTGGTGGAAGCCGTAGCCGTCGAGGGCGAGCCAGCGCAGCAGCGGGTCGGGCGGGAGGATCGCCGGCCGCCGCCAGCGGGGCAGCCGGGCCATGGCCCAGCCGGCGCCCACATGGGCCATGTAGACGTGCGCGTCGCCGCGCCCGGCCAGGAACCGCGCCATGCCCCGGCCGCCGCCGGGGCGGAGGCCGTCCATCAGGGCGTACGCCATCGCGGCGCCCTCGTAGGCGAAGCCGCGCAGCGGCGCCGGCCGGCTTTCCAGCAGTTCCTCGGCGGCCCGGGGCTCCGGCGCCCCGGCGGCGTCACCGAAACCGCCGATGAAACTCTGCCCGGCGCTTTCCAGGGCCTGCCGCGCGGCGTCGTTCTTGACATGGAAGCCGCGTGTGTCAAACAGCGCCTCGCGCTTATCCGGCGTCAGGATTCGTTGTCGCAGTGCCAACAATATTCGGGCCATGGCAAGTCCAATTCGCCG
The DNA here is from genome assembly GCF_002926165.1 of Micromonospora chalcea. Taxonomy (GTDB): domain Bacteria; phylum Actinomycetota; class Actinomycetes; order Mycobacteriales; family Micromonosporaceae; genus Micromonospora; species Micromonospora chalcea. Next base: position 2,658 of record NZ_MAGP01000132.1, on the reverse strand, counting down.
TGGGGTGTACGCGTGCGGATCCTGCTCGCCTGCAGAGAAGTTCTTCGATTGGCGTGCCCGCTCTGGCCAATACTCGCGGAACGCCTCGGCGACTGTCTTCTCGCAGGTTGCTGTGTTGCCTCAGGTGACCGTCGGCACCGCTTCGGCGGGCGCGTGAAGCCGGGTGCGCGCAAGCCTGGAAGTGGGTCCCGCACCGGCTCCGGCCAGCACGTATCGCCTGCCGCCGAGGGCGCCCGAGCGGCCCGCGTGCGGCAAATCAAGACTCGTTCAAGAGCCGCACAGCACTATTGGTCACGGTTTCCGGGTAGCGATGGAGGGGCCATGGGGCAGTTTTCAGGTGCCGACTGCAAGGAACATGACGGCCGGTCGGCCGCCATTGTCCGGGTGATTGAGCACATGAAAAGAGAGCTCGGCAGGCCGTTGCCGCTGGAAACGCTGGCGCGCCTTGCCCCGTTCAGCCCCTTCTATTTTCATCGCGTGTTCAAGCAGGCCACCTCGATGACACCGGCACGTTTCCTGGCCGCCCTGCGGATGGCCGAGGCGCGACGGCTGCTGCTGCGTTCCTCGCTCACCGTCACGGCGATCAGCGCCCAGGTCGGGTACTCCAGCGTCGGCACGTTCACCACCCAGTTCCGGCGCTGGGTGAGTTTGCCCCCGGAGCGGTTCCGCCAGCTCGCCCGGCAGTTGGCGGGCGTGTCGGTGGCGGCGCTGCTGCCGGTGATCCGCAGCCGCGCGATAGTCGCCGGCCAGGGCCCCCGGGCGCTGATGCACCTCGACACCGTGGACCTGCCGGGGCTGCTGCTCGCCGCGGTGGCGCCCCACGACGGGGGGCGCAACGAATGGTGGACGGCCGCGCCGCGTCCACTGCCGGCCGCGCTGCCCGCCACCGTGCCGCCGGGCGAGCACCGCGCCCGGGTCCTGCTGCTGCGCCCGGACCGGGACGCCACCTCGGCGCTCGTCGACGGCGCGCCGGACAGCTTCCTGATCGGCGACGCGGACCTGCGGATACCGGCCGAGACGGGCAGCGCCCAGCGCATCACCGTCGCGCGGGCCACGCTCACGGTGCCGGTGCGGCAGGTGCGGGTCACCGATCCGCCGTTGCTCTCCGCCACGCCGCTGCGCTGGCTGCTGGGCGTGTCGCAGGCCGGCTGGCGGGGGCGGACGCCGGTGATGGCCGAGCGGCGCGCGCTCCGAACCGCCTGATGGCCGTGCCGGCCCCGAAGATCGAGCTGCACGTCCACTTCGAAGGGACGGTGCGGCCGGAGACGCTCCTGGTCATCGCCCGCCGCAACGGTCAGCGGCTGCCCGCGGAGACGGTCGAGGGTCTGCGTCAGCTCTACGAGTTCACCGACTTCGACCACTTCGTCCGCACCTGGGTGTTGACCACCAACTGCCTGCGTACGGCCGACGACTTCCGGCGCGTCGTGGTGGCGTACGCCGCCGAGGCGGCCACGCACGGCGCTGTCTACCTGGAAGGCATCTTCTCGCCGGCCGAGCGGGTGCGCCGGGGCGTCGGCTGGGCGGACATCTTCGAGGGGTACGCCGACGGCGCGGCCGAGGCGTACGAGCGGCACGGCGTACGGGTGTTGCTGACGCCCGACGTGGACCGCGAGTTGCCGCCGGCGGACGCGGAGGAGTGCGCCCGCCAGGCCGTGCGGTACCGGGACCGGGGCGTGGTCGGGTTCGGTCTGGGCGGGCCGGAGCTGGCCGCGCCGGCGAAGGCGTTCGCCCGGGCGGTGGCGATCGCCCGCGACGGCGGTCTGGCGTTCGTCCCGCACGGCGGCGAGGCGGGCGGGCCGGATTCGGTACGCGACCTGCTGGAGCTGGCTCCGGCCCGGATCCGGCACGGCATCCGGGCCGCCGAGGACGACGACCTGCTCGCCGAGCTGCGGGACCGGGGTGTGGTGCTGGACGTGTGCCCCACGTCGAACCTGCGGACCCGGGTGGTGGAGTCCGAGGCCGCGCATCCGTTGCCCCGCCTCGTCGCCGCCGGTCTGCGCTGCTCGGTCGGGACCGACGACCCGGCGATGTTCGGTACCGATCTGGGCCGTGAGCACGAGTTGGCGGCGCGTCTCGGGCTCGGGCCCGAGCGGGCGTACGCCGCCGGGGTGGCCGGGGCGCTCTGCGACGACGCGACGCGTGATCATCTGGTGGCGGTGGGCCGGCGGGCCTACGGCTGACCCGTCGGCACCGGCTTGCCGGCCCGGAAGACGAGTGTGGACGTGTCGGTGTCGTCGGGGTCGCCTTCGCAGTCCACGACCACGATCTGACCCGGGGTCAGCTCGTTGAACAGGATCCGCTCGGACAGGTTGTCCTCGATGTCGCGCTGGATCGTGCGACGCAGCGGCCGCGCGCCCAGCACCGGGTCGAAGCCCTTCTTCGCGAGGTACTTCTTCGCGTTGTCGGTCAGCTCCAGACCCATGTCCTTGTTCCGCAGCTGGGTCTCGATCCGGGCGATCATGATGTCGACGATCGACAGGATCTCGTTCTGACGCAGCTGGTGGAAGACGATCGTGTCGTCGATCCGGTTCAGGAACTCGGGCCGGAAGTGCTGCTTGAGTTCGTCGTTGACCTTCTGCTTCATCCGGTCGTAGTTCGACTCGGAATCCTCCGACGCCTGGAAGCCCAGCGACACCGCCTTGGCGACGTCGCGCGTAC
>NZ_MAGP01000131.1 GCF_002926165.1 Micromonospora chalcea | reverse complement strand
GCTGCATCGTCGCGGTCCGAGGCCTGGGCTACAAGTTCGAGCCATGACCGACCCCCGCCCCCGCCCGTCCTTTGGTCCCCCGTCCACGCCGTCCACCCGTCCACGCCCCCGTCGATCTTGGAGTTGTGGCGCCCAGGATGCCCGGCTTGGCACCTTTCGCGAGGCGCCACAACTCCAAGATCGCCGACCCTCGGGGCCTCCCGGGGGAGTTCTCGACCCCCACTCTCCGCCCAGCCCTCCCTCGATCGCGCGATCTTGCACTTTGGTGCCCCGCAAACCGGGCGTATCGGGTGCTCGGAGGGCGCAAACTGCAAGATCGCGGGGCCGGTCGCGGCCGCTTCACTCTCGTCCAGCGCGCCCGTCCTGCCCGGTCGCGTCGATCATGAACTTGGCGGCACTTGGCGTCCGGTTTGTCACCGCTAACCTCATGATCAACCCGGTGTGGGGGCCTGGCGAAGGCTTGTTGGACCTTGGAGTTGTGGTGCCCAGGATGCCCGGCTTGACGCCCTTCGTCAGGTGCCACAACTCCAAGATCGCGGTGATCAAGGAGTTAGTGGTCTCGTGGGTGCCGGAAAGGGCCGCAAACTCCTTGATCAACAGGGCGTAGAGCGAGGTGTCCGGATGGGCTGGGCGAGTCTGGTCGGTGGTGTGCGGGTTGTCGGTTTCGGGGGTGGTGGGCGGCACTCTGGTGGCGGAATCGTGGGCGGGCCGGTGGCGTTGTAACCGGGTGAACGATCGAGCAGGGCCGCGCCCCCGGAGCGAGGGGGTGCGGGCTGTGGGAACAGTGCCGGTCGTTGAGTACGTGCGACGGCGTGAGCCGCGGGGAATGATCCCGCCCGGCTGGTCGTTGAACACGGTTCCGACGACGTGAACCCCCGCCGCCCCCCGGTGGTGTGAGGCGCCCGGGAATGATGCCGGGCCGACGGTCGTTGGACATCCTTCCGGCGCCGCGTAGAGGCCCCCGTGCCTTCGCGAGCAGCCGAGATCCCCCTTGAGACTTTCTTGAGCGCCTGACGGTGCCCACGCACCCCCGGTCCCCCCGGGGGGTGTGTCGACCCCCGAATGGAGCCCCCATCATGAACACGATTCTGCGTAAGAGCGTTCTGGGTGTTGCTGGTCTGGCTTTCACCGGTGGCGTGTTCGCCGGCCCGGTCGCCGCCCACGCGGCCGACACCACCGCGCACGCGAAGCCGGTCACGGCCACGGTGCAGGGTGACAAGCTGATCCCGCACGGCGTGCAGGGCGCCCAGTCCCGCATCGACCTCGATGACGAGCAGACCAAGAATGTGAAGGCGATCATTGCCGCGACGAAGAAGGCCGGCATGGACGAGCGTGCCGCGGTCGTGTCGATCGCGACCGCGTTGCAGGAGTCGAAGCTGGAGAACCTCGGCCACCTGGGTGACCGTAACGACCACGACTCGCAGGGCCTGTTCCAGCAGCGCCCGTCCTCCGGTTGGGGCACGGTGGAGCAGATCACCGACCCCGAGTACTCCACGACGGCGTTCCTGAAGGGTCTGAAGCAGGTCGACGGCTGGCAGGACATGCCGCTGACCAAGGCCGCCCAGACCGTCCAGGTCTCCGCCTACCCCGACCACTACGCCCAGTGGGAACAGCAGGCCGCCGACCTCGTCGCCCAGCACTGGAACAAGTAAGACAAACGTGAAGGCCGGCACCCCGAACCAACGGGGTGCCGGCCTTCACTCGCTTGCGGGGTGCGAAGCGATCTGACCCTGGCGCTGCCGGGCGGCGCACAGCTCGGCCAGCTTCGCGTACGCGGCCGCGCCGATCAGCGCGGTCAGCTCCGGCCCGTACGAGACGTACATCGGCTCGGCGCCGACGTGCGCGTCGGTCGAGGAGGTGCACCACCAGTCGAGGTCGTGCCCGCCCGCGCCCCAGCCGCGCCTGTCGAACTCGGCCAGCGTGGAGATCAGCACCTTCGTGTTGTCCGGCCGCTTGTGCCATTCCTGATCGCGGCGTACCGGCAGTTGCCAGCACACGTCCGGCTTGTACTCCAGCGGGTGCACCCCGTCGCGCAGCGCCTGGGCGTGCAGCGCGCAGCCGCCTCCGCCGGCGAAGTCGGCGTCGTTGAGGAACACGCACGGCGCGTCCACGTCGCGGGTGGCGGTACGCCGGGCCGGCGTCTTGCCGTCGACCGTGTCGTTCTCGGTCCAGTTCTTGAACCCGCGCCGGAAGTGCTGCCACGTCTCCGGCGTCAGCCGCTTGACCGCGGCCCGGACCCGCTTCTCGTCGTCGGAGTCGGTGAAGAACGCGCCGTGCGAGCAGCACCCGTCGGCGGCCCGTCCGGCGATGATGCCGTGGCAGCCCTGCCCGAAGATGCACGTCCAGCGGGAGAGCAGCCAGGTCAGGTCGGCGCGGACGACGTGCTTCGGGTCGGCCGGGTCGACGAACTCGATCCACTCCCGGGGAAAGTCCAGCCCGACCTCGCGGCTGCGCGGGTCCTCGGGGTCGTCCACCAGCACGTGAAGCTCGATCTGCCCTGTCACTCGGACCAGCGTACGCGCGGTGACCCCGCCCGGCCGCCGAGCCGACGAAACGTGTTGGCCCTAGGGTCTTTCCCATGCGACTGGGTGTCCTCGACGTCGGTTCCAACACGGTGCATCTGCTGGTGGTCGACGCCCACCACGGCGCGCATCCGTGGCCGGCGCACTCGGAGAAGGTGGTGCTGCGGCTGGCCGAGCAGATCGGTCCGGACGGCGCGCTCACCGTCGGCGGCGCGGACGGCCTGGTCAAGGCGGTCGGCATGGCCCGGGCGGCGGCGGACGGGCTGGGCGCCGAGGATCTGCTGGCGTTCGCCACGAGCGCTGTTCGCGACGCCACGAACGCCGCCGACGTGCTGGCCCGCGTCCGCGACGAGACGGGCGTACGCCTGGAGGTGCTCTCCGGGGCGGACGAGGCGCGGATGACGTTCCTCGCGGTGCGGCGGTGGTTCGGCTGGTCCGCCGGGCGGCTGCTGGCGATGGACATCGGCGGCGGCTCGCTGGAGCTGGCGGCCGGCATCGACGAGCACCCGGACGTGGCGATCTCGCTGCCGCTCGGCGCGGGCCGGCTGAGCCGGGAGCGGCTGGCGGTCGACCCGGCCGGCACGGCGCCGCCGTCGGCCGAGGCCGTGGAGGAACTGCGGGCGTACGTGGACGCGCAGCTCGACCCGGTGGTGGAGCAGTTGACGGCGGTGGGCTGGGAGCGTCCGGTCGCCACGTCGAAGACGTTCCGCACGCTGGCCCGGCTGGCCGGCGCGGCTCCCTCCGGGGCGGGGCTGTGGGCGCGCCGCAGCCTGACCCGTACCGGTCTGCGGCAGGTGCTGGGGTTCATCAGGCACATCCCGCCGGCCCAGTTGCCCGAGCTGGAGGGGGTGAGCGCGCAGCGGGCGCACCAGTTGCTCGCGGGCGCGGTGGTGGCCGAGGCGGTGATGCGGCGGCTCGGTGTGGACGGCGTGGACATCTGCCCGTGGGCGCTGCGCGAGGGCGTCATCCTGCGTCGGCTGGATCAGCTCGCGCCGATGTGACCGTACGAGCGCTCTGGGTTGCTTTGCGGTTGCTCGTCCCGATGCTCGCTGGCGGTTGGAGCTACCCTCGGAGGCGTGACCTACCGCGTTCCGGTACTCCTGTCCACGTCCTCGGTCTTCCCCGAACGGACCGCGGCGGCGTTCCAGCTCGCCGCCGAACTCGGCTACGACGGCATCGAGGTGATGGTCTGGACCGACCCGGTCAGCCAGGACGCGGGCGCGCTGCGCGGCCTCGCCGAGCACTACGGCGTCCCGGTGCTGTCGGTGCACGCCCCCTGCCTGCTGGTCACCCAGCGGGTGTGGAGCCCCGACCCGTGGGAGCGGCTGCGCAAGGCCGCCGAGCTGGCCGAGACGCTGGAGGCGCCGACCGTCGTGGTGCACCCGCCGTTCACCTGGCAGCGTGACTACGCTCGGACCTTCGCCGACGGGCTCGACACGATCGCCGGGCAGTTCGGCGGCCTGCACTTCGGGGTGGAGAACATGTACCCGGTGCGGATGGCGGGGCGGCAGTTCGTCCCGTACGCGCCGGGCTGGGACCCGACCGAGATCGGGTACGCCTCGTACACGCTCGACCTGTCGCACTGCGCTGCGTCGCACACCGACGCGATGGCGATGGCCGACCGGATGGGTTCCGGCCTGGCGCACGTGCACCTGGGCGACGGCACCGGCGAGGGGCGTGACGAGCACCTGGTGCCCGGTCGCGGCGGGCAGCCCTGCGCGGAGATGCTCCGCTCGCTCGCCGGCCGAGGGTTCAGCGGCACGGTGGCGGTAGAGGTGACCACCCGGGGCGCGAAGAGCCGGGCGGTCCGGGAGGCGGACCTGCGCGAGTCGCTGGAGTTCGCCCGGGCGAACCTGACCGCCGCCTCGCCGGTCGACGCCTGACCGGGGCGCGCCGCCCCGGAGGTCAGCTCACCGGGGACAGCGGCTGCGCGGGGACGGCCTGCTCGCCGACCGCGGCCCGCTTGCGGGCCCGATGCGCCGCCACGTGGGAGCGGGTGGCGCAGCGCTCGGAGCAGAACCGCCGGCAGCAGTTGGACGAGGTGTCCAGGTAGACGTTGCCGCAGCGGTCGTCGGCGCAGACGCCGAAGCGGGCGCTGCCGTACTCGCAGAGCCACACCGACAGGCCCCAGACCGCGCCGGCCAGGTATTCGGAGGAGACCGACGCGCCCCGGCTGGTCACGTGCATGTGCCAGTCGGAGGAGTCGTGGCCGGAGATGCGCGGCTGCACCGGGAACGCCTCCAGCAGCGCGTTCAGCTCCGCCACCGCTTCGTTGTCCCGGCCCGAGGTGCCGTACTCGAAGACGTCCCGGAGTCGCTTCTGCGCCCGCCGGAAGATCGCCAGGTCCCGTTCCGCGACTTCGTCGCGCATCCAGCCCTGCTCGTCCGAGAAGACAGCCCGTAGGCCGTCCAGGTCGTCCAGCCGGGCGTTGACGAGCTCGACCCCGGTCCGGGCGTACGCGTCGAAGTTCACGACACCAACGGTAGACGACTCACGGCAGACGCGGTGCGTCGATGTAGTGGGGCAGGAACCGCGCGTAACCGTCAGTGATGAGGCTCTCGCTCTCCCGTACGCCGGCACCGGCTGACTCGCCGTCCACGATCCAGCTGCCGAGCACCGTCCGGTTGCCCTCGAACTCGGGCAACGCGCGGAACTCCTGGAAGCAGAAGCCCTCGTCGCCGTAGATCCCCGGGTTGGTGATCTCGGTGTCGCCGGTCACGATGCGTACCGAACCGCCTTCGCGGCCGAGCAGCGGCTTGGCCACGTACTCGGTCATGCCGCGCGGTGAGTCCAGGTACGCGGGCAGCAGGTAGTCGTGCCCCGGGTACAGCTCCCAGAGCACCGCCAGCAGCGCCTTGTTCGACAGCAGCAGCTTCCAGGCCGGCTCGATCCAAGTGGTGGGCGTGCCCGGGTCGAGCGCGGGCCGCCCGTACGGCTCGGCCAGCATCCACTCCCAGGGGTAGAGCTTGAAGCAGGTGGTGATCGGGCGGTCGTCGGCGTCGACGAAGCGCCGCCCGTCCCAGCCGACCTGCTGGATCGGCATGAGCGTCACGTCCAGCCCGGCCTGGCGGGCCGTCTCGGCCAGGTAGCCGGCGGTGATCTGGTCCTCGCCCGACTCCTCCTCCTCGGACCAGAGCACGTGCGTCCGGGGCTCGTGCAGCCCGGCGCCGATCCTGGCCCACGCGCCGACCAGCCGTTCGTGCAGGCTGTTCCACTGGTCCGCGTCCGGGCGGGTGTGTTCCAGCCAGTACCACTGCACGATGCTCGCCTCGACCAGCGCGGTCGGGGTGTCGGCGTTGTACTCCAGCATCTTCGGCGGGCCGCTGCCGTCGTACCAGAGGTCGAACCGGCCGTACAGCGTCGGCGGGCTCTCCCGCAGCGAGCGGGCGACCGGCTCGGCGGCCCACTCGGGGATGCCGAACTCGGCGTACCGGTTGCGGGCCACCACGTGCTCGGCGGCGGCCACCGACATCCGGTGCAGCTCCTCGGTCGCCTCCTCCAGGCGGAGCACCTCGTCGAGCGTGAACGAGTACGCGGCCGTCTCGTCCCAGTACGACATGACGTTGCCGTCGGGCAGCTCGGTGTCGACGTACACCAGGCCCTGGGCCCGGATGGTCTCGTCCCAGGCGGGGCGCGGCGTGCTGGCCTCGCGGCGCACGTCAGCCGCCGCAGGAGGCGAGGTGGCTGCCGAAGCCGCCGCGCTCGGGTAGCGCGGCGGTCGTCGGGGCCGGCTCGCCGCGCGCGGCGGTGGCGGTCGCCGGCACACGCAGGGCGACCGCGACGGTGTCGCCGCCCCCGCCGGCCGGTCCGAGCGCGCAGTCGTCATCGTCGTCGTCGTAGCCGTTGTTGCAGCCGGAGAGCGCGAGGGCGAGCGCGGTCAGCGCGCCGAGCTGCACGGAGGCCGAGCGGAGCCGCCGCCGGGGGTGTCGTCGATCCACGTGAACGTTGTAGCCGATCGACGCCAGCCGGGGGTGCCCGCCCCGGGTCCGCGCGCCGACCCGAGCGGGCCTCGGACGCGCCCGGCGGAGGGCCGGTGATGAGCGTTACGCTCGGCTCATGCTCCGTTCCGTCATCCTCGCCGCCTCCCGGTCTTCCCAGGTGGAGCGGCTCGTCGCGACGGCCCCGTTCACCCGGGACGTCGTCCGCCGGTTCGTCGCCGGCGCCGCCACCGACGACGCGCTGCAACCCACCGGCGAGCTGGTCGCCGACGGCCAAGCGGTCACCCTCGACTACCTGGGCGAGGACACCACCACCCCGGAGCAGGCGAACGCCACCCGGGACGAGTACCTCACGCTGCTGAGCCGGCTCGGCGCCGCCGGGCTCACCCCGGCTGCCGAGGTCAGCGTGAAGCTGTCCGCGCTGGGCCAGATGTTCGACGAGCAGCTCGCGTACGACAACGCGCGGGCGATCTGCGCGGCGGCCGACGCAGCGGGCACCACTGTCACGCTGGACATGGAGGACCACACCACCACCGACTCGACGCTGGACATCCTGGCGAAGCTGCGCAAGGACCACCCGTCGACCGGGGCGGTGCTCCAGGCGTACCTGCGGCGGACCGAGTCGGACTGCCGGGAGCTGGCCTCCGCCGGGTCGCGGGTGCGGCTGTGCAAGGGCGCGTACAAGGAGCCGGAGTCGGTGGCGTACCAGTCGGCCCGCGAGGTGGACAAGTCGTACGTGCGCTGCATGAACGTGCTGATGTCCGGCGACGGCTACCCGATGCTCGCCACGCACGATCCGCGGCTGATCGCGATCGGCGAGGACCGCGCCCGCTGGTTCGACCGCGACCCGGCCCGGTTCGAGTTCCAGATGCTCTACGGCATCCGGCCGGAGGAGCAGCAGCGCCTGGTCGGCGAGGGCTACACGGTGCGGACCTACGTCCCCTACGGCGACCAGTGGTACGGCTACCTGATGCGCCGGCTCGCGGAGCGCCCGGCGAACCTGGCGTTCTTCGGCCGCGCGGTGCTGTCGAAGAAGTGAGTCAGCCGTTCGACCAGGCCCGGGTGCACAGCACGAGGCGGTAGCCGTCCGGGTCGGCGAACGCGACACCCCACCTGTCCCAGTACGGGCCGGCGGAGACCCTGGTCCCGCCGGCCCGTTCGATTCTCGGGACCAGTTCGTCGTCGGGTGGTCCGTCGAGGTAGAGCACGAAGAGGTCCTCGCCGGTGGGGCGCGGCTCGACCGCGAGCGTCGAGCCGCCGACCAGCTCCAGGTGCCAGCCGGCCCCGGGCAGCCCGAGCATCACCAGGTCGCGGCTCGGGCGGGCGAGGCGTACGTGGGTGTCGGCGGTGATCGGCATGTGCGGGATCGTGCGACCTCATCCCGGGTTGAGGTCAAGCTTGACGCATCTTGGCTAATAGCATTAGCTTTAAGGCTATGACAGTTAGCCAGGTGACGCGGGACGGCGGCACTATCGCGTACGAGGTGCACGGATCGGGCCCGCTCGTGGTGCTCGCGCACGGCATGGGCGAGAACCGGGCCGCCTTCCGGCACCTGACGCCCCGGCTGATCGCGGCCGGCTACCGGGTGGCGGCTGTCGACGTACGCGGGCACGGCGACTCCAGCCCGCGCTGGCCCACGTACGCCCCGGAGCACGTCGACCAGGACCTGCTCGCCGTGGTGCGGGCGCTCGGCGGTGAGCCCGCCACCCTGGTCGGCAGCTCGTCCAGCGCCGCCGCGATCGTCTTCGCCGCCGCCGAGGCGCCGGAACTGGTCAGCGGCATCGTGCAGATCGGCGCGTTCGTCGGCACGCCGAAGCCGAACCCGCTGATGCGGGCCGCGCAAGCCGTCGTGCTGCGCAGCCCTCGCCTGTTCGGCCTGTTCCACCGCACACTGTTCCCCTGCGCGCGCCCGGCGGACGACGCCGCGTACCGCAAGGTACTGGTCGCCAAGCTGCGCGGCCGGATGGACGCCGTGCGCGGCGTGGTCGCGCCGGCCGACCCGCACTGGACCGTGCGGGCGCGCGACGTCCGCCGCCCGGTCCTGGTGCTGATGGGCACGAAGGACCCGGACTTCCCCGACCCGGGCGCCGAGGCGCGCGCCGCGCGCCGGCAGTTCGCCGTCGCCGAGGCGCGCATGATCGCCGACTCCGGCCACTACCCGCACGCCGACCAGCCCGACGCCACCGCCGCCGACCTGGTCGAGTTCCTGGCGGTGACCGCGCGTGCCTAGGGCCGGCCTGACCCCGGCCACAGTCGTGCGGGAGGCCGCCGTGCTCGCCGACGAGGTCGGCTACGAGAAGCTGACCCTGGCCGCGCTCGCCGCTCGGCTCGGCGTCGCGTTGCCCAGCCTCTACAAGCACGTGCGCGGCGTGGACGCGCTGCACCAGCAGCTCGCCGTGCTGCCCACCGCCGAGATCGCCGACGTGCTCACCACCGCCGCCGCGGGCCGGGCCGGCGGCGACGCGTTGCGCGCCGTCGCCGCCGCCTACCGGGCGTACGCGCGGCAGCACCCCGGCCGCTACCCGGCCGCCCAGCGGGCGCCCGACCCGGCCGACGCCGAACACGTCGCCGCCGGTGAGCGCGCGGCCGGCGCGATCCGGGCGATCCTGCTCGGGTACGGCCTCGACGGCGACGACGCGATCGACGCGATCCGGATGTTCCGGGCCGCCGTGCACGGCTTCGTCGCGCTGGAGGCGGCCGGTGGATTCGGGTTGCCCCGCGACACCGACCGTTCCTTCGACCAGCTGATCGCGGGCCTGGACCGCGCCTACCGTTCCTGGGGAGACCGATGACCGCGCTGCTGCTGGGCGTGATCTTCCTGCTGGAGCTGGCCCTGCTGGGCTCGGCCGGATACTGGGGCTTCACGCTCGACGTCGGCTGGCCGCTGCGCCTGCTGGCCGGGCTCGGCGCGCCGCTGGTGATCGCCGTGGTGTGGGGACTGTTCTGCTCACCGCGCGCCGCCGTGACGCTGCCCGACCCGGCCAAGCTCGCTGTCCAGGCCGCCTGCTTCCTCACCGGCGGCGTGCTGCTCGCCCTGGCCGGTCATGCCGCACCCGGCGTGGCCCTGGTGGCCCTCTGGGCAGCCGACAAGGCCACGCTGACGCTGACCGGCACCCCGATCTGAGAGATCTTGGAAGAATTCGGCCCCTCTGGGGGCCCTTTCCTTCCAAGATCTCGGAGCGCGGCGGAACAGCGGCGGGACTCTTTCCCGGAACGCCCGATTGGTCGTACCCTTCGCCGGTGACCGACGGCGACGAGCAGCCTCCCGGCCGGACGACGGACGGCGACGAGCATCGTCCCGCCGTCGATGCCGTCGACAAGGCGAGCGCCGCCGACGCGGTCGCGGCCAACCTCAGCGCCAACGCCGGCGCTGACGACACCCGCGCCGAGACCGCCCGCGCGGCTGACGCCGGCGCCGACAGCGCCGAGGTGGACGCCGCCGTTGACACCATGGCACCGGCACCGGCGTCGTTGCCGCACCCCGTCGCGGTACCCGCGCCGTACCCCGTACCCCTGGCGCACGTGGGCGAGCCGACGCGGGCGGTGCGGAAGCGGCGGCGCTGGCCGCTCTGGACCGCGCTCGGACTCGCGCTCGGCCTGGTGGCGGGCGCGGTGCCCGGCGTACTCCTGCGCGCGCCCGCGCCGGACGCGGCCGGACGGTCGGCCGCGAAGGGCGACCCGGGCACGGCGGCGCAGCGGCGGCTCGGCGAGCGGATGCTCGCGCTGCTGGACCGGCAGGCCACCGCGCTCGTCGGCGCCGACCGGGCCGGCTTCCTCGCCATCGCCGAACCGGCGGCGCGGCCGGCCCTGAGCCGGCGGTACGCGGCGCTGCGGGCGCTGCGCGTCACCGTGTGGCGGCCGGCCGCCGACGGGGTGCCGTAGGCGGCCGACGGGCAGCCCGGACAGTGGCGGCAGACGATCACAGTGGGGTACTGCTTCGTGGCGCCGGGCTGCGCGCCGAGCACTGTGGAGCTGGACGCGCGCTGGCGGCTGGTGGGGGAGGAGCCCCGGCTGACCGCGCTGGAACCGTCCGGCACGGACCCGGCCGGTGTGCGGCCGTGGCAGGCGAACGACCTGGCCGTGACGGTCGGGAAGCGGGTGGTGGTGGCCACCACCACCGCCCAGCTGAGCAAGCTGCCCGGCCTGCTCGCCCAGGCCGAGGCGGCCGCCCGGGTCGCGGACCGGTACGCGGTCGGCGACGCGCGGCCGGACCGGTATCTCGTCTACTACGCCGGGAAGACCGAGTGGCGGCGCTGGTACGGCGGCGGCCGGCCGAAGTGGACCGCCGGGTACGCGGTCGGCGTCGGCGGTGGACGCCACGACGTCGTGCTCAACGCCCAGACCCTCACCCCGGACGGCGTCGACGACCTGCTGCGGCACGAACTCACCCACGCCGCCTCGCTGCCCGACCGGGGGTACGCCGACCGCGCCGACTGGTGGCTGGTGGAGGGGCTGGCCGAGTACGCCGGTGCGGACGGCCAGCCGGTCCACCGCTACGAGGGCCTGACCGAGGTGCGCGATCTGCTGCGCGGCGGCTGGTCCGGGCGGCTGGAGGCGGTGGCGCCGGAGGCGGACGCGAGCGACAGCCGGGTCGGCGGCGCCTACGGCGTCGGCTACCTGGCCGTGCGGCACCTGGTCGACCGCTACGGCGAGCAGCGGATGCTCGACTTCTACCGGGCCGTGGTGCACGAGCGGCGGTCACCGGCGCAGGCCGCCGACGAGGTGCTCGGCGACCCGTGGTCGATGCTGCACGACGAGTGCGTCGCGTACGTGCGGGCCGTCGTCGGCTGACACGTCGACGCCTGTCGACGGGGTCGTAGCATGGGCCGGGTGGCCCGCACTCCCTCGCCGCGGCTGCCCGCGGCCCGCCGCCCCCGTCTCGTCACCGCGCTGCTCGCCGTCGTCGCCCTGACCGGCACGACCGCCGCCTCCTGCGGCGACGACGCCCCGGCGGTGACTGTCGCCGAGGTGGGCCGCGCCCCGGTCAGCGAGGTGATCGACGCGCCGGCCACAGTGACCGCACGGGCCGCGGCCACGCTCACCGCGCCCGCCGACGGCACGCTCGCCAGCCTGCGGGTCGCCCCCGGCGCGCGGGTCAGCCGCGGGCAGGTGCTCGCGGTGATCGACTCGCCGTCGGCCCGGGAGCGCCTGGCGCAGGCGCGGGAGGCGCTGCGCGCGGCGAAGCGGGCCGGCCGGGGCACCGGCACCGGTGACCTGGGCGGCAGCCGGCGGGGCACCGACCGGGCCGCCGACGAGGCGTTCGCCGCCGCCCGCGCCGCCGCCGGCAAGGTCGGCGACCCGCAGGTACGCGCCGCGCTGCTGCTCCAGGTCTCCTCGGCGCAGCGGCAGTACGAGTCGGCCGCCCGGGCCGCCGACCGGGCCGTCGCCCAGGTGCAGCGCGGGGTCGCCGGGCTGAACAGCGCCGTCGGCGCGCTGTCGGCCGCGCAGCGACTCCAGGCCCAGCAGGCGTACGACCTGGCGAAGGCGACTGTGGACGCGTTGACGCTGCGCGCGCCGATCTCCGGTGTGGTGCAGCCGGGCGGCACCCGGGCGGCGGCGCCGGCCGATCTGGCCGGGCTGCTCGGTGCGGCCGGTGGCTCTGCGGTGCCCGGTCTCGACCCGTCGGCGTTCGGCGCGGGCGGGCAGGGCGGACCGCCGCCCGGCGTGGACGACGCGATCCCGGCCGGTGGCCGGGTCACCGCCGGCACGCCGGTGCTGACTGTGGTGGACACCGGCCGGCTCGGCCTGCTCGCCGAGGTGGACGAGACGGACGTGCTGCTGGTGCGGGCGGGGGTGCCCGCCTCGGTCGAGTTGGACGCGGTGACCGGCGCGACGTACGACGCCACTGTGCGGTCGGTGGATGTGCTGCCGACCAGTTCGGCGCGGGGTGGCGTCACCTACCGGGTCCGGCTCGACCTCGGTGCCGGACGGATGGGTGAGGCCGAGGCCGCCCCGGCGCCCCGCCCCGGCATGAACGCGGTGGTACGCCTGCGGGTGCGGGAGGCCGCCGACGCGGTGGCGGTGCCGGCGTCGGCGGTCTTCTCCGCCGACGGGCGGGACGCGGTCTGGGTGCTGCGGAACGGTCGCGCCGACCGGGTGCCGGTGACGGTGGGCGTGCAGGGGCAGGACCTGGTGCAGATCGTCGACGGCGTACGGGCCGGCGACCGGGTGGTGGTACGTGGCGCCGACCAGGTCCGCGACGGCCAGGAACTCCCGTGACCGTACCGGCGGTCGAGGCGGTCGACGTCTGGCGCACGTACGAGTTGGACGGCGTCTCGGTGTCCGCGCTGCGCGGCGTGTCGCTCACCATCGACCAGGGCGAGTACGTGGCGGTGATCGGCCCGTCCGGCTCGGGCAAGTCGACGCTGATGCACCTGCTCGGCGGGCTGGACCGGCCCAGCGGCGGCCGGCTGGTGATCGGCGGCCGGGACGTCACCACGCTCACCGCCCCGGAGCTGGCGACGCTGCGCAACGAGACGATCGGCTTCGTGTTCCAGGCGTTCCACCTGCTGGCCCGTACGTCGGCGGTGGACAACGTGGCGCTGCCGCTGGTCTACCGGGGCGTCGGGGCGCGGCAGCGGCGGGAGCGGGCGGCGGCGATGCTGGGCCGGGTCGGTCTCGGCCACCGGCTGCACCACCGGCCCAACCAGCTCTCCGGCGGCGAGCAGCAGCGGGTGGCGATCGCCCGCGCGCTGGTCACGGTCCCGGCGGTGCTGCTCGCCGACGAGCCGACCGGCAATCTGGACAGTGCCACCGGCGAGGCGGTGCTGGAGCTGCTGGAACAGCTGAACGCCGAGTCCGGGGTGGCGCTGGTGATGGTGACCCACGACCAGGAGGTGGCCGCCCGGGCGCGCCGGCGGATCGCGGTGCGGGACGGCCTGATCCGCTCGGACAGCGCTCATGATCGACCGCCGTCGGACGGCTCCGGCGTACCTGCGACACTGGACCCCGCTCCCAGCGCGGAGCCCCGGTCCGTGTCCGGAAGCGGCCCGGGGCACCCGCCCGGTGGCTCCGGTGGCGCCGCCGGTGCCACCGGGCGCCTTCCGCGGCCCGGGGAGCGCCCTCGCGCCGAGCAGCGCCTTCCGCGGTCCGGCGGGGACGCGGGATGAGGCTGGCCGAGGCGTGGCGGGTGGCGTGGGACGCGCTGCGGGCCAACCGGCTGCGCAGCGTGCTGACCATGCTCGGGGTGATCATCGGGGTGGCCTCGGTGGTGATCCTGGTGGCCATCGGCACCGGCACCAAACAGCAGGTCGAGCAGCAGGTCGAAGGGCTCGGCTCGAACCTGCTGCTGGTGGTGCCGGGCCGCATCGAGGTGGGCAACGCGCCGGTGGTCTCGCCGCTGGACCTCAGCGACGCCGACGCCGTCTCCCGGGTGGTCGGCGACCCCGGCCGGGTCGCGGTGACAGTGGCCTCCGGCGCGACCGCCCGGGCCGGCAACCGGTCCGACTTCACCACCGTGCAGGGGGTGCTGGAGACCACCCCGTCGGTGTTCACCAGATCGTTGTCGCGGGGCCGCTACCTGACCGGGGCGGACGTCGACACCAGCCGCCGGGTGGCGGTGCTCGGCGACTCGGTGGCCCGGGCGCTGTTTCCCGACCGGGACCCGCTCGGTCAGCAGGTCACGCTGGCCGGGGTGCGGTTCCGGGTGATCGGCGTCTTCGCGCCGCTCGGGCAGAGCCTCGGCGTGGACCGGGACGACGAGGTGCACGTACCGGTGACGGCGGCGCAACGGCTGTGGGGCACCCAGCGCATCGACGGCATCGCGGTGAAGGCGCCGGACCGGGAGCGGATCGACGAACTCGGCGAGCGGATCGTCGCGGAGCTGTCCCGCCGGCACCCGGACACCGAGTTCAGCGCCGTCACCCAGCGGCAGATCCTCGGCGTGCTCGGCGACATCCTGGGCGTGCTCACCGGTGTGCTGGCCGCCATCGCGGGCATCTCGCTGCTGGTGGGCGGCGTCGGCGTGTCCAACATCATGCTGGTCTCGGTACGCGAACGGACCCGCGAGATCGGCCTGCGCAAGGCGGTCGGCGCGCGTCCCCGGGACATCGGCGTGCAGTTCCTGCTGGAGGCGGTGCTGCTCACCTCGGTGGGCGGCCTGACCGGGATGGCGCTGGGCGTGGGCACCGCGCTGCTCGTCGACGCGCTCTCGCCGATCCCGGCGGCGATCACCTGGTGGTCGCTGGCGCTGGCATTCGGCGTCTCCGCGGCGGTCGGCATCGTCTTCGGCGTGGTGCCGGCGCAGCGGGCCGGCCGGCTCGACCCGGTGGTGGCGCTGCGCGCGGAGTAGGCGTTACGGACGAGACACCCGTCCGGGCGAAAAACCCCTGGTGGACATCGGGTGAACGGCTGTCCCGCCATGATCAAAGGGTGGAAGGGATCGCGCAGGTCACAGCCGTCCCGCTACCGTACTGGTTACACGCGCGTCGCTCGTCGAGGCGGGAGCACCTGCCCGGTGACACGCGCCGGGCACGGGAATGGGTCGGTGAGCCATGGCCGGGTCGCAGTCCGACGCACGGCTGTCGGATGTCAGGTTCCTGACCGTCGCCGAGGTGGCGACGGTCATGCGGGTCTCCAAGATGACTGTCTATCGTCTCGTGCACAGCGGTGAGCTGACCGCGGTGCGGGTCGGCCGCTCGTTCCGGGTGCCCGAGCACGCCGTGCACGAATACCTCCGGGGCGCCTTCCAGGAGTCCGCCTGAGCACTCGGCGGGCCGGTCCGCCGAGTGCGACGAAAAGGGGCATCGACGGGGGCGCGTTGGTCCTGCTGACGCACTCCGGTTAGGCTGGACCACGACCGTGATCGCCCTCTGGTGTGCCCTGCCCACCACGCTGGTCCGGTCCGTTGTCCGCAAGCGGTCAAGACGCCACCGGCGGTGGTGTCTTCCGGTCCGCCCCGAACGTTGCATCGAAAGGCTGTCGTATGGGCTCGGTGGTCAAGAAGCGCCGCAAGCGCATGGCTAAGAAGAAGCACCGCAAGCTGCTGCGCAAGACCCGCGTCCAGCGTCGCCGTCTCGGCAAGTGACCGGGGCCGGGCACTGGCCCGGCACCCGGCACCACTTGCCAACTGTCGACCCTCGGAGGCTCAGGTGATCAGGCCGTGGACGTCCCGGCTCGATCCCGCCTGCCGCGCAAGGCGCACGACATGACCCCCGGTGACACCTCCGGTGCCCCGGGGGTCGTCGTCGTGACCGGGGTCGGTCGCTGGCTCGGCGCGCACGTCGCCGCGCGGCTCGCCGCCGACCCGCGGATCGAGCGGGTCATCGGGGTCGATCCGGCGCCGCCCAACCCCGAGCTGGCCGACCTGCTCACCGACGTGGAACGGGTCCGTCTCGACCTGGACTCGCTCGGCGGTCTCCTGGCCGACCTCGACGTCGACGCCGTGGTGCACCTGGCGCTCGTCACCTCCCCCGACCCGCAGCAGGGCGGCCGGTCGGCGATGAAGGAACAGAACGTCATCGGCACGATGCAGATGCTCGCCGCCGCGCAGCGCGCGCCCCGGCTGCGCAAGCTCGTGGTCCGATCGTCCACCGCCGCGTACGGGGTGTCGTTCCGCGATCCGGCCGTCTTCACCGAGGAGACCGAGCCGCGCGAGGTGCCGCGCGGCGGTTTCGGCCGCGACATACTCGACATCGAGGGGTACGTCCGCGGGTTCCGCCGCCGCCGGCCCGACGTCACCGCGACCGTGCTGCGCTTCGCGCCGTTCATCGGTTACGCCGCCGACACCACGCTCACGCGCTACTTCTCCCAGCCGGTGGTGCCCACCGTCTTCGGCCGTGACCCCCGCCTGCAGTTCGTGCACTTCGACGACGCGCTGGAGGTGCTGCACCGGTCGGTCGCCGAGGACCACCCGGGCACGTACAACGTCGCCGGGCCGGGCGTGCTGTCGCTGTCGCAGGCGATCCGCCGGGCCGGCCGGGTGGCGGTGCCGGTGCTGGAACCGGGCCTGGCCGGGGTCGCCGCGATCGCCCGCAGCCTGGGCTTCGGCCGGTACGGCCTGGACCAGGTGGACCTGTTCGTGCACGGCCGGGTGGTGGACACCAGCCGGCTGGAGCGGGAGTTCGGCTTCACGCCCCGCTCGACCGCCGCCGCGTTCGAGGACTTCATCCGCGCCCACCACGGCGGCGTCGTGGTGACCCGGGACCAGTTGGCCGCGGCCGAGCGGTTGGTGCTGGAGAGCATCCGGCAGGTCCGCTCGACCGTACGGGAGCGTTCGTGACCAGCCCGGAGGAGCGGCGCGACGCGCGCTACGACGTACCGCTGGACGTGCCCGGGCCGGGCGCGGAGCCGGCACGGCGCAACGGACACCGCCGGGTGACCGCGCCGTCCGCCCGCCCGGCCGCGCCGGTCGAGCCGGACACCTCCGCCGACGAGCCCGGCACCCCGGCCGGGTCGGCTGCCCCGGGTCCGGCCGCGCACCGCCCGACGGCCGAGAAGACGGTGGCCAAGAAGACCGTGGCCAAGAAGACGGTCGCGAAGAAGGCCGTGGCGAAGAAAGCGGTCGCCGAGCCGGCCCCGGTGAGCGACGCGCCGGCCGGTGACACGCCGCCCGGACCGGCGGTGGCCGACCGGCCGGGCGACCACTGGGACCGCAAGGTGGCCCAGGGCCTGGCGTTCCTGCGGCGGCGGCTCGCCGGTGACTACGAGGTCGACGAGTTCGGCTTCGACCCCGACCTGACCGACGCGGTCGTCCACCCGCTGGTCCGGCTGCTCTACCGGGACTGGTTCCGCACCGAGGTCAGCGGCATCGAGCACGTACCGGCCGAGGGCGCGGGCCTGGTCGTGGGCAACCACTCCGGCACCGTGGCGCTCGACGCGCTGATCCTCTCCACCGCGCTGCACGACCGGCACCCGGCGCGCCGCTACCTGCGGCTGCTCGGCGCCGACCTGGTCTTCCGGATGCCCGTCGTCTCCGAGATAGCCCGCAAGACCGGCGGCACCGTCGCCTGCAACCCGGACGCGGAGCGGCTGCTCGGCAACGGCGAACTGGTGGGCGTGTTCCCGGAGGGCTTCAAGGGGGTCGGCAAGCTCTACTCCGACCGCTACAAGCTCCAGCGCTTCGGCCGGGGCGGATTCGTCTCCGCCGCGCTGCGCACCGGCACGCCGATCGTGCCGGTCGCGATCGTCGGCGGCGAAGAGATCTACCCGATGCTCGCCGACATCAAGCCCCTCGCGCGGCTGCTCAAACTGCCGTACTTCCCGGTCACGCCGACGTTCCCCTGGCTCGGGCCGCTGGGCATGGTGCCGCTGCCGAGCAAGTGGCTGATCGAGTTCTGCCCGCCGATCCCGACCGCGCACCTGCGTGACTCCGCCGACGACCCGCTCGTGGTGTTCAACCTCGCCGACCAGGTGCGCGAGACGATCCAGCAGACGCTGCACAAGCTGCTCGAACGCCGCCCCGACCCGTTCGGGCCCTGAGCGAACGCGCGCCGGCTCAGGCCTCGCGGTGGCGGCGCCGGTGCAGCGCCAGTCCGGCCGTGACCGCGCCGGCCAGCAGCCCGGCGGCGGCGGTGGAGGGCACGGCGATGCGTACGGCCCGCCGCCCGGTGCGGAAGTCGCGCACGTCCCAGCCCCGCTCGCGGGCCTGCCGCAGCAGCGCCGGATCGGGATTCACCGCGACCGCACGGCCGACGGCGGAGAGCATCGGCAGGTCGTTCGCCGAGTCGCTGTAGGCCGCGCAGCGGGCCAGGTCCAGCCCTTCCACGGCGGCGAGCTGGGTCACCGCCTCGGCCTTCGCCGGCCCGTGCATCAGGTCACCGACCAGCCGCCCGGTGTACGCGCCGTCGACCACCTCGGCCACCGTGCCGATCGCGCCGGTCAGGCCGAGCCGGGCGGCGATCACCCGGCCGATCTCCACCGGGGCGGCGCTGACCAGCCAGACCCGCTCGCCCGCGTCGAGGTGACGCTGGGCCAGGCGGCGGGTGCCGGCCCAGATGCGCGGGGCCATCAGCTCGTCGAAGATCTCGTCGGCGAGACGCTCGATGTCGTCCACCCGCCAGCCCTGCACGAACGCGAGCGCGGCCTCCTTGGCCTGGGACATGTCGCCCGCATGCTCGGTGGCGAGCAGCCGGAACCGGGCCTGCTGCCAGGCGAAACGGGCCAGGTCACCGGTGGTGAAGTACTTCCGGGCGGCCAGCCCGCGGGCGAACCAGTAGATCGAGGCGCCCTGCATCATCGTGTTGTCCACGTCGAAGAAGGCGGCGGCGGTGGGGTCCGGCGGGATCGTGGTCGCGGGCGCCGACGGGGCCTCCGACCAGCCCGTGGTGTGTCCGTGCGCGTCGGTGCTGACGGTCACCTTCCGGGTTCCGGCCACGGTGACCTCCCTGCCTCGACGACCGCGTACGCCCTCCGCGTCGAGCGTATCCGGCACGGTGTGACGGGTGGGTGTCCGCCGGGAGAAGTGTGGCGCGGTCGGCGTCCGCGCTCAGCGGTCGGCCGGGCAGGCCGCCGGGGCGGGCCCGAGCGCGTCGCTGGCCTGCGGCGCGGGCAGTCCGCAGGCGATCGCCTCGCGCAGCGCGTCGGCGCGCTTGCCGGCCGCGTCGAGCAGCGCCAGCGAGCGGCGGGTGCGGTCCCGCGCGGCGTGGTCGGGCCGGTCCAGCAGGCCGCTGACCACCCGGCGCTGGCCGGCCAGGAACGTGTCCACCGCGTCCAGCGCCACCGGGTCGGAACGCTGCGCCGCGACCGTGGTCAGCAGGCGTACGCCCTGCCGGGTGTCCGCGTCCATGTCGTCCAGGACGGCGCTGAAACCGAGCCGGTCGCCGCGTACCGAGGCGGCCTCGTCCAGCCGGGTGCGGGCGAAGTCGAGGAAGAGCTGCCCACGGCTGATGTCCGAGCTGGCGAGCGCGAGCTGGGCGCGCTCGGTGGAGCGCTTCATGCCGTACAGGGCGTCACCGGGCAGCGCGTTCTCGCTGGCGGCGGAGATGCCGGAGAGGGCGACCGCGCCGGCGGCCACGCCGACCAGGATCGCGCCCCGGGCCCGCGCCCGACGTCCGGTGATCGCGGGCAGCAGCGTTCCGCGTACCCCGGTGGTGGTCTTGGCCGGAGTGCCGACGCCCTCACGTTCGGCGGTGGCCACGAGCATCGCCCGCAGTCCGGTGCGGAACTCGGCGCCGGGCTCGACGTCGGGCCGTTCGGCGCTGAGCCGGCGGCTCACCTCGACGAGCGCGGTGAGTTCACCGTCCGCATTGGACCGGACGTGGTGCCGGCGTCCGCCGTTGGCCTCGTCGAGGAGTTGCGCGAAGCGCTCGGCCCGCCGACGGGAGAAGAGGTCGCTGTCCACCGCGGCACCCCCTCTCGCTGGTCACGGCCGGGCGGCCGTCGTCGTCACCAGCGACCGGTGGCAGCGTGTGGCACCGAGTCGACCGGAACGGCCGACCCGACCCGCCGGACCGGGTGGCCCGGGGGACGCCGGGACAACCACTGGTCGCACCCGGAGAAACGGACCGCGCCGGTCGCCGGTTACGGCTGGGACGGCGGCGAAATCACCAAGAGTGATCGGCCCGCGTGGGGCGTCGGGCACGCGACAGCGCCCGGCGGTGGCGCCGGTGAGGAAACGGGACGGTGGCTGCCGGTCAGGAGTGGAAGCCGTCGGGCAGCAGGCGGGCC
This sequence comes from Micromonospora chalcea, assembly GCF_002926165.1. Classification (GTDB taxonomy): domain Bacteria; phylum Actinomycetota; class Actinomycetes; order Mycobacteriales; family Micromonosporaceae; genus Micromonospora; species Micromonospora chalcea. The sequence continues at coordinate 27,741 of NZ_MAGP01000131.1, read as the reverse complement.
AGGGCCCGTACCGCGCGGTACTGGAGGGCCTTGATGGCGCCCTCGTTCTTGCCCATGGCACGGGCCGTCTCGGCCACCGAGAAGCCCTGGAGGAACCGCAGCACGATGCACTCCTGCTGCTCCGGGTTGAGCTGCTTGACGGCGGTGAGCAGGGCGACGTTGGTGATGTGCTCCACCACCGCCGCCTCCGGGCTGCCCTCCGGACCGCGGTCCTCCCGGTCGGCGTCGAGGACGTCGCCGGTGGTCACCTCCAGCCGGTAGCGCCCCGACTTGAAGTGGTCGGCGACCAGGTTGCGGGCGATGGTGACCAGCCAGGCGCCGAGGTCGCGCCCCTGCCAGGTGAAGCTGCCGATCCGCTTGAGCGCGCGCAGGAACGTGTCGGAGGTGAGGTCCTCGGCGAGCTGGCGGTTGCCGACCCGGAAGTAGACGAACCGGAAGACGGTGTCGACGTACCTGTCGTAGATCAGGCCGAACGCCTCGGACTCGCCGGCCTGCGCGCGTTCGACGAGCGTCCACACCTCGGTGGCCGGGTCGGACGGGTCGGGGCGGCTGGGGAATCCGGTGGCGGGCGTGGCGGCCGGCACGGCGGGCAGGACGGCGGTGTCGCCTGTGGTCACCGCCGGCAGGATCGCGGTCTCCGCGGCGGACGGCTCCGCGCCGGTGGCCGCGTCACCGCGCCGGGCCTGGGCCGGCATGGTCGGGCGGGCCGGGCTGCCGAGGCGGCCGGCTGCGGGTTTCGCGTTGCCGCCGGGCGTCGCGGGACGCGCCGGCGCCTCGTTCGTGTGGTGCGCGCGGCTGCGGACGCGCCGCCCCTCGCCGCGTACCGCGAGCTGGCTCTCGGCGCTGCGTGGAGGCGGGTCCGCGCGCTCGTTGAGCGGGTTGCGCTGGGTCGGGCCGGTGACGCCGGCCGGCCGTTCGGCGTAACCGAAGGTGGTCACCGCGCCTCCCCGGTCCGAGTGGGCAGCGACCGCACCGGGCGCCACTGTGGTGCCGGGGGACCGGGTGGAACCCGGCCGGGCGCGGCAGGGTCGGGACGTGCCGACGGGCGGCAGATCCCCTTGAGGTGCTGGTCCAATGCGCTGACGGGCACGGGGGCCTCCTCGGGCTGAGGGGTGTCGACTCACGGCAAATGGGGTGAGCCGACCCGAGTGATGATAGGGCCAACGTCACCCACGCGTGGCAAGTCCGTTACACAGAGCGGAAGTATTTCCCGCCGGATCGCACGAATGGCGGACCCGTTGTCCGTCGCGTGTGGTTGACTTTCGCGCCGGATCGTGGTCCGCAGTGGAAAGTCCTGGTCGGAGCAGATTTTCTTTCCGCTCGGCGTGTCGCGAGGGCGGCTCGCACGGGTCGCCCCGCGTCGCTCGGCTCGTGCCGCTGGAGATCGTTATCCCGCGCTCGGGAATCCCACCGTACTGCATTCCCAGTCCCGTGTGGCGGACCCGGTGCCGTGTCCGGGCATGGTCCGGCGGACGCCGCTGTGCCAGACTCAGCCACCGTGCAGGACGCCGCCGAAAGCTCCGCGCCGAACCTCGCCGACCGGCTCCGCCGGGCCGCCACCGAACGGGGCGACCGGGCCGCGCTGCGCTGGCGCGAGCGGACGCTCACCTGGTCCGAGCTGGACGACGCGGTCACCGCCACCGTGCTCGCGCTGCTCGCCGACGCGCCGCCGGCCGCCGGACCGGGACATCCGCCCCGGGTGGCTGTCGCGTTCGGCAACACCCCGGACTTCGTGGTCACCTACCTCGCCGCGCTCCGGGCCGGCCTGGTCGCCGTACCGGTCAACCCCGCGCTCACCGCCCGCGAGCTGCGGCACGTGCTCACCGACTCCGGCGCGACGGTGCTGGTCGGCGCCCCCGAGGTGACCGCCCGGGTGGACCGCGCCGAGCTGCCCGGGCTGCGCGCCGTGCACACCGCGCCGCCGGTACGCGGCGACACCGGGCCGGACGGGTTCCCGGCCCGCGCCGGCGACGACCTCGCCGTCCTGCTCTACACCTCCGGCACCGAGGGACGGCCCAAGGGCGCGATGCTGTCGCACCGCGCGCTCGCCGCCAACCACGACCAGACCGACCGGATCGAGCCGCCGGTGGTCGGCCCCGACGACGTCGTGCTGCTCGCCCTTCCGCTGTTCCACGCGTACGGGCTGAACACGGTGCTCGGCGCCGTGGTGCGGCACGGCGCGACGGGTGTGCTCGTCGACGAGCCCGGCGCGTCCGGGGCGCTGGACGAGATCGCCCGGCACCGGGTCACGGTGCTCGTCGGCGTACCGTCGATGTTCCTGACCTGGGCCGAGGCGGAGCGTGACCCGGCCGCGGCGCTCGCCTCGGTGCGCGTCGCGGTGTGCGGCGCGGCGCCGCTGCCGCCGGCCGTCGGGGCGCGCTTCACCGAGCTGACCGGGCACCCGGTGCACGTCGGCTACGGGCTCACCGAGACCGCGCCGGTGCTCACGTCGACGCTCGTCGGCGGCGAGCCGAAACCCGGCTCGATCGGCCGTCCGCTGCCCGGCGTCGAGCTGCGCCTGACCGGCGCCGACGGCGTCGAGCTGTGGCGCGACGGCGCGCCCGCCGACGCCCCCGACGAGGACGAGATGGACCTCTCCGACGAGCTGGCCGGCACCGACCCCGGGCAGATCGTGGTACGCGGGGAGAACCTGTTCGCCGGTTACTGGCCGGACGGGCGGGGCGGGCCGGACCCGGACGGCTGGTGGGCCACCGGCGACGTCGCGTACGCCGCCGGCGACGGCGACCTGTTCCTCGTCGACCGGCTCGGCGAGCTGATCCTGGTAAACGGCTTCAACGTCTACCCGCACGAGGTGGAGCTGGTGCTCCAGGCGCACCCCGGGGTGGCCGAGTCGGCGGTCCTCGGCGTGCCGCACCCGCGGACCGGCGAGACTGTGCGGGCGTACGTGGTCCGGGCGGCCGGTCCGCCGGTGACGGCTGACGAACTGCTCGCCCACTGCGCGCGTAACCTGGCCCGGTTCAAGTGCCCGACCGCCGTCGAGTTCGTCGACAGCCTGCCGTACTCGGCGATCGGGAAGGTGCGCAAGACCGAGCTGCGCCCGGCGCCCGTGGTGCCGTCGCCGGCGTCGCCGACCGAGATCCGCACGGAGGTATCCGATGTCCAGTGACCCGAGGCTCATCCTGATCACCCGGCCCGGCTGCCACCTGTGCGACGACGCGAAGGCCGCGCTCGACCGGGTGGTCGCGGTCACCGGCGACCGGTGGGTGGAGCGGGACGTCACCGGCGACCTGGAGATGGAGCGCGACTACGGCGACCGGCTGCCGGTGGTGCTGCTCGACGGCAAGGAGCACGGCTACTGGCGGGTCGAGGAGGACCGGCTGCTGCGCGACCTGACCACGCCGCAGCTCTAGCCTTAGAGTGCTCGGGTGACGGGTATGCGACGCCACCTCGTGTGGGACTGGAACGGAACGCTCCTCGACGACCTCGACCTGGTGGTCCAGGCCACGAACGTGGCCTTCGCCAGCGCCGGCGGGCCGGCGGTCACCGCGGCAGAGCACCGGGTCCGGTTCCGGCGGCCGATCGCCGACTACTACGCCGAGATGCTCGGCCGGGCCGTGGACGCCGAGGTGCTGGGCACGCTGGACCGGGTCTTCCACGACGCCTACCGGGCCGGGCTGACCACCTGCGCCCTGGCCGCCGACGCCACCACCGCGATCGAGTCCTGGGAAGGCAGCCAGTCGCTGCTGTCCATGTGGTTCCACGACGAGCTGGTGCCGACGGTGCACACGTACGGGCTGACGCCGCACTTCCGCCGGGTGGACGGGCTGCGTGCGACAGTCGGCGGCGGGCACAAGGCCGAGTGGCTGGAGAAGCACCTGGCCGAGCTGGGGCTGGGCGGGCACGAGGTGGTGCTGATCGGCGACTCGCTCGACGACGCCGACGCGGCCGCCTCGGTCGGCGCCCGCTGCGTCCTCTACACCGGTGGCCTGTCCGACCCGGACCGGCTGCGCGGCAGCGGCCACCCGGCCGCCGACACGCTCACCGAGGCGGTGACGCTGGCCCGCACGCTCGCCTGACCCGGCCCGGTCAGGCGCGCAGGTGGGCCAGGACGGCCAGGACACGGCGGTGGTGCGTGGTCGCGTCCGGCGGCAGGTCGAGCTTGGTGAAGATGTTGCGGACGTGCTTCTCGACCGCGCCGTCGCTGACCACCAGCGCCCGGGCGATGGCGGTGTTCGAGCGGCCCTCGGCCATCAGCGCCAGCACCTCGCGCTCGCGCGGGGTCAGCGACGCCAGCGGGTCGTCGCGCCGCCGCCGGACCAGCAACTGGCTGATCACCTCCGGGTCGAGCACGGTGCCGCCGGCGGCCACCCGGGCCAGGCCGTCGAGGAACTCGTCGATCGCGGCGACCCGGTCCTTGAGCAGGTAGCCGATGCCGCCGCCGGCCCCGCCCGCGGTGTCCAGCAGGTCGTCGGCGTACGACACCTCGACGTACTGGGACAGCACCAGGATCGGCGTACCCGGCACCCGGCGGCGGGCCTCCACCGCGGCGCGCAGTCCCTCGTCGGTGTGTGAGGGCGGCATCCGCACGTCCACCACCGAGACGTCGGGCCGGTGCGCCACCACCGCCTCGACCAGCGCGTCACCGTCACCGACGGCAGCCACCACCTCGTGCCCGTACTCGGTCAGCAGCCGGATCAGCCCCTCCCGGAGCAGTACGGCGTCGTCCGCGATCACCACCCGCATGGGTCCGGTGTCTATCACGCCCCGACCCGGTGGTCCGGGTCACCTCGGTAGTTCGGCGTGGACCCGGGTCGGGCCGCCGGCCGGGCTGGTCACCTCCAGCGTGCCGCCGGCTGCCCGGACCCGGTCGGCGATGCCGTTGAGCCCGTGGCCCTTGGCCAGGTGCGCGCCGCCGACGCCGTCGTCGGTGACGGTGATCTCCAGCCGGCCCACCTTCCGGGTGACCTCCACCCGGCAGGCGTTCGCCCGGCTGTGCTTCGACACGTTCGTCAGCGCCTCGGCCACCACGAAGTACGCGGTGCTCTCCAGCCCCGGGTCGAGCCGGCCGGCGGCGGTGCCCAGGTCGTCGTCCACCACCAGTTCGGTCGGCACCAGCGCCCGGGCGGCCAGCGCGGCGAGCGCGCTGGGCAGGCCCCGGTCGACCAGGATCGGTGGCGCGATGCCCCGGGACAGCGCGCGCAGCTCGTCCAGCGTCTCCCGGGTCTGGGCGACTGCCTCGTCGAGCGTCTGCCGGGCCGCGTCCGGGTTGTCGGCGAGCTGGTGGCGGGCCCGGCCGAGGTCCATGGCGAGCCGGACCAGCCGCTGCTGCGGGCCGTCGTGGATGTCGCGCTCCAGCCGGCGCAGCGCGACCGCCTCGGCCGAGGCGGCGGCGCGCTTCTGCTCCTCCAGCGTGATGATCCGCTGTCGCATCTCGGCCACGCCGGTGAGCAGCGAGTACGCCAGCCCGGCCTGGAGCCGGGCGCAGCCGCGCGCCACCAGCGGGAGCGTGAACAGGGCGAACAGCCCGATCGCGGTGTTCAGGGCGATCCGGGCGCCGGCGCCGTCACCCATCCCGAGGAGCTGGCTCAGGTCCTGGTTGTCGACGCCGCGCGGGATGGCCCAGTCGTAGACGACGTAGAGCGTGCCGCCCAGGGCCAGCACCCACCAGACCACCAGCAGCACGAACGTGGGCAGGGCCACCAGCAGCCGGACGAACGCGTGCAGCAGGTCGAGCCACGACTGCGCGTCCCGGATCGGGGTGAACACCCGCCGCCAGAACCCGGCGCCCGGCTCCGGCCGGCGGTAGACCGGGCGTACCCGGGGCCGGTCCAGCACCGCGGCGAGCCGGAGCCGCTCGATGTCGGCCAGCCCGCGGGCCGCGTACAGGAAGCCGGCGAGGATCGGCAGGCCGAGCGTGGTCACCAGCAGTCCGGCGCTCAGTGAGATCCCCACCACCGCGAGGACGAAGCCGACGATCGCCAGCGGGAAGCCCACGAGTACGTAGGTGGTGTCGCGGGCGAGGCGGCGCAGCAGCCCGTGGACGGGGGACAGCGGAGTGGGCGCGGTGGCCAGTGGTGCGGCGGTCATGGTTCGAGGCTATGGGCGCGTGCCCCGCCGACCCATCCCGCACGCTGGCCTCTTGGGGGTGGGGTTCTCCCTACTGCAAAACGTGAGACTCGCCTCGCCACGCCGGTGACGGAGCGCTACGAGCCGCGCGCGATTGGTCAGGGAAGTCGGGATTGAGCAATAATCGCCACGCGCCGCCAAGGGAGGCGGTCGATCGATCTTGCGGGAATGGAGGGGCAGGTGAAGGCGCGTCGCGAGCTTTCAAGATCGCGATTTGTGCACCTCTTCACAAGCGCCTACTCTGTAGTTCCGACGCGCCCTGCTAGCACAGCCGGCAATCTCGGTCGCCAGCGGGAGTCCCGAAACGACCGGCCCCCGTCGCTGGTCGAGGATCGCACCGCACGGAGTCTCATGAGTCAGCACCGTCAACCAGGCGCGCCCGGCCGCACCGGTGCCGTACCGGCGCTTCCGGACCTGCCCGAGGCGACCGTGTCCCGGCTCCCGGAATACCTGCGTGCGCTGCACACGCTCGCCGACTCCGGGCACGAGACGGTGTCCAGCGAAGGGCTCGCCAACGCGGCAGGCGTCAACTCCGCGAAGCTCCGCAAGGACCTGTCCCACCTCGGCTCGTACGGCACCCGGGGCGTCGGCTACGACGTGGCGCTCCTGGTCGACCAGATCTCCTCGGTGCTCGGCCTCACCCAGTGCCGGGCCGTCGCGCTCGTCGGCGTCGGTAACCTCGGTCACGCGCTGGCCGGCTACGACGGCTTCGCCAACCGCGGCTTCCGTATCGCCGCGCTCCTCGACGCCGACCGGTCCCGGGTCGGCGAGCGGATCAACGGACTCGTCGTCCAGCACATCGACGACCTGCCCCAGGTGGTCGCCGAGGAATCGATCTCGATCGGCGTCATCGCCACGCCCGCCCCGGCCGCCCAGGCGGTCGCCGATCAGCTGGTCGCCGTCGGCGTGACGAGCATCCTCAACTTCGCGCCCTGCGTACTCTCGGTCCCGGACGGGGTCGACGTGCGCAAGGTCGACCTCGCCATCGAGCTGCAGATCCTGTCCTTCCACGAGCACCGCAAGGCGTCGCTGACCGCGCTCCCCGCCACCGGCGGGACCGCCATCACCGCCCTGCCCGGCGGGCTCGCGGCCACCGACACCCAGGAGGCGATCGGCACGTGAAACTGCTCGTCGTCGGCGCGTCCTACCGCACCGCCCCGGTCGCCACCCTGGAACAGCTCGCCGTCCCGCCCGCCGACCTCACCCGGACGCTGGACCGCCTGATCGCCCAGCCGTACGTCGCCGAGGCCGTCCTGGTCTCCACCTGCAACCGGGTGGAGGTCTACGCCGCCGTCTCCGGGTTCCACGGCGGACTCGGCGACATCTGCGCGGTCCTGGCCGATCAGGCCGGCTGCCAGCCGGCGGCGCTCGCCCCGCACCTCTACGTGCACTACGACGCCGCCGCCGTGGACCACGTCTTCCGGGTGGCCGCCGGGCTCGACTCGATGGTGGTCGGCGAGGCGCAGATCCTCGGCCAGCTCCGCGACGCCTACCACTCCGCCGGTGGCGCCGACTCGGCCGGCCGCCTGCTGCACGAGCTGATGCAGCAGGCGCTGCGGGTCGGCAAGCGCGCGCACGCCGAGACCAACATCGACCGGGCCGGGCAAGGCGTCGTCACCGCCGCGCTCGACCTCGCCGCCGAGATGCTCGACGGCGAGCTGGCCGGGCGGCCCGCGATGATCGTCGGCGCGGGCGCGATGGGCTCGCTGGGCGTGGCCACGCTGTCCCGGCTGGGCGCCGGCCCGCTCACCGTGACCAACCGGGGCGCCGCCCGTGCCGTCCGGCTCGCCGAGTCGTACGGCGCGTCCGCCGTGCCGATGGCCGAGCTGATCACCGCGCTCGCCGACGTCGACGTCGTGGTCGCCGCCACCGCCGCCACCGAGCCGGTGCTCACCCGCGACGTGGTGACCCGGGCACTGGCCCGCCGGGACGCCGACCGCGGCCCGCTGGTCCTGCTCGACCTGGCCGTACCGCGCGACGTCGAGCCCGGCGTCGCCGAGCTGCCCGGCGTCGAGGTCGTCGACATCGACCGGATGGCCGCCGTGCTCGCCGACGGGCCGGCCGCCGCCGACGCCGCCGAGGTGGCCCGGATCGTCGCCGGTGAGGTCGAGTCGTTCCTGAGCTGGCTGCGCGGCGCCGACGTGGCGCCGACGGTGGCCGCCCTGCGCGGCCGGGCCGACGACGTGGTCGCCACCGAGCTGCGCCGGGTCGGCCAGCGCCGCCCCGACCTCAGCGACGACCAGCGCGCCGAGGTGGCCCGGACCGTGCACCGGGTCGTCCAGCGGCTGCTGCACCAGCCGACCGTACGGGTCCGCCAGCTCGCCGCCGAGCCCGGCGGCGACCAGTACGCGGCGCTGCTGCGCGAGCTGTTCGACCTGGACGTTCCGCAGACGTCCCCGGTCGACACCGTTCCCGACGTGGTCGCCACCGATCTCGACGGGCGGCCGTCGTTCGACGCCGCCGACATCCCGCCCACCGGAGGTGCGCGATGACCGCCCCACTGCGCCTCGGCACCCGGGGCAGCGCCCTGGCGATGGCCCAGTCCGGCCACGTGGCCGAAGCCCTCACCGCGGCCACCGGCCGCCCGGTCGAGCTGGTCGAGGTGGTGACCGCCGGGGACAAGTCGACCGCCCCGGTGCAGCGACTCGGCGTCGGCGTGTTCGTGTCCGCGCTGCGCGACGCGCTGACCGCCGGTGAGATCGACTTCGCCGTCCACTCGTACAAGGACCTGCCCACCGCGGCGGCGCCCGGCCTGCACGTCGCGGCCGTGCCGCCCCGGCAGGACCCGCGCGACGCGCTGGTGGCCACCGACGGCCGTACGCTCGCCGAGCTGCCCCCCGGCGCCCGCGTCGGCACCGGCGCGCTGCGCCGGATCGCCCAGCTGCACGCGCTGGGCATGCAGTTGGAGGTCACCCCGATCCGGGGCAACATCGACACCCGGCTCAGCCGGGTGCTCGGCCCGGACGCCGACCTCGACGCCGTCGTGCTGGCCCGCGCCGGGCTCAACCGGATCGGCCGCGCCGACGTCATCACCGAGACGCTCGACCCGATGCTCATGCTGCCCGCGCCCGCTCAGGGCGCGCTGGCCGTCGAGTGCCGGGCCGACGACCAGGACGTGATCGAGATGCTCGCGCTGCTCGACCACGCGCCGTCCCGCGCCGCGATCACCGCGGAACGGGCGCTGCTGGCCACCCTGGAGGCAGGATGCAGCGCACCCGTGGCCGCGTACGCCGTCCTCGCCGAAGGCGAGCCCACCGACGAGGGCGACGTGATTCAGGAGATCTACCTGCGCGGTGCGGTGATCAGCCCGGACGGTTCGCGTGACCTCCGGCTGTCCCGCACCGGAACGCCCGCCGACGCGGCGGAGATCGGCAAGGCACTCGCCGCCGAACTCCTCGAACTCGGCGCCGACTCGATCCTCGGCCAGGACGCACAGGCCGGCCCGGGGACCCAGCAACTTGGGAGCACAGAATGACCCGCACCCGTAAGCCCGTAGGCCAGATCGCTTTCGTCGGGGCCGGTCCCGGCGACCCCGGCCTGCTGACCCGCCGGGCGCTGGACGCCCTGGTCGAGGCCGACCAGGTGGTCTACGACCGGGGCGTACCCGAGTCGCTCCTGGCGCACGTACGCGCCCAGGCCCGGCCCGACGCCGAGTTCAGCCCCGCCGAGGGTGTGCCGGGGGACGTGGCGAAGGTGCTGATCTCCGCGGCCCGGTCCGGGCAGAACGCCGTGCACCTGGTCGCCGGTGACCCGTTCGGCCACGACTCGGTGGTCAAGGAGGTGCAGGCGGTCGCGCGTACCGCGGCGCACTTCGAGGTGGTGCCGGGCGTCGGCCAGGCCGAGGGCGTCGCCACCTACGCGGGCGTCCCGCTGCCGGGCGTACGCACCGCCGCCGACGTCGAGGACGTCACCGCGCTCGACTTCGACGCGCTCGCCACGGCCGTGGGCCGGGGTTCGCTGGCGCTCGCCGTGGACGCCGGTGACCTGGCCGCCGTCCGGGACGGCCTGCTGGCCGCCGGCGTCGACGGCACCACAGCGGTGGGGGTGACCGGCGACGGCACCGGCGAGACGCAGTACACCACCACGTCGACTGTCGACTCCTTCGTCGCCGCGGCGCTCGGCTTCACCGGCCGGGTGGTGCTCACCGTCGGCGCGGCCGTCACCGACCGCGACAAGCTGAGCTGGTGGGAGAACCGCCCGCTGTACGGCTGGAAGGTGCTGGTGCCCCGCACCAAGGAGCAGGCCGGCGTGATGAGCGCCCGGCTGCGCGCGTACGGGGCGATCCCGTGCGAGGTGCCGACCATCGCGGTCGAGCCGCCGCGTACCCCGGCGCAGATGGAGCGGGCGGTCAAGGGCCTGGTCGACGGCCGCTACGCCTGGGTGATCTTCACCTCGGTCAACGCGGTCCGGGCGGTGTGGGAGAAGTTCGCCGAGCACGGCCTCGACGCCCGCCACTTCGGCGGCGTCAAGATCGCCTGTATCGGTGACGCCACCGCCGAGGCGGTCCGCGCGTTCGGCATCCAGCCGGAGCTGATCCCCTCCGGGGAGCAGTCCTCCGAGGGCCTGCTGGCCGAGTTCTCGCCGCACGACGAGGTCCTCGACCCGGTCGGCCGGGTGCTGCTGCCGCGCGCCGACATCGCGACCGAGACGCTTGCCGCCGGGCTCACCGAGCGGGGCTGGGAGGTCGACGACGTGACCGCGTACCGGACGGTGCGGGCGGCCCCGCCGCCGGCCGAGATCCGCGACGCGATCAAGTCGGGCGGGTTCGACGCCGTGCTGTTCACCTCGTCGTCCACGGTGCGGAACCTCGTCGGTATCGCCGGGAAGCCGCATGCGCGCACGGTTGTTGCAGTGATCGGGCCCAAGACGGCGGAGACCGCCACCGAGTTCGGCCTGCGGGTCGACGTGCAGCCGCCGCACGCCTCGGTGCCCGACCTGGTGGAGGCGCTCGCCGCCTACGCCGTCGAGCTGCGGGAGAAGCTCGCCGCCATGCCGGCGAAGCAGCGCCGGGGCTCCAAGGTGCAGGGCCCGACCGCCCTGAGGTTCCGCTGACAGGAGGCTCCTCATGCCGTACCCCGAGATCCGGCCCCGCCGGCTGCGCCGCAACGCGGCCGTGCGGCGGCTGGTCTCCGAGACCCGCGTCGACCCGGCCGAGCTGGTCGTGCCGATGTTCGTCAAGGAGGGGCTGACCGAGCCGAGGGCGATCGCGTCGCTCCCGGGAGTGCTCCAGCACTCCCGGGACTCGCTGCGCAAGGCCGCCGTCGAAGCGGTCCAGGCCGGGGTCGGCGGGATCATGCTGTTCGGGGTGCCGGCGACGCGCGACGAGACCGGCTCCGGCGGTGTCGACCCGGCGGGCATCCTGAACGTGGCGATCCGGGACGTGGTCGCCGAGGTCGGTGACGCGACTGTGGTGATGAGCGACCTCTGCCTGGACGAGTTCACCTCGCACGGGCACTGCGGCCTGCTCACCCCGGACGGCGGGGTCGACAACGACGCCACGCTCGCCGCGTACGCCGACATGGCGGTGGCCCAGGCCGCCGCCGGGGTCCACGTGGTCGGCCCGTCCGGAATGATGGACGGCCAGGTCGGCGTGGTCCGCAAGGCGCTCGACGCCGCCGGGCACCAGGACGTCTCGGTGCTCGCGTACGCGGTGAAGTACGCCTCCGCCTTCTACGGCCCGTTCCGCGACGCGGTGGAGTCGGCGCTGGAGGGCGACCGGCGAACCTACCAGCAGGACCCGGCGAACCTGCGCGAGTCGCTGCGCGAGGTCGAGCTGGACGTGGCCGAGGGCGCCGACATGGTGATGGTGAAGCCCGCGCTGCCCTACCTCGACGTGGTGTCGGCGGTCCGGGCCGCGGTGGACGTCCCGGTCGCCGCCTACCAGGTCTCCGGCGAGTACGCGATGGTCGAGGCGGCCGCCGCGAACGGCTGGATCGACCGGGAGCGGGTGATGCTGGAGACGCTCACCTCGATCCGCCGGGCCGGCGCGCAGATCATCCTCACCTACTGGGCGGTCGAGGCGGCCCAGCTGCTGCGCGAGCGCTACTGACCCTCGCCCGGCCGCCCGGCGTCGGACCCGGGGCGGGCTCGCGCCGGCGCGCGTCGGTGAGATCCGCGGGCGGTGCGTTGCCTCAAGTTGTCCACAGCCAGACGCGGTAGCTCACAGTAGTTTTCAGGGTGGCAGGCGTAATGCCCCTCAGCCGACTTTGCTCTGCAGCCACGGGCGCAACTGTCACGAAGCGTAAGCAGTGCTTCGAAGGCTGCAGAGCAAAGTCGACTGAGGTGCTCTTCCTTGGCTCGGCTATTCCGAGCGTTGTGTCCGGATTGGTTGTTATTTGTCTTGAGTGTGCGGCGTTCTTTTCGGCAGTACTGGCTAACGCACAGTGATGTCACGCTCCGTGTGCTTGAGTGGGGCGGTTGACGCACGGCGAGGTCTGGTCGGGCGGCGGATTCCAGGTTTTCCACAGGGGTGCGGAGCGGGGTTGCGGGCCGATGCGGCAGGCGGGACCGTGGGCGGCGTGACAGACATCGCCGACACCGGGCCGGAGGCGGCCACCGGCACAGGTGCCTGCGCCGCGCCGGAAGCACCATGCGCAATCTCCGCGACGGCCGCTGCCTACGTGACCTGCGCGACGGCCGTGCCCTCAGCGACTCCCGGGAGTTGGGCGACCGCAGTACCGGCAGCGACCCCAGCGACCCCCGTGACAGCGGCTGACGGCGGGCCGGCGGTGGAGGGCGGGCTTGCGGAGGGCGGCAGGCCGGCGCTGCTCACCGAGCCGTTCGACGTCCCGTTCCCGGCGTCGGGGATCATCCGGGCGGTGCGTCGCCGGGCCGACGCCAGCCAGCGTGAGCTGGCCCGGTTCGCCCGGGTGCATCCGAGCACGGTCGGGCGGATCGAGGCGGGCAGCCTGACGCCGAGCCTGGCCATGCTGTCGCGCATCGTGGGCACGGCCGGCTTCCGGCTCGTGGTCGTCGACGAGGCCGGCACGGTGCTCAAGCCGATGCGTGACCGGGCCGACCTGCGTGACGGCGCGGAGCGGCGGTACCCGTCCCACCTCGACGTCGTCACCGACCCGGAGCCGGGAGAGTGGTGGGCCGACCGGTACGGGCTGGCCCGCCCGCCGGAGACCTTCTACCGCGACCGGGCGGTCCGGGACGCGCTGCGCCGCCGCAGCCAGTGGGAGGTGCGGGTGGCCAAGTACCGGAACGTGCCGCCCCCGCCCGATCCGCAGCGGTGCGGATACCGCGGCGGCCCGCCGATCCGCCCATGAGCGAATCGACGGGCCGCCGCCCGGAACACCTGTCAGTCGTCGTTCAGGATCGTCCCGACGCCGGACGGGTCGGCCAGCCGCAGGCCCGGCACACCCGCCACGTACAGCGTGAGCTTCTCGTCCGCCTCGCGCTTGCGGTCGCCGCGCACGGTGACCGGGAACGCCAGCGAGGTCTGGCCCGCGGGGAGCAGTTTGCAACCCACGTACGGGTCGTAGTCCGACCCAGCCTGGGCGGTCGTGCCGTAGGTGGTCGCGCAGATCAACGCCGGCTCGGAGAGCGGGCGGGACACGGTGACGGTGAACGTCATCGCGCGGGTGCCCTTGTCGCCCTCTGCCACCGAGGTGTCGGCCACCCGCAGCGAGGCGCGCGACCGGAACCGGGCCACCTGCGGGTCGTGGTCGCTGGCGCCCCGGTCACCCAGCTCCGGCGCGTCGGTCGGATAGTCGGCGTTGATGTGCGCCGTCCGTACCTGCACCAGGTCGTCGTGCATCGGGTCGTTCACGAACAGGTTGTCCAGCGTCTGCGCCTGGCCGCTGAAGGTGTACGAGTACGCCGACGCGGGCGCGTCCGCCACCAGGTCGTCCCAGAGGTTGTGCAGCCCGGCCTCGTACAGCGGGGCGAGCTGGTCCGACGGGGTCGGGTTCTGTGCGGTGGCGATCGGGTCGTCCGGGCGGGGGAACACGTTCAGGTCGCCGCCGTAGACCACGCGGGCGTTCGGGTCGCTCGCCTCGACCGCCGCGACGATCGCGGCGCCGTACGCGGCCTGCTCGCGGCGCTGCCCGACCCGGCTGTCCGGCCCGGACGAGAAGTGGTTGGCGACCGCCCAGAGCGTGAACCGCTCGGTCGAGCCGGGCGCGGCCTTGACGGTGAACCGGGCCAGCTGGGCCGCGCGGGTGTAGACGTTGCTGCCGTCCACGCCGGTCGACCGGTCCACGTCGGCGGGCAGCACCGCGTTGAACGCCTTCGGGTTCTGCACGTCCGTGTTGGACGCGAGCGCCGCCGAGCGGTACTGGACGGTCGGCGCGGAGCCCAGCAGCGGGTCCGCGGCGGTCGCCTCGGCCAGCGTGAGCCGGTCGGTGCGGTAGAGGAACGCCGAGGCGATGCCGCGGGCGTCCGCGCCGGTGCGGTCGTACGCGGCGGCGTAGGCGGGGCCGCCGTTGGCCGCGATGGCCAGCGCCAGCTCCTGCACGGTGTCCGGCGCGCCGTCGGCGTTGTTCGTGTCACCGCACGCCAGGGCGCCGTCGACCACCGAGCAGATGTCCTGGTCCTCGGCCTCCTGCACCAGGATCAGGTCCGGGCTGTGCAGCGAGTTGACGATCTGCCGGGCCTGCGCGGCCAGCTTGGCGGCGTACGCCTCCTGGCTCGCCGGCACGTAGTCGAACGGCGGGCTGACCCCCGTACATCCGGTGTTGCCGGCGAAGTCGCAGCCGTCGAACGGGTCGTCCCGGTAGTCGTACAGGTTCTCCACGTTGTAGGTGGCGATCGCGACCTCGCTGCCGCGGTCGGCCGGCTGCGGCGGGTGGTTCGCGGCCGGGTCCGCGCCACCGGTCAGGGTGAGCTGCTCGGGCTGCACGCTGTACTTGCTGAACGCGTACGACACGGAGCCGTAGGCGTCCTCGGTCAGCGTGTCGAACGTGCGCGCCTCGGGCAGCAGCGCGCGGGAGTCACCGGCGGCCGCCTTCACGCCGCCCGCTCCCAGCAGGATGCGCTGGTTGTTGCCGTTGTCGAAGAGCGTGCCGGGGATGTCGTCGAGCGGGTGCGCGTCCCGGAACACCCGGCGGGCGTACGGGTCGGACCGCTTCATGACCAGGTCCTCCCGGTCCAGCACGTAGATCTCGGAGTCGGCGGTGGAGGAGTAGATGTGCCGGGGCGCGGATACGCCGCTGCCGGCGCGTACCCGCATCCGCTCGCCCTCGTGCCGCTCCCAGAACAGGTCGGCGGCGGCCGCCTCGGCCGGCGGGACCGCGTCGTCGACCCGGACCGCGGTGTCCACGTCGAGGCCGGAGTCGAGCTTGCGGACCAGCGAGGCGCCGGAGAGCTGGGTCTGGTTGAAGTACTCGGAGACCCGGCCGCGCAGCACTACCTCGTCGCCGACGGTGGGGGCGTACCCGCCGATCAGCGTGGTGAACGAGCCCATGAAGACGAACAGCCCGTCGGACGTGAGCGGGTCGCCGTCCTCGGTGCCGAGCCGGCTCTGCAGGTAGAAGCCCCACTGGTCGGCCCCGGCCGAGCTGCGGGTCAGCGACATGCCGGTGATGACGCCGCGCACGTCGTACAACTGGGAGCTGGTGCCGTTGCCGCTGGCCGGGGCAAGCGGCGACCGGTCGGCGCGGCCGTCCTCGTCGTCGCCGGTGCGGCCCTGCACCTCGCCGATCGACAGCACGCTGGTGGCCTGCACGGAGAGCGTGCAGGTGGCGGTGTCGCCGTCCTCGTCGGTGGCGGTCACCGTGACCGCGTAGCTGCCGGCCGGCAGGCCGGTGGCGGTCAGCGTGGCGGTGGCCGTGCCACCGTCCCCGGCCGCCGGGGTGAACGCGGTACGGCTGATCGAGCCGCTCGCCGGAGCCGGCACGACGGCGGTGACCGCGAGGTCGGTGATCGTGTCGTCGGCGTCGGTCGCGGTCACCTCGCGGGTCGCGGTGGCGCCCGCCGACAGCGTCAGCGCGCCGCCGCAGGCCAGCGTCGGCGGCTGGTCGACCGGGCCGCCTCCGCCGATGGTGTGGCTGCCCAGCCCGTCGAACGTGTCGGTGGCGAAGCCGGCCCACTGCGCGGCCGGGTCGAACGGGTCCGCCGGGTCGGTGTCGCCGGCGGTCACCGAGGGCAGCCGGCGCAACGTGTTGTCGGCGGTGCTGGTGAGCCCGCTGCCCCACTCGCTGCCCGGGTCGACGCCGATCTGGCCGAGGGAGTCGACCACCGTGTCACCCTTGCGCAGCACGATCGCGTCGTCGCCGTTGAACAGCGACCCGCCGTACGTCTGGTCGGCCTGGGCGAGGATCGCGGGCGCGGCCGACGCGGCGGCGAAGACGAACACGTCCCCGGCGGCGACGGTGCCGGTCAGCGCGATGTTCGTCGACGTGCTGGCGCCGTTGAAGTAGAGCTGGAGCTGGTAGCCCGCGGCAGCCAGGTCGATCGGGGCGCCGGTGCCGTTGTACAGCTCGACGGCCTTGTTGTTGGACGACCCCTCGACGTACTCGGAAATGAGCAGGTCGGTGGGCGCGGCGCTGGCCGCGGGGGGTGCGACAGCGATCGCCGTGAGGGTGACGGCGGCGGTGGTCGCGAGCGCGGCGAGGGTGCGGCGCGGGCGCATGGGGCCTCCACGGTGGGTGGACAGGAACTAACGAACGTTAAGGGTCTCGTGGGTCCACCGTCCAGCCCTTCGGTGGCCGTCCGGTGAACGGTCAGCGGTGACTGTCCAGCCGGTGCACCAGTTCGGCGACGTCCACCCCGTACTCGCACCAGTCGCGGTCGGGGCGGTAACCCAGCTCGGCGTTGACCTTCAGCATCGACTCGTTGTCCTGCGCGTTCCAGGTCTGCACCTCGACCAGCTGGGGCTCGGCCGAGCGCAGCTCCAGCAGCATCCGCGCCTTGATGGCCCGGTCGATGCCGTAACCACGGTGGTCGTGGACGACGATCGTGTCGTACTGGTCGGCCCGGGTCGGGTGCTGCGCCGGCACCACCACCTCGGTCAACCCGGCCACGTCCCCGGTCCGCTCGTGCAACGCCAGCACGATGTACGGCTTCATGCCGCGCCGGTGCAACGTGGCGAGACTGTCCCGCAGCCGGTCCGGGTCGTAGGAGCTGGGCCGCAGTTCCACGTCGTCGGAGTCGCGCACCTCGGCCTTGGCCCGCGCGTACGCCTCGAGCAGCTCGTCCGGCGGCCCGCCGGGCCAGAACTCCACGTGATAGCCCGCGCCCACCTCGGCGGCCATCTCGGTCAGCGCCGGCCAGTCCACCGTACGCAGGTCGAGCACGCTGCGGGTCTCCACATAGTCGCGGGTGAAGCCCAGCGACTCGTAGAACGCCACGGCCGGGGTGTCGCCGACCACCTCCACGCCGATCGACTGGAAGCCCTCGTCCCAGACCCGGCGGGCGGCCACCCGGACCAGCTCACGGCCGAGCCCGGTGCGCCGGACCGCCGGATGCACCAGCACCTCCAGTACGCCGATGCCACCCAGCAGCAGCACGTGCACATGCCCGACGATCGCTCCGGGCGTGCCGTCCGGAGCGTCGTCCTCCTGCGCCACCCAGGAGATCCGCCGCTCGCCGGGCATCACCTCGGACAGGTACTCCCGCATGGAGCTCTCCTGCCAGGGCGGGTCCTGCGGCAGGTCGGCCGCCAGGACCGCGTTCAGCGTGTCCAGCAGGGACGCGATCTCGGCGGACGAGGCGGTCCGAGGGTTCCACTCGCGCACCATCACCCGTCTAGCTTGCCGTCAACCGCTGCCGGGGGGAAGGGTTCAGTCCGCGAATGTACGCGAGCGGTCACCTCACGTTGCGGCTGAGCCTGCCGTACTCGTCGGCCTTGTCGAAGACCGCCTGGGCGTACCGGCGCACATCGTTGTACGAGAGGATGGCCCCCCACCAGTCACCCGGGATGGTCATGTTCCGGCCGCCCTTGCACAGATACTGGCCGGCGGCCAGCGCCGCGTCGTCGATGTCGTGGGGGTTCTTCACGCCGTCGTTGTCCGCGTCGGCGCCGATCTCCTGCCAGGTGGTCGGGATGAACTGCATCGGCCCGAGCGCCCGGTCGTAGACGCGGTCGCCGTCGAGCTGCCCCTGGTCGGTGTCGAGGATCCGGGACCGGCCGCCCTGCCCGTCGAGCGGCTGCCCCTTGATCTCCGGCAGGGCCCGGCCGTCGGGCCCGAGCGTGGCGCCGTTGGCCGAGCCGTGCCCGGACTCGACGTGCCCGATGGCGGCGAGCGTGGTCCAGCTCAGCTGGCAGGCACGGTTGGTCTGGGCGAGCACCAGCTCGGCGTAGGCGTACGCCTGGAGCGCCACCACCGGGATGGCGGTGACCGCGCTGACCCGCCTCGCCCAGTCGGCGAGGGCGTCGGCGGGACGACCGGTGGGTGGTGCGACAGTCACGCCGCCGGGCAGCGGCGTTCCGGTCGGCGCGGCGGTGCCGGACAGCCCGGACGGGTCCGGGAACAGGGGCGTCGCGGCGGGCGCGGCGGTCCGCGCCACGGTCGGCTCCGGCAGGGCCTCGTCGACCGACGCCGGCCTGCCGACGGCGGCCGGCACGATCACCGCGCCGGCCGTGGTGGCGGCGCCGACCAGGGCGAGCAGGAACAGCGCCGGCAGCGTGGTCCGCCCGGCGGGGCGGCGGGACCAGGCGCGGGTGGCGCTGGCCGCGCCGACGGCGAGCTGCCGCGGGCGGGTGCGGACGGCGTGCGCGAACGGCACGCGCCGACGTCGCCCGCCGGCCGGCTGCGCGTCGTCCGCCGCCTCGGCCTTCGCCTCCGGCTTCTCGCCGGACGGGGCGCCCGCGTCAGCCTTCGTGTCCGTGTCGGCTCCGGCGTCGGGCGTGCGCCCCGGCTTCGCGTCCGGCTCGGGCTGCGGCTTCGCGCCCGGGTCCGGGTCCGTGCTCGGCTCGCCAGCCGTGGCGTCCGGGTCGCGGGCCGGGCCGGCGGGCGGCTTCGGGGGAATGGGGTCGCGCTCGCGGCGGGGACGCGGGACGGGCCGGGCGTCGCCGTCGGGCGGCACGGCGGGTCGCAGGGGCCGGGCCGTCGCTCGCCGTTCGCCGTCCACCACCCCTCGAGTATCACCCATCCGTGTGACGGCGTCAGGTCCGCCGTACGCTGATGTCATGCCCCGGTACGAGTTCCGTTGCCGCGCCTGCGGCGACACCTTCGAGGTCAACCGCCCGATGGCCGAGGCCGCCCGGCCGGCCACCTGCCCGCGGGGTCACGCCGACACGGTGAAGCTGCTCTCCGCTGTCGCCGTCACCGGGCGTGGTGGTTCCGGCCCGACTGGTGGGATTCCCAGCGGTGGCGGTTGCTGCGGCGGCTCCTGCGGCTGCTGAGTTTCCGCCGCTCGTCCCGCGGGTCGAACCGGCTCTTGCCGCCCGTGTGATCTTTTGGCACCTTGGGTCGGAATCCGCCCAACCGTTCTCACGATGCGTGACGGCGCGATCATAGGGCAGCATGGATCCGACGTCAGCGGGCGGAGGTTCGACGTATGTCGCCAGAACACCACCTCCCGAGCGGGTGGGTGACCTTCGTGTTCACCGACATCGAAGGTTCGACCCGGCTGGCCCGGATGCTGGGCCCGGTCTACCGGCCGGTGCTGCACGAGCATCGCCGGCTGCTGCGGGACACCCTCGCCGGCACCGACGGGGCCGAGCTGCTGACCGAGGGCGACTCGTTCTTCCTCGCGTTCCCGGACGCCGCCGCCGCGGTGCACGCCTGCCTGACCGCGCAGCGCGCGCTCGCCGGTCACGACTGGCCCAACCCGGACGCCACGCCCCGGGTCCGGATGGGACTGCACACCGGCTACGCCGAGCCGCGCGACGGCGAGTACGCCAGCCCCGAGGTGCACCGGGCCGCCCGGGTGGCCGCCGCCGCGCACGGCGGGCAGGTGCTCTGCTCGGCCGCCACCGCCAAGCACGCCGAACCGCTGCCGGACGGTGTTTCCCTGCTGGACCTCGGCCTGCACCGGCTGCGTGGCTTCGACGACCGGGAGCGGCTGTTCCAGCTCGTCGCGCCCGGTCTGGAGCGGCGTTTCCCGCGCCCGCGTACCGCCGACGCGGCGGCTCACAACCTGCCCACCCAGGTCACCTCGTTCGTCGGCCGGCAGGCCGAGCGCGCCGAGCTGGGCCGGCTGGTCGAGGCGTACCGCCTGGTGACGGTGCTCGGCGCGGGCGGCGCCGGCAAGACCCGGCTGGCCGTGGAGCTGGCCTCCGGGATCGTGGAGGACTACCCGGACGGGGTCTGGTTCGTCGACATCGCCGCGGTGACCGACCCGGGGCTCGTGGCGTTCGAGATCGCCGCCGTGCTCGGCCTCCGCCCGGAGCCCGGCCGGCCGATGCTCGACACCCTCGTCGAGTACGCGGCGCCGCGCCGGATGCTCGTGCTGCTGGACACCTGCGACGCCCAGACCGCGGCGTCGGCCGAGGTGATCAGCCGGCTGCTGGCCGGTGGCCGGGGCGTACGGGTGCTGGCGACCAGCCGGGAGTCGTTCGGCGTACCCGGTGAGGTGGTGTGGCGGATCCCGCCGCTGTCGGTGGACGAGGGGCCCGACGGTGGCAGTGACGCGGTGGCGTTGCTGCTGGACCGCACGGCGGTGGCCCGGGGCGGGCGGGCGCCGGAGGCGGCCGAGCAGGCCGACCTGCACCGGGTGGTCCGCCGCCTGGACGGGCTGC
This sequence comes from Micromonospora chalcea, assembly GCF_002926165.1. Classification (GTDB taxonomy): domain Bacteria; phylum Actinomycetota; class Actinomycetes; order Mycobacteriales; family Micromonosporaceae; genus Micromonospora; species Micromonospora chalcea. Next base: position 7,025 of record NZ_MAGP01000131.1, on the reverse strand, counting down.
CGCTGGCCATAGAGCTGGCCGCCGCCCGGCTGCGGGTGCTCTCCGCCGGGCAGCTGGCGGAGCGGCTGGACGACATGCTGGGCACGCTCGACGCGGGACGGGAGACGGCGGAGCCGCCGCCGGTGGAGGCGGGCTGGAGCGGCAACCAGCAGGACACCGTGGACCTGGTGGCCGCGGCGACCGGCGCCGCACCGCCCACGCCGGCGACCCGCGCGGTGCAGCGCTCGGCCAGTGAGCGGCACCTGACCATCCAGGCGACCGTCACCTGGTCGTACCGGACGCTCGGCGCGCGTTCGGCCCGGCTGCTGCGCTGGATGGCGGTGTTCGCCGGACCGGTGGACCTGCCCACCGTGCAGTGGCTGCTCGGCGAGGACCCGCTCGACCCGCTCTCGGTTCTCGTGGACAAGTCGATGGTGCTGGCCGAGCCGCACGCCTCGGGCAGCACGTACCGGATGCTCGACCCGATCCGGGCGTACGCGGCCCGGCGGCTGGTCGAGGCGGGCGAGGAGCAGAGCGCCCGGGACCGGCACGTGGACTGGTGCCGGCACGCGCTGGACCGGGCGTGCCTCGGGCCGGACGGCCGTCCGGTGACGCTCTCCCTGTACGCGCTGGATCCGCTGGCCGGTGAGTTGCGGGCCGCGCTGCGCTGGTGCGCGACCGGCGGTAGCGCCCGGGCGGGGCTGCGCCTGGCCGGCGACCTGGACCAGTGGTGGCGGGAACGCGGGCTGGCCCGGGAGGGGCGGCTCTGGCTGTTCCGGCTCTACGGCCGGCTCGCCGAGACCGGCGAGGTGATGCCGGAGGCCGAGCTGGCCGCCGCGTACCACATGCATTCGCTGCACGCGGGCGCGGACGGCGAGTTCGGCGAGGAGCTGCGGTACTCGCAGCGGGCCGAGGCGGCCGCCCGGCAGTCCGGTGACCGGGGGCTGCTGGCCCGGGTGCTGGCCGGGCGCGCCGCGCCGCTCGTCGACATGGGCCAGTTCGCCGAGGCGGAGCGGGTCTGCCGCGAGGTGATCGACTGGGCGTACGCGCAGGACGTGGTCGGGGACGCGCTGCTCGCCGTCTACAACCTGGCCGAGCTGCTCTGGCGCCGGGGCGCGCTGGACGAGGCCGCCGAGGTGCTCGCCGCGGCCCGCCCGGTCGAGGCGTCGCGGCCGGCGGAGCGGGGCGGCCGTTCGGTGGACATGCTGCTCGGGATGGTGGCGCTGGCCCGGGGTGACCTGGTGGCGGCGCACGAGCACCTGCTGGTGGCGTTGCGGTCGCGGATGAGCCACGGCTACCTGGGCCGGGCCTGCGACACGATCAACGCGATAGCGGTGCGCTGCGCGCTGGCCGGGGACGCGCTCTCCGCGGCCCGGCTGTTCGGCGCGGCGCAGGCCACCCGGTCGAACCTGCGGGCCACGCCGGGGATATACGGCCCGTACTGGGCGGCCCGGCAGGCGGAGCTGCGCCGGGTGCTCGGCGACGAGGCGTTCGACGCCGCCTACGGCGCCGGGGCGGGGCTGCGGCTGGACGAGGTGGCGGCGCTGGCGCTGCACGTCGAGCACCCGGACCTGGCCGCCGACTCGCCCCGGTTCGGCGTTCCCGCGCAGGGCTCCTGGCCGGCGTTCCAGCCGCGCAGCACGGCGGGCTGAGGCGGGCGAGCCCGGGCGCGGCGGGGAGCCCGCCGTGCGACGGACTCCCCGCGTGGTGCGTCAGGCGCGGGCGGCGGCGTGGCGTTCGGCGTCGGCCTTCATCCGGGCGGCGCGGTCGAGGTCGGCCGGGGACACGGCGGCGACCGAACCGAAGACGCTCACCGCCTGGTAGTACGTCCAGGCGAGGCTGTAGCAGGCGGGCCGGACCACCGTGTTGTACGTGGCGCAGACCCGCTTCAGGTCGGCGTAGAAGGCGTTGTCCAGGCGGGCCTTGTTGGCGGAGAAGACGCCCATCGCCTTGTGGTTGCGGTAGCCGAAGTCGTGCCGGTAGCAGGAGAGCTTGAAGTTGAAGCCGATCGGGTTGTCCGGGCTGGACGAGCAGTAGTCGGTGGACCAGTCGAAGCCGTACTCGGTCCAGGGGGACCGGTTCTGCCGGGCGCTGTTCCAGGCGTTGTAGCTGGACGCGCTGGTCTGCGTCCAGCTCGTCAGGACGGACAGCTTCTGCTGGGTGCTCACCGCGGCGGCGGCCGGTGTGGCCAGACCGAGCAGGGTGAGCAGGGCGAGTGCGCCGGCGGCGAGGGTGGTGGCGAGGCGACGGGACACGGGAACCTCCGCGTGGTGGTGGCCGGGATCTCCGGGTGTCGACAAGTGTCGATCAAAGGGGTGAGCTGGGGCGATGCCCCGGGGAACGGCTCGCTGACATCCGCCTGAACAGACGAATGCCCCCGGACCGGCGAGGCGGCCCGGGGGCATTCGGGGTGAATCAGCGGACGAAGCGCGGCGGGCTCGCCGGGCTCTCGTTCGCCAGCCGGTCCAGCGCGGTCACGTAGTAGGTGTACCGGGTGCCGTCGGCCGCCGTGGTGTCCACCCAGGACTGCACGGCGCCGTCGGTGGCCCGCACGGTGCCGACCAGGTGCGAGGCGTCGGCGAAGTCGCAGCGCCCGGCCAGGCCGTGCCCGTCGAACCGGTAGATCGCGTACGACGCGGCGGTGCCGAGCGGGCCCTTGCCGCCGGCCGGCTGACGCCAGCTCAGGCGTACCCCGTCCGCCTCCCGTTGGGCCTTGGTGACCACCGGGAACAGCAGCGGCTTGCGCGGCAGGTGCGTCATGGTGGGCACCAGCGCGGGGCGGGAGTAGTGCTCGGCGGCGTAGATGTCGGTGGCGCCGAGCCGGTTCGCCCGTACCTGCACCGCGGAGAAGTGCACGTTGCCGAGCACCTCCGGGTACGACCGGTTGAGCGTCAGGTGGTTCGACAGCTCCTGCGGGTTCATCCAGAACGACCCGTACGCCGGGTCACCGCTCTTGTAGTCGGCCTGGCCGATGTAGAGCTGCACCCGCGTGCCGCGCACCTGCTCGGCCCACCACGGCACGAGCCGGGCGTAGTCGGCGGCCGGGTACTGGCCGATGTACCAGTAGAGCTGCGGCACGATGTAGTCGATCCACTCCTCCTTCACCCACTTGCGGGAGTCGGCGGAGATGATGTCGTACGACTGCGAGCCGGTGGTGTCCGAGCCGTTCGGGTCGGCCGACGCGTTGCGCCAGATGCCGAACGGGCTGACGCCGAACTTCACCCACGGCTTGACCGCCTTGATCTTGGCGTTCATCTCCTGGATCAGCAGGTTGATGTTGTCCCGCCGCCAGTCGGCCTTGTCCGTGAAGCCCCTGTTGTACGCCGCGAACGTGGCGTCGTCGGGCACCTGGTGGGTGCCGCTCGGATACGGGTAGAAGTAGTCGTCGAAGTGCACGCCGTCGATGTCGTACCGCTTGACCGCGTCCATCATCGCGGTCTGGACGAACTCGCGGACCTCGGGGACGCCGGGGTTGTAGTAGAGCCGGCTGCCGGCGACGCCGGCGGGCGGGTAGGCGAAGACCCAGTCGGGGTGCTGGCGGGCCGGGCTGTCCGGGGCCAGTTGCGACAGGTCGGCGCCGGCGCCGCCGGGCGCGGGCATGGAGACGCGGTACGGGTTGAACCAGGCGTGGAACTCCAGGTTCCGCTTGTGCGACTCGTCGACCAGGAAGGCCAGCGGGTCCCAGCCGGGGCTCTTGCCGCGTACTCCGGTCAGGTACTCCGACCACGGCTCGTACGGCGAGGGCCAGAACGCGTCGGCGGTCGGGCGGACCTGGACCACCACGGCGTTGTGGTTGAGCTTCTGGGCCAGGTCGAGCCAGGCCAGGTATTCGGCCTTCTGCTTGGCCACCTGGTCCGGCGCGGTCCAGGAGTCCTTTGTGGGCCAGTCGATGTTCGTCACCGAGGCGATCCACATGGCCCGGAACTGGCGCTTGGGGGTGGCCGGGTCGGTGACGCAGTCGGTGGAGGGGGAAGTGGCGGTGCTGGTGTCGTCGGGTGCGGCCTGCGCCGGCGTGCCGGCGACCAGCGCGCTGAGCAACGCCGCGGCCAGCGCGGCGGCTCCGAGCCGAGTTGCCTTCATGCGGTGCGGTCCCTTCGTCGGGTCCGGGGGGACGATCGGCGGGCGGGGTAGCGGCAAGATTCGCCGCACTGCCCACGCCTCCGGTAGGAAACTTTCATCTATCCGTGCCCGGCGCAAGACCTTGACCGGTGATCGATGTCCCGCGCCGTCCGACCTCGGCCGGATCGTGACGATTCCGATACCTGCCGTGCGGGATTGGAGCGGAAAACGGCTGGGTAGCTAGCCCGGTCACAGACCGCCACCGTGGCGGCCACACGGCGGGGGAGGTGATCAGATGTCGGTCCTGCGAACCAAGCCGATCGGGGACGTGCTCGCCCAGGGCGACGCCGACGGCGAGGACGGCAAGCCGGGACTGCGGCGCCGGCTCGGCGCGGTCGACCTGATGGGCTTCGGCATCGGCATCGTGATCGGCACCGGCATCTTCACGCTCACCGGTGTCGAGGCGCGCAACAGCGCCGGGCCGGGCGTGGTGATCTCGTTCGGCATCGCCGGCCTGGTCGCGCTGCTCGCCGCGCTCTGCTACGCCGAACTGGCCAGCAGCGTGCCGACCGCCGGCAGCGCCTACACCTACGCGTACGCGACGATGGGCGAGATCGTCGCCTGGATCATCGGCTGGGACCTGCTGCTGGAGTTCGCGCTCGGCGCGGCGGTGGTGGCCCGCGGCTGGTCCGGCTACCTCGCCGACCTGTTCGGCCTGCCCAGCGCCTGGTTCGCCGAGGAGGGCAGCGTCGTCAACCTCGGCGCGATCGGCATCGTGCTGGTGCTCGGCGTGGTCGCCATCGTCGGCATCCGGGAGTCCGCCCGGGTCACCAACCTGCTGGTGCTGGTCAAGGTGGCGATCTGCGCCTTCGTGATCATCGCCGGGCTGTTCTTCGTCAAGGCGGCCAACCTCAGCCCGTTCATCCCGGCCGCCGAGCCGGCCGGCGCCGGAGACGACGGCATCAAGCAACCGGTCACCCAGGTCATCTTCGGGCTGGAGCCCTCCGTCTTCGGTTTCGTCGGGGTGCTCACCGCCGCCGCGGTGGTGTTCTTCGCGTACACCGGGTTCGAGGCCGTGGCGAACCTGGGTGAGGAGACCCGCAAGCCCAAGCGGGACCTGCCGCTGGGTCTGCTCGGCACGCTGCTCATCTCCACGGTGCTCTACATCGGCGTCTCGCTGGTCGTGGTCGGCATGGTCAAGTACACCGAGATCGACGAGGGCGCGCCGATCGCGTCCGCGTTCCGGGCGGTCGGCGCCGGCTGGGCCGCGGTGCTCGTCTCCATCGCCGCCGTCGCCGGGCTCACCAGCGTGATCCTGGTGGACCTGGTCGCAATGGGCCGGATCGGCTTCGCCATCGCCCGGGACGGGCTCATCCCGCCCGCCATCGCCAAGGTGCACCCGCGCTGGGGCACGCCGTACCGGATCGCCGGCATCATGACCGTCGCGGTGGCGCTGCTCGCCGGTTTCCTGCCGTTGTCGGCGCTGGCCGACCTGGTCAGCATCGGCGCGCTCTGCGCGTTCACGCTCGTCGCGATCGCGGTGCCGATCCTGCGCAAGCGCCGCCCCGACCTGGAGCGGCCGTTCAAGGTGCCGTTCTCGCCGGTGCTGCCGATCGTCACGGCGGTGGCGTGCCTCTACCTGAGCCTGAACCTGTCGGTGGAGACCTGGCTGCGGTTCCTCGCCTGGATGCTGCTCGGCGCGGTCATCTACTTCGGCTACGGCCACCGCAAGAACCGGCTCGCCCGGCGCGAGCACTCGGACACCCCCGAGCCCGCCCCCACCCCCTGAGGCGGGCACCGCGGAGCCCTCTCGACGCGCGGGTCGGGAGGGCTCCGCCCTGATCGACCGTGTATTTCTGCAACGTTGTAACTCTCCGTGTGAAGAGGTCGTCACGTCGTCGTGAGGCGGTACAGTGCGGCCAGCGTTCACCAGGAGGACAGTTCAGTGCGGCACAGGCTCAAGGACGTCGCGGAGCGGGCCGGAGTGTCGGTGAAGACCGTTTCCAACGTCGTCAACGGCTACCAACACGTACGCGCCGACACCCGGGCCCGGGTCGAGGAGGCCATCGCCGCGCTCAACTACCGGCCCAACCTGTCGGCCCGCAACCTGCGCAAAGGGCGTACCGGGGTGATCGCCCTGGCCGTGCCCGAGCTCGACATCCCCTACTTCGCCGAGCTGGCCCGGCACGTCGTCACCGCCGCCGCCGACCACGACTGGACGGTGCTCATCCACCAGACCGGCGGCGGCTCCGAGCAGGAGCGCAAGGCCGCCAGCGGCATCGGCGACCACATGATCGACGGCCTGATCCTGAGCCCGCTCGCGCTCACCTCCGACGACCTCGCCGCCCTGCACGGCCTGCCCGTGGTGCTGCTCGGCGAACGGGTCGACAACGGCCCCGCCGACCACATCATGATCGACAACGTGGCCGCCGCCCGGGAGATCACCGCCCACCTGATCGGGCTCGGCCGCCGCCGGATCGCCGCGATCGGCTCCCAGCGCACCCCCGAGGGCGCCAGCGCCCGGCTCCGCCTGGCCGGCTACACCGCCGCGCTGGCCGGGGCCGGCATCGCGTACGACGACCGCCTGGTGGCGCCCGCGCCGGCCTGGCACCGCGCGGACGGCGCCGCCGCCATGCGGCACCTGCTCGCCACCGGGGTACGCCCCGACGCCGTCTTCTGCTTCAACGACACGCTCGCGCTCGGCGCGCTGCGCGCCCTGCACGAGGCGGGCCTGCGCGTGCCCGAGGACGTCGCGGTGGCCGGCTTCGACGACATCGAGGACGGCCGCTTCTCGATCCCGACGCTGACCACAGTCGCCCCCGACAAGGAACGCATCGCCCGCCTGGCGGTCGAGCTCCTGGCCGGACGTCTCGGCCCCGACCGCGACTCCCCACCCCGCGAACTGGTGACCCCTCACCACCTCGCCCTGCGAGAGTCCGCCCCCCTCTAGCCCCGCGTCTCAGCCGCGTCTCGGCCGCGTCTCAGCC
>NZ_MAGP01000130.1 GCF_002926165.1 Micromonospora chalcea | reverse complement strand
GTCCTCCGGTCGCCCCACCACCGCCGCCGTCGATCCCCGGTGCCGTGGTGCCCCCAGCGGCACCCGGAACACCGGTGGCAACACCTGGAACGCCGACGACAGCGTCCGCGGCGGGGACGCCGGTGCACGGGCGGCCGGTGGCGCCGCCCGTACCCGGCCCGGCGTCCCCGCTACCGCCCCCGCCGGTCATCCCGCCGCCATCCACGAGGCCGAGCGCCGAGGCGCCTCCAGCGTCCGTCACCCCGCCGCCGTCGCGGATGCCGTCGGCGGGAGTCGTGCCACCGCCACCGCCGCCGACCGTCCTGCCGCCGGCACCGAGCATCCCCGCACCGGCGAACGTTGTCCTGCCACCACCGCCGGCAGTCACTGTCGCTCCGCCGACCCCCGTGCCGCCACGGCCGGCAGCCGTCCAACCGGTGGCCGAGGCCGCAGCCGCTCCCCCGTACGCCGCCACGGACCGTACGGCCGGGACCGGAACGGCAGCAGCCTCGGAAGTCCACCCCGCAGCGATCGAGGCGAGCGCGAGCGGCCCCGGCGCGGGTACGCCACCGACCGTCCCGGGTGGACCGGGCTGGGACAAGCCGACGATCCAGGTACAGCAGATCGGCCCGCTGCTGGAGGAGGAGTCGGAGCGCCAGGCCGCGACAGCGACCACCGGCACCACGGCCAATCCTGCGGCATCCGAGTCCGTCAGCGGACCCCCGGTCGGTGCGCCGCCGGTGGACGGCCCTCAGAGCAGCGGACCTCCAGCCGACGCACCCGTGATGAGCGGGCCCCCGGCCAGCGCACCACCCACCAGCTCACCGTCCACGCCCACGCCGCCGGCGAGCGCACCGTCCATCGGCACGCCCACGCCGCATCCCGTCAGCGCACCGCCCACGCACCCGGTCAGCGGCCCACCGGGGCAACCGGTGAGCGGAGCGGCCGCGTACCCGATCAGCGGAATTCCGGTCAGCGGCTACCCACCACCGGTCAGCGGACCAGCCGGTCACGGCGACTACCCGTCACTGGCCGGCCAGCCACATGCGGCGCCCGTCAGCGCCGCGCCGGTCAGCGGCGGCTCCGTGCCGCCGTGGGGCATGGTCGCGCCGCCGTGGAGCAGTGTCGCCCCGTCCCAGCCGGTCGACCGGCCCGCCGACCCCGAGCAGAACACGGACGAGCCTGACCCGGACGAGCCGACGGCCGGCGACGCGGCCGGACAGGCGGAAGGGGACGCGCCGGAACGGAACCGGCCGATGCCGATCTACGAGGATCTGCTGGACTTTCCCGAGTCCACGCGACCCGAGCCGCCGGCGCAGCCGGAGCCGGGTGCCTGGCCGGTGAACCCGCCGGTGTTCCACCAGCCGGCGCCGGTCCAGCCGTCGGGCGCGTACCCGATGGAGCCGGAGCGGCCGGGCCGCAACCGCACGGTGCTGGCCCTGGTGGCCGGGGGCGCGGTGCTCGCGGTGGTGGCGGCGGTCGGTGTCGGCGTGGTGTTGCTGAACCGGGAGGCGGCGCCTCCGCCTGCCCCGGTGCCCGCGTCCGGCGCCGCGTCGCCGAAGGTGGCCGGTCCGCCGCCGGGCGACTTGCAGCTACGGGACGACACCACCACTGTCACGGTGACCTGGACCGACCCGACGAACGGCGGGGTGCCGTTCGTGGTGGCGGGTGGCCGGGCCGGGCAGAAGCTCGGCGTGATGGCCACTGTGGACGCGGGGCAGACCCGCTACACGGTGAACGGGCTGAGCGCGAAGCTGGACTACTGCTTCACCGTGCTGGCTGTCTACGCGACCGATTCGTACTCGACCTCGGGTCAGGTCTGCACGGACCGGGAGGGCGGCGCGACGCCGAACTGACGGTCCGGGGACGCCACGCTCGGTGTCCACAGGGGGACGGTGCGGGTTTCACCGGCACCGGGCGGCACCTATGATGGCTCCCGGCTCTGGGGAGGGTCGACCTCGCGCGGGTGCGCCTCCCCCACCGACACGGGGAGGCAGCCGGCAGTGACCACCATCGAGGACGTCACGGGCACCGGGCCGGAGCAGGCTCGTCCACGATCGCGTATGCGGGGCGGGCTGGTCACCATCGGCACGGTGGCCGCGCTGCTGGCCGCGATGGGCCTGACGGTGCTCGGGCTGGGCGCCGCGGACAACGCGGTGGCGAGCTACGACGCCTCCTCCTGGTTGTGGAGCACCACCCGCGGCGAGCTGGCCCGGGTCAACGGCGTCACCGCGCGGGTGGACACCCGGATGGAGGTGCCGGGTGGGCGGCGGCACCAGATGCAGGTGGCCCAGACCGACCGGCTGCTGATCCTGCGCGACCTCAAGACCGGCCAGGTCAGCTCGCTGGACCTGGCGACGTTGCAGATCACCGCGACCACGCCTACCGCGCCGGGGCTCGGGGTGAGCGTGGCGCTGCACGAGGACGCGGCGTTCGTGGTGGACGCGGTGCAGGGCATCGTCCGGCAGCTCGACCCGCGGGCGCTGACGCCGGTGGGCGAGCCGGTCCGCTACCCGCCGGGCATCGCCGGCGGCACGTTCGACGGCGCCGGCAAGCTGTGGATCGCGGTGCCGAGCGAGGGCACCGTCTCGGCGGTCACCGCCGCCGAGCTGCCGGAGACGCCCGGTGACGCGCCGCCCGCCGGGCTCAGCCCGAAGCGCGTCGAGACGTACGACGTGGCCGAGCCGGCGCACGAGCTTGTGGTGTCCACGCTGGACGAGGGCGTGGCGGTGCTGGACCGCACCTCGGCGTCGCTGGTCACAGTGGTCGGCGGGCAGACGCAGCGGGCGGCACTGACCATGACCGCGCCGGGCTACCTGCCGACCCGTACCAGCGGGCAGCAGGTGCCGGTGACGGTTCCCGGTGAGCGGTCGGTGCACGTGGTGCGGGACAGCCGCGAGGTGAAGCGGTTCACGGTGCCGGGTGACGGTGTGCGGCTCAGCCCGGCGGTGGCGTGGGCGGGCCGGTTCTACTGCGCCGACGAGACGACCGGCACGGTCTACGCGTTCGACGCCGAGGGGCAGCTCGTGCAGACCGTGAAGGGCGCCGGCCGCCCCGGTCCGGTCGAGCTGGAGGTGCGCGAGAACCACCTGTTCATCAACCCGCCGGACTCGTCCACCGCGCAGGTGGTCGACGACCGCAACCAGGTGCGTGAGGTCGACAAGTACGCGAACGACGTGCTGGGCGGGGATCCGCCGCCGGTGGCTCCGCCGCCGCCCCCACCGAAGAAGCCGAAGGTGTCCAAGCCGGGCGCGCCGAAGTCGGTCACCGCCGCCGCCGGTGACGCCTCGGCGCGGGTGAGCTGGCAGGGGGCGGCGTCGAACGGCGCCGAGATCACCAGGTACGTGGTGGAGGGCGCCGGTCAGACCCGCCAGGTCGGCGCGAACCAGCGGTCGCTGGAGGTGACCGGCCTGACGAACGGCGAGACGTACACGTTCTCGGTGCACGCGGTGAACGCCAAGGGTGAGGGGCCGGCGCGGCGCAGCAACCCGGTGGTGCCGACGGCTGAGGTGCCGGACCCGCCGGCGTCGGTGACCGCCGAGGCGCGGCCGGACGGCACGGTGCGGGTGAGCTGGCCCGAGGCCGACGGCCAGGGCAACAAGATCGCGAAGTACGCGGTGACGGCGACCTCGGCGGGCGCGAGCGCCCCGGCGGGCGAGTCGGCGAAGACGGAGCTGGTGGTGGCGGCCGGGCAACTGGAGTACGGCACCCAGTACGCGTTCACCGTGACGGCGGTGAGCGAGAAGGGCGCCGGGTCGAAGGCGTCGCCGGTGAGCAACACGGTGGTGCCGTTCACGGCGCCGAAGGCGCCCGGCGAGCTGCGCGCGTCCACTGTCGCCGACCAGCCGGGCACGGTCGCGGTGCAGTGGTCCCCGGCGGTGGACAACGGCCGCCCGGTGACGAAGTACGTGGTGGAGGCGGCCGGGAAGTCCGTCGAGGTGACCGATGTGCGGGCCACTGTGGGCGGGCTGGGCAACGGCCAGAACGTGACGGTGAAGGTCAAGGCCGTGAACGAGGCGGGCGCCGGGCCGGAGGCGAGCACCACCGCGCGGACGGTGGCCGAGCCGCGGATCACGGTGACCGGCTCGTCGGCGGACGCCACGTCGGTGACTGTCACGTTCACTGTGGACGCGGGCGGTGGGCGGGCCACCTGCACGGCGGCGACCGGTGGGAAGACGGCGAGCGGCAGTTGTTCCAGCCTGCGGGTGACCGGGCTGACGCCGGGTACCGCGTACACGGTGACGCTGACCGCGTCCAACGCCGCCGGTAAGGGCACCGCTTCGCGCGCGCAGACCACGGACGCGCTGTACGGGATCGCCACCTGCCGCAACGGCTCCTCCGGCGCGGAGGCGACCTACTGCTCCCGGGACGTGCCCGGCGAGCGCAACGGCAACGAGATCTTCTCGGTCACTCAGCAGGACAACAGCAGGCAGGCAGGCTGGGAGCCCAACGGCGCCCGGCTGAAGGCCTACTGCAAGAAGAAGGGCGAAGAGGTCTACGCCTACATCTACAACAACGACAAGCGCAGCACCTGGTGGGTGCGCGTCGACCACAGCAAGGGCCGCGACTACATCCCGTGGGCCTGGCTGAACCTGGAGGGCGGCGACGACCTCAACCTGCTGCCCACCTGCTGACCGCACCACCCCGAGAGGCGCATCCGTGAACACGCACGAACCGCTCAGCCAGCCGGAGGTGCAGGGCTTCGCCGCCCTGGCCGCCCGGCTGGCCGACAACGTCAACGCGGTCGTGCTGGGCAAGCCGCAGGTGGTGCGGCTGGCGCTGACCGCGCTGTTCGCGCAGGGGCACGTGCTGCTGGAGGACGTCCCGGGCGTCGGCAAGACCACGCTGGCGCGGGCGATCGCGGCCACCGTGAAGGGGCAGTGGCGGCGGATCCAGTTCACGCCGGACCTGCTTCCCTCCGACGTGTCAGGGGTGACGATCTTCAACCAGGCCAGCCGGGGTTTCGAGTTCCACCCGGGGCCGGTGTTCGCCAACATCGTGATCGCCGACGAGATCAACCGGGCGTCGCCGAAGACGCAGTCGGCGCTGCTGGAGGTGATGGAGGAGCGCACCGTCACGGTGGACGGCGTACGGCATCCGGTGCCGCAGCCGTTCCTGGTGGTGGCCACGCAGAACCCGGTGGAGATGGACGGCACGTACCGGCTGCCCGAGGCGCAGCTCGACCGGTTCCTGGTGAAGCTGTCGGTCGGCTACCCGGACGAGGCGGTCGAGGTGGAGGTGCTGCGCGGCGCCACGGTCCGCTCCCCCGACTCGCTGACCGCCGTCACCGACACCGCCACCGTGGGCGAGATGGTGAAGATGGCCCGGCGGGTGCACATCGCCGAGCCGTTGTACGCGTACGCGGTGCGGTTGGCCGCTGCCACCCGTACCCATCCGCAGGTGCGGGTCGGGGTGAGTCCGCGCGGCGTGATCGCGCTGACCCGGGCGGCGTGCGCGTACGCGCTCATCGACGGCCGGGGCTGGATCATGCCGGAGGACCTGAAGGCGCTCGTCGAGCCGGTGTTCGCGCACCGGCTGCTGCTCACCCCCGACGCGCAGGTGCGTGGTGTGACGTCCGCCGAGGTGCTGCGCCAGGCGGTCGCGTCGGTGCCGGTGCCGTTGCCGTCGGGCCAGGCCACGCCGGTGCACGGCTGAGCGTGGGGATCACCGCCCGTGGCATCGGGCTGCTCGTCGCCGCCCTGGTGCTGCTCGGCGTGGGGTTCCGCTACGCGTACCCGGAGCTGACGGTGCTGGGCGCGGCGGCCGGGGTGGCGGTCGGCTACGGCGTGGTGAACGCGGCCTGGCGGCCCCGGCTGAGCGTGGCGCGGCGGGCCGACCCGGACCGGGTGGCCCGGGGTGAGCCGGCGGCGATGGAGCTGACGGTGCGCAACACCGGTCGGCTGCGGGCGGCGAACCTGGTGGCCGAGGACCGCTGCGCCGGGGCGCTGGTGCCGGTGCCGCTGCTGCGGTTGCGCCCGGGCCGCGACACGGTGGTGCGCTACGACGTGCCGACGCACCGGCGTGGGGTGGTGCCGGTGGGGCCGCTGCGGGTGGTGCGCCGGGATCCGCTGGGCCTGGTGGCGCTGGCGCGCGGCTACGGCGGCACGGTGCCGGTGTGGGTGCACCCGCGCATCCATCCGCTGTCCGCGGTGCCCACCGGTGCCGGGCGCAGCCTGGACGGGCGTACCGACAGCGTGCCGCACGGGTCGATCACGTTCGACTCGCTGCGGGAGTACGTGGTGGGCGACGAGTTGCGCCGCGTGCACTGGCGCACCAGCGCCCGGGTGGGTGAGCTGATGGTGCGGGAGAACGTGGACACCAGCCTGCCGCGCCTGGTGGTGGTGCTGGACAACCGCGCGTCGGCGCATCCGGGCCGGGTGGGCGGGGTCGCGGAGTCGTTCGAGTCGGCGTGCGAGGCGGCCGCGTCGGTGGTGGCCGCCGCGGTGCGGGAGGACCTGCCGGTGCAGCTGCTGCTCGTCGTACCGGGAGAGGTGGAGCCGGAGGGCGCGGCCGGGCCGCTGGACCGGCTGGCCGCGGTGGAGCTGGCGGACGCCGGGCCGGACGTGCTGCCGGCCGCGACCGGGCGGCTGCGCCGGGACCGGCTCGGTGACACGCTGGTCTTCCTGACCGGGCCGGGTGGCCGCGACGAGCTGGGGCACGTCGGCGCGCTGCGCGGCGCGTACCCGTCGGTGGTGGTCGGGATGTTCGGCGCGGACGGGCCGACGGCGGCCGGCGCGACGGGCCTCACGGTGCTGGACGCGGCGGACGGCGCGGCGTTCGCCGCCGAGTGGGACGGGATCCGCCGGTGGTGACGCTGCCACGGACCCAACCGGCGGCGGAACGCGCGGTCCGGGTGCTGCGGGCCGTGCCGGTACCGGCCGCGCTGATCGTGCTGGTCGCGCTCTCCGGCGTGGTGCTGGGCCGGGTGTACGCGGATCCGCTGCTGACCCGGCTCATGGCCGGCGCGGCCGTCGGATCGGTGCTGGTCGGCGTGGCCGCGCGGCGGCTGCCGTCCTGGCTGGTGGCGCCGCTGTCGGTGGCCGCGATGGCCGGGTGGACGCTGCTGTCGCTGCGGCTGGCCGCCGCGCACGCGGCGCTGCCGGGCGGGCTCGGCGAGGTGACCGCCGACGCCGCCCGTAACGCTATTCCCCGCCTGCTCACCGCGATGATCCCGGTCGAGCCGGCCCCGGACACGGTGCTGGTCCCGGTGGTGGCCGCGTGGCTGACCGGGCTGACCGCCGCCGAGGTGGCGCTGCGCGCCGGGCGGGTGCTGCTGGGCTACCTGCCGCCGGCGCTGCTCTACGCCGGTGCGCTCTACGTGGTCGGGCCGAACGCGGATCCGGCGGTCGGCCCGACGGTGGTGTTCGCCGCGGTCGCGGCGGCCGGCCTGGCGACGCCCGGGCGTCGCGACAGCCCGGCGCCCGATCCGGTCGCCGGTCTGACCCCTGCGGTACGCGCGGCGGTGCGGCTGCGGCTGGTGGCGGCGAGCGCGGCCGGGCTGGCGGTGGTGGTGGCGTTGGCGGCGCTGCTCGCCCCGGTGGTGGCCGCCCAGGTGGACGAGCGGCCGGTCGATCCGCGCCGCTACGTGGAGCCGCCGCGGGTGGAGTCGTTGGACGAGAACCCGCTGATCCGGATCTCCGGGTGGGCGTTGAACCCGGATCAGCGGCTGCTCGACGTGCGCACCGTCGCGGGCGCGGGCGACGGCGGGGCGCCGCGGATCCGGCTGGCGGTGCTCAGCGACTATGACGGGGTGACCTGGCGGGTCGGCGCCACGTACCGCAACGCGGGGCGGATCCTGCCCGCCACCGAGCCCGCCCCGAACACGGCCACCGACGAGGTGCGCCAGGAGATCACGGTCGGCGACCTGACCGGACGGCTGCTGCCCGCGGTGCCCACGCCACGCGAGGTGACCGGCGCGCGGGTGGCGTACGACCCGGCGACCGGGACGCTGATCCGCCCGGAAGGGCTCGCGCCGGGGCTGCGGTACGAGGTGTCCTCGGTGCGGGAGCGCCCGGACGTGAACCTGCTGCCCACGGCGAACGTGCCCGCCGGTGACGAGGTGGCCCGGGTGCTGCGGGTGCCCGACGGCGCCCCGGAACCGCTGCGCCGGCTGGCCACCCAGCTCGCCGAGTCGAACGGTGCTCCGTACGCGCGCGCCGACGCGATCGCCACGTTCCTCGCCGAGCACTACCGGGTGACAGCCGACGCGCCGAGCGGGCACGCGTACCCGAATCTGGCGTTCTTCCTGTTCGGGCCGCGCAACGGCGGCGGGCAGCGGGGCACGTCGGAGCAGTTCGCCGCCGCGTTCGCGGTGCTCGGCCGCCTCGCCGGCCTGCCGACCCGGGTGGTGGTCGGGTTCGGGCCCGACGGCGACGGGCCGGTGCGGGCGGCCGACGCGTACGCCTGGCCGGAGGTGCTGTTCGACGGCGTCGGCTGGGTGCCGTTCGATCCGATGCCGCGCCCGGACTCCGAGCCCCGTCCGGTGGAGGAGGACTTCCGGCCGCAGCCGGAGGACCCGCCGCCGTCGGAGGTGCCCGCGCCCACCGAGGAGCCGAGCGCCACGCCTCCGGCTGCCGGGCCCGCACCCGGCGGGCACGAGGGCGGGCTCGGCACACCGGCGCTGGTCGGCGGCGGTGTCGGCGGACTGGTGTTGCTGGTCGGCGCGGTGCTGGCGGCGCTGGTCGCGATGCGCCGGCGGCTGACCCGCTCCCGTCTGGCGGTGGGCGATCCGGGCGAGCGGGTCGCGGGAGCGTGGCGGGAGCTGACCGACGCGCTGCGTCTGGCCGGGCATCCGGTCGGGCCGGACCTGGCGGCGGCGGAGGTCGCCGAGCGGGCCCGCCGGACGCTCGCCGAGGCCCGCGCGGCGCGGCCCGGAGAGGGCGCGGCGATCGACGGCCCGGACGGCGCAGCGGTGGACGAGCTGGCCGCTCTGCTCAACCAGGCGGGTTTCGCGCCGGGCAGTGTCACGCCGGAACAGGCGGACCGGGCCGCACGGCTGAGCGCCGGCTTCGCCGACGCGCTGCGTGCGGCCCGGTCGCGGTGGCGACAGGTGCTGTGGACGATCCATCCGGGGCCGCTACGGTGGCGACG
Source organism: Micromonospora chalcea (assembly GCF_002926165.1). Taxonomy (GTDB): domain Bacteria; phylum Actinomycetota; class Actinomycetes; order Mycobacteriales; family Micromonosporaceae; genus Micromonospora; species Micromonospora chalcea. Next base: position 39,185 of record NZ_MAGP01000130.1, on the reverse strand, counting down.
CTGACCGGACCGCCCGCGCCGTGAGGGCTCAGCGGTCGGCGGCGCGCAGCTTCCGGACGAGCTTGCGCAGCCCGGCCTGCCAGCCGTCCGGGTCCTCGGCACGGCGGCGGGCATAATCGGCCACCTCGGGGTGCGGCAGGATCAGGAACCGTTCCTCGGCCAGCCCGGCAATCACCGCGTCGGCGACCTGATCCGGGCTGAGGATCGTCCCGGACGCGGCGATCACCCGGGCGCCCAGGTGCCCCTCGGTGAGGCCGTCGGCGAGCATCGGGGTGTCCACGCCCTGCGGGCACAGCGCGCTGACCCGGATGCCGGCGTCCCGGTAGGTGATCGCCAGCCATTCGGCGAGACCCACGGCGGCGTGCTTGGTGGCGGTGTACGGCGCGTCGCCGACCGCGGTGAGCACACCGGCCGCCGAGCAGGTGAGCAGCAGGTGGCCCTGGCCCCGGCTGAGCATGCCGGGCAGCACCGCGCGGGCGCTGTGCAGGTGCCCCAACACGTTGACCCGCCAGGCGCGGTCCCAGTCGGCGTCCGGCGCGTCGATGCCGCCGCCGGTGGCCACTCCGGCGTTGGCGCAGAACAGGTCGATCCGTCCGTGGCGGCGCTCGGTCTCCTCGACGAGCGCGCGTACCGCCGCCTCGTCGGTGACGTCGAGGCCGACGCCGGTGGCGACCGGGCCGATCGCCTCGGCCGTGGCGCGGGCCGCGTCGGCGGCCAGGTCGGCCAGCACGACGGCGGCGGCGCCCTCGGCGGCGAACCGTCGGCCCAGTGCCGCGCCGATCCCGCCGGCCCCGCCGGTGATCACGACCACCCGGTCGGTCAGGTTCATCTCAGGCCACCTTCCCGGGGCCGAGCCGGGGCAGCAGATCCATCCAGGCCGCCGCGCCGCCCTCGGTGATCTCGGGCGTGGGGAGCACCGCCAGCACCGGCACGTCGACGCCGTTGTCGGCGTAGCGGCGGACGGCGGCCGCGCACTGCTCGGGCGAGCCGTGCAGCACCAGCGCGTCGACCACCTCGTCCGGTACGGCGGCGGAGGCGCCCCGCCGGTCCCCCGCGGCCCATGCCGCCCACATCGGACCGAGCGTGTCCTCGCGGCCCAGCCATCTGTGGAAGGCCGCGTACGCGGGGACGGTGAGGTAGCCGGTGATCATGCGGCGGCCCAGCGCGCGGGCGTACGCGGCGTCCTCGGTGGGGCAGACGAAGATGCGGGCGGCCACCTCGAACCCGGGGCGGCGCTCGCCCACCTCGGCCAGGGCGGTCGGCACGTCCTCGGCGGCCAGCCAGTTGAGGATCACCCCGTCGGCCTCGGCGGCGGCCAGGCGCAGCATGCCGGGGCGCAGCGCGGCCAGCACGACCGGCGGCGGCACGCTCGGGGGACGCTCCAGCGTGAAGCGCCGTACGGCGAACGTGTCGAACGCGCCGTCGACGGTCTCGCCGCGCAGCGCGGCCCGCAGGAACCGCAGCACGTCCCGGGTCCGTTTGAACGGCTCGTCGAATTCGATCGCGTTCCAGTCCCGCACCAGCACCGGCGAGGAGGCGCCGACGCCGAGCGCGAAGCGGCCCGGCGCCGCCTCGGCCAGCGCGGCGGCGCTCATCGCCAGCAGTCCCGGACCGCGGGTGAACACCGGTGTGATCGCGGTGCCGAGGCGCAGTCGCGGCGACCAGGCGGCGGCCAGGGCCAGCGGGGTGAACGCGTCGGCGCCGGCCACCTCCGAGGACCACACGTCGGTGAAGCCGGCGTCGTCCAGGGCCGCGTAGACGGCGGCGTGGTCGGCGAGCGGGATACCGCCCAGCGGCACTGTCATGCCCCATCGGTTCGTCACCCGTCGATGGTGCCCGTCCGGCACCGCCGCGAGCAAGATCCAGACCGATATGGGCGATCGGTGCAGAGACGCCGGGAAAGAGTGTTACGACTGCCGGATGAGGTGGACCGGGGACGGGGCAGCGCGGTGAGGACCGCCGAGCCGGCCGCGCTGCGCAGCTCCGGCGGCGGGCCCGACCGGGCCACGTTCCTGGAGCTCTTCTTCGACCTGGTGTACGTGTTCGCGCTGACCCGGATCTCGGCGCGCGCCTTCGAGGACCTGGTGCTGGAGGGCGGGCAGACGGGCTGGTCGGCGGTGACCGGCGGCGGCAAGACGCTGCTGCTGCTGGTCGCGCTCTGGGCCGTGTGGCAGGGCACGGCGTGGACGACCAGCCGCTACGACCCGCACCACCTGTGGTTGCAGATCATCGTGATCACCGCGCTGATCTCGGCGATGGTGATGGGGGTGGCGATCCCCCGCGCGTTCGGCCACAGCGGCCTGATGTTCGCCACCGCGTACGTGGTGGCCCAGGTGAGCCGGCCGGCGATCCTCGTGCTGGTGCTGCAGAACCAGCAGTACCGCCGGCTCAAGCGGCGCATGCTGATCACGTTCTGCGCCACCGGTGTGCTCTGGCTGGCCGGCGCGCTGCTGCCGGTGAACGCCCGGGTGGCGCTCTGGACCGCGGCGCTGGTGCTGGAGTACCTCGCCGCCCGGTTCGGCTGGCCGGTGCCGGGCCTGGGCCGGTCCACGGTCTCCCGCTGGGACATCCACGGCGAGCACCTGGCCGAGCGCTACCAGCAGATCTTCCTGGTCGCGCTCGGCGAGACGATCCTGCTCGCCGGCCTGTCGTTCACCCGCTCCCCCACCAGCCCCGGCATGGTCACCGCGTTCGCCGTCGCGCTGGCCACCTCGGTGCTGCTGTGGCGGATCTACGTGCAGCGGGCCGGGCAGATCCTGGGCGAGGCGGTGACCCGGGCGGCGCACCCGGCCACCGTCGGCCGGTCCGCCGCCGACACCCACCTGGTCATGGTGATCGGCGTGGTCGCCACCGCGATCGGCTACGAGCTGGTGATCGAGCACCCGATCGGGCACAACGAGCTGCCCTGGCTGGCCGTGATCCTCGGCGGGCCGGCCGTGTTCCTGGCCGGCCGGGCCCGCTTCGAGTACGAGGTGTTCGGCCGGGTCTCCCCGTCCCGGCTGGTGGGGATCGCCGCGCTGCTGCTGCCCGTACCGCTGCTGGTGCGCCTCGCGCCGCTCGTCGCGGCGGGCTTCGCCGCGGCGGTCCTGACGGGCGTGGCGGTGGCCGACGCCCGGCGTGCCTGGGGCCGCCCGCCGGAGGACGCGGCGCCGCCGTTCTGAGCGGTGCCGCCGGAGCGGGACGCCGCGCCCGCCCTCCGGGCTACGATCCGCGCGTGACCTTCTCGCTCGTCGCCCGCTCCGCCGACGGGCGCCTGTTCGGAGTGGCAGTGGCCAGCCGGTTCCTCGCCGCCGGGGCGCTGGTGCCGGCCGCCGAGGCGCTGGTCGGGGCGGTCGCCACCCAGGCGCACGCCAACCTCGCCTACCGGGCGCAGGCGCTCGCGCTGCTGCGTACCGGCGTCAGCGCCGTCGACGCGGTGGCCGGGCTGGTGGCCGCCGATCCGGGACGCGACGACCGGCAGCTCGCCGTGGTCGGCGCGACCGGCGACGGGGCCACCTGGACCGGGCCGCGCTGCCACCCGTGGGCCGGTGGGCAGGCCGGCGACGGCTGGGCCGCGCAGGGCAACATCCTGACCGGCCCGCAGGTGATCGACGCGCTGCGCGACGCCTGGCTGGCCCGTGCGGAGCTGCCGTTCCCGCAGCGGCTGCTGGCCGCGCTCACCGCCGGCGACGCGGCCGGCGGCGACCGGCGCGGGCGGCAGAGCGCGGCGATGCTCGTGGTGCAGCGCCACGGCGGCTACGCCGGGACCGGCGACGAGCTGGTGGACCTGCGGGTGGACGATCATGTGGACCCGGTCTCCGAGCTGCGCCGCCTGCTCGGCATCCACCACATGCTGTTCGGCCGCCCCGATCCGGCCACGCTGCGCGACCTCACCGGTCCGCTCGCCGCCGAGGTGGCCGAACTGCTCGCCGCCACCGGGCACCCGGTCGGCCCGGCCGGACTGGACGAGGCGCTGGCCGCCTGGACGGGTCTGGAGAACCTGGAGGAACGCTTCGTGCCCGGCCGGATCGACCCGATCGTGCTGGAGCACCTGCGGCGCTGCGCCGGGCGCTGAGGTCAGCCGCCGAAGGCCAGCCGGCCGATGCCGGCGCGGGTCAGCTCCGCGCGCTCGTCGCCGGTGACCGGCAGCCGCCCGGCGGCCTTGCGCAGCACGGTGAGCGCGTCCCAGCCCAGTCCGGGCGGCACCGGCACGCCGCCGGTGAGCACGCCGATCACCACGTCCGCGGCGGCCGGGGTCAGCCACGGCGTCCGGTCCAGCGCGTCGGCCAGGTCCAGGCCGTGCACCGCGACCTCCACCACCCGGGTACGCAGGAACTCCGGCAACGCCATCGCGTCACCGTGGCGGGTACGCACCACCCGTGCGGGCAGCTCAGCGGCGACCGCCTCGTCGGTGGCGCGCCAGGCCCGGCCGAACTCCGCCGCCACCTCGGCGGCGCCGGGGCGCTCCCGGGCCGCACGCTGCGCGCCCTCGACACGGTCCCGGTCCACCGGCGGGCTGAACTTGGCCGCGCCGAAGTAGGCGGCCGCGTCCACCTCGGCCCGGGGCGGCGCGGGCTCGGCGAGCATGCCCGCCAGGCGTCCGGCCCCGGTGCTCACGTGCGCGATCAGGTCGCGCACCCGCCACGGCGGGCACGGCGTGGGCCGGTCCAGCGCCGCGCCGTCCAGGTCGCGCAGCACCCGCTCCAGGCGGTCGCACTCGGCCCGGAACGCCGCCCGTACCGTCTCCATCCGCCGGATCAGCCCTTCCACCGGGGCACCAGCCGGTGCACCACGACCAGCACCAGCGCGGCCACCACGGCGATCGTGCCGGCGATGCCGGCCGCGCTGCCCGCGTACCCGACGAAGAGCTGGCGGCGGCTGAGCGCCTCGACGGGGATCGTGGAGCGGTCCACCAGCCAGGACAACGCGAGCGCGGAGGCCAACAGCGCCACCGCGCCGGCGCCGCCGAGCACGGCGGCGGCCACCCGGTGCGCGTCGCCGGGCTCGACCACCGCCTGCTCCCGCTGGAAGACCAGCAGCACCAGCCCGGCGACCGCGGCCCACGCGCCGACCACCAGGTACGCGGCGACCGCGTCGCTGGGCCGGTGCCAGCCGGCGGAGAGCGTGGCGACGCCCGCGGCGGCGGCGTACCCGGCGCCGAGGAACGCCCCGGCCGCCCGCAGCTTGCGCGGCAGCACCAGGATCAGCGCGACCGCCACCGAGGCGGCCACCGAGGTGTGGCCGCTGGGCAGGCTGTTGCCGGCGGCGGCCCGCTCCGGGTCGATGCCGAAGTCGGGCCGGACCAGGAAGTGCTTGAGCAGTTGCGTGGTCACGTTCGCGCCGGCGATCAGCAGCGTCGCGGTGACGGCCAGCGCCTTGCGGCCCCGGATCAGCGCGATGAAGCCGATCACCGCGGTCGCGGCCAGCAGCGACACCACGGACATGGCGTTGAGGAGCGTGTCGACCGGACCGTCGATGCGGTCCTGGCCGATCTGGTTGCCGGTCAGCGCCACCGTGTCCAGCCACTGGCCCAGTTCGGTGTGCACGGCGAAGCGCCACACCAGCACGAACGCAGCCGTCTGCAGCAGGGCCAGTACGACCAACCAGACCGCCGTCCAACCCCTTGCCGTCTCCCGCACCCGGACAACTTAACGGTAGGGCCGCCGACGCGCGCGGCGGAGCGCCATCGGCTTCGGCGTACGGTGAGGCGGGCGATCCGAGGAGGTGGGGCGTGACCGGCACGCCGCAGCGGGAACCGCAGGCCGGGCCACGGCCGGAGTCGCTGGCCGACCTGCTCGGCGGCCGGCGCGGGGCGGTCGACGCCACGCTGCCGCCGCTCGCGTTCGGGCTCGGCTGGGTGCTCGGCGGGCTGCGCGGCGGTGTGCTCGCCGCGCTGCTGACCGGCACGGCGGTGGCCGGCTGGCGGTGGCGGCGCGGGGACCGCCCCCGCTCGGTGCTGATCGGGCTGCTCGCGGTCTGCGTGGCCGCGCTCGTCGCGTTGCGGACCGGCCGGGCCGAGGACTTCTTCCTGCTGCAGATCGCCGCCAACGCGGCGAGCGCGCTGGCCTGGGCGGTGAGCATCGTGGTGCGCTGGCCGCTGCTCGGCGTGGTGGTCGGCACGGCGCTGGGCCAGCGGACCCGGTGGCGGAGTGATCCGGCGCTGCTGCGGGCGTACGGCCGAGGCAGCTGGGTGTGGGCGGGCACCTACGTGCTGCGGTTGGCGGTGTTCATCCCGCTGTGGCTGGACGGGCAGGTGGTCGCGCTCACCGTGGCGCGGGCGGCGCTCACCTGGCCGCTGATCGCGGCGGCGCTGGCGTCGAGCTGGGTGGTGATCCGGCGGTCGCTGCCGGCCGGGCATCCGGGACTGCGGCACCCGGTGACGGCGCCGGTGCCCGGCGGTGAGCCGGTCCGGGAAGAGTAATGGAGAGGCCGCCACGGGGGGAGCGGCCTCTCCGTCAAATACGTTACTCCGTCCACGGCCCGGATGTGATCCCGTGGACCGCTGAATTTTGCGTGCCTTTTCGCGCCATGGGTCGTCACCGGGCGGAGTGGTGGGCCGGCCGGTCCGCTGCGTCGGCCGGACGGCCGGCCCACCCGGCCTGACCGTGGGCGTCAGGCCGTCCGCCGACCCGGCCGCTCCGTTCCCCCATCGGCCGGGTCGGCCTCCTTCGTGGGCGGGCTCGCGCCCGCCCACGAAGGAGGGGTCACCTCACCCCTGCGGGAAGTAGGTGCCGTAGTCGGCGTACGCCATGGCGATGTCCGCCTGCGCCCAGAACCGGTGGTAGTTGAAGACCGGCTCGGGACCGCCGTCCAGGTACGCCTGCACCTTCGGCCAGTCCGGGTCGTTCTTGTAGAACGAGCGGATGTCCAGGAAGCTCTTGCCCGGGGCGATCACGTCACCGTTGGGCATCTTCCCGGTCCAGCCGTTGGGGATGTAGAGGCCCTGGCCGTCGGCGGCGTTGTAGACGTCGTCGAAGCGCTTGTAGTCGCCGCGCTTCTCCGGCGTCGAGACGCCCTTGCTGTCGGCGGCCGCCGAGAGCGCGTCCAGCAGGCCCTTGGCGGTGTCCTTCGCCGCGGTGTTGCCGGACTTCGCCGCGTACGCGATGAGCGTGCGGGCGTAGGCGCCGGCGACGCCGACGTCCTGGCCCTTGACCGTCACCTCGACGTGCAGGTTGGTGTTCGGCTGCGGGCTGCTGGGGTTCCAGTTGGCCGGCTGGCCGGTCCACTTCATGTCCGACGGGATCGACCAGTCGGTGCCCAGCGTGGTGTTGGCGATCGCCCACGGCACCCACTTGTCCAGCAGCGCCTTGGCCTTCGCGTTGCCGGTCTCCAGGTACAGCTCGGCGATGCGCTGCATCGACCAGGCCTGCATGCCGAACCACTGGTTCGACGGCGGGTCGTTGTAGACCGGGTCGACGTCGTAGAACATGCCGTAGAAGGTGGCGGTGCCGGCCGGCGGCTGGGCGTAGCTGCCGTCCCAGCTGTTGGTGGCGCCACCGGCGATGCCGCCCTCGGCCGACTGAAGCCAGGTGTAGAACTCCAGCTGCCGGTCGAGGCTCTTCTGCCAGTCGGAGGCCGCGGTCGGCGACTTCGGCTTCAGCTCCGCGACGTTGGTCATCACCCAGGCCGCGAACGGGTTCTGGTAGCCGAAGTGGCTGTGGCTGGACCCGATCCGCCACGACCAGTTCTGCGAGGCGTCGTACGCGCCGCCCCAGGCGTAGTACCAGGAGAGCAGGTAGTGCGCCGAGTCACGGCCGCTGGCGGCCGGGCAGGTGCTCGCGCCGACGCAGTTGCCGATCTTCTTGAAGTACTTGTCGAACAGCGCGTAGCGCAGGTAGTCGCCCATCTTGGCGGCCTTGGCCACGGTGGCCGCCACGTCGCCCGCCTTGCCCTGCGCCTTGGCCCAGGTCAGCGCCCAGTAGGCGGCCTGGACGGCACGCGCGTCGGCGTCCGGGGCGTTCGTGTACTTCCACTGCTTGGCCGGGGCGTTGGACTCCTTGACGAACAGGTCCAGGTAGCCGTTCGGGCCGCCGTGCTTGAACGTGTCGCAGGACGGCTGCGGCACGGTCTCCCACACCGACTCCTGGGTGCCCCGCTGGAAGGTGTTGATGTACGCGGGCCGGGTGGTGCCGTCGCCGCAGCGGCCGTAGCCGTACGTGTTGTCCACGTCGAGCAGCCAGTGCATGCCGTAGATGTCACCGGTGCCGTAGGTGGACTGCAGCTCCGAGCGCAGCGGGTCCTGGCCGACCGGGACGTTGGCGTCCAGCGTCGACGGGTACTGGCTGGGCAGGTTGTGCTCGGCGGCGTACTGCGGGGTGCCGGGCGAGCCGGCCGTGGCCTGGTCGGCGTGCGACGGGATGATGTACTTTTCCATCACCGTCCAGGCGTTGTTGAACGGGGCCCAGTTCTGGGTGACCCGGCCGTACTGCGCCTCCAGCCAGAGCCAGAAGCTGAACGCCTCCGAGGTGGTCTCGTGGCCGTGGTCGGGCGCCTCGACGATCAACGTCTCGATCGAGTGGTACGGCACGCCCTCGGGGCTGAAGTACCCCGAGTTCTTGATCTTGCCGTACTGGTCGAGGAACTTCTTGATGTAGGCGTTGTCGCCGCCGGGGCTGTCGTTGTCCGCCTCGGTGGCCACGACGGAGACCGGCGCGTAGCCGGTGGCCGACGCGGTGATCGTGGCGGTGCCGCCGACCGTGTCGGCGTCCTCCGCGGCGGAGACCGTGGCGGTGACGCCGGTGCTCCAGTTGCTCGGCGTGAGCGTCAGCGTGGTCGGCGACACGGTGATGTCGCTGTCACCGGTGACGGCGAGGGTCACCGGCACGTTGGCGCTGGGCGCCGCGCTGAGCGTGTACCGGACCGTGGCGCTGCCGCCCTCGCTCACGGTGACCGCGGACGGGGTGGCGACCAGCTTCGGCCCGGTGGCCGCGGTCACTGTGAACGACTTCTCCGAGACCGCCGAGGCGCCGGCGTTGTCGTACGCCTTGGCCTGCACCGTGTAGCTGCCGGCCGGCAGGTCGAGCAGGTCGTAGCCGTACGGCGCGGTGGTGTCGGTGTTGACCAGCAGGCCGTTGCGGTAGAACTCGACCTTGCTGATGGTGCCGTCGGGGTCGCTGGCGGTCGCGGTCAGCGGGACGTCCGCCGGTGCCTCGAACGGGCCGGACGGCACGCTCAGCGAGACCGTCGGCGGCTGGTTGGTCTGCGCGCCGTTGCACGCCACCCCGTTGAGGGTGAACGCGGTGGGCTTCGGGTTGCTGCCGCTGAAGCTGCCGTTGAAGCCGATGCTGGTGGACGCGCCGGTGGGCAGGCTGCCGTTCCACGACTCGTTCGTGGCGGTCACCTCGCTGCCGGACTGGCTCCACCGGGCCGACCAGCCCTGGACCACGCGCTGGCTGCTGTTCGGGAAGGTGAACTTCAGCGACCAGTTGTTGAGCGCGTCACCCAGGTTCTTGATGGTCACGTTGGCGGTGAAGCCGTTGTTCCAGTCGCTCGACGCATACGTCACGTCGCAGGCGGGCGCGGCCTGGGCGGCGCCCGCGGGCAGGGCCACCCCGCCTATGACGAGGGCGGCGGCGGCGAGCATCGCCGTACGGCGACGTCTGGCCAGAAGTCTCATGTGGGCGGTGTCTCCTCGGACCGGGCCGGGACCTCGGGGTCCCGGCGGGGCGCCTCCACGCGTCGACGGGGCGTACGCGGGGGGACGGAGGCGTCCGGAAAGGTGGTCGTCCCGGCCGTGCCGGGGATCGGGGCGCCGCACCGGTTGTCACCGGGTGCCCTCGGCGGCCCGCGCTCGCGTCACTGGCTCCGCGTGGCGTGACGAGAGTGTGACATGGAAGCGCTCCCACCACAACGGCCAGCGCAGATACGCGCTTCCATGTTTCGATCTCGTTTAGGGGCTTTTCCAAACCCGTGACGGGCGTTACAGTCGCAGCATCGCCGATGGGAGCGCTTCCATCGACGGTGATACAAGTACTGGATCGCCGGGTACGCCCGTGCCCGGCGCGTCGGCCCAGAGGCCGGCGGCGGACCAGCCCGGACGCCGCCACCGGCCGCCACCCGCCAAACGGAGGGAGGTGGAACCAGAGCCACTCGCGTGGCCCGGCTCCCGCGCGACGCGCACGACGGACGCCAATTCCACTTCGTGCGTGTGTGCACCATCGGTGGGGACGGGGGTTGCCCTCCCCCGTCCCCACACTAAACCCCCGTTGTCGACGGCAAAAGAGGCCGACGGGACAGGCGTGACACGCCACCCGGACGGCCTTTCTCGCTATCCACCCCACCCCTCGCCGCTCACGCCGCCCCGAGCGGCGTTCCCGAGCGACGCCCCCGCCCACCCACTTTCCGGCCGCCCGCCGGCCGCGCCGCACTTCGCCGCGACCGCCGGATCAGGGCCGGCCGCTCCCTGGCTATGATGGGAGCGCTCCCGGCCCAGGGCGGCCCGTCACTCCGAGGAGAAACCTCATGTCGTTACTCACCCGACGGCGCCTGCTCCGCCGCGTCGCCCTGTCCGCGACCGCGGCCGGCGCGGCCCGGACCGGGCTCGCCGGCGCCACCGCGACGGCGACCGCCGCGTCGACAGTCGCGCTCGGCGGCTGCGACAGCCCGCCCGAGCGCGCCACCGACCCGGAGCAGGACCGCGGACTGCGCTTCCCGGACGGCTTCGGCTGGGGCGCGGCGACCTCGGCGTACCAGATCGAGGGGGCCGCCAAGGAGGACGGGCGGGGTGAGTCCGTCTGGGACACCTTCAGCCACACGCCGGGGCGCATCCGCAACGGTGACACCGGCGACGTCGCGGCTGACCACTACCACAGGTACGCGCAGGACCTCGACCTGATGCGCGACCTGGGACTGCGCAGCTACCGGTTCTCCATCTCCTGGCCCCGCATCCAGGCCGACGGCTCCGGCCGCCCCAACCAGCGCGGCCTCGACTTCTACCGCCGCCTGGTGGACGGGCTGCACGAGCGTGACATCGCGCCGATGGCCACGCTGTTCCACTGGGATCTCCCCCAGGCCCTCCAGGACGCCGGCGGCTGGGAGAACCGGGACACCGCCGAGCGCTTCGCCGAGTACGCCGACGCGGTGTTCCACGCCCTCGGCGACCAGGTGCCGGTCTGGCTGACCGTCAACGAGCCGAAGACCGTGGTGCAGAACGGCTACATCTTCGGCCACCACGCCCCGGGCTTCCGGGACGAGGACGCGGCGTACCTGGTCGCCCACCACCTCCAGCTCGCCCACGGCCTCGCCGTGCGGGCGCTGCGCGCCTCCGGCCTCACCGGCCGGATCGGCCCCGCCCTCAACCTGCACCCCTGCTACCCCGCCGACGACAGCGCCGAGGCGGCCGCCGCGACCAAGCTCCACGACGGCTACGAGAACCGCCTCTACCTCGACTCGATCTTCAAGGGCGCGTACCCGCAGGACGTGCTGGACGACCGCGGCCCGGACAGCCGGATGGTCCGCGGCGTCCGCGACGGCGACCTGAAGATCATCTCCAGCCCGGTCGACCTGCTCGCCGTGCAGTACTACACGCCGATCTACGTCACCGGCGACGGCAGCACGGTCCGCAAGTGGCCCACCTCCGAGGCGGAGTGGCAGCAGATCTACCCCGAGGGCATGTACGACATCCTCACCCGGGTCACCCGGGACTACGGCCGGGTGCCGATCACCATCACCGAGAACGGCCTGCCCTGCCCCGACGTGCCCGGCGCGGACGGCAACGTCGACGACGCCGGGCGGGTCAGCTTCCTGCGCGACCACTTCGCCGCCGCCCACCGGGCCATCGGCGACGGGGTACCGCTGGAGAGCTACCACGTCTGGTCGCTGCTGGACAACTTCGAGTGGGCCGAGGGGTACGAGCAGCGCTGGGGCCTGGTCTACGTGGACTACGCGAGCCAGCGGCGGGTGCTCAAGCGCAGCGCCCACTGGTACCGCGACGTGATCCGCCGCAACGGGCTGTAGGCGGTGGCGGCCCGGCCGGCTGCGCGCCGGCCGGGCCCCCGCATCGGCGGATCAGCGCGGCAGCGCCTGCTGCAGCTCGGCGCGCAGCGCCGGGGTGAGCATCTCGCCAGCCTGCTTGGCCAGCCGCGCCATCTCGTAGCCGACCACGCCGATGTCGGCGTCCGCCCCGGCCAGCGTGGCCAGGATCGAGCCGTCCCGGATCTGCATCACCAGGAAATAGCCGCGCCCCATCTCGACCACTGTCTGCTTGACGACGTCGCCGTCGAACATCTGGGCCGCGCCCGCGGTGATGCTCATCAGGCCGGAGGTCACCGCGGCGAGCTTGTCCGCGTGGTCCCGGGGCAGATGCGCCGAGATCGCCACCAGGAGCCCGTCGGAGGACACCACCACCGCGTGCGCTACCCCGGGAACGCGCTCCGCGAACGCGTTCACCAGCCAGCTCAGGTCGCGTGCCTCCTGGCTCAACGTCGTCACTGTCGTCGTCCTCCTTCGTCGCGCGGCAGGTACATCTCGGTGGTCTCCTCGGCCTCGGCGCGCCGCACCCCGCTGTAGAGGCGCGACAGCATGCCGCCGACCGCCTCCGGGTCCGGCTCGTGCCGCATCACCGGGCGGTCGGCCACGGAGGCCGGGGCGAGCTGGGCCATCGGCACCCGTACCGGAAGTCCCCGCTCGTTGGTCCCTCCGGTCACCGGCGTCGGCGCCGGGGCGGGCGTCACACCCAGCGGCGACGCCGTCGGCCCCTGCCGGCTGAACCACCCACCGCCGGCGGGTCCGGCGACAGCCGGGGTCAGGACGTCCTCCGCCCCGCCCGGCCGGGGGCGCGGCACGGCGCCGGCCGGCGCGGCGGGCGCCGGCGATCCGGACGTCGGCGCCTCCGGCCCGTCCCCGAGCGGACGGCCGGTCAGCGGCGACAGCGGCAGCGCCGCCGGCTGACCGGGCGCCGGACGCCATCCCGCCACCGGCAGCTCGGCCGTCGGCGCCGCGAGCGCCCCGGACGCCGCTACCGGACCGGTGGGCGTGCGGACGCTCCGGTCCACCCCCGGTACGGGCCGACCCGCCGGCACCGGCCGGCCCGCCTCCGGCGCGGGCGCCTCGGCCAGCAGCTCGACCGGGATCCGCACCAGGGCGACCAGGCCCGCGCCGCCGGCCTGCAACCGCACCCGTACGCCGTTGCGGGCGCCGAGGTGGCTGACCACGAACAGACCCATCCGCTCCGAGGCCGACACGTCGGCGGCCGGCGGCTCGGCCAGCACCGAGTTCGCCTCGGCCAGCGCCGCCGGGCTCATGCCCAGCCCTTCGTCGACGACCCGCACCAGCGCGCCCCGGCCGTCCGGCTCGACGACGACCCGCACCGTGGTCTCCGGGCGGGAAAAGGAGGTGGCGTTCTCCAGCAGCTCCGCGAACAGGTGCACCAGGTCGCCCACCGCGTGCCCGACGACGTGCAGGTCCGTCCGGTTCTCGTGGCGTACCCGCTGGTACTGCTCGATCTCCGCGCTCGCGGCCAGCAGCACCGCGCCCAGACCCACCGGGCGGTTCCACCGCCGGGTCGACTCGCTGCCGGCGAGCACCAGCAGGCTCTCGTCGTTGCGGCGCATGCGGGCGGCGAGGTGGTCGAGCTTGAACAGATTCTCCAGCTGGTCCGGATCGCTCTCCTCGCGTTCGAGGTCGTCGAGCAGCTCCAGCTGACGCTCGACGAGCACCTGGCTGCGCCGGGCCAGGTTGACGAACATGGCGTTGACGTTGCGCCGCATCATCGCCTGCTCGACCGCCACGTCGACGGCGCTGCGGTGCACCGCGACGAACGCCTCGGCCAGCTCGCCGATCTCGTCCTGCGAGTCGATCACCGCGGGCGGCACGTCGATCGCACCGACCGGACGGTCCACAGTGCGCAGCCGTTCCAGCGTCAGCGGCAGATCCACCTGCGCGATCCGCAGCGCCTGGCCGCGCAGCTGCCGCATGCCGCGGGCCACCGACCGGCCGACCAGCAGCGAGATCGCCACCGCCACCAGCAGCACTGTGGCGATGCCACCGGCCACCAGCAGGGTGTCGCGCAGCTGCCGGGCGCTGGCGTCGTCGGCCCGGCGTACCGCGTCGTCGACGACCCCGCTCTCCATCTGGCGCAGCAACTCCTGCCGCTGCTCACTGGCCGACCACCACTGCTCCGCGTCGAGCAGCGCCGGCTTCGCGTCGCCGCCGCCGGGCAGGGTCCGTTCCTCCATCCGGGTGGCCGCGACGAAGGCCGGGTCGACCGAGGTCTGGTCGTAGCGGCGGATCTGGTCGGCGGTCGCCGCGACCCGGAACGCGCCGAGCGCGGTGAGCTGCTGGGCCCGCAGGTCGCTGAGCGTCACCTGGTCGTCGGCCTCGTACCGGCCGGAGCGGGCGGCGGCGTAGAGCTCCGCGCGGATCCGCGAGGACAACTCCTTGACCCGGGACAGCTGCACGTAGCGCAGCACCGCCTCGGTCAGCTCCTGCCGCTCGCCGCCGGGCGACGGCTCGGCCAGCAGGTTCAGCAGCGCCGCGACGGACCGGTGGTAGTTGCTGAGGACGGTGTCGCTGGACAGCACCGCCGGCGCCACCGCGGCGCGGATGTTGACGACCTGGTCGTACGCCTCCAGCGCCTCCGAGTAGGACACCCGCCAGGCCGCGTCGGCGTCGGCCAGCGGCGCGGCCGCGGTACGCAGGTCCGCCACCGCGCGGTCGGTGGCCGCCTGCAGTGGCTTCAGGGCGGCGACCGCGGCGTCCCGGTCGGCGCCGGTGCCGGCGCGGCGCAGCCCCGCCAGCTCCCCGGCGGTACGGTCCCGCTCGTGCTGGAGCCGGTCGACGGCCACGGCGATCTGCCGGCCGATGCCCACCTGCTCGGCGAAGGCGCTCAGCGTGGTGGTCTGCCCGACCAGCCCGCGCGTCTGGATGCCGGCCAGGACGAGGAACGCCAGCGACGGGATCACCAGCACGGTGGCGAGCTTGGTGCCCATCCGCCAGTCCCGCAGCCGGAACCCGGAGCGCCGCCGGTGCGGCTGCGGGACCGCGCCACGAGCCGGGTCGGGACCTGCGCCCACACCTGCCTCCTCGTTCCACTCCACCACGTCGGGGAGCGGAGTCCATCCAACCAGGCCGGCGGTCCGTGTCAACGGCCGCCCGGACGGCACGAGCAGGCCGGTCAGCGCTTCGGGCGGACCGTCACGCGTGCGAGGCGGTTTCGTCCGTCCGGCCGATGCCGCCGATGTGCGCCGCCTCGGGCAGACGTCCCAGCGCCACGAGCGCCGCGCCGGCCGCCCCGATCTCCGGGTTGCGCTGCCACCGCACCTCGCGCGGGGCGAGCGCGTCGGCGAACGCCGCGCGCCACCACGGCGAGGCGGTCAGCGCCCCGCCGCCGAGGACCACCTCCATCGGCTCGCCGACGCCGCCCTCCAGCAGGACCAGGTCGTCGGCGACGAGCCGGCACAGGCCACCCATCAGCCCGGCGAGGACGTCCACGGCGGTGGTGCCGAAGCTGAGCCCACGCAGCTCGCCGGAGCCCGCCGGGTCCGTGCCCGGCGGCCGGTCACCGCCCAGCCGCGGGTTGGCCCGCACCGAGCCGGTGGTCCGGCGCAGCGCCGCCTCGAGCGCCGCGCCCTCGGGCAGCCGCAGCTCCCGGTTGGCCCAGGCGAACAGGTTGCCGCCACTGGAGTACGCCGCGCCGGTCACCACGTGGTTGTGGTCCACCCGGTACCGCCAGAGCTGCTCCGGCAGCGGCGGCGGCTCCGCGCCCGCCGGCACGGCCTGCATCATCCGGACCGCGGCGGAGGTGCCGACGGTCACCGCCGCACGCGTCGGGTCGACGCAACCCGACCCGACGTTGGCGGCCGCCCCGTCGCCGACCGGCGCCGCCCACCGCGCCCCGGCCAGCTGCGGCCAGCGCCGCGCGTGCTCCGCGTTCAGCCGGCCGTGCCAGCCGTCCGGGGCCAGCCGCAGCAACTGCTCCGGGCGTACGCCGGCCAGCTCGCACGCCTCCGGGTCCCAGTCCAGGCGGCGCAGGTCGAGCAGCCCGGTGCCGGAAGCCATCGACATGGACATCGGCACGTCGCCGAGCAGCGCGCCGAGCACGTACTCGGCCAGCCCGGTGAAGCGTGCGTTCCGCGCGCCGTGCTCCCGCAGCCAGGGCAGCCGCACCGACCAGAAGCAGCGGTGCCACCACGTGCCGGTACGCCTGTGGAAGTCCGCCGGGTCGGCCGGGCCGACCGCGCCGGCGAGCGCCTCCGGCCGGGTGTCCAGCCAGGTCAGCACCGGTCCCGACGGGGTGCCGTCGGCGGCCACCGCCAGCACCGAGTGCCACTGCGCGGAGGTGGCCACCAGGTCCACGTCCCGCAGGTGCCCGCCAGCGGCCAGCTCGTCCAGGCACTCCGTCAGGCACGCCAGGTAGGCCGGGCCGTCCAGCGTCCCGGTGCCGTCGTCCCCGGTGACCAGATGCACCCGGCGACGGGCCAGCGCGCCCGGACGCGGCACCGCGTCCGCGTCGAGCACCAGCCCACGCACCGAGGAGGTGCCCAGATCGAGAGCGAGGATGTCCATCGCCGATCAACCTACCCGGCGCGACCGGCTTACCGGAGGCGGCCTGATCGCGTACAGTGACGGTCATGCCCGCGCACCTGTCCTGCTGGTGGCCCGCCGACCCGGCGGCCCACCCCCGCGCGTAGCTTCCCCACGCGGCCGCCCGACGAGGCGGCCGCCGGTCTTCCCCGGCATCCCGGGTCGCCCACGTCGGCGGTCACCGGCCCACCGAGGAGACCCGATGACCCGCCCGTCCGACCCGCTCGCCGCCGTCGCGGCCGGCCACGACCCCGGCCCGTTCGCGCTCGTCCGCCGCGAGGGCGCCGACCACGTCGACCTGTTCACCGGTCCGGTACGCACCGCCGACCGGCTCGCCGACCTGCCGCTGCCCGACGACGGCGCCGGCCCGCGCACGCTGGCAGTGGTGCCGTTCCGGCAGGTCACCGAGCGTGGCTTCGAGTGCGTGGACGACGGCATGCCGCTGGAGTTCCTGACCGTCGAGGCGCACCGGCGGATACCCCTCGCCGAGTTGCTCGGCGCGCTGCCCGACGCCGCCGTACGCACCACCGACGCCGGCTTCGACATCGCCGACGACGAGTACGCGGCGATGGTGGACCGGGTGCTCGCCGACGAGATCGGCCGGGGTGAGGGCGCGAACTTCGTCATCCACCGCACCATGCGCGCCACGGTGCAGGGCGACCCACTTGCCGCGGCCCTGGCCGCGCTGCGCCGGCTGCTGCTGCGTGAGCGGGGCGCGTACTGGACGTTCCTGGTGCACACCGGCGCCCGGATCCTGGTCGGCGCCAGCCCGGAGCGGCACGTCAGCGTCGCCGACGGTCTGGTCGAGATGAACCCGATCAGCGGCACGTTCCGGCACCGGGGCGAGACCGTCGACCGGGCTGAGCTGCTGCGCTTCCTGCACGATCCGAAGGAGGTGGAGGAGCTGTACATGGTGCTGGACGAGGAGCTGAAGATGATGGCCGTGGTCGCCGAGCACGGCGGCCAGGTGGTCGGGCCGTACCTGAAGGAGATGGCGCACCTGGCGCACACCGAGTACCTGCTGGCCGGGCGCTGCTCCCGGGACGTGCGGGAGGTGCTGCGGGAGACCATGTTCGCCCCGACCGTGACCGGCAGCCCGATGGAGAACGCCTGCCGGGTCATCGCCCGGCACGAGCGCGCCGGCCGGCGCTACTACGCCGGCGTGCTCGCGCTGCTCGGACGCGACGAGCAGGGCCGGCAGACGCTGGACGCGCCGATCCTGATCCGGACCGCCGAGATCTCGCCCGAGGGCGCGCTGCGGGTGCCGGTCGGCGCCACGCTGGTGCGGCACTCGACGACCGCCGGGGAGGTCGCCGAGACGCACGCGAAGGCGGCGGGCGTGCTGGCCGCGCTCGGTCTCGGCCCGGACGCGCCGGGCACCGGCGCCGAGCCGGCCGTCAGGTACGCCGACGACCCGGAGGTACGCGCCGCGCTGGCCGCCCGCAACGCGCCGCTGGCCCGGTTCTGGCTGGAGCAGCGCCGGCCGGGCGCGCTGGCGCTGCGCGGGCTCGCCGGCCGACGGGCGCTGATCGTCGACGGCGAGGACACATTCACCGGCATGCTCGCCCACCAGCTCGGCGCGCTGGGGCTGGCGGTGACCCGGCGGGACTGGCCGGACCCGGGCCCGCTCGACGGGTACGACCTGGTGGTGGTCGGCCCCGGGCCGGGCGACCCGCGGGACCCGGACGCGCCGAAGATGGTGGCGCTGCGGGCGCTGCTGGCTGAGCTGCTCGCCTCCGGTCGGCCGACGCTCGCGGTGTGCCTGGGCCACCAGCTGCTCGCCGGGCTGCTGGGTCTGCCGCTGCACCGGCGGGACGCGCCGTACCAGGGGTTGCCGCGCGACGTGCCGGTGTTCGGGGTGACCCGCCGGGTCGGCTTCTACGCCAGCTTCACCGCCCGCGCCGACGCCGCCCGGATGACCGGCCCGTACGGCCCGGTGGAGCTGTCCCGCGACCCGGCCGACGGCGCGGTGCACGCACTGCGCGGGGCGGGTTTCGCCGGGGTGCAGTTCCACCCGGAGTCGGTGCTGAGCCAGGACGGCACCTCGGTCCTGGCGGATCTGCTCGGACATCTGCTCGACCGGCCCGCGCTGAGCGCGCATGGAGCGGCCGATCGCGGGTAGGGCGAGGGGCGACCGGTGGTCCGGACGGGTTCGAGAGCCCCCGTCCGGCCACCGGTCGCCATCCGCCGGTCAGCCGGCCATGCCCCGCTTCAGCGCGGCGCCCATGAGCGTGGCCCGCTTGGCGGTCAGCGCGGTGGCGGTCAGGGCCACGTGGTCCGGGGCCACCTCGCCGTTGTTGCTGGTGTGCGAGGCGCCGTACGGGTTGCCGGCGACGAACTGGCTCGGGTCGGTGTAGCCGGGGGTCACCACGATCCCGCCCCAGTGGTAGAAGATCGTGTACAGCGACAGCAGCGTCGCCTCCTGGCCGCCGTGCGAGGTGGCGGTCGAGGTGAAGCCGCTGTACACCTTGTCGGCGAGCGCGCCGGCCGCCCAGAGCGGGCCGGTGGTGTCGATGAACTGCTTGAGCTGTGCGGCGACCATGCCGTACCGGGTGGGCGAACCCATGATCACCACGTCGGCCCAGGAGAGGTCGTCCGGCTGGGCCTCCATCACGTCCTGGGTCTCCAGCCGGTGCGCCTGCCAGCCCGAGTTGGAGCGGATCGCCTCGTCGGGCGCCAGCTCACGCACCTTGCGCAGGCGCACCTCGGCACCGGCTTCCTCCGCCGCCTCGACTGCCGACTGCGCCATCTGGTAGGTGATGCCGGTCGCGCTGTAGTAGATCACCGCGACCTTGACCTGGCCATCCATCAGACGATCCCTCCTCGTTTGGGGTCAACTCCCGCGACTACCCGTTACTTGTCGCGTCAAACGGCGGGCGTGGCATGCTCGCCAGGTGGAGATCCGCACCGCCACCCCCGCCGACTGGCCACTGATCTGGCCGTTCCTGCGCGAGATCGTCGCGGCCGGCGAGACGTACACCTGGCCCCCGGACGTCACGCAGGAGCAGGCCCGGCGGCTCTGGATGCCGGGCCCACCGGCGCGGACGGTGGTCGCGGTGGCGCCGGACGGCGCGGTGCTCGGCTCGGCGAAGCTCGCGCCCAACCAGGGCGGCCCCGGCGACCACGTGGCGAACGCCTCGTTCATGGTCGCCCCGGCCGCCGCCGGGCACGGCGTCGGGCGGGCACTGGCCGGGCACGTGCTCGCCGCGGCCCGGGCCGACGGCTACCGGGCCATGCAGTTCAACGCGGTGGTGGCCACCAACACCCGGGCGGTCGCGCTGTGGCGGTCGCTGGGCTTCGCGGTGATCGGCCGGGTGCCGGAGGGCTTCCGGCACCCCACCCGGGGGTACGTCGACCTGCTCGTCATGCACCGGCGGCTCGACTGACCGAGGCTCAAGATTTGCGCAAGTTCCGCGCGAAAACGCTTTCCCGGCCCAGCTCAGCGAGGATCCTGGTCGGACCGGCGCCAGCCAAGTCGGCTGCCCCCGCGCCGGGAACCTGAACGGGGGATCGCGCTTCGTCGGCAGCGCGGCCGGCGCAGCGCGATCAGGGGCTGTCGGACCCCGGGCCTACGCTGACGCCCGTGACCGTTCGCCTCAGCCGCGCCGAGGCGCTCGCGCTACGGATGACCGGCCTGCTGCTGCGCCCGCACCCGACGGCCCGTCCCGAGGGCGTCGCCGACGTGGTCGAGTGGTTCGGCGCCATGCAGGCCCAGGACGCCGCGAGCGGGTTGTGGTCGCTCGGCGTACGCCTTCCCGGCGCCACCCAGAACGACGTCCGCGCGGCGCTGGAGCGGCGCGAGGCCCTGCGCACCTGGCCGATGCGCGGCACCGTGCACCTGGTGCCGGCGCGGGACGCGCGGTGGCTGCTGGACCTGACCGGGGTGCGGACGCTGGCCGGCATCGCCGCGCGGTGGCGGCAGCTCGGGCTGACGGTCGCCGACGGTGAACGGGCCGGTGACGTGCTGGGTGCGGCGCTGGCCCACGGCGGCCGGCTCACCCGCGCCGAGTGCCTGGCCGCGCTGCGCGCCGCCGGGCTGGACACGGATGGTCAACGCGGCTATCACCTGCTCTGGTACGCCAGCCAGCGCGGCGTCACCTGCATCGCCCCGCACGTCGGCAACGAACAGACGTTCGTGCTGCTCGACGACTGGGCGCCCGATCCGCGCCGTCCGGAGCGCGACGAGGCGCTGTCGTTGCTGGCGCACCGCTATGTGCGCGGCCACGGCCCGGTGACCCGGCACGAGCTGGCCCGGTGGACCGGCCTCACCGTCACCGACGCGACCCGGGCGATCACGCTGGCCGGTGACGCGCTCGCCCCGGTCGAGGTCGACGGCGAGCCGGCGGTCGTCGACGCCGCGCTGCTCGACACGCCCCGCGCGCCCGTCGACGACGTGCACACGCTGCCCGGCTTCGACGAATACCTGCTCGGCTTCAAGGACCGGTCGCTGATGCTCGACCCGGCGCATGCCGCAGCGGTGGTCCCCGGCAACAACGGGATGTTCCGGTCGACCGTGGTGCGCGGCGGGCGCGTGGTCGGCACCTGGACGCGGACGATCGGCGCGCGGGCGGTGACAGTGACAGCGCACCAGCTCGTGCCGTTCGACGCCGCGCTGCGCGCCCGGGTGGACGCCGCGCTGACGGGTTACGCCCGCTTCCTCGGCCTGGAGCTGCGTCACTCCTGGTGAGCGACGGCTCCCGCCGTTGCCTTACCTCATTCTCCTCTGCTGCCGAGCATCCCCTTTGCTCTGCAGCCATCGGCGCATCGGGTCGCCGCGCCCGTGCTCCGTGGAACGCCATGGGTGTCAAAACCGCGCCGAGACACCCGTGGCGTTCCACTCACGCCGATGGCCGACTACGGAGGGAGGGTGAGCTGGCCGGACAAGGCCGAAGGGCCGGCGGCACCGCGTGCCACCGGCCCTTCGCGCGTCCGGGGTCAGTCGGCCAGAGCGCCGGCCGAACGGCCCTCGTGCAGCGTCAGGTTACGGCCGCTGCCCGGGTCGAACAGGTGGATCTTCTCCAGGTTGAACCACACCCGGCGCGACTCGCCCTCGCGTACCGGGGACTCCGCCGACAGGCGGGTGACCAGGTTCGAGCCGCCGCCCGCGAAGTCCGCCGCGCCCGCGTCGGCGGCCAGCTCCTCCAGTTCGGCGGCGGTCGCCCGCTCCCCCTCGACGGTGAAGTAGACGTACTTGTCCGAACCCATCGACTCGACGATGTCCACCGGCGCCTCGAACTCCATGCCCCGGCGGCGGGTCTCGTCGTCGATCAACGCGGCGTCCTCGAAGTGCTCCGGCCGGATGCCGAGGATCAGCTCGCGGGGCGCGTCACCGGCCTCCAGCTCGCGGCGGACCCGCTCGCCGATCGGCACGTCTCCGAGCGCGGTCCGCAGCTTCCCGTCCTCCACCGCGGCGTGCACGAAGTTCATCGAAGGCGAGCCGATGAACCCGGCGACGAAGAGGTTGCGCGGGTGGTCGTACAGCTCCTGCGGCGGGCCGACCTGCTGCACCGCGCCGCCGCGCATGATGACCACCCGGTCGCCGAGCGTCATCGCCTCGGTCTGGTCGTGGGTGACGTAGACGGTGGTGGTGCCGAGTTGCTTCTGCAGCCGCGACACCACGGTGCGCATCTGCACCCGCAGCTTGGCGTCCAGGTTCGACAGCGGCTCGTCCATCAGGAACGCCTTGGGCTGGCGGACGATCGCCCGGCCCATCGCCACCCGCTGCCGCTGGCCGCCGGAGAGGTTGGCCGGCTTGCGGTCCAGCAGCGCGGTCAGCTCCAGCACCTTCGCCGCCTCGTCGACCTTCTGGTTGATGGTCTCCTTGTCCAGCTTCGCCAGCCGCAGCGGGAACGCCATGTTCTCCCGAACGGTCATGTTCGGGTAGAGCGCGTACGACTGGAAGACCATGGCGATGTCGCGGTCGCGGGGCGCCTTGTCGTTGACCCGCTCGCCGCCGATGCGCAGCTCACCGGAGCTGATGTCCTCCAGCCCGGCGATCATGTTGAGCGTGGTGGACTTCCCGCAGCCGGACGGACCGACCAGGATCACGAACTCGCCGTCGGCGATCTCCAGGTCGACGTCCTGTACGGCGGTGGTCCCGTCCGGGAACCGCTTGCTCACCTTGTCCAGCACGATGTCGGCCATTGCTACCACCTATCCCTTGACTGCGCCGGAGGTCAGACCGGAGACGATGCGGCGCTGGAAGAAGAGCACGAACAGGATGATCGGCACGGTGATCACCACAGCGGCGGCGCAGATCGCCCCGGTGGGGTCCTCGAACTGCGACTCGCCGGTGAAGAACTGCAGCGCCACCGGGACCGTGCGGGACCGCTCGGTCGAGGTGAGCGTGATCGCGAACAGGAAGTCGTTCCAGCAGAAGATGAAGACCAGGATGGCGGTGGTGAACACGCCCGGCGCGGCCAGCGGCGCGATCACCCGCCGGAACGCCTGGGCCTGGGTGGCGCCGTCCATCTTCGCCGCCTTCTCCAGGTCCCACGGGATCTGCTTGAAGAAGGCCGACAGCGTGTAGATGGCAAGCGGGAGCGCGAACGTGATGTAGGGCAGGATCAGGCCCGGCCAGGTGTCGAACAGGCCGAGCTGCCGCTCGATCTCGAACAGCGGCGACACCAGCGACACCTGCGGGAACATCGCGATCAGCAGCGAGACGCCGACCAGCAGCTTCTTGCCGGGGAAGTCCAGGCGGGAGATCGCGTACGCGGCCATCGCCCCGAGCACCACCGCGATGGTGGTGGCGATCAGCGCGATGCCGATGGAGTTGATCAGGGCCCGAACGAACTGGTCGGTGTCGAAGATGGTCCGGTAGTTGTCCAGCGTCCACTCGCGCGGCCAGAACTTGCCGTCGGTGAGCGTGGCCGGGGTCTTGAACGACAGCGAGGCGATCCAGAGCACGGGGACCAGCGCGAAGACGACGACCACGACGTCCAGCAGGCCCCAGCGCACCTTCGCCCGCGTGGTGGATTCCACTGCCATGTCAGCGCCTCTCCCCATCGTCGCTGCCCGGGGCAGCGGTGCCGAACAGCTTCACGAACACGAAGGCGATGATCGCCACGGTGATGAAGATCAGCACCGACATCGTGGAGCCGATGCCGAGGTTCAGGCCCCGGATCAGGTTGTTGTAGGCGAGCATCGACACCGACGACGTCTCGTTGCCGCCGTTGGTGAGCACGAAGATGTTGTCGAAGACCCGGAACGCGTCGAGCGTGCGGAACAGCAGCGCGACCAGGATGGCCGGCTTCATCACCGGCAGCATCACCTTGGTGAACCGCTGCCACGCCGTCGCGCCGTCGGTGGAGGCCGCCTTGAGCAGGTCCTCCGGCACCAGCGCCAGCCCGGCCATCAGCAGCAGCGCCATGAACGGGGTGGTCTTCCAGATCTCCGCCAGCATGATGATCGCCAGCGAGCTGGCCCGCTCGGTGAGCGGGGCGCTGCCGTCGAACAGGTTCGCCAGGTAGCCGGTGCCGGGCGTCCAGGCGTACCGCCAGGAGAACGCCGCGACCACAGTGACGATGCCGTACGGGATCAGCGCGGCGGTGCGGACGATCCCCCGGCCGACGAGCGTCCGGTGCATGATCAGCGCCAGGCCCATGCCGAGCACCAGCTCGACCGCGACGGTGACCACGGTGATCAGGGCGGTCACCCCGAACGCGGTCCACCAGAAGTCGTTGGTGAGCACGGTGACGTAGTTCTCCAGCCCGACGAACTGCCGCTCGTCGGGGAAGCGCAGGTCGAAGCGTTGCAGCGACAGCCAGACGGAGTACAGGATCGGGTACGCGGTGACCAGCACCATGACCAGCGCGGCCGGTGCGCACAGCAGCCAGCCGAGCCGCCGTTCGGCCCGCTTGTTCTCGCTCAGCGGGGCGCGGGAGCCGCGCCGCGACCGCTGCTGCGGCACTGCGGCGTGCCGGCCGCCGGACTGCTCGGACTCGGCCTCGGCGGCGGCCTGCGCGCCGGCCGGAGTGGCGTTCACGCTCATGGCAGAACCCCCTTGGACTCCAGCGCGTCGGAGATCGCCTTGCGCAGCTCGTCGGCGGTCTGCTCGGGCCGGATCGCCGACGGCGGCGACAGGATCGCCGACATCACCGTGGAGATGCTCTGGTACGCCGGGGTCAGCGGTCGCACCGCCGGCTCCTTCAGCTCCTCCAGGATGGTCTCCTTCATCGGGTACGCCTCGGTCATCTCCGGGTCGTCGTAGACGGCCTCGATGGTGGGCGGCACGCCGTCGTTGACGGCGGAGAACTTCTGGTTCTCGGCGTTGCGCAGGCAGCGGGCCACCTCGAACGCCTCCTCCGGGTGCTTCGAGTAGCTGCTGACCGCCAGGTTGACCCCGCCGATGGTGACCTTGCTGGGGGTGCCCGGGTCGATGCCCGGCACCCGGGCCCACTTCACGTTCTTCGCCAGCTCCGGGTTGGCCTCCTGGAGCGCCGGATAGACGAACGGCCAGTTCACCTGGAACGCGCCCTTGCCGGACTGGAACTCCAGCCGCACCGGGTCCTCCAGCGCGTTGCTGAACGACGGCGACGTCACTCCGGACGTGGCGAACTTCTTGAGCTGGTCGAGCGCGCGTACCGCGCCGGCGTCCATCTCCGCCTTCTTGCCGTCGTCACTGAGGATCTTGCCGCCGGCGCTTTCGGCGAGCGTGTTGTAGAGGACCACCAGGCCCTCGTACTGGGCGCCCATGGTGAGCACCTGGTACGGCTTGCCCTGCTCCTTGAGCTGCTGGGCGGCGGAGATCATCTCGTCCCAGGTCTTCGGCGGCTGCGACACCAGGTCCGACCGGTACCACAGCAGCTGCACGTTCGTGTTCTTGGGCGCGGCGTACAGCTTGTCCTCGTACCGGGCGGTGTCCAGCGGGCCGGCCAGCGTGCCCCGCTCCGCCTCGGCCTTGTCCTCGCCGGTCCACTCCCGGATCCACTTCGCGCTGGCGAACTCCTGGGTCCACGTGACGTCCAGGCCGAGCACGTCCATCCCGCTGTCCTGCGCGGCGAGCCGCCGCACCATCTGCACCCGCTGCTCGTCGGCCTCGCGCGGCAGCACCCGGTAGTCGATGCGGTACCGGCCCTGCGCCGCCGCGTTGCAGGTGTCGACGACCTTCTGCAGGTTCTGCTCCGGCGGGTAGTACAGGTTGATCGTGGGGACGCCGCCGTCGCCGCCGGATCCGCAGGCTGCCAGCGGGGCCACCAACGCGAGCGCGGCGGCTGCCGCCACCGCGCGTCCGGCCGGCCGTCGTGCGGCCGTGTCGGGGACTGTCGTCATCACCCTCCCCCTCTCTTCGGCGAAGAACCGGGGAGTGACCCGTGCCCCGGCGCACGGCGAGACGGCGGGGTTCTCGGTCCGATCACCGAACGCCCCGGGCGTGTCGTGCGGCTGAACGTGCCCGACCTGCGACGGAGCGAAACATCACGGACATGTGACGGTGACGGCGCGCACCGTCGGCAGCGCGACGACGGGGCGCGGCCGACACGCCGTCCCACGTCGTGAAACGGCGAGGCTACCGAGCGTCAGCGGTCGTGCATTAGCGTGGGGCTGGCTCCGTAGCCGGCGCGTCGCCGTCGACGTCGATACGCCTCCGGCCGTCCCCCACTGCCCGCCCGATCGGTTGGTTCTGTCGGGAAAGTGCCGTCCGCTCGTTCCCCGGTTGGGCAGGATTCGCCCCGAGGAGGTGCCGTCGTGCAGGACACCCGCGCTCTCGCCCTGACGTTCGAGGTGAGCGGCCTGCCCCCGGTCAAGACCGAGGCCCTGTCCATCTTCGCCGCCGGGCACCGGCAGGCGACGAGAGTCCGTACCCTGCTCCAGGCCGCCTGCACGGCGGCCCAGCGCACCGGGTGGACCCCGCTCACCGGCCCGGTGGAGGTGGACCTCACCCTGCGGTGCCCGCCCGGGCACCGCACCTCCGACGCCAGCACCCTGCTCGGCGGCGTGTGCGCGGTGCTCCAGGACAAGAAGCGGGTCGCCAACATCGGTCTCGCCCACCTCGGGGTGCTGGTCGACGTCGCGCTCTGGTCCGACGACCGGCAGATCCGCCGGCTGTCGTACGTCGAGGAGCCGGCGGAGGAGTTCTCGTATTTGGTCCGGGTGTCGGCCGTACCGACGATGGTTTGACCGACGTTCGCGGTGGGGTACCGCGGACGCCGACGAAGGGAGCGCCGATGTCGGAGCCACATGTCACGCTCGACCCGAGCGGGCTTGACCCTGTGCAGCAGAAGCTGCGTGGCCCGCTGGAGGATCAGCTGACCTCGGCCCTGCAGGCCGCCGCGGACCGGGTCCGCTCCGGCTACGCGGGCGAGCCGGTGGAGGACGTGTGCCGCCGCCTGCTCGACGAGACCCGCTCCGGCCTGCACCCGGACATCGCGGCCGGCTTCCAGCCCGACATGGACGAGTTCTGCCGGGTGGCGGTGGCGATCGTGCGGGGCGAGCTGACCTGAGCCCGGGCCGCACCCTGGAATTGAGTACGCGTACCGATGGCAGGCCCGCCCGGGGCGACGACAATTCTCCCCGTGCGAACTCGAATCATGATCGTTCTTGCCGTGCTCGGACTGGCCGGGCTGATGGCGACCACCGGTTGTTCCCTGCGGCAGAGCATCTGCGGCAGCGACGAGTACCCGGTGATCGCGGTCGGCCCGCAGGGCGGCAGTTCCTGCGTGCCGGACGGGGAAGAGCCGTCCCCGCCGTATGTGCGCTACCCGGAGGGCAAGGTGCCGCAGCACGTCGACGACGAGTGGGACGTCTACTGGCGCACCCACGGCATCGACGAGAACAACAACATCATCGACCGCTGACGCCGGCGTCAGCTGCGGCGCACGTCCACGGCCACGACGTGCGTACCGTCCGGGCGGGTGGACTCCCCCAGCCGCACCGGCAGGCGGCCGCCGTCCGGCGGCAGCAGGCCGAGCCCGAAACTGAGGTGCCCCTCGAAGTCGCCGGCCACCGCCCATCCACGCAGCGTCGGGAAGCGGATCGCCGCCGGCGGCAGGTCCGCCGTTCCGCCGCCGCGCGCGTCGTGCGCCTGGGCCGGCTCGAACCGCACCGACAGGTACGCGGTACCGGGCAGCGCGACCGGCGCGCCCCGGCCCTCGGTCACCACCCGCGGCACGTAGGCGACCTGGTAGGACGGGGTGGGCCCGCGGAACGCGAAGGTGATCCGGCTGAAGCCCTCCGCCGGATGGTCGCCGACGTCCACCGCCACCAGGACCGGCAGCGGCTCCCCCGGCGGCGGCGTGACCGGCACCCGGACCCGGTGGGCGACCCGGGCCGGCTGGCCGGGCACGGCCCAGTCCCAGGTGACACGCCACGAGCCGCCCGTCGAGGCCGCTTCGGTCGGCACGGGCGGGGTGGGCGTGGCCTCCGTCGCGGTCGCCGCGGGGGCCGCCGCGGCCGTCGGGGTGGGCGCCGTGGACGCGCCGTCGTGGCCGGTCGCCGTGCAGGCCGCCGCGAGCAGCGCGACCAGGCCGGCGAGCAGCGGTACGCGCTGAGGAGTCATGACTCAGTGTCGCTCCGTGACCGGCCCGCGCACCAGAGGCGTCCCACCCGATTCCGGCGCCTGTTTCCGGGGCCGGACGGGTCAGGACCGGGTCCGCAACTCCCCGGCCCTGACCCCGGCCGTCCGGTTGGGTAGCGGTCTGCGCCGCGGGAACACGGCAGGCGTGGCACGACGCCGTTCGCCGGGCTCCGCGCGGCGAGCCGGTATGCCCGCACTCAGCTCCACGGTGCTCTTACCACCGGACTCCGGTGCGCCCCCGTCTCACCCCGACGAGGCGTGGACGCCGGCTCAGGTTAGGCGCGTACGCGCAGGCCGGACAAGCGATGACCGGTGGCCGCGCCTGTGATTGATGTCTATGCGGAATTGCGGCATGTCGGCGTAACGGGGTCAGCCGGTTTCGCGCTGTTCGACTTCGAGACGCGGACTGCGACCGGCCTGCCTAGGCGGGACGCTCCGGGCCGCGGCGGCCCTGGCGACGAGCGCCAGCGCGGCCACGTGCAGCGCCCGTACGCCGGCCGGGGCGGCGACGTCCGCCGCCGGCAGCGCGGGCAGCAGCAGCGCGCCGAGCCCGGTGACCGCCAGCGCCACCCGCCAGAACACGGCCGGGTTCGCCGCCGGCAGCGGCGGCGCGACGCCCCGGGCCGGCTGTCCCCGGCGGGCCTCCCCCACGGCCAGGACGACCACCAGCAGCCCGCCGCCGAGCCCGGCCGTCACGTCCACGAACTGGTACCAGTACACGCCGGCCAGGGCGTGGAAGTCGGTGACGCCGAACAGCCGGGGCAGGCGCTCGCTGTGGCTGACCCGGTCCCACGCGACGTGACTGAACGCGCCGATGAGCGCCGAGCAGACCGACACCTGCCAGGGATGCCGCACCCCGGCCAGCGTCGCGTACCAGGCCCAGCCGAAGAACCGCCGTCCCGGCAGGTGCGCGACGACGCCGGCGACCACGCGGCGCGCCACCCAGGCGTACGCGAGCGCGACCGGCAGCCCCCACCAGAGCAGCCCGCCGAGCGTGTGTGTACGCATGCCGAGCGCCAGCGGCGTGCCGGTGAACAGGTACGCGGCGTCCGGCGCCACCGCACCGGCGCACAGCGCCACCCCGTCGAACCAGCGGGGCCGCCACAGCTTCAGCGGCAGCACCGGCGCCAGGTGCGACGGGAAGGTGAGTGGCACCTCCCGGACGTTACCGGCCGCCTAGAAGTGCTGGACCAGGTCGGGAAACGCCGCCAGCCGGATCACCTGGGAGTCGGACGGGTCCAGCTCGTCGTGCTCCAGGATCCAGGTGTTCTCGTTCGGGATGAAGACCGCGTTCATCCCGGCGGCCCGGGCGGGCAGGATGTCCGAGCGCGGGGAGTTGCCGATCATCCAGGCGGCGGCCGGGTCGAAGGCGTGCTCGCGGGCCAGCCAGCGGTACGTGTCGGCGTCCTTCTCCGGCACGATGTGCGCGGCGCGGAAGTGGTGCAGCAGCCCGCAGGCGTCCAGCTTGCGCTGCTGCTCCTCGCGCTCGCCCTTGGTGAGCAGCAGCAGCTCGTGCCGGCCGGCCAGGTCGTCGAGCGTCTCGGCCACCCCCGGCATCAGCTCGACCTGGTGCCCGATCAGAGCCGCCGCGAGCTGATCGATCTCGGCGCGTTCCCGGTCGGTGGCCGGACGCTCGCGCAGCTTCTCCAGGCACTCGCCGAGGCTGCGCAGGAAGACCTTGCTGCCGTAGCCGTGCGCGACGGCGTTGGCCCGCTCGATGTCGTCGAGCACCGCGCGGATGCGGGCCCGGTCCAGCGTGGGATGGTCGAGCCAGGTGAGGAAGTCGTCGATCACCCGCTCGAACAGGACGTTGTTCTCCCAGAGCGTGTCGTCGGCGTCGAAGACCAGCACGGCGGCATCCCGGCGCGGCGGCATGGGGCTCCCTCCCTCACGGACCTCGCACACCGTACTGCCCGGTCGCCGGACGGACCACGCGGATTATCCGGTCGGCGGGCGGTTACCGGCGGCTACCCGACTGCGCGATCCCTGGTCGGGCGACATGCTTCGGCCATGACGATCTCACCCGATCATCCACCCGGGCGCAGACGGGGCGCGGCCGTCGCCGTGGCCGCGGCGCTCGCCGTCGCGGGCGCGGCGCTGCCGGGATACCCGGCGCTCGCCGTCAACGCCGCACACACCACAGTCGTCGGCACGAACCCGGTCGACTGGACGCCGCACGCGCTGGACGGCACCGTGCACCGCATCCTCCAGATCGGCAACCGCGTGTACGTCGCCGGCACGTTCACCAAGGTGCGCAACGCCGGGCAGTCGGCCCAGCTGGCGATGCCCCGCCTGGTGGCGCTCGACGCGACCACCGGCCGGATCGACACCACGTTCCGGCCGCAGGTGAACGGCGCGGTGAAGGCTCTCGCCGCCGCGCCGGACGGCCGCTCGCTCTACATCGGCGGCGCGTTCACCACAGTCAACGGCACCGCGGCGTCCCGGCTGGCCCGGATCGACGCGGCCACCGGCGCGCGGGTCGCCAGTTTCACCACGCCGGCGCTGAACAACCAGGTCAACGACATGCGCCTGGTCGGCAACCGGCTGATCGTCGGCGGCGCGTTCCAGACCGTCGGCGGGGTGACCCGGCGCCCCCCGGCGGCGGTGAACGCCACCACCGGAGCCGCCGATCCGTCGGTCAACCTGAACCTGGCCGGTCCGCGCACGACCACCTCCGGCGCCACCGCGCCGGTGAAGATCGAGGCGCTGGACGTCTCCGCCGACGGCCGGCGGCTGGTGTTCGTCGGCGGCTTCAGCAGCGTCGCGGGCGTGGCGCGGCACCAGATCGCCGTCGCCGACCTGAGCGCGTCGGGCGCCACGCTCTCCGGCTGGGCCACCGACCGCTACCAGCCGCAGTGCGCGCGGACGATGCCGGTCTACATGCGCGGCGTCGACATCTCGCCGGACGGCACCTGGTTCGCGGTGGTCACCACCGGCGGCCCGTTCCCGGCCACGCTCTGCGACACCGCGGCGCGTTTCGAGTTCGGTGCGGCCACCGGCGGCAAGCAGCCCACCTGGGCCAACTACACCGGCGGCGACACGCTGCTGTCGGTGGCGGTGACCGGCGCGGCCGTCTACGTCGGAGGCCACCAGCGCTGGCTGGACAACCCGCAGGGCCGCAACTCGGCCGGTCCGGGCGCGGTGTCCCGGCCGGGCATCGGGGCGATCCACCCGGTCACCGGCAAGGCGCTGCCGTGGAACCCGACGAAGGACCGCGGGGTGGGCACCGGCGAGCTGTACGCCACCGACCGGGGCCTGTGGGTCGGCAGCGACACCGTGACGGTGGCCGGCGAGTACCACGCCCGGCTGGCGTTCCTGCCGCTGGCGTGACCGTGCGGGGCGCGGCGGGCTCTCCCGTCGCGCCCCCGCACACACGATCAGCGGCGCAGCGTAAGAATCAGGTCGGCGACCAGCGCGGTCCACCCGGTCTGGTGCCAGGCGCCCAGCCCGGCGCCGTTGTCGCCGTGGAAGTACTCCGGGAAGCAGATCAGGTCGCGCCAGTCCGGGTGGGTCTGGAACAGCTGCGCGGCGCCGTAGATCGGCCGCCGTCCCCACCCGTCGCGGGTGAACAGCGAGATCAGCCGCGCGGACAGGTCGTCGGCGATCTCGTCGAGCGTCCGCTTGACCCCGGAGCGGGTCGGGTACTCGACCTGCAGGTCGTCGCCGAAGAACGCGGCGTAGTCGCGCAGCGCGCTGATCAGCAGGAAGTTCGTCGGCATCCAGATCGGGCCGCGCCAGTTGGAGTTGCCGCCGAACAGGCCGCTGGTCGACTCGGCCGGCTCGTAGCCGACGCTGAACTCCTGCCCGCCGAGCGTGACGGTGAACGGCTTGTCCAGGTGGGCTCGGGACAGCGTACGCAGCCCGTACTCGGAGAGGAACTCGTCGGTGTCGAGCATCCGGGCCAGCAGCCGCACCACCTGGTCCGGGGCGACCATCGACAGCAGCCGCTGCTGCCGGCCGTCGGGGCCGATCCGGCGGCCGCCGATCACCTCGGCGTACTCCGGGCGGTTGGTGAGGAACCAGCGCAGCCGCGCGCCCAGCTCGGGCAGGCGGCGCATGGTGCGGGCGGTGAGCCGGGTGACGGCTGCGAGCGGCAGCAGCCCGACCACCGAGCGGACCTTCAGCGGCACCTTCGTGCCGTCGGCCAGGCGCAGCACGTCGTAGAAGAACGCGTCCTCGGCGTCCCAGAGCCCCTGGTGGTACGCCGCCGCGGCGATGTACGCGAAGTGCTCGAAGAACTTGGTGGCGGTGTCGGTGTACGCGCGGTCGTGCTCGGCCAGCACGATCGCCATGTCGAGCAGGTTGAGCGCGTACATGGCCATCCAGCCGGTGCCGTCGGACTGCTCCAGCACCCCGGCGACCGGCAGCGCGGCCGACCGGTCGAACGGGCCGACGTTGTCCAGCCCGAGGAAGCCGCCCTCGAAGACGTTGTTGCCGCCGGTGTCCTTGCGGTTGACCCACCAGGTGAAGTTGAGCAGCAGCTTGTGCATGACCCGGGCGAGGAACTCGTGGTCGCGGGAGCCGTCGATCTCGAAGACCTTCAGCGCCGCCCAGGCGTGCACCGGCGGGTTCACGTCCCCGAACGCCCACTCGTACGCCGGGATCTGCCCGTTGGGGTGCAGGTACCACTCGCGCAGCAGCAGGAGGACCTGTTCCTTGGCGAAGCCCGGATCGACCCGGGCGATGGTGACGCAGTGGAAGGCCAGGTCCCACGCGGCGTACCAGGGATATTCCCACGGGTCCGGCATGGAGATCACGTCGAAGCTGTTCATGTGCCACCAGGCGCTGTTGCGCCCGTGCCGGCGGCCGGCGGGCGGCGTGGAGCCGGGGTCGCCGGTGAGCCAGCGCTCGACGTCGAAGTGGTAGAACTGCTTGCCCCACATCAGCCCGGCGATGGCCTGGCGGGCGACCAGCGCCTCGTCGGCGGTGGCGGCGGCCGGGATCACGCTGTCGAAGAAGCGGTTCGCCTCGGCCCGGCGCGCCCAGAGCACGGCGTCGAACCCGTCACCGAGGTCGGCCGGGGCGGGCGGCGCGGCGGCCGGGGGCGGCGCGGTGCGGGTCCGCCGCAGCCGGATCTGCCGCTGCTCGCCGGCCGGCACGTCGAGCACGTAGTGCAGCGCGCCCTTGGTGCCGGTGCGCTCCGGGTTGACGGTGGCGGCGCCGTTGACCACGTGGTCGTTGATGCCGTCCTTGGGGTACGCGGACCGCCCCGGCAGCCCCCACAGCCGCTCGGCGTTCGTGTCGTTGTCGCACAGCAGCGGCACCGGGTCGCCGTCGCCTTCCAGCAGCAGCTGCCCGAGCACCCAGTGCTCACCGACGAGCCGGGAACCCGTGCCGACCAGCTTCGGCACCCGGTCGGCGCCGGGCAGCCCCCACGCCCAGGTGTTGCGGAACCAGAGCGTGGGCAGCACGTGCAGCGTCTCGTCGGTGTCGGCCCGGTTCGCCACGGTGATCACCACGCACATGTCGGTCGGGGACGCCTTGGCGTAGTCGACGGTGACCGCCCAGTACCTGTCGTCGTCGAAGATGCCGGTGTCGACCAGCTCGTACTCGGTGTCGTCCCGGCCGCGCAGCGCGTTCACCGCGACCAGCTCGTCGTACGGGAAGGCGGCCTGCGGGTAGTGGTAGCGCCAGCGCATGAAGGAGTGCGTGGGGGTGCTGTCGAGGTACCACCAGTAGTCCTTGGCGTCCTCGCCGTGGTTGCCGCCGTCGCCGCCGAGGCCGAACATCCGCTCCTTGAGGATCGGGTCGCGCCCGTTCCACAGCGCCAGGGCGAAGCAGAACGTCTGCCGGTCGTCGCAGACGCCCGCCATGCCGTCCTCGTTCCACCGGTAGGCTCGGGACCGCGCGTGATCGTGGGGGAAGTAGTCCCAGGCCGTGCCGTGCTCGCTGTAGTCCTCACGTACCGTGCCCCACGCCCGCTCGGACAGATAGGGGCCCCATGCGCGCCAGTCCTGCTCCCCGGCGTCGGCCTGGGCGAGCCGGTGCCGCTCGGGGTCGGGGGACGCGGAGGTCGACCGGTCGGTGATCACTGGCACATCTTCGACGCCGCCGGGGTACTTCTCCACAGCGGCCATTGTCGCCGTGGCATGTCACACCTCGCTGCCGGTGGAGGAAAGTTGATCGACATCCGTTTCGGGCCGCGCGTCTGCGGTGAGCTGTCCGCCGCCGCCACGCGGGAATGGCTGGTCACCGACGGGCTCGGCGGATACGCCATGGGCACCGTCGCCGGGCTGCGTACCCGCCGGTATCACGGGCTGCTCGTGGTGGCCGGCGACACGCCCGCGTCCCGAAAGGTGGGACTGGCGAGCCTCGACCCGGCGGTGACGCTGCCGTCGGGGCGGCAGGTCCGCCTCGGCGCGCACGAGTGGTCCTCCGGCGTGGTCGACCCGGTCGGCTTCGAGCTGCTGGAGCGCTTCGACCTCACCGACGGGGTGCCGCGCTGGCGGTGGCGCGTCGGCGACGTGGTGATCGAACGGGAGATCGCCATGACGTACGGCCGCTCGTGCGTCGCCGTCGTACACCGGTTGATCTCCGGCGGCCCGGTGCGGCTCGACCTCGCGGCGGCCTGCACGTGGCGCGACGCGCACGGCGAGCGGCGCGCCGACGGTCCGGCGCCCCGGCTGGAGGCGGCGGCCGGCGGCGCGGTGATCGACGGCGCGTACCGGCTCGCCGGGCCGGACTGGACCCCGGAGGGCCAGTGGTGGCACGGGGTACGCCACCGGACCGAGGCCGAGCGCGGCCTGCACCCGGACGAGGACCTCTGGTACGCGGGCCGGTTCACCGGCGCGCTGGACGAGCCCGGCGCGACGGTGTCGGTGCTGGCCTGGGCGGGCGACCTGGCCGAGGAGCCGCCCCCGGCGACAGCGGTGGTCGAGTCGACCCGGCGGCGCAACCGGGCCGTGACGGCGGCGGCGAAGCCCGGCGACGCGGTCGAGGCGACGCTCGCGCTCGCCGCCGACGCGTTCGTGGTACGCACCGCCACCGGCCCGGACGTGGTCGCCGGCTACCCGTGGTTCGGGGCCTGGTCGCGCGACACGATGATCTCCTACGAGGGCCTGTTCCTGTGCACGAACCGGGCCGACGAGGGCCGGGACCTGCTGCGGGCGTACGCGGCGACGCTGTCCGAGGGGATGCTGGCGAACACCGCCGACACCGGCCGGGTCGAGCACAACACCGTCGACGGCACGCTGTGGTTCCTGCACGCGGTCAGCCGGCACGTCACCGTCACCGGCGACACCGACCTCGGCGACGAGCTGCTGCCCGCGCTGCACGGCGTGGTCGAGGCGCACGTGGCGGGCACCCGGTACGGCATCGGCGTCGACCCGGCCGACGGGCTGCTGACCCAGGGCGGCCCGCCGGACGTGGCGCTCACCTGGATGGACGCCCGGGTGTACGGGGTACCGGTGACCCCGCGTACCGGCAAGCCGGTCGAGGTGAACGCGCTGTGGATCAACGGGCTGGCCGGGCTCGCCGAGCTGACCGAGCTGGCCGGACGCGACGCCTCGGCGCTGCACGCGCTGCACCGGCGGGCCGCCGCCGCGTTCCGGGAGCGGTTCCCCGCCCCGGCCGGCTGGCTGTACGACGTGGTGGACGCCCCGGCGCCGGCGTACCCGCTGGGCGGTGCCACGCACCACGACGACGACCTGCTGCGCCCCAACCAGCTGCTGGCCTGGTCGCTGCCGTACGCGCCGCTGGAGCCGGACGAGGCCACGCTGCGCCGGATCACCGAGGCGCTGTTCACCCCGCTCGGCCCGCGCAGCCTCGCCCCGGGCTCCCCCGGCTGGACCGGCCGGCACCGGGGCGGGCCGGCCGAGCGGGACTCCGCCTACCACCAGGGCACTGTCTGGCCGTGGCTGACCGGTCCGCTGCTGGACGCGTACCGCCGGGCTGGGCTGCCCACCGACGACCTGCTGGTGGGGCTGGAGGGCCACCTCGCCGAGGACGGCCTGGGCTCGGTGAGCGAGACCGCCGACGGCGACGCCCCGCACGCGGCCACCGGCTGCCCGTTCCAGGCGTGGTCGGTGGCCGAGCTGCTGCGCGCGCGGCGGACACGCCGGTAACGCGTTACAGACCGGCAACCGGCGCGTCGCCGCCGGTTATCGACCCCTCGGCAGGATGGGTGCCGACCCCACCGGACACCGCGGCGACGCCGCCGCCGGGGTGGGGACGCCACAACTCAAAGGGGGCCGCGTGTCAGCTGACGCCGAAGTGATCGACATCCAGCCCGCCCGGCGCCTGCGGGTGCTGCTGCTCTCCTGGGAGTACCCGCCGGTGCTCGTCGGTGGCCTCGGCCGCCACGTCCACGCGCTGTCCGTCGCGCTGGCCGCCGCCGGGCACGAGGTCACAGTCGTCACCCGCCACGCCGAGGGCGCCCCGCTGGAGGAGTACGCCGAGGGCGTGCGCGTTGTCCGCGCCGCCGAGGATCCGGTCCGGTTCCCGCTCGCCACCGGCTCGCTGCTGGCCTGGACCATGGCGTTCAACCACACGCTGACGCGGGCCGCGCTGCGCGCCGCCTCCGCCGGCGCCTACGACGTGATCCACGCCCACGACTGGCTCGTCGCGCACACCGCCGTCACGCTTGCCGAACACCTGGACGTGCCGCTGGTGACCACCATCCACGCCACCGAGGCCGGGCGGCACCAGGGCTGGCTGCCGGAGGAGATGAACCGCACCATCCACGGCGTCGAGCACTGGCTGAGCAACGCCTCCGGGCGGGTGATCGCCTGCTCCGGGTACATGCGCGAGCAGGTGGCCCGGCTGTTCGGCGTACCGTCCGGGCGCATCGACGTGGTCGCCAACGGCGTCGCCTACCGGGCCTGGCGGGCCCGGCCGCAGGCGGTCGCCTCCGCCCGGGCCCGCTTCGCCGCGGACGGGCCGCTGGTCGGGTACGCCGGCCGCCTGGTCTACGAGAAGGGCGTGCAGCACCTGGTGCACGCGGTGCCGCGCCTGGCCGACCGGCACCCCGGCCTGCGCGTGGTGATCGCCGGGGACGGGCCGTACAAGGACGAGCTCGTCGACCAGGCACGTCGGCTGCGGCTGGGCGACACGGTCCGGTTCGCCGGCTTCATGGACTCCACCCAGCTGCCCGCGGTGCTCGCCGCCACCGACGCCACCGTGATCCCCAGCCTCTACGAGCCGTTCGGCATGATCGCGCTGGAGGCGGCGGCCGCCGGCGCGCCGCTGGCGGTGGCGCGTACCGGCGGGCTGGCCGAGATCGTCGAGCCGGGGGTGACCGGGGTGACGTTCCCGCACGGCGACCCGGACGCGCTGGCCGGCGCCGTGGACCGGCTGCTCGCCGACGAGGTGTTCGCCCGCCGGGTGGCGCGCCGGGCCCGGACCATGGTCACGCAGCGGTACGCCTGGTCCGCGATCGCCGCCCGCACCGCGGGCAGCTACGCCGCCGCACGCCGCGACCACGACGGGTTCCAGGCCCGCCGAGCCACCGCCCTGCTGGCCCGGGATCGTTCCGCGATCACCATTCCGGAAGGGAATCTGCTCGCCGGTACGGCCAGTTAGGGCATGACGTCTCGCCGTGCGATAGGTACCGTCCGATCCGTTGGCTATTGTGGACCACTGACCAGCGGTGAGGAGTGCGGTGCGGGACGTAGTGATCGCCGGACGGTACCGCCTGCTCGACCTGGTCGGTCGCGGCGGGATGGGCCAGGTCTGGCGGGCGCGCGACGAGGAGCTGCATCGCGAGGTCGCGGTGAAGCAGGTCGTGCCGCCGAACTGGCTCGCCGAGAACGAGCGGGACGAGCTGCGCGCCCGTACGCTGCGCGAAGCGCGGACGTCCGCGCGGCTCAACCATCCCAACGTGGTCCGCGTCTACGACGTGGTCCGGGTCGAGGGCGACCCCTGGCTGGTCATGGAGTACGTCCCGTCCCGCTCCCTCCAGGAGATCATCGAGACCGACGGGCCGCTGCCGCCCGGGCGGGCCGCCGAGATCGGGCTGGCGGTGCTCGCCGGGCTGCGCGCCGCGCACGACGCCGGGGTGCTGCACCGGGACGTGAAACCCGCGAACGTGCTGCTCGCCCGGGACGGCCGGGTGCTGCTCACCGACTTCGGGCTGGCCGTGTTCCAGGGCGGCGACGGCGCCATGACCCGCCCCGGCCTGGTCCTCGGCTCCCCCCAGTACGTGGCGCCGGAGCGGGCCGCCGAGGGCGTGTCCAGCGTCGAGGCGGACATGTGGTCGCTCGGCGCCACGCTGCACGCCGCCGTGGAGGGCCGCTCGCCGTACGCCCGCAGCACCGCCATGGCCACGCTCGCCGCGCTCGCCACCCGGCCGCCCGACCCGGCGCCGCACGCCGGCCCGCTGACGCCGGTGCTGGCCGGGCTGCTGCGGCGAGACCCGCGCGCCCGGCTCGGCCACCACGAGACCGCCCGCCTGCTCGGCGTGGCCGCGGTGTCGGACGCCGACGCGACGGCGGCCGGCGGGTCCGCTGGCCGGTCCGCCGTACCGTCCGATCGGCCGGCCGCCGGGCGCGAGGGCGACGCTCGGGGACGTCCCCCGGGCGCCGGTGACGAGCCGGCGGCTGCGGCGGCGGGCGTCGTGTACCCGGACCTGATGCCGCCGGCCGCCGCCGCCCGCGCCTGGAGCCGGGCGGCGAAGCGCAGCGAGTGGGCGCCGCCCGCCGAGGGTGACCGGGCGCCACCGCCGGGCGGTCCGTCCGACTCCGCCGACCTGCCGGAGCGCTCCGGCGAGTCCGGCCGGTCCGGCCCTTCCGGCACGGCCGCCCGCTCCGGCCGGCCCGCGCCGCGCGACGGCGCCGAGCGGTCCGGCCCCGTGGGCGCGGCGGACCGACCCGAGCCACCGCCGCGCCCCCGCCCGGAGCCGCCGCAGCGGGACCGGTCCGACGAATTGAAGCGGGCGGAGTCCCCCGCGACCACGCCGGCGGAGCCGCCCCGGGCGGGCTGGGACCGCTCGGGTCCGGTCAGCCTCGGCCCGACGGTCCTCACCAGCTTCGTCGACCCGGGGAGCCCGACCGGCCCCGAGTCCGCGCCCCGCGCCGACGCGCTGAGCCCGGTGCGCATCCCCGGCCCGGACGCGGCGCCGGTCGCCCGCCCGGCCCCGGTCGCCCACAGCGGCCCCGCCGACAGCGGTGCGCTGCGGGCCGGCCCGCCCCCGCCCACCGGCGCTCCGCGCCCCCCGGACCGGCCGCTCGACGCC